>JADCCX010000031.1 GCA_020252485.1 Methylocystis sp.
GCCAGCGCATCAAGCGCAAAACCATCCAGCACCGCCGCTTGATGCATCAACAAAACGCAGCTTAACCTATCCCGCAGATGGGCCAGATACTCCGTTACACAGCACGCCAAGTGGTCTCAAATCATTTGACGACGGACACCCGTACCCACGATGGTCGACAGGCTTGCTGAAGATATGTGGCGCCTGGGCGATGAGGAAGGCGTGTCGGCTGCGCAAATGGTATCGCTGCTTTATCAGTGGAACTTAGCCGTGGAGGAAGCAGCTACGCGCATCGAGGAAGAGGGCATTGCCGACGTATCCGGGTTGGTCACGCCGCTTTCCGGCAATCTTAAGGCCTTGAAGGCGGCCACCGAAGCGACCGACCAGGCGATCGCGGGTCTGCATCCGTGACGCCCCATCCCGCATTGAGCGCCTTCGATCAAGTTGGGAGTGCAGCGACGATCCGGATGAGAGAAAGCCTTTGGAGGCAGACTCTAAGGACTGTCGTTGCTGCGCTGGGCAATGGCCGCGATAGGCTTCCAGATAACTCGAAAACTACCTTTTTTTGAGAAGGGTCGCCAATTTTTTAATAGAATTGGCGGCGCCGCGCCTGCGTTTCGAAAATCCAGTACGGATCTCAGGCAAGTGCCATTCGAACCGCGCTACATTTCCGCCACAGGAAATTCTTTTAAATTCAACTACTTACGAAATCCGTACTAAATCAGCCAAGTCAACAGCTTTGGAGAGAATTGGCCCTCGGAGAGAAACTTTTGGGCTTTTCCTGCCCTGGCCGATCAATAGGTCCGCCCCAAAATCCCCAGGAATCCTGCCATTCAGCGGGCGGATCGGGCGGGCGGAGAGAGTGGATCACTTTGAAACTGGCGGAGGAAGTGCGACTGGTTACAAACGGTCCCTCGCAGATTTTCGCGCGGCTTCGATGGCGTCCCCAGGTAATGCGCGAGCCCGAGCGAGAAGCGGCGTAGCGATGCGAACCACATTGAAACTGGCAAAAGCGGTGATCGAAGATCCGAACCGCCGCAGCCGCAGTGTCGGGTTGCCGTCGGTCGATCAATCGCGGCTCGGCCGGACAAAAGCCGACCGCGACCTTACAGACAGAAGCTGGCTTCCCCATTCTCCTCGACGTCGTACCCTCCCAGCCGCTTTGCGCGCGCCACGAAGTCGGGCTGGCGGGCGAAGCGCATCAGGCGCTGTAGGTGCGCCCCGAAATAGTGGCGCCGCTCCATCACTAGGTCGAAGCGCTCGCGGAACAGCGGGACAAAGCAGAGCCCGCGCGCGGCGGCCTCGGCGCCGATGCCGAACCCTGCATCGGCGCGTCCTTCCTGCACCGCGGCGGCAACCTCGTCCTCGGCCAGCGCTGGCTCGGGCAGGAACCGCACGGCATCGAGCCGGATGCCCGCTTCGCCCAGAAGATGCACCAGCAGCACGTGGCTGCCAGCGCGTGGCTGCCGGCCGACCACGCTGATGCCCGGCCGCGCCAGGTCCGGGATGGCCTGGATGCTGCGCGGATTGCCGGCAGGCAGGATGAGCCCCTGCGACCGCCACGCCCAGACAATGCCGACCATGGGCCGGCGCGCCAGGGTGTCGCGCGCCGCGGGCTCGTTGAAGGCGCCGGTGTCTGGGTCGCGCAGATGCATGGCGGCCGCCATCGCCTCGCCCGTGACGAGCGCCGAGAGACCGTCGAGACTGCCGCCGGCGCGCAGCGCGAGGCCGCAGCCGGATTGGCGCACGGCCCAATCGAGCAGCGGGTCGTGACTGCCGGCCAGGATCGGCGGGGGATCGAGCCGCGGCTCGGCTTCCTGCCCGTCAGCCTGGGTGGTCAGCCAGCGTTCCAGCTGGCTCCGCGGAAACAGCCACTTGCCGCCAAGCTGGGCGGCCGGCACGCGGTGCGAGCGTGCCAGTTCGTAAAGCGAGCGCTCGGACAGGCGTAGAAACTCGGCCGCCTCGCGCAGGGTCAGGATATCGGGCATTTGATGGCAGAAAACGGCATATGCTGCGCTTCCGTCAAGCCCCAGGCCAGTTGACCAAACAGCTTTCCGAACGCAGTTTGCGGACAAGCTGGGAACTTGCCGTGAACGACCTCGGAGCCGCCGCCGCGACTGCGCTGAACCTTGTGCTCACTGCCGACGAGGCGGTGGCGCAGATCGTGCTGCTGTCGCTACGGGTCAGCTTCTCCGCCCTGCTGATCGCGGCCCTTGTCGGGCTGCCGCTCGGCGCACTACTGGCGGTCGCCCGCTTCCCGGGGCGGAGTGCCATCCTGACGGTGCTCAACGCACTGATGGGCTTGCCGCCCGTTGTGGCGGGGCTGGTCATCTACCTGCTGCTGTCGCGCTCGGGCCCGCTTGGGCATCTCGGCCTGCTCTTCACGCCGGGTGCGATGATCATCGCCCAGGCGGTCCTGATCGCGCCGATCCTCGCCGCCCTGTCACGCCAAGTGCTCGAAGGGCTGTGGGAGGAATACGCGGAACAGCTCCGTTCCTTCGGGGCCGGCCCCGCGCGCGCCGTGCCGACGCTGCTCTGGGACGGGCGCTTTGCGCTGCTGACCGTGCTTCTGGCGGGCTTTGGCCGGGCCAGTGCCGAGGTCGGCGCGGTGATGATCGTGGGCGGCAATATCGAGGGCTTCACCCGTGTCATGACCACCGCGATCGCACTGGAAACGAGCGCGGGCAACCTGCCGCTGGCGCTAGCCCTCGGCATGGTGCTGATGTCGATCGTGCTGGTCGTGAACGCGCTCGCGCAGGCCTCGCGCGACTTCGCCACCCGGGCGGGCGCGTGATGCGCGCACCCGACACTATCCTGCCGCTGCGTGCCGAAGGCTTGGGTTTCTCCGCCGGCGTGATCGCCATCCTGTCCGATGTCTCGCTTACCCTCGAGGCCGGATCGCCCAGCATCATCGTCGGTCCGAACGGTGCGGGGAAATCCGTGCTGCTGCGGCTGCTGCACGGGCTGCTGGCGCCAAGCACCGGGCGCGTGCTTTGGGCGGGCGATGCCGCACGCCGCCAGGCGATGGTGTTCCAGCGGCCAGTGCTGCTGCGACGCAGCGTGCTGGCCAATGCCGTCTATCCGCTCAAGCTGGCCGGCGTCGCGGCCGCGGAGCGCGAGCCCCGCGCCCGCGCTGCCTTGGAGATGGTGGGCCTCGCGGCACTTGCCGACCGCCCGGCGCGCCGGCTGTCAGGCGGAGAACAGCAACGCCTGGCGCTGGCCCGCGCCGCCGCCCTGTCGCCCGAGGTGCTGTTCCTCGACGAGCCCTGCGCGAGCCTCGATCCCACGGCGACCCGCGCGGTCGAGGAGATCGTGGGCACGCTCGCCGCGCGTGGCACCAAGATCGTGATGACCACGCACGACCTCGGTCAGGCCCGTCGCCTGGCGGGCGAGGTGCTGTTCCTCAACCGCGGCCGCCTGCGCGAGCAGACACCGGCCGCCGCCTTCTTCAACCAGCCTGCCACCCCAGAAGCCGCGGCCTTCCTGCGCGGCGAACTGGTGTGGTGAAGGGCCCATCCGGGAGACCCGCCATGTTCCGCCGCCTTTTCCTCGCTGCCGCTGCCGCGGCACTTCTCCTGCCAGGCGCTACATCCGCGCAGGAGCGCTTCATCACCGTCGCCAGCACCACCAGCACCGAGCAATCCGGCCTGTTCCGCCATATCCTGCCGATCTTCACGGGCGAGACGGGCATCACGGTGCGCGTCGTGGCGCTCGGCACCGGCCAGGCGCTCGATGTCGGCCGCCGCGGCGATGCCGATGTGGTGTTCGTGCATGACCGCGTCGCCGAGGAGCGCTTCGTGGCCGAGGGATTTGGCGGCCCGCGCCGGCACGTGATGTTCAACGACTTCGTGGTCGTCGGCCCCGCCGCCGATCCGGCGCGGGTCAACGGGCTACGCGACACCAACGATGCGCTGCGCCGTATTGCCGAAGCCCGCGCGCCTTTCGTCAGCCGTGGCGACCGGTCCGGCACGCATGCGGCCGAGCTGCGCCTCTGGCAACTCGCCGGCGTCGATCCGGCGACGGGCCGCGGCCAGTGGTACCGCGAGGTCGGCCAGGGCATGGGCCCGGCGCTGAACACCGCCGCCGCGCAGAACGCCTATATCCTGACCGACCGCGGCACCTGGCTCAGCTTCCGCAACCGACAGGATCTGCGGATCGTGGTCGAGGGCGATGCGCGGCTGTTCAACCAGTATGGCGTCATGCTGGTGAACCCGCAGCGCCACCCGCATGTGAAGGTTGCCGACGGCCAGCGCTTCATCGACTGGATTCTCTCGCCTGCCGGGCAGCGCGCCATCGCCTCCTACCAGATCAATGGCGAGCAGCTGTTCTTCCCGAACGCGACACAGCCGGAGCCGACCTCGTGAGGCTCGCGGCTCTTCTCGCGGCCCTGATCTTCGCCATGCCGGCCGCCGCCGAGCCGGTGCGTCTCGCCGCCGCCGGCTCGCTGAGGGCGGCGCTCGCCGAGGTGGCACAGGCCTTCGAACGTGCACCAGGCGGCGGCGCGGTCACGCAAACCTACGCGCCCTCCGGATTGCTGCGACAGCGAATCGCCGGCGGTGAGCCCTTCGAGGTGTTCGCCTCCGCCAACATGGAGCATCCGGAAGCGGTGGGCCGCGAGCGCAACCGCCCGACCGCGCTCTTCGCGCGCAACGCGCTGTGCGCCATCGCGCGGCCGGGGCTCGACGTGACGCCGGCTACGCTGCTGGAGCGCATGCTCGATCCCGCGCTGCGGCTCGGCACCTCGACGCCGCGCGCCGATCCTGCCGGCGACTACGCCTTCGCGCTGTTCGGGAGGGCGGAAGCTGTTCGTCCTGGCGCGCGCGCGGCGCTGGAAGCCAAGGCGCTGCTGCTGACCGGCGGGCCCGATAGCCCGCGCCAACCGCAAGGGCGCGACCTCTATGCCTGGCAGTTCGAGCGCAACGCGGCAGACCTGTTCCTGACCTACTGCACCAACGCCGTACTGGCGCGCGCCGCCGATGCGTCGCTGCGACAGGTCGCGGTGCCGGAGGCGCTGTCGGTCGGCGCGGATTACGGGCTGATCCTGCTTTCGGACAGGCCGGAGGCCGTGCGCTTCGCGATGTTCCTCCTATCTCCTGCAGGACAGGCCATCCTGGATCGCTACGGCTTCGTCGCACCCGGCCTTCCAGCCCGCTGACCCGTGAAAGGCATTGCCATGCTCAAGCTCTCCGCCCGCAACCAGTTCCCCGGCACCATCACCGGTATCCGCAAGGGCGTCACCACGACGCATGTCACGATCGAAGTGGCACCTGGCGTCATTGTCACCGCCGCCATCACCAATGAATCCGCCGAGGAACTGGGCCTTGCGGTCGGCGGCGAGGCTGTAGCGGTGATCAAGGCCTCCGATGTGATGGTCGGCACCAAGGGATGATCCCGCGCCGCGCCCTGCTGGCCGCGCCGGCGCTGTTCGCTACGCCCGCGCGGGCGGAGCGGCAGGTCGCTGACGCGACGGGCCGGCGGATCGCGGTGCCGGACAGCGTCACGCGGGTCTTTCCGGCAGGCCCACCCGCGGCGATCCTGCTCTACACGCTGGCGCCGGAGTTGCTCGCCGGCTGGCCCGCCCGGCCGCCGCGCCCGGCCGAAGCCGCCTTCATGCTACCCGAGGCCGCCGCCCTGCCCGAGATCGGCCGCCTGACGGGCCGCGACAACACCGCGAATATCGAGGCTGTGCTGCGGCAACGGCCCGACCTCGTGCTCGACTACGGCTCGGTGCGGCCGGTCTTCGTCTCGCTCGCCGAACGCGTGCAGGCGCAGACCGGGCTGCCCACCCTGCTGCTTGACGGCGCGCTGCCGAAGATCCCCGAGACCTATCGCCTGCTCGGCGACATCCTCGACCGCCGCGACGCCGCCGAAGCGCGGGCGGCCGCCGCAGAGCGCATCCTGGGCGAGGCCGTCGCGGCCGCGGAGGCGCTGCGCGCACGCGGCAGGCCACGCGTGCTCTATGTGCGCGGCCCGCGCGGGCTTGAGACCGGCGTCGCCGGCTCGATCAACACCGAGATCATCGAATTCGCGGGCGCGGAGAATGTCGCCGCCTCGGCGCTTGGCGCCGGCAGCCTGGTGCAATTCTCGATGGAGCAGGTCTTCGCCTGGAACCCCGACTGGATCATCGCCATCCATCCCGACTTCATGACGACCGCGAAGACCGACCGGCTCTGGTCCGCGGTGCCGGCGGTGCGCGCGGGGCGCGTGGCGCTGGCGCCGGGCCTGCCCTTCGGCTGGGTAGATTTCCCGCCTGCCGTGAATCGCCTGCTCGGGCTGATGTGGCTGCCGGTGCTGTTCGGGCTGCGGCCACGCGCTGGGCTTGCGGAGGCGGTCGCTGACTTCCACGCTCTGTTCTATCACCGCCGCCCGGAGCCCGCGCAGATCGAGGCGCTGCTGCGCCCCGCCTTGCCGGCGTGAGGCGCCCAGCATGAAGCGTGGGGCGCTGGCCTGGGGCGTCGGCGTCGCGGCCCTCGTCGTCGCGGTGCTGGGGGCGCTGGCGGTCGGTCGTTTCCCGATCGAGCCAGCGCAGCTCTGGGCAATCCTGACCGGCACCGAGACCGGCACGGCCTCGATTGTATTCTGGAACATCCGCGCGCCGCGGGTGGGCGCGGCCATCCTGGTCGGCGCGTCCCTTGCAGCCGCCGGCGCGGCCTTTCAGGGCATGTTCCGCAACCCGCTCGCCTCGCCCGACCTGCTCGGCGTTTCGGCCGGCGCCTCGCTCGGCGCGGTGCTCGGCATCTTTCTCGGCCTGCCGGTTGCAGCGGTGCAGGGGCTCGCTTTCGCCGGCGGCATTGCGGCGGTGGCTGCTGTCGCAGCGCTGTCGAGCGCCGTTCGGGGTCAAGGCGACCCGGTGCTGGTGCTGATCCTGGCGGGCATCGCACTGGGCGCGCTGATGGGGGCGGCGATCAGCCTCCTGAAGATCCTCGCCGACCCGTACAACCAGCTCCCGGCGATCACCTTCTGGCTGCTCGGGACGCTCTCGGCGGCGACGCGGGAGGACATCCTCGCCGCCGCACCCGCGGCGCTGCTCGGCTTGGTCGTGCTGCTGCTGCTGCGCTGGCGGTTGAACCTCCTGACGCTGGGCGAGGACGAGGCGCGCGCACTCGGTGTGAACACCACGGCATTGCGGGCGTTCGCGGTCGCGGGCGCCACGCTCGCCACGGCCGCGGTCACGGCGCTCGCCGGTGCGGTCGGCTGGATCGGGCTGGTCGTGCCTCACATGGCGCGGATGCTGGGCGGGCCGGATCTGCGCCGGCTGATCCCGCTCTCTGCGCTGCTGGGCGCGGCGTTCCTGCTCGCCGTGGACACGCTTGCGCGCGTCGCGGGGCGCACCGAGCTGCCGCTCGGCATCCTGACCGCGGTGCTGGGCACGCCGCTATTCCTCTGGCTGCTGGTGCGCGCAAGGCGAGGTGGTGCGGCATGACCACGCTGCTCGCCGCGCAGGGCCTGTCTGTTGGCCACGGGCGACGCGTCGTCGCGGCCGGAATCTCCTTCGCGCTGGAGGCCGGCCAGGTGCTGTGCCTGCTGGGGCCGAATGGCGGCGGCAAGACGACGCTGCTGCGCACGCTGCTCGGCCTGATCCCGCCGCTGGCCGGCGAGGTCCTGCTCGAGGCGGCGCCGCTCGCCTCCCTGTCGCGCCGCGAGGTCGCGCATCGCCTCGCCTATGTGCCGCAGGCGGCACCTGGCGGCTTCGCCTATGCCGCGCGCGAGGTGGTGGCCATGGGCCGTGCGGCGCGCCTGCCTTTGCTCGCAGCCCCGGGCGCGCACGATCACGCCTTGGCCGAGGCGGCGCTCGATCGGCTGGGCATCTCCCATCTGGCGGATCGGCCGGTGACGGAGCTCTCGGGCGGCGAGCGTCAGCTCGTGCTGATCGCCCGCGCCCTGGTCCAGGATGCGCGCTGTCTGGTGCTCGACGAGCCGACGGCGAGCCTCGATTTCGGCAACCAGGCGCTGGTGCTGCGCGAGGTGCGCGCTCTCGCCGTGCGCGATGGCCTTGCCGTGCTGATGACGACGCATCACCCGGACCATGCGCTGCTGGTTGCCGATGCGGCCATGCTGCTGCATGGGGGCGCGATGATCGGACCTATGCCATCCGCGGAGCTCATCACGCCGGCCCGCCTTCGCGCAGCCTATGGCGTTGACGCCGTGGTGGGCGCGCTGCAGACGCCGCAGGGCGAGCGCCTCGTCTGCGCGCCGCTGGTCGGCCCGCCATGACCGGTCCTCACAGCCTGACCGCGCTGGACGAGGCCACCGCGCTGCTGCTCGCCGGCATCGCCACCGTCGCGCCATGCAGCTTGCCCCTGGGCGAGGCCATTGGCTGCGTGCTCGCGGCACCGCTTCAGGCAACCGCGGCCGCGCCACCCTACCCGGTGGCAAGGTGGGATGGCTGGGCCATCGCGGCGGCCGATACGCTCGGCGCCGGGCCCTATGCGCCCGCGGTGCTGCCCATGCCGCCGCTTCTGTTGCAGCCCGGCGATGCTCTGCCGCAAGGCACCGACGCCGTGCTGCCGCTGCCCGACCTGGTGCGGGACGGTCCCCTCGCGCAGGTGCTGGACGCTGTCGCCCCAGGCACCGGCGTGCGCACAGCCGGCGAGGACGCTGCTGCCGGCACCCTGCTGCGTGCTGCCGGGGAACGGCTTTCGCCGCTCGACCTGCCGGTTCTCGCGGCGCTGGGCGTGACCGAGGTCGCGGTGCGGCGGCCCCGCCTGGGCTGGCTCGCCATCGGCGACGAGATTGTGGCCGAAGGCGCGCGCGACACCCTGTTCGCGACTTGCGCGGCGCTGGCGCAGGCGGCCGGGGCGGCGCTGCTTCGCCTGCCGCCGGCGTCCGACGACGCCGCTGGCATCGCCGAGGCCCTGCGCTCCGGCGCCGAGCGATGCGACCTGCTGCTGGCCGTGGGCGGCACCGGGGAGGGCGCGCGCGACCTTACTGTCGCTGGGCTGCGCGAAGCGGGCCGGCTCGCGGTGCACGGCATCGGCGCGCGCCCCGGAACGAATGCGGGATTCGGCGCGGTGGCTGGCCGGACGGTGATCCTGCTGCCCGGCTCGCCGGGCGATGCGCTGGCCGCGTGGCTGCTGCTGGTGCGCCCGGCGTTGGCCGCGCTGACGGGCGCGGTGCCGGCGTCGCCGCTACTGGCCCGACTCGCGCGCAAGGTGACCTCGACGGTCGGCCTGGTCGAATTGGCACCGCTGCGTCGTCTCGCGGATGGTCGCGTCGAGCCGCTGGCCACCGGCGCACTCCCGCTGCACGCACTGGCGAGCGGCACCGTTCTCATACAGCCCGCCGCGTCCGAGGGCGCGGAGGCGGGCGCCGAGATCGCCATCACGCTGTTCCGGCCCGACCCATGACCGACCCCAGCCCTGACGCCCATGGCCCCGAAGCCTTGCTCGCGCGCGTGCGGCACGCCGCCCGCCAGGAGCAGTTCCTCGACATCGTCTCCGCCGAGGAGGCGATGCGGCGCTTCCGGGCTGCCCTGCCGCCCGGCCGCCTCGGGGCGGAGCTTGTGCCATTGGCCGCGAGCCTCGGGCGGATCGTCGCGCAGACGCTGCCCGCGCGCGCCGACGCGCCGCCCTTCGACCGCGCCTCGGTGGATGGCTTCGCGCTGCGCGCCGCGGACACGGCCGCAGCCTCCGAGGCCGCGCCCATCCGGCTACGGCTGAATGCCGAGGTGCTGGCCTGTGGCGTAGCGCCGGAAATCGAGGTGGCCCCCGGCACGGCGACCGCCATCGCGACGGGGGCCATGATCCCGCGCGGCGCCGATGCGGTTGCCATGATCGAGTGGACCGAATTGGAGGACGCCGGGGACGGGCCGGTGATCCAGCTCTCGCGCGCCTTGGCGCCGGGCCAGTTCATCGGCTTCGCCGGCAGCGACATCGCGCGCGGCGAGGCGCTACTGCGGGCCGGTGCGCAGATCACCAGCCGCGAGATCGGCATGCTGGCCGCCGCGGGCTGGAGCGAGGTGCCGGTGGTGCGCCGCCCGGTCGTGGCCGTGATCTCGACCGGCGACGAGTTGCACCCGCCCGGCACGCCCCTGCCGCCCGGGGGCATCACCGACAGCAACGCCGCGATCCTCTGCGCCGCGGTCAGCGAGAATGGCGGCGAGCCGCTGGCGATGGGCATCTTCCGGGACGATCCGGACGTGCTCGCAGCGGCGCTGGGCGATGCACTGGCGCGCGCCGACATGGTCGTGATGTCTGGCGGCACGAGCAAGGGCGCGGGCGATGTCTCGCATCGCATCCTGGCCGCGCTGCCCGCGCCGGGCGTTCTCGTGCATGGCGTGGCGCTGAAGCCCGGCAAGCCGCTTTGCCTCGCGGTCGCGGGCCAGAAGCCTGTCGTAGTGCTGCCGGGCTTTCCGACCAGCGCCGTCTTCACCTTCCACGAATTCGCTGTGCCGGTGCTGCGCGCGATGGCGGGACTGCCGCCGCGGGAGGAGACCGAGGTCGAGGCGCAGCTCGCCGTGCGCACGCCAAGCGAACTCGGGCGCACCGAATACGTCATGGTCTCGCTGGCCAAGGGGGATGACGGCCCGCGCGCCTTCCCGCTCGGCAAGGGCTCAGGCAGCGTGACGGCCTTCGCCCAGGCGGACGGGTTCTTCGCAATTCCCGCCCTCGACCAGGCCGCCGATGCCGAGAGCAAGGTTCGGGTGCGGCTGATCGGCGGCGCCACGCGCGCGCCCGATCTCGTCATCATCGGCTCTCACTGCGTCGGTCTCGATGCCGTGCTGGACGCGCTAGCCGAACAGGGCATCCGCGCGCGGACACTGGCCGTCGGCAGCCTCGGCGGCCTGGCGGCGGCGAAGCGCGGCGAGTGCGATCTGGCGCCGGCGCATCTGCTCGACCCGACGACGGGCAGCTACAACACACCCTTCCTGGCGCCGGGGCTGGTGTTGAAGCCAGGCTGGCGGCGCAGCCAGGGCGTGGTGTTCCGCCCCGGGGATGCGCGCTTCGAGGGGCTCGACGGGCGCGAGGCCATCCGACGTGCCGCGGCCGACCCTGGCTGCCTGCTGGTTAACCGCAACGCCGGGTCCGGCACGCGCATCCTGCTCGATGGGGTGCTCCAGGGCATGCGCCCGGCCGGCTATGCAAACCAGCCGAAATCCCACAACGCAGTGGCGGCGGCCGTGGCGCAATCACGCGCCGATTGGGGTGTCGCGATCGAGACGGTGGCGCGCGACTACGGCCTGGGTTTCCTGCCACTGGCCGATGAGCATTATGATTTCTTCGTGCCGGAGAGCGCTCTGCCGCGCGTACCCATGAAGGCCTTCTTCGAGGCGCTCGGCTCGCCCGTCGTGCAGGCGCGGTTGGCAGGTCTGGGGTTTCTCCGCTCACACCCGCCTTCTTGAGGTTGGAGCAGTCCGCCTCAGCCCCTACGGCACCCGTCGCTTCACCACCCCCACCGACAGCGTCACCGCCGCCAGGTCGAACGTCGCCGCAGAGATGTTCCGCGCCATGACGCGCACCGTGTTGTTCGACCACACCGCCGCATCGAGCTCGATGAAGCGCGTCGACGACACCAGCGACGCTTGCGCCAGATCGCCCGCCCGCGCTCCGTTCACCGTGACGTCGAGCAGCGCGGTCGCCCCTGGCGCCAGGCTCGGCAGGTCCCAGGACACCTCCGCCGCGAACTCCCGCCGCCCTGAGCTTTCCACCTCCTAAGCCCCTATCAGACCAAACTGGCGATTTGAGTAACGGAGGATTTCCG
The DNA here is from genome assembly GCA_020252485.1 of Methylocystis sp. Classification (GTDB taxonomy): domain Bacteria; phylum Pseudomonadota; class Alphaproteobacteria; order Rhizobiales; family Beijerinckiaceae; genus JADCCX01. The sequence goes on from JADCCX010000031.1 coordinate 11,680, forward strand.
GCTCATCGTAGCCCGTGGAGAGTGAAGAGGAGCCGGCCCGCTCAATCTTAACGTCGTGGCCAGCCACTCACACCGTCTCCACCAGCCGAAACCCCCGCGCCGCCATGGGCAGGCTGTCCCGACTGATGGCAGCGTCCTCGCCGGGAGGAATGCGGCTCCTCACCCCACCCGTCTCTTCACCACCTGCACATGCAGCGCCGCCACGGGTAAATCCACCGTGGACAGGCTCACATTCCGCGCTGTGACGCGCACCTTGTCATTCGACCAGACATGGCAATCCAGCACAAAGGCAATGCTGCTGGTATCCAGCGACGCATCCGCGAAATCCCCCCGCCGCGCGCCGGGCACTGTCACGTCTGCATTGGTCGTCGCCCCGGGCGGCATGCTTGGCAGATCCCAACTGGCGGAGAACATCAGCGTCCTGCCACCGGCTGGCAGCGCTGGGCAGCCATAAAGCACCGCCGGCGCATCCTCAGGCAGGCCGTAAAGCCGCAGCGCCTCCAACTCAATCTGCCCGTCAAAGCCAATGATGCCGATCTGCGCAAAGGCAACCTCCGGCCCAAAGCGCACCGTCTGGCGTCGGTTGAGGTCGCTCTCCTGCATTACCGCCCCCGCCTGCCAGGATTTGGAGGTCGGCGCCCATTGCAGCGTGGTGCCGGATGCCAGCGCATCGCCGATCCCGCCTCAAACCCTCTCCACCACCCTAAACCCCCTCGAGGCCAACGGCAGGCTATCCCGGCTGATGGCAGCGTCCTCCCCTGGCGCATTCATCGCGCCCCAGATGGCGCGTCGGTTCCGTTCCGCCATGCTGTCCGTGAGTTCCGCAATCCAAAGCGTGTCCCGTGCCGCACCAAGGCGCCGCAGCATGTCTCGATGCTGGATGCGCGCCTCGGCAGTGGAAAGTGCCGGCAGGGTGAAGGGTAGCCGCGTAACATAGGCTTCCACCGGCGCGCGATTGGCAGGCACCTCATGATAACCCAGGCGCTCCGCGCGACCCAAGACGGGGTCGAAACCCTCAGCATAAAGATCAAGATGATCAACCTCATGACCGGCATGCTGTAGCGCTGCCATGGCTGCTTGGCGCAGCGCGGCATTTAACCTTGCTGAGGCGTGAGCCCACCCATTTCCATCCGCCGCCCAATCTGTTCAGCAAATTTCGCCGCCGCTACGGGTAAGGCACGCCCCCTGAGCTGCCCAATCGCCAAAGGGCTTGCGGGGATATCGCGGGGGTCAATCTGGCGCGCCACCAGCCCATGCCGTTCACGGATGGCAGCCGGCGCGCCGATTGCGATCTGAAAGGTGATGGCCTTTTCAAACCGCACGTAATTGCGCAGGAATTCAAAGGAATTCGACTGCACCACGGGATGCATCCGGAAGGAACTGCGCGCCGCCGCTTCTTCCAGCAATTGCCGGCCGCCATAACGTTGCGCGGGCATGGCCAACGGATATTCCGCGCATTCGCGAAGGCGCAGCACGGGCTTTGCCGCCAGCGGATGATCTTCCGCCATGATCGCCACCAGGCGCTGTTCGGCGGAAGCGATGATCTGGAAATCACGCATCGGTTCCGGGCGGAACACCATCGCCAGATCAACTTCAAATTCAAGCAGCGCCGCCAGTGCTTCACCATGGTCACGCACCTGCAAATCGAACTCCACAAGCGGGAATTCCGCACGATAGGAAGCGATCATGGATGGCAGAAAATCATAGGCCAGCGCCTGGCTTGAGGCGATGGCAATCGTGCCGCGCCGAAAACCCGACAGGTCTTCGATCTGGGATCGCACGCGGCCCATATCGGCGATCTGGTTGCGGATATGCCGGATCAGCAATTCGCCGGCGGCATTCAGCCGCACGCCGCGCGGCAGGCGTTCGAAAATCGCGGTGCCCAGTTCCGCCTCCACATCCTGGATGCGGCGGTTGAGCGCGGAGGGGGTCAGGTTGAGCTGTTCCGCCGCGCGCCGGATGGACCCGGTCCGGGCGACCTCATTGATGTAGCTCAGAAGCCGCAAATGGCGCATGGGGGTGCCTAGTGGTGCAATTTTCGCACTAGATATGCACGAAATCAGCAGAAGACGGCAACACTCACCATGGCCTATGGCCTCAGAACAGGTTCAACGGCCCCTCCGGCCCCGTCCTGAAGAGGTTCCCATGCCGCTTTCCCTCACCCGTCGCAGCCTGATGCTGGGCGCTGGCGCACTTTCTCTGCTGGCCAGCCCCGCTATCGCCCAGTCGCTGCTCAGGCTCAAAATGGTGCTGAACTGGCGCTACCAGGGTCCCCAGGGCTGGTTCTTCCTGGCCGATGATCGGGGCTATTTCCGCGAAGCTGGGCTCGCCGTGACCATGGATCAGGGCAATGGTTCGGGGGCTGCGGTGGGGGCGGTGGCTTCCGGTTCCTATGATCTTGGCTTTGGCGACATCAACGCGCTGATCCAGCTTGTGGCGCGCGGCCCGGCCGGGGGTGCGACGCCGATGGCAATTTCGTCCACCTTCAATCGCCCACCCTTCACCATTGCGGTGAAGGCAGATGGGCCGATCCGCACGCCGAAGGATCTGGAAGGCCGCACCCTGGGCGGCCCGGCCAATGATGGCGCGTTGAAGTTGTTCCCCGCCTTTGCCCGCATGACCGGCATTGATGCGACAAAAGTGCAGATCACCAATATGCAGCCCAATCTGCGGGAGCAGATGTTGCAGCGCGGCCAGGTGGATGGCGTCTTCGGCTTTGTGAATACCATCCGCTTTTCGGCGAAGTTGGTTGGTTTAGACCCCGACAAGGATTTCCGCTTCATCAATTACGGTGATCACGGCATGGATCTTTATTCCAATGCCATCATCGTCGCGCGGCGCCTGGTGAATGACAACCCGGCGGCGCTGCGTGGATTGCTGCGCGCGATTGATCGCGGCTTGAAGGATACGCTCGCCAATCCTGATGCAGCGATTGATGCTGTGGCGCGCCGTGAGCCTTTGATCAACAAGGTGGTGGAAAAGGAACGCCTGATGGCGACGCTGCGCGATGAAATGAGCCATCCGGAAATCGCGCGTATCGGGCTTGGCGATATTGATGATGCGCGCTTTGCCAAATCCATCGGCATAGTCGTGGAGGCGGATGCGCTGCCGCGCACGCCGGCGCCGACCGAAGTGTTCAATCGCGCCTTCCTGCCACCACTCGCTGACCGCATTACTAAACTGATCTGACCACAGGAAACCATCATGGAATTAAATCTGAAGGGGCGCGTTGCGGTCATTACCGGCCCGGCAAAGGGGATGGGTGCTGCCGTCACACTGGCCTTTGCGCGCGAAGGCTGCCGGCTTGCGCTGATTGGTCGTGATGTCGCGGCGATTGAACCCGTGGCAGCTGAAGCCCGCGCGCTTGGGGCGGAAGCGATTGTAATTGCCTGCGACATCACCTCGGGTGCCGCCTGCGAAGCTGCAATGGAGAAAACCCGCACAAGCTTTGGCGGGCGGATTGATATTCTGGTGAATGTCGCGGGTGGTTCGGGGCCGATTGGCAAGACCGGATGGGAAACCACCGAGGAGGAATTCGATGAAATCGTGCATCTGAATATGCGCGGGTGCTTCAACACCATGCGCTCCTGCCTGCCCACCATGATCGCTCAGCAGGGCGGCAAGATCGTCAATGTGGGTGGCACTTTCGGCATGCGTGGCCGCGCGGGACGCATGGCCTATTCCGCTTCCAAATGGGGCTTGCGCGGTATCACCAAAAGCTTTGCGCTGGAAGCTGGCCCTTACAACATTAATGTGAATTGCGTTGCCCCCGGCATGGTGGATGGACCGCGCTTTCGCTCAAAAGTTGTACCGGAAATGGCCAAGCGCCTTGGCATCAGCGAAGCGGCGGCTGTTGAGAAACACGCTGCCGATTATGCGCTGCGACGCGTTTCCACGGATGAGGATGTGGCGCATGCCTGCCTTTTCCTGGCTTCCGATGTTTCCCGCCAAATCACCGGAGTTGACCTGCCGGTAGATGGTGGCTGGGCAATGCTGTGAGGATGACATGAACGACAAAATTTTCGCGGCGGATCTGATTCTCGCCGGCGGCATTGTGGTGAATTCCCGCGCGCGCTTTCGCGCCGATGTCGCGATCAAGGATGGGCTGATCCTGGCGGTAGGGGCGCCCGAAGCCATGCCGCCCGCGCGCGAAACCGTGGATGTTTCCGGCAAACACATCCTGCCTGGCGCGATTGACGTGCATGTGCATTTCCGTGAGCCTGGCTATACGCATAAGGAAGATTGGCGCACCGGTTCCGCTGCGGCCGCCATGGGTGGCACGACAACCGTGTTCGAAATGCCCAATACCGATCCACCGACGCGTTCGGTGAAGGAATTGCGCGAAAAGCAGTCGGCCGCCGCAAAAGCCCATGTTGATTACGGCATCTACGGGCTGCTGGCAGAAGACAATATCGGGGAACTTGAAGGGCTGATCGCCGGCGGCGTGAATGCCTTCAAATGCTTCATGGGCAATACTTTCGGCAATCTGCCCTCACCCTCAACGGGCGCGATGCTGGAAGGGTTTGAAATCATCGCGCCATCGGGTCTGCGTATTTCACTGCATGCCGAAACCGCCTCCATCATGGCGTGGCGGCAGGAAAGGCTGATGGCGGCAGGGCGTAATGATCCGCTGGCGCATATCGCCGCACGGCCCGCCATTGTGGCGGCGGAAGCGGTGGCCCGCGCGGCGGAACTGGCTGGCTGGACTGGCGCGCGCGTGCATGTGCTGCATATTTCCTCTGCGCTTGAATTGCGGCCATTGGCGGAAGCCAAGGCGCGCGGCGTGGATATCACCGGTGAGACCTGCCCTTGCTACCTGCTGTTGGACAGCCGCGATTACGCGCGGCTTGGGTCCATCATTCGGGTCAATCCGCCGGTGCGGGAGCATTCTGATTCACTCGCCATCTGGGAGGCATTGCAGAACGGCGTGGTGGACATGATCGCAACCGATCATGCGCCGCATACGCCAGAGGAAAAGCAGCAGGAAATTATCTGGCGCGCTGATTGCGGCTTCCCGGGCGTGGAAACACAAATGCCGCTGATGCTCAATGAAGTGGCAAAAGGCCGCATAAGCCTTGAGCATTACGTGAAGATTTCGGCAGAGAACCCAGCCCATAGCTTTGGCCTTTGGCCAATGAAGGGGCGTATTGAAATCGGCGCCCATGCCGATATCGCAGTCGTGGATATGGAAAGAACCGAGGTGATCCGCGCCGCCGGCCTGCATTCCGTGCGAGCGCGCATCACGCCTTTTGAAGGTGTCAGCGTCACCGGTATTCCGATTCATACCCTGGTGCGCGGGCGTTTCGTGCAGCGCGACCGAAAGCTGGTTGAGGCGACCTCCGGCTGGGGAAGGCAGGTCACGGATATCCAGCGCATGCCGCAGGCGAAGCCGCTCAATACGGACCAAACCCTGGCAGCGGTTTTGCAAGGCCCAGCAAAAGTGTCTGCCGGGACCGCTTCATGAATGTCATGACTGCCTCATCAAGCATTGCTGCGCCCATCGCGCGGCCTTTCATTGCCTTTGAACAGGCCTCGGTCACATTCGGGCGGGGCGAGAAAGCTGTGCAGGCGCTTCAACCCACGGATTTGACGATCTCTGAGGGGGATTTCGTGGCGCTGGTCGGGCCTTCGGGCTGCGGCAAATCTACCATACTGAAGATGGTCAGCGAATTGCTGAAACCATCATCCGGCTATGTCTTCATCGGCGGGCGAGAAATTGGCGCCAACCCGATCCGGATCGGTATGGCCTATCAGAACCCAACGCTGCTGCCTTGGCTCAATATCCGCGACAATGTGATGCTGCCGCTGAAAATTGTGCCGCCCTTTCGCGGTGAATTTTCAGCCAAGCGCAAAGGCGAATTCCGCGACCGCGTTGAAGCGCTGCTGGCGCAGGTTGGGCTTTCCGGCTTTGGCGACAAATATCCCTGGCAGCTTTCGGGCGGGATGATGCAGCGCGCCAATCTCTGCCGCGCGCTGATCCATGACCCGGAATTGTTGTTGCTGGATGAGCCCTTCGGCGCGCTTGATCAATTCACGCGTGAGGAACTCTGGGCGATTATGCAGGATCTGTGGCTCTCCAAGAAACTCACGGTACTGCTGGTGACGCATGATTTGCGAGAAGCGGCTTATCTCGCCAATCGCATTTGTGTGATGAGCATGCGGCCTGGGCGCATTCTGGATGATTCGCCGGTGGATATGCCGCGCCCGCGCACCATTGACATGACCTTTCAGCCGGATTTCGTCGCTCTCAATCAGCGCCTGCGCGCCATGATTGTCGGTGCGCGTGGTGGCACCGGCATTGTCAACCATCCGCCAGGGCAGGGCTGAAACCATGCAGCGCATTCTTGATATCGCCCGGGAAAAGGCAGCCTCCACTGCGCTGATCATCGGCGTCTTCGTCTTTTGGGAATTGTTCTGTCTGGCCGCAAATATTTCTGATATTCTTCTGCCGCGCCCCACACAGATCATCGCCGCGCTGATCAAGTACTGGCCCGCCATTTGGCCGCATACCTATCAGACGCTCTACACAACCTTGGTAGGCTTTGCCTTTGGGGTGGCGATCGGTGTTGCGATTGGCGTGTTGATCGGCTCCTCCCGCCTTGCCTATGATACCGCTTATCCACTGTTGGTTGGGTTTTCCTCCATCCCCAAGGTCGCCGTCGTGCCGATTTTCGTGCTTTGGTATGGCGCCGGCACGGTGCCTGCGATCCTGACCGCTATGATCATCTGCATCTTCCCGATTGTAGTGAATGTCGCGACCGGCATTGCGACGGTGGAACCAGAGCTTGAGGATGTTATGAAAACCCTCAAGGCATCCAAGCTGGATATTCTGTGGAATGTCTCCCTGCCACGCGCGATGCCTTATTTCTTTGCGTCCTTGAAGGTGGCGATTGCGCTTGCCTTTGTCGGTTCCGTGGTGGCGGAAACCGTCGCTTCCAATCGCGGCATCGGCAATATGATGATGATCGCCTCATCCTCCTTCAATGTGCCCTTGGTCTTTGCGGGGCTATTTGTGCTCGCTGGTCTTGGCGTTTTGCTCTACGCGATTTTCTCGCTGATCGAACACCGCATCACCGGCTGGGCGCATCGCAAAACCGATTTGGCAGCAGGCTGAAATCACTTTGGTTCAACCCCTTTCCTGGAGATGTGAAACATGCGCCGTAATTTCCTGAAATCCGTTCTGGCGGCGGGCGCGCTTGGCGCGGCGTCGCGCATCCAGCCTGCGGTGGCGCAAGCAGCACCCACACGGCTCCGCTTCACGCTGGATTGGCGCTATCAGGGCATTCATGCCTGGTATTTCCATGCGCGTGACCGCGGCTATTTCGCCGCCGAGGGCCTGGATGTGACGATTGATCAGGGCGAAGGATCGGCCGCCACTGTCACGCGCATCATGGGCGGGGCTTACGATGCCGGCTTTGGCGATATGGGTGCCATCATTCAGCAAGCCGCGGTACGCCCAACTGAGGCGCCGGTGATGGTCTATATGATCTACAACAAATCACCGCTTGCCATTGTGCACAAGGCGAGCGCGCCCATCCGCAATCTGAAGGATTTGGAAGGCAAGCGTTTCACATCGCCGGCTGGTGCCGCGACGCATCGGCTTTTCCCACTCTTCGCCCGGCTGAATGGCATTGATGCAAGCAAGGTAGAGGTGGTGAATATCGCCCCCAATGTGCAGGAAATGATGCTGGTGCAGGACCAGGTGCAGGGCGGCTTCGTGTTTACCGTGACGTCCTACATGAACCTGTTCGGCATGCGCCAGGATCCTGACAAGGATTATCGCTTCATCATGTATGCGGATCACGGCATTGCCGCCTATTCCAATGGCGTCATGGTTTCCCAACGCCTGATCCGCGAAAATCCGCGTGCGGTGGCCGGCTTGGTCCGCGCCATCAATCGGGCGATGCTTGAGATGAATGCGAACCCGGCCGAGGCCGGGCGTGTGATGGCGCGGGTGGAACCCACCATCAATCCTGAGATTGAAGCACGCCGTGTGGTCTTCACTTACAGAAATCATATCTTCACACCAGAATCCGAAAACCTTGGCGCGGGCGATGTATCTGATGCGCGCATGCAGACTGGGATCGAACAGATTCAGGAAGCCTTCCAATTGCCGCGTGCGCCGCAAGTTTCTGAGGTATTCAATCGCTCCTTCCTGCCGCCACGCGCCGAACGCGCCTTACCGCGCCCGGCTGCGTAACGCGCCAGTTCTCCAAACAAAGGGGTAAAACATGCGCGTCATCAATGCGACCGAAGGCTTGGATGCCACGGGGCGGAAGACACAATTAAGCCTTGCCATCGAAGGCGGTCGCATTACGCGCATTGGTGCTGCTGGGGATGCGCCTGAGGATGTGATCATCCTACCCGCTTTGGTGAACGCACATGATCACGCGCGGCCGCTACGCAGCAGTTCAGTGGGTGGCTTTGGCAAACCACTGGAAACCTGGCTGCATCGCCTGGCCATGATGGCGCCGGTTGATCCTTATCTGGCAACTCTTGCACCGCTGGCGCGCGCCGCGCTTGGCGGCCAAGGCGCTGTCATGATCCATCATGTGCGCGCCATGGGCTTGACCGATTACATGACGGAAGCCGAGGCCATGGCGCGCGCCGCGCGCGATGTTGGCGTGAGGGTCGCTTTCGGTATTGGCATGCGCGATTGCAATCCACTGGTCTATGGCGCGCATGACCAGCTTCTCGCCAGCCTTGAAGCGCCTGTGCGGGCGGAGATTGAAGGGCGCTTCCTCTCCCAGCCCATGATGCCGATCAAGGATCAATTGGCGCGTGTGGATGCCGTGGCGGCCGCGCTCGGCGGCCCGATGTTTGACGTGCAATACGCGCCAAATGGTCCACAATGGTGTTCCGAACCGCTCTGGGAAGCGATTGCCGAAGCCTCTGCGCTGACGGGTCGGCGCATCACGACGCATTTATATGAAACGAAGTACCAGCGCGCATGGGCGGATCGCACCTATCCCAAGGGCATGCTGAAGCGCTGGAAGGAAATCGGCCTGCTCTCACCACGCTTGACCTTGGCGCATGGTGTTTGGGCCGAGCCTGATGAGCTGGAGATGATCGCCGAGGCCGGCTGCACTATCGTCACCAATGCATCGTCTAACCTCGCACTCCGTTCCGGTATCGCGCCGGTAGCCGAGATGCTGAAGCGCGGCTGCAAGGTGGCGATGGGCATTGATGGCCAGGCCTTTGATGAGGATGATGATGCGCTGCGCGAAATCAGGCTGCTTTGGTCCTTGCATGCGGGGTGGGGGTTTGATCGCGCCTTTGAACCTTCGACTATTCTGCGCATGGCGCTTGAAGCAGGGCGTGAGGCGGTTGGCGCCGGCGACGGTGGGCGTTTGGCGGAAGGCCAGCCGGCCGATCTGCTGATCATTGACCGCAGCGCGTTGGATGAGGATGCGCTGATGCCGGTTGATCCGATTGAATTGCTGTTCGCACGCGGCAATCGTTCCCACGTGCGGGAGCTGATGGTGGCGGGCCGCACCGTGGTGCAAAACGGCCAGCTTATCGGCGTTGATCTTGATGCAGCGCAGCGCGAATTGCGCGCGGCGTACCGCGCCGCCATGCCGTCCCGCGCTGGCTTCGTGCAAGCTTGGTCAGGCTTTGAGAAGGCCGTTTGCGCGCATTACCTGAACCGGCTTGGGTGTTGTTGAGGACATGCGAGGCGGCGGCGTGCAGCACAAATCGCCGCCTTTTGAGCAACAATCTTATTCAATTCAAAGCTTGACATATATCGCGGCGCATTTTCCGAAATCTGCTTGCCATTATTGCTGATGGGAACGAAGACGCCGATATTCATCGCGGTATCGTACCTGTCAAAGGCCGGAACATTCGGCTTTCCTGAGAAAAAGTCACAGTAATGCGCGTGCCATTATCTCAGCGGCGGCGATGCGATGACGAGACGCCCCGGCACATTCCTTGCGTTACTTTATTCAATAGAACGATTTGGCGCCCGCCACCGCGGTGCTGCCGCAACGCTGTGCAGTCGGAGCCTTTAAATCATGCAACGTCGCATTTTCCTGACCGCCCCAGCCCTGCTTGCCTTTGCATCCAGGGCGCGCGCCCAGGCTTGGCCGAACCGCCAACCCATTCGCCTGATCGCGGGCTTTCCTGCGGGCGGTTTGGCAGATGCTATTGGTCGGCTTTTCGCGGCGCCCCTTTCGGATGCCCTTGGCACGAGTGTTGTTGTTGAAAACCGCGCCGGCGCTTCGGGGACCATTGGGGCGGATACCGTCGCCAAAGCCGCACCGGATGGGCTGACCCTAGCCGTCTCCCACGCCATTCCCTTTGGCTTCGCGCCCGGCGTATTGCCAGCCATCCCCTATGATCCCGTTGCGGATTTCACCCATATCGCCATGCTGGCTGAAGCACCGACCGTGAGTGTTGTGCGTGCCAATTCGCCCTTCGCCACCATGCCGGCGCTCATTGACACCGCGCGACAAAGGCCGGTGCGCTTTGGCTCTTCCGGTGTTGGCTCCGCGGAACATTTCTCGGGTGCGCTACTGGCGAGCGCCACCGGTGCATCACAGCTTGACCATATTCCCTATCGCGGAACTGCGCCAGCTTTGCAGGATTTGCTTGCCGGACAGATTGATATGCTGAATGCGCCAATCACCACCCTGGTTGGGCAATTGCGCGATGGATCACTGCGCTTGCTCGCGACCTCGTCAGAAGCACGTATCAGCGCTTTCCCGGATGCGCCGACGCTCGCTGAACTTGGCGCGCCGCAGGCCACCCATACGCAATGGATTGGCCTGAGTGGCCCGCGCGGCTTACCGGCACCCATTGTGGAGCGTCTTTCCGAAGCGCTAGCGCCAATTGCGCGTTTGGAATCTGTGCAGGCGAGGCTTGTGGAATTCGCCTCTGTGCCGCGCAGCCCAGCGCCATCTGGCGCTGCGTTCACACGCTTTGTTGCATCCTTCCGCGATCACTGGGTCGCGATGGCGAAGGCTGAAGGCATCGTCGCAAGCTGATGCGCCCGGCACCCTTCCGGCGGTTTTTCATGTTCTTGCCGCCAAAGGCTTGCCGCAAGTTGAGCGTGGCATGAATTTTGCTGCCCGCCGGTGATCCGATGGGGAAGTGTCCGACATGACCATGATCTCACGCCGCAGCCTGCTTGCAACACCTGCCTTGCTCACCGCCCTGGGGCCTTCCTTGGCCGAGGCACAGGCTGCTCAGCCGCTCCGCATTGCGATGTCCATTGGCGATGTGCCGCGCCTATGGGGCGGCCCGGAAGCCGGCTTTGAAGGTGTTCGTTTCGGCTCCTATTTTGTCTATGACGCGCTGGCGCTTTGGGATTTGTCGAAGGCTGATGCGCCATCCGGGCTGATGCCGGGCCTCGCCACTTCCTGGCGGGTGGATGAGGCTGATCGTCGGCGCTGGATCATTGAACTTCGCCAAGGCGTGAAATTCCATGATGGCACGCCCTTCGATGCCGATGCTGCGATCTGGAATTTTGATTCCATCCTGAACAACCAGGTACCGCAATTCGAACCAACGCGCTCTGCACTTGTGCGCGGCCGTATTACCTCCATCGGCAGCTATGAAAAGCTTGGCCCGCACCGCATCGCGATTACTACGCGCGCCATAGATGCGTCCTTGCCCTTCCAGCTTGCCTTCATTTGGTTTGCCTCGCCCACGCATTGGCAGGCGCTTGGTGGTGATTGGCAGCGCTTTGCGCTCAATCCATCCGGCACCGGCCCCTATAAGGTAACCAATGTCACGCCGCGCCAGCGCGCGGATCTGGAGGCTAACCGCGATTATTGGGACCCGAACCGCATCCCCAAGGCACCGCGTACGGTCTTGTTGCCGATCCCCGATGGCTCCGCGCGCGTTGCGGCACTCCGCAGTGGGCAGATCGATCTGGTGGAAAGCCTGCCGCCCGATACCATTCCATCCTTGCGCGCCGCGCGCTTTCAGGTGGTGCAGAATGCCTACCCGCATATCTGGGCCTGGCGTTTGAATGTGACTGAAGGCAGCCCCTTTGCTGATCTCCGAGTGCGGCAAGCGGCCAATTTGGCGATAGACCGCGACGGTATCGTGGCACTGCTTTCCGGCGCCGCGCTAGCGGCACGCGGCAAGGTCACGCCGGATGATCCGTGGTTCGGCAATCCATCCTTCCGGCTCCGCCATGACCCGGCCGAGGCGCGGCGGTTGATGACCGAAGCCGGCTATTCTGCCACGCGGCGTTGCGCCTTAAATGTCATCATGCCGGTTTCTGGTGGCGGTCAGATGGTGCCGCAACCGATGAATGAAGCTATGCAAGCGGGCCTCAAGGAATGCTTCTTTGATGTCACCTTCCAGCCGGTGGATTTCGCGACGTCCATCAATATGCTTCGCGCTGGTGCGCGCGACCCTTCCTCACGCGGCGGCCACGCGTTGAATATCGCCATCCCGTCCATGGAACCCAATACTGGCTGGTTCATTTATGATGGGGAGCTTGGGCCGCCGCGCGGCATCAATTGGGGGCTCCATAATTCGCCAGCGGTGAATGCGCAGCTTGCCGTGGTGCGCAATGCCTTTGATCCTGCGGAACAGACACGCGCCATGGCGCGGTTGCACGAAATCCTGATTGATGAGGCGTCCTTGCTTGCCGTGGTGCATGACCTTAATCCGCGCGCCTTGAGTGCACGCTGCCGCGGTTTTGTGCAGGCGCGCAACTGGTTCCAGGATTACACGCAAATCGCGGTGAGTTGAGGGCGCAGCGCCTATTCCGCAATAACGGAGACATGCGCGGCCACCAC
>JADCCX010000032.1 GCA_020252485.1 Methylocystis sp.
CAGCACCGCCGCTTGATGCATCACCAAAACGCAGCTTAACCTCAACCACAGATGGGCCAGATACTCCGCTAGACAGCGCGCAAAGCAGTCTCAAATGATTTGACGACGGACAACGCGGACCAGTTTTTCGGCTGGCACTCGCACGGGTGGGGCAGAGGATTTCTGGCTCATCTTCACTCTCCTTTGGGTACGGTGAGCCAGAAATCCTCCGTCATTCAAATCGCCAATTTGGTCCCATAGGCGCTGACGCCGGACAGTTCCGGTTACCGCGACGCGCGCCGCACCACATCCGAGGGGGTCTCGCCAAAACGACGCTCGAATGCGGCTTTTAACCGCGACGCATTGGTAAAGCCGTAGCGGCGCGCGACAGTGCCCACTGTGGCCCCGGCTTCAATGCGGCCGAGTTCTGCATGCACCTTCTCCAGCCGGACCCCTTGCAGAACAGCCAGCGCTGTCCTGCCACGAAAACGCGAGAAAACGTCGCTCAATGTTCGCACGCTGCATCCGGCTGCGGCCGCGATGTCCGTGATGCGAATCGGCTCCGCGCAATGCGCGCGCATGAACTCCTCAGCGCGACGGACATAGGCCGGAACGGCGGCCACCGGGCCCACCGTGAGCTGGTCGGTGTAGTTATGCGGCGCCGCGCGCAGGGCCAGTGTCACCAGTAAATCTGTCATCGAGGCAAGCGCCACAGCATTGCTGGTCAACCCGTCTGCCCGCTCCATTTCCTGCATCATGAAGGCAAGCTGCCATTTCAGGCTGGCTGCTAGCCCGCAACTCCAGTCGATCTCGGTATGGAATTCGAGCGGCCGATGCAGGCGAGCGTCGAGCATGTGCTCCAGTGCCTTTTCAAGGTCCTTGGCCTTGATGAAGAAATTTGTGCGCGCGGACTGATCGCTCGTCAGCAGCCGAGCCTCATGGCGAGGCCGAAACACAAGCCCTCGATCTGCCGTTCCCACCCCCGAGAGGCCAGCCGCATTCAAGGCCACCTCCCCTCGCAGCACGGTAAAGAAGTTGATGAGTTCGCTGTACTCACCGTCATGGACGACCTCGGTTGCGAGGCTACTACCCGCATAGCTCCCAACAAAGGGGCCCACGGAACGGATCGCAAGGCTGAGAATTGGATGGTCAAAGCGCGTACGGGACGATGTGGGGTCCAGTAGCCGGTACTTGTATGTCCGGGTCCGATCCGGAAAGGGGGCGACAGTGCACAGACGTTCCGCAAAGCTATCGGCAGAATTCGCTTTGACAAGTTTGAAGGCACCGAGTCGACTTTCATCAAGGTGAAGCTGCATCGAATCCTCCTCGCGCGTTAACTATCACCACTCAGCCTCAGTATCCAACGAGGTTTCGCTGATGAAGCAGACAAAATCGGCAACGGATGGACAGATTCGGCGACGCATAGACACATTTGGCGCTGGACAGACGGATTGGGCAGGTAAGCCTGCCAAAGCGTGATTTGTTCCTACACAAGGGTCGTTTCGTGAGGCTTTTCTGGGCGGGTTAAGAAAAGGGTCCCGCCCGTGGTCAACGATCGTGAACGCCAAGACATGCCGGTCGGCATGGTGAACCGAGCATCGCTTGCGACGCTTTGGCTGTGCGCTAAGCCCAAGCCCGATCAAGCGTTGCTGGTTTCCGCCTTTGAGGTCGCTGAAGGGAGCGTGCCGTGAACGCCGGCGCGAACGCCCTTCTGGGCCGGGCCGGGCGCAACGGTCCTGCGCTGCTCTGCGGCGGGGTACTGATCGGCGTGGTCGCCCCGACGCTGGCCGATGCCGCGCGCCCGCTGATGGGGGTGGCCGTCTTCGTCTCCACGCTCGGCGCCTTCCTCAAGGTGGACGGCGCGGCGTTCCGCGCGGAAATGGTGGACCGGCGCAGTATATTGGCCATCCTCACCTGGTCCGTCTTCGGAGTGCCGCTACTCGCCTACACCCTTGTGCAGGCGTTGCAGCCCGGGCCGGACCTCGCTCTCGGCCTCCTGCTCTGCACGCTCGCGCCGCCTGTCGGCAGCGCCGCCGCAATCGCGGTGATGCTGGGGCTCAGCGCGCCGCTTGCGCTGCTGGCGAGCGTCTTGGCCACGCTCGCCGCACCGCTCTACCTGCCGCCTCTCGCGGCGATAATGGCCGGCGCCGAGCTAGCTATCGACCCGCATGCCATGTCCCTGCGCCTGGGCGCCATCATCGGCGCTGCGGCGCTCACGGCTTGGCTGCTCCGGCGCTACGCCGGCCGCTGGGTGGCGGAGAACCCGAACGCCATGACGGGCATCGCGGTGATCGGGCTGGCGGCGACGAGCTTCTCTGCCCGCACATCTAGCAATGGAGGCAAGTGATGCCTCGTAGATCCCTATTGCAGCGCCATCGCGGCTGGCTGGTCGTGCTTGGTGCGTTTCTCATCCAGATGGTGGGCTTTGGCGCGATCTACTCAAGCGCTGCCTTTTCGGCTGAGATTGCCGCAAGCATCGGCATGAATCGCGCGGACGCCGATCTGGTGATGGGGCTGAGTCTTGGCGGCAGCTTTTTGGTGAGTGCCATCAGCGGATCCCTGGCGGATCGCTTTGGCCCTCGCTATCTGGCGGCTTTCGGTATGATGCTGGTGGCATCCGGCCTCGCCACAGCGGCTTTGGCGCAGAATACCCTCACGCTTTTCCTGGGCTACGGGCTGCTGCTGGGGCTTGGGGTTGGGCTGGCCAATGTTCCTGGCATTGCTGCCGTGCAGCGCTGGTTTGTGGCAAAGCGCGGCCTTGCCGCCGGCCTTGCCGGGACTGGCATGGCGGGCGGCATGGCCTTGGTGCCGATACTTAAGGACCTTCTTTCCCCCATTGGCGACTGGCGCGCCATTTTCCTCTGCTGCGCCGCATTCGCGGCGCTGATCGGCTTCGCTGCAGCGCTGCTACTGGATGCGCAACCCGAAAAACATGGCATGGGGCCGGATGGCAAGCGGCTTGATCCTGCGCGCACCGCGCCCGCGGCCGAGGGCTTAAGCCTTGGTCATGCATTGCGCCTCCGTAGCTTCCACTACGCGGTTGTTGGCACGCTGCTGGTTTCGATACCCGCCTCTGCGCCGCTCATGCAGCTGGTGGGTTCGGCTGAGGCGCAGGGGCTCAGCCATCATCAGGCCGTTGGGTTGCTCGCCCTGATCGGCATAGGTTCGCTGGCTGGGCGTTTGATTCTGGCGGCTGTATCGGATCGGGCTGGCCGGCGTATGAGTTTCCTGGTCACCTGCTTTGCGCTCGGCCTAGCCATGTTTGCGTGGGCTGTGGCGGACGATGCCTGGTCGCTTGGTGCCTTCGCCCTGATCTACGGCGTGCTGCAGGGTGGATTCCAGGCGCTGCTGCCCGCCTTTGCCGCGGATAGCTTCGGCAGCCGCGGCATCGGTGGCCTGATTGGCGCGCTCTATACCAGCCGCGGCATCGCCTTACTGGCGGGCTTGCCGCTGATGAGTGCCGGCATCGCCTTCTTCGGCACCTATGAGGTCTCGGTCATCGGCTGCGGCCTTGCCGGCCTGCTGGGCGCCTTCCTGCTTTCCTTGGCGCGGCCCGCGGCAGCCAGCGAGTGCAAGATCGCCCCCGCCAAACCCGCGACAGCCCAAGGCACTGTGGTCCCCGCCCGGACAGGGCAGGTTGCCCTGGCGCTTTGGTTGTTGTCGCCTCTCGGCCTTGGGGGCGGCCTGCTGGCGGTCTCGCCGCGCGGTGCTGCGGCCGAAGCGCTGGCGCCGGATACCGCGATCCGCATCGCGAGCCTGCCCAACACCCAGGCGCGCGGTGGCGTGCGGTCCTTCGCGGTGGAATTGGCCGATGGCGCGGGCGTTTTCGACATGCCCGAAGCCGCTGCCCGATCCCCGGTCCCGGCGGTGCTGATCCTGCATGATGCCTCCGGCGTTGATGGCCGCACCGCTTCCTATGCCGAGCAATTGCTGG
>JADCCX010000033.1 GCA_020252485.1 Methylocystis sp.
CGTGACATCGGGCGTCGGAGCGAATGTCAAATTCAAAAGCTCCACTAGAATCATAGACTTGCTAGTGGTCCCTTTGATTCCGACATTTGCTCGCAGCGTGATATCAAGCGGATGCAAATGTCGGAATCGGACCACTAGCCGAGAGATCCCATGCCCTGGGTCGGCCGCATTCTAGTAAACGACCAATTGATGGATCCGCCGGTTCGTTCGGCTTCAATTTTTATGGTCAGCAACACACCCCGGATAGTATACTGCGCATGATTACCCTGTTCAAATTGCTGCGCCGCATCGCAAATGACCGTCAAGGCTCGATCATCGTTCCGGCCGCCCTGATGCTTCCGGTGCTGATCGTGGGCTTGGGTGCGGCGATTGACATATCGCGGTTGCAATCGCTGCGAACGACAGCTCAGAGTGCTGCGGATTCGGCTGCGCTTGCGACTGTCCGTGAGTCGGCGCTCGCTGGGATGACCACCCAGAAGCTGACGGACACGGCAAGAAGCTTCGCCCGAAGCGCGCTCGGCGAAGCCGGAGCGGTTGCTGAGATTGGGGCCACCGCCAGTTCAGCGGATGGCACCGTAACGGTGAGCATCAACTTACCAGGTCAAACCGGCTTCTGGGGAATGGTCGGCATGGGCGGATTGAACATCGCCGTCTCGGCCACGGCGCGCCTTGTCGGCAAGATGAAGATTTGCCTGCTGGCGCTTGAGACGGGCAGCTGGAAGACCCTGGAGGCATCTAAAGGCGCCAAGATCACCGGCGCGGAATGCTCCTTCTTCGTGAATTCAGCCGCGAAGACAGCCTTAAGTGTCAAGGATACGGCGAAATTTACGGCGCAGGCGATCTGTTCCTCCGGCGGCTTTGTGGGAACGTCAGCCAATTTTGCGCCCATGCCAAAGATTGATTGCCCGGCGATCCCCGATCCGCTGGTCAATCGTCCGCCGCCTGCCGCCGGAGGTTGCGACTACAGGGACAAGGAATTCAAGCAAGCGGGCATTGTCACCCTCAGACCCGGCGTCTATTGCGGGGGACTGAAGATCAAGAATTCGGCCATCGCGAGGCTCGATCCCGGGATTTATGTCATTCGAGACGGCAAGCTGCTGGTCGATGATACCGCTACCCTTCAGGGCAAGGATGTTGGATTTTACCTGCAGGGATCGGATGCGAAAATCAGATTTGACCGAGGAACAACGATCGATCTTTCCGCCCCGACAGGCGGCCAGATGGCCGGGCTTCTGTTTTACGAGGACCGGAACGTCTCTGATATCGAAAAGCACCGCATCTACAGCAACAATGCGCATACGCTTCTGGGTACTATTTATCTCCCGAAAGGCCATCTTTTCATTGAATCGAACAAACCCATCGCTCAAAAGGCGGCCTTTACGATCATCGTTGCCGGCCAGATCGAGATGACGGGAGGTCCCGAGCTGTTCCTGAACGCGAACTATGGCTCGACCACAGTGCCTGTCCCCGCTGGCCTCGGCCCCGTTTCCGGGAATCCCCAACTGATACGTTGACGGACCAGGACCGGCTGCGGGCGTTTCATTGGCCTGAACCGGTCCGGAAGTCAGCCGTCGATCGCCGGGGTTCGGGTCGGGAGCGTCACGGCCGCGGTCACCCCTGCGCCCAGACCGGGTGACGTGAGATCGAGGACACCCTTGTAGAGTTCGGCAAGCCGTCCAGCGACATGCAGGCCGAGGCCCAGGCCTTCGCCGGTGCGGGTCACGCTCATGTCGCCCTGCGTAAAGGCTTCGAGGCAGTGGAGAATCAGATCGGGGGCGATGCCTGCGCCGTCGTCCGCCACTGTCAGCGTGACCGAATGCGGCTGGCTCCTCTTGAGCGCGATCGTGATTTCCTTCGCCCCATGTCCATGCACGAGCGCATTATCGACAAGCTTGTTGACGATTTCCGCCAGGTGCGAGGGATCGATCGCCACTTCGGCATCCGGCGCATTGTCCTGAAGCGAAAGCCGGATGCCGGCCGCTGCCGCCCGTTTCTGCAGAGGATGCAGATTCTCCTTGATGACTTCGGCAGGCTTCCCGACCGTCGTTCCAGGGACGATACGGCCGTTATCGAGATCAAGGCAGAGCATCATGTCGCTCAGCTTGCTGTTCAGGCGGCCGGCCGCAGCAAGCACCTGATCGGCGCATTCACGCGCCGGGCTGCCGGCGCCGAGGCTGTCGGCCACCATCCGCCCGAAACCGATGACGGCATTCAGCGGGGTGCGCAGTTCGTGCCGGGCGATGTTCAGAAGCTGCTCCTTCGTCGCCGCCAGGCGCAACGCCGAATCCCGCGCCTCGCAAGCCAGCCGTTCATTGGCGGCCGCACGCAGGACGAACAGCAATTCATGCTTCATCAGGGCCCAGTTGACGGGCTTGGTCACAAAGCCCGAGGCGCCGAGTTCGAAGGCGCGGTCAATCAGGGCCATGTCTTCGCGGCTGGTCACGAAGATGACCGGCATCGACTGCAGCAGTCCCCTGCGGCGAATCTCTATCAGCAAGTCCAGACCAGACTGAACCGGCATCTCGTGGTCGAGAAGAGCGACGTCAAAGGAAGAATTGGAAAGTGCGGAGAGCGCCGCGGGCACGTCATGCACCGCTTCAACCTGTTGACCGGCAAAGCGCAGGGCGACGGAAGCCAGTTGACGCTGGACCGGGTCGTCATCGACCAGCAGGATCCGCATGGACCGCACAGGAACTGGCGTGTGAAAATTCATCTCTTCAGGTCGATGCGATCGGGTCTGCCATGGATGTCATTCTCGCTTCCCGGCATGACCGACCCATCTTCACCGATCATGCTTAGCATCGCCCATCTAACGAAGGCTTAAGCGCTTTAAGTTAACATTACGTCGGTGATGTCCCAGCGCTTCTTCCGCCCTCTATCGATCAAAACACGGCTGATGCTGGCGGTGATGACGTCGACAGTTGTTGCTTCCATTGTTGCCGGAGGCCTCTCCACCTGGCGTGAGATTTCCTCCTACGCCGAGGCGAAGCGGATTGAAGCCAAGGCGACCGCCAGCCTGTTCGCCACCATGTCGGCGGAAGCCGTCAGCCGCGGCGACAAGGACCGTGTTCACGACAGCCTGAGGGCGATGAGCAGCCTGCCCAGCGTCAATTACATCCGTTTCGATGACCGGAACGGCGCCACGTTGGCCGAACACGGCTTCGGCGCGATGCTGGTGCGGCGCGAGGGCGATGCTGCAACCACTGGCGGCCTCAACATGTTTTCGCTCGTCTCCGGCGAGCCGATGGCGGTGAGCGAACCCGTGATCCGGGGCGGAGAGCGGGTTGGCGAGGTGTTCATGCTGGTCTCGACCGACGACCTTCAGCAACGGCTTGCCTCGCTGCTCGCCAATGTCGGCATGGCGACCGCTCTGGCGCTCGCGATGGGTCTTCTGGCGGCCCAGCGCTTTCGCCGCGGCGTATCCTCGCGCATCAGTTCGGTCTCGGAGGCGATGGCGGTGGTGCAGCGGACGCACCGGTATGAACTCGCCCTCCCCAACGAGCGCGCCGACGAACTCGGCGTGCTGGTGGAGGGATTCAACGACATGATGCGCGAGATTCGCCGCAGGGACCGGAAACTCGCCGAACATCGTGACAATCTCGAGCGCGAGGTCGACGAACGGACGCGGGACCTGCAACTGGCGAAGCGGGCGGCTGACGACGCGAATGCGGCGAAATCGCAATTCCTCTCCACGATGAGCCACGAAATCAGAACGCCGCTGAACGGCCTTCTGGTCATGGCCGAACTCATGGCGGCGGCCGATCTCGCCAGCCGGGAGAAACGCTACGCCGATGTGATCGTCCGGACGGGCGGCACGCTCCTCGCCATCATCAACGATGTCCTCGATCTTTCGAAGATCGAAGCCGGCAAGATCGAGCTGGAACTGATCCAGATGGATGTCGCCGACATGGTCGACGATGTCTGCCAGCTTTTCGCCAGCAAGGCCGCCGCCCAGTCGCTGGACCTCGCCGCCTATATCGCCCCCACCCTCGGGCCGGTGATCGGCGATCCGGTGCGGATTGCGCAGATTGTGGGCAATCTCGTGAACAACGCCATCAAGTTCACGTCGACCGGCCATGTCATGGTCGAGGCGATCGAGGATCCCCGGAGACCTGCCCATATCCTCTTCAGCGTGACGGACACCGGAATCGGCATTCCGGCCGAGAAACTGGGCGGCGTTTTCGAAAGCTTCTCGCAGGCCGACCAATCGACGACGCGCAAGTACGGCGGCACCGGGCTGGGCCTGAACATTTGTCAGCGCCTGGTCGACGTGATGCAAGGCGAGATCGGCGTGGAGAGCGCGGTGGGCCGCGGTTCCCGGTTCTGGTTCTCGATCCCGCTCGAAAGGATTGCCCCGCTCGAAGGGATTGCCGGCGACCTGCGTCCGAAGTTGCACGGCTTCACGATGTCGGGTCTGCCCACGGCGACGGCAGAGGCGCTGGCCCGCTACGCGCTTGCTGCGAGCACTCCGTCGAACCGGCTCGTCATCGCCGATTCCCAGACCATTGGCGCATTACCAGCCTTCGGGCCGCAGGAGCGCGTCATTCTGCTTTCGCGCATGGGTGACGGCAAGGCTGAAAATCTGGTCGCTCAAGGCCGCGCCGCCTGCGCCCTCCCCTGGCCGGTGCGGCGCCGCGACCTCGAACAGGTGCTGGACAGCGTCATGACCGGCGCCATCCGCGCTCCCGCTTCGCATGGCGTGGCGGCAAGCGAGGCGCGCTACAGCAAGGCCCGCGTGCTCGTGGCGGACGACAATGCTGTCAATCGGGAGGTCGCCGTCGAGGCGCTCAAGCGCTTTGCGATCGTTCCAGAAACTGCGCAGGACGGCGAAGAGGCCCATGCGATGGCCGTTTCTGGCGGCTTCGGCCTGATCCTGATGGATGGCAGCATGCCGGTGATGGATGGCTTCGCCGCCAGCCGCGCCATCCGCGCCGACGAAGCGCGGCTGGGCCACAAACGCCAGCCGATCGTGGCGCTGACGGCCTTCGCCATGGGGGACGGCCTGGAGGAATGGCGCGATGCCGGCATGGACGGCGTGCTCCTGAAGCCCTTCAAACTGGCGCAGCTCGCCGCCTGCCTCGAAAAGCATTTGGTGGCCGATGCGGCAGGCGCCGAGCGGTTAGCCGCTCCCATCCATAGCGAGCCGGCAGCCCCGCCGCTTGAGGCGTCGGATGGGACCGGTCTCCTCGATCCCGAAACCATCCGCATGCTCGATCAGCTCGCAGGAGTGGAAGCCGAACCCGTACAGCGCATCGTGGGGCTCTTCCTCGAACATGCGCCACCGGCTCTCGCCAGACTCGCGGAGGATATCGCTGCAGGCGACAGCCGGGCGACGGCCTCGGCGGCCCATGCGATGAAGTCCATGGCCCTCTCGGTCGGCGCCCGGGCGCTCGCCGAAGATCTCGCCATCATCGAAAAGAACGCCCGGCATGGCGCCGTTTCTTCAGGGTCCGGGACAGCCGCCGACCTGGAGCGGCGTTTCATCGACACCAAGGCGGCGTTGAATGATCTGCCATGGATGCGCGTGTCCCAAGGCCCGGTGGAGCGGCCGCTTGAGGTCGCCTTGGCCTGATGGCGGCCAAGCGGCCGGCGCTCGTCCGGTCAGTGCCTGGTCAGCTTGACCTTGAAGCGGGCTGCGGTCTTCGCCTTCACTTCCTCGATCGGGACGCCGTCCGCAAGTTCGATCAGCGTCATGCCCCCCTTCTTCCGGTCGATCGTGAAGACGGCCAGGTCCGTCACCACCATATCGACCACCTTTGCTCCTGTGAGCGGCAGATTGCAGCGCTTCAGGAGCTTCGATTCGCCCCTGGCCTCATGCTCCATGACAACGATGACACGCTTGACGCCGGCGACCAGGTCCATGGCGCCGCCCATGCCTTTCACCATCTTGCCGGGAATCATCCAGTTCGCGAGGTCGCCGTTCTCCGCCACCTGCATCGCGCCAAGGATCGAGAGATCGATGTGACCGCCGCGGATCATGGCGAAGCTTTCCGCCGATGAGAAATAGCTCGTCGTGGGCAATTCGGTGATCGTCTGCTTGCCGGCATTGATCAGGTCGGGATCCTCATCGCCCTCGTAGGGGAAAGGTCCCATGCCGAGCATGCCGTTCTCGCTTTGCAGCTGCACCGACATGCCCTTGGGGATGTAGTTCGAGACAAGCGTTGGAATGCCGATTCCGAGGTTCACGTAGAAGCCGTTCCGCAGCTCCTTCGCGGCGCGTTCGGCCATCTGTTCACGGGTCCAGGCCATGGGCGGTCTCCAGTCTCTGCGATGGTTGTCTCTTGGCTTACTTATTCTTGTCTTAATTATTCTTGGCTTACTTATTCTTGGCGTACTTGTTTCTTGGCTTACTTGACGGGGCGGGGACGCGTCGTGCGCTGCTCGATGCGCTTCACCGGATTGGCGAGCTCGATCATGCGCTGCACGAAGATGCCAGGCGTATGGATATGATCGGGATCGATCTTGCCCGCCTTTACGATCTTCTCGGCCTGCACGACCGTCACCTTGCCCGCTGTCGCCATCATCGGATTGAAATTGCGTGCGGTCTTGCGGAAAACGAGGTTGCCTTCGGTATCGGCCTTCCAGGCGTGGACGAGCGAAAGATCTGCGGCCAGCCCCTTCTCCATGATGTATTTTTCGCCGTTGAACATCTTCACGGGCTTGCCTTTGGCGATGATCGTGCCGACGCCTGTCTTTGTATAGAAGCCGGGGATGCCCGCGCCGCCGGCGCGAATGCGTTCCGCGAGGGTTCCCTGCGGGTTGAACTCGAGCTTGAGCGCGCCCGAGAGATATTGTTCGGCGAAGAGCTTGTTCTCGCCCACATAGGACGAGATCATCTTCTTGATCTGCTTTGTTTCCAGCAGAATGCCGAGGCCGGCTCCGTCCACCCCCGCGTTGTTGGAAATGACCGTCAGGCCGGTGACGCCCGAAGCCCGCACCGCCTCGATCAGCACATCGGGGATGCCGCAGAGGCCGAAGCCGCCCGACATGATCACCATGTTGTTCTTGAGCAATCCCGCAAGGGCCGCTGTCGCGTCAGGATAAATCTTGCTGCTCATGATCAATCTTGTTTCTCCTGGGCGCCGCCCGCCTCCAGCCGCCTCTCGATTTCTCCTCATGGCTTATTGCGCCAGGGCCACGGCGGCAAGAGGCCAGACGGCAATTGGATCTGCAGCGAAAGGCCGGGCCGCGCAAAGATGCGGGCTTTCACAAAGCTTAACGATGCACTAATCATGTCCCCATGCTCCTTGACCGACTTATCACGGGCCGTCGGGCCCTGCTGTTGACGGGACTTGGCATCGTTGCAATTCTTGGTGTGATCGGTTCGATCCGCTGGCAACTGCCGGAAACGGTGATGACCAGCCAGCTGCGGCAGGCGATCGAACGCAACACCGGATATGCGATCGAGACCTTCGGCGAGCTTCATTTCACCGCCCTGCCCTGGCCCACGGTTCAGATCACCGACCTGTCGATGCGCAAGCGCGGATCGCCGAGCGAAAGCGTCGAGACCCAGCTTCTGAAGGCGCGCATCAGCGTCGCGGCCTGGCTGAGGGGGGAACCGAAAGTTGTTTCGCTGGTCTTATTCGATCCTGTCCTGAGATTGGCGTCCAACCTGAAGATCGGCGAAACGGAGGCGCTTTCCTCTGCGGTGCTCAGCTTCCTCAGGAGTGAGACCCGGCCGGAACTGCGCAGCCTGCGCATCCAGCGCGGCACGGTTTATCTTGATGGCGCGCCCTGGATGCAGAATCTGAGTTTCACGCTGTCGGATGTCGCGACCTCGGAGCTTCGCGTCCAGATCGAGGGAGATTACCGTGCGGTCCCGGTTCGGCTCGCAGCCGAAATCGCGCACGGCGCCTCGCGGGACAGGCGCATGATTTCGTGGAGTCTTTCCACGCCTGCACTGGATGCGCGGTTTGCCGGCCAGCTCTACGGACCAGCTTCGCTCGATGCCGAGGGCCGTTTTACCCTCGCCGTGAGGGATGGCCCTGCGACTGCGCCCCGGCGCTTTCCGCAGGCGGCGCCGCTGCTGACGGGCCTGGAGCTGACGGGGCGGACCCGGGTGACCTGGCCGCTGATCCAGATTCGCGAAGCGGTGCTCACCCGCGGCGACGACAGGTTCGACGGATCGGTGGAGTTCTCGGTCGATGCGCGCCAGCCAACCCTTTCGGCCACGCTGCATACGGCACGGCTCGATATCGTGCCGATCCTGCAGCCGGTCTTCTCTTTGCTGGCGGCGAATTCCGGAGGGTGGGGCTCGCTGACGACGCTCGCCGGTGCGCTTCAGCCCGGCCAGCTGGACGTCAGGCTCTCGGCCGACCGGCTGATCCTTGGCGCGAACATCATCGAGGGGGCGGCTCTCTCCGCCGAGGCGGCGAACCGGCGCTTTGAACTGATGCTGAACGAAGGCCGGCTGCGTTCCGGGAGCCTTAAGGGAAGGATCGCCGTGACAGCGCGGACGCCCGGCGAGATCGATGTGAAAGGCCACGCCAGCCTCGAACGCATCGAGGCGCTGACGATTCTCGAACCCTTCGGCGTGACCCGCATCAGGGGGCAGACCACCGGCGCCCTCATGCTGACCGGCAGCGGATCATCCCTGCCACAGCTGATGGAAACGCTGGAAGGGCGTGCGTCGGTCACCGTTCGCGAGGGCGAAATCGGGGGCGTCGATGTCGACCGGATCGTAAGCCGCGGCATCGTCTCGGCACTGGCCATGGAAGGCCGCACAAGGTTCCAGTCGCTCGTCATGCAGATGCGGATCGGCAACGGCGTGGCGACGCTCCATGACAGCATCATCACCACACTGACGAGCAGCGCACCCCTTGAAGGGACCATCAATCTCTCGCGCCAGACGAGCGACGTAACGGCGCGGATTCTTCCCGGTGGCGACCCCGGCCGCGCGATGGACACCCGTTTGCGGATCCAGGGCTCCTGGGCGAAGCCGGTGCTGATGCCGGATGTCGTCAACCGCGGCGGACGCAGTTGACGCAATGATTCCGGTCTCTCTGACGGTGATTCCGGCGTTGCCGCTAACCCGTTGAATTCTCGCGCTTCAAGGTGATCGTGATGGCCAGCACCGTAACCGTGACGATGGCGATCAGCAGCGTTGAAATCGCATTGATCTCCGGCGTCACCCCCAGGCGTACCTGGCTGTAGATGCGCATCGGCAGCGTTGTCGCCCCCGGCCCCGAGGTAAAGCTCGCAATCACAAGGTCGTCGAGCGACAGGGTGAAGGCGAGCATCCAGCCTGCGGCAATCGCCGGAAGCACGATCGGGATGGTGACGAGCCGGAAGGCTGCGGCCGGCGTTGCACCAAGATCGACGGCGGCTTCCTCCAGGCTGCGGTCAAACGAAACGAGCCTTGACTGGACGATGACGGCGACGAAGCAGCTGGTGAAGGTGACATGCGCGATCGCAACCGTCCAGAAACCACGGTCCAGCCCGATGACGATAAAGAGCAGCAAGAGCGACAGTCCGGTGATGATCTCCGGCATCACAAGGGGCGCAAAGCCCAGGAAGGCGAGCAGGCCGCGTCCCCGGAATGGCCCGAGCCGCGTCAGCGCCAGCGCCAGCGCGGCGCCGATGATCGTCGCCAGGGTCGCGGAAACGATGCCAAGCTGCAGCGAGATCCAGGCGGATTGCATGAGCGGCCCATTGGACAGCAGTCCCCGGTACCAATGCGTCGAGAAACCGCCCCATACGGTGACGAGTCGGGAAGCGTTGAAGCTGTAGATCACCAGGATGAGGATCGGCAGGTACAGAAACGCCATGCCCAGCACGAGCGACGTGACGTTGAAGCGGGTCAATCCCCGCTTCACGGTTTCATGCTCCCGACGCCCGCGCGCCGCTGGCCGATGACGATAGGCAGCGCGAGGATCGCGAGCAGCATGACGGCGATCGTCGATGCCATCGGCCAGTCGCGGTTGCTGAAGAACTCGGTCCACACGAGCCTTCCGACCATCAGCATGTCGGAGCCGCCGAGCAGATCGGGAATGATGAACTCGCCCATCACCGGGATGAAGACGAGGATGCAGCCGCCAAGCACCCCCGGCAGCGAGAGCGGCAGGGTGACCTGCCAGAAGGCGCGGGCCGGCGTGGAGCCGAGATCCTGCGCGGCCTCCACCAACGACCCATCCTGTTTCTCGAGCGCCGCATAAATCGGCAGCACCATGAAGGGGAGATAGGTGTAGACGATGCCGATCTGCACGGCGATTTCCGTGTTGAGAAGCATGAGCGGCGCGGAGACGAGCCCCGCCGCCAGCAGCACCTGATTCAGCAATCCGTCCTGCTCCAGGATGGCGATCCAGGCGTAGACGCGGATCAGGAAGCTCGTCCAGAATGGCAGGAAGATGAGCGCGATGAGGAAAGGCTGCCAGCGGCGGCTGGCCCGCGCCATCGCAAGCGCGATGGGATAGCCGGCGAGCAGCGTCAGCAGCGTTCCCGTCGCCGCGATCCGAACCGATGTGAGGAACGCCGATGCATAGAGCGGGTCCGTCAGGATCGTGGCGTAATTCTCAAGGTCCAACCCTTCGATGAAGAGCCGGATGCCGGCCCATCCCTGCGACCAGTCGAGCAATGGCCTGTAAGGCGGCTGCGCCGATGCGGGGTCGGAAAGGCTCATGCGCAGGATGATGACGAACGGCACGAGGAAGAAGACGGTGAGCCAGAGCGATGGCAGGCCGATGATCGCGATCCGGCCCCGGTCCGGTCCCCGCTGCGGCATCCTCATCAGCGAAGCACGCGGGCGTCGGCGGCGCGGAAGCCCACCAGAATCGCGGCGCCCGCCATCTGGCTGGCCTCGGGGGCCTGCGCCGGCGCCTGGGCGAGCACGATCCGTCCGTCCGGCAAGCACAGACGATAGGCCACCTGAGCGCCCAGATGCGCCCGATCCTCCACCCGGCACGCCATCCAGTGATCCGCCGAGCCATCGGCGAGGGCGGCCAGCCGCATATGCTCCGGGCGCAGCACCAGCCAGCATTCCTCGGTCTGCGGAACCGCGCTGCCCGCGATTGCGATCTTTCCCGGTATGCCTTTGGCGCTCGCCAGAAGAACGCCATCCGGCCCGGCCTCCACCCTGGCGGGAAACTGGTTCAGATCGCCGACGAAGGCTGCGACCTGCCGGTTCGCTGGCCGGTCATAGACCGTGCCCGGGGCATCGACCTGGATGATCTTGCCATCCATCATGATCGCCATGCGATCAGAGAGCGCCATCGCCTCCTCCTGATCATGCGTCACGACGACGAAGGTCGTGCCAGTCGAGAGCTGGATGCGCTTCAATTCGGCCTGCGTTTCCTGGCGAAGCCGCTTGTCCAGCGCCCCCAGCGGCTCATCAAGCAGCAGCACCTTGGGACCGCGGGCGAGCGCCCGCGCCAGAGCCACGCGCTGGCGCTGCCCTCCGGAGAGCTGATGCGGTTTGCGCCCGGCCAGCGCTTCAAGCTGCACGAGTTTCAACATCTCAGCGGTGCGCGCCTCGATCGCCGGCCGACCCAGGCGCTGCTGGCGCAGGCCGAAGGCGATGTTGCCCGCAACGGTCAGGTGCGGGAACAGCGCGTAGCTCTGAAACATCATGTTGACCGGACGCAGATGCGGCGGCACGCCCGCCATCTCTTCGCCGTCGATCATCAGCGACCCTTTGTCGGGTTGCTCGAATCCGGCGATGATCCGCATCAGCGTGGTCTTGCCGCTGCCCGAGGGGCCAAGCAGGGAGAAGAATTCGCCCTTGCGGATGGAAAGGTCGATCCCTTCAAGCGCGGTGACGGCGCCGAAGGATTTCGACACGCCGCGAATGACAATGGCGTGGGAAGCGGAAGGCGAGTCGGCAGCCATGCCGCAGGATTAGCATAGGTCGGAAAACGCTGCACAGCCCCCGCGAGGGCACCCCATTCAAGGCCATCCAAATCCTGTCCGTACATCGTCATGGCCGGGCTAGACCCGGCCATCCACGTCTTCAGTTCGCGGTAAGACGTGGATGGCCGGATCAAGTCCGGTCATGACGGTTTTGGGTCGAATGTCCATGGAATACGCGAGTGCTCAGCCATCCCTGTTTCCTGTCCGCCGGGTGATATGTATCGTTGCCGGATGAACAGCATCGCGCCCCCCTCCCCGCCTTCCCACGGCCGCTTTCCCTATAGCGCCATCACCCAACGGCCGGTCTATGACTGGCCGAACGGCAAGCGCCTCGCGGTCTATCTCGGCCTCAACCTCGAGCATTTCGCCTTCGGCCAGGGGCTGGGCGCAGAGCTGGCGCCTGGCGGTCCCCAGCCCGATGTCCTGAACTACGCCTGGCGCGATTACGGCAACCGCGTGGGCGTCTGGCGCATGCTGGAGCTCTTCGACGATCTCGGCCTGCCCGCCTCGGTGCTCGTGAACAGCAGCATCTATGGCTATTGCCCGGAAGTGATGGAGGCGGTGCGCGCGAGGGGCGACGAGATCGTCGGCCACGGCCGCACCAATGCCGAGCGGCAGGGCGTGCTGGCGGAAGCAGAGGAGGCCCGGCTGATCAGCGAGACGACCGCCGTGATCGCCGCCTTCGAGAGCAAGGCGCCTGCCGGCTGGCTGGGCCCCTGGATCTCGCAGAGCGCCGTGACGCCCGACCTGCTGCAGGAAGCCGGCTACACCTATCTGCTCGACTGGTGCATGGACGATCAGCCGGTGTGGATGAAGACGCGCAGCGGCGGGCGCATCCTTTCTGTGCCATACCCCCAGGAGATCAACGACATCCCGTCGATCGCCGCGCGCAAGGATTCGGCCAGCCAGTTCGCCGACATGATCATCGGCAATTTCGACGAGATGCTGAAGCAAGCGCAGAAGCAGCCGCTGGTCATGGGCATCGCGCTGCACCCCTATATCGTCGGTCAGCCCTATCGGCTGCGCGAGTTGCGGCGGGCGCTCACGCATATCTCTGCCAGCCGGGACGATATCTGGTTCACGACGGCGGGGGCCATTGCAGGGCATGCCGCCGAGGCAATGCCGGTTTGAGACCGGTATCTTCCGTGAACTCGGCACAATCGGGCAGAAGACGCCGATGGCGACAACCATCCACACCCGCCAATTGATGGCGGAACCGCGCGTGGTGATGCAGGCTCATGATTCACCGCTGGATTACATCGCAACCGAAGCGGAACTCATCGTCACCGGAAACCGCGATCCCCGTCCGCAGGGCGTTGACTGGGATGCAGTGCAGCCCGATCAATTCGCCAGCATCCCGTTCCTCACCGAGCTCAGGCAACGGATGATGCGGCGCTGAGCTGCTCGCGCGGCAAGGCTGAAACTCCGGCAATCGTCCAGATTTCCTGAGCGTGACACTGGCACAACGCACCAACGCGCTATAGCCTTTTGCCCAATACAAAGCGGGGTTTGGAGCCCGCCTGAGAGGAGTACCGGAAATGGACAACCGCAACGAGATCTGGCGCAATGTCGATGAGCAGAAGCCGCGTTTCATTGCGCTCAGCGACCGGGTCTGGGGCATGCCGGAGGTCTGCTACACCGAAGAGCGCTCGGTGGCCGAACATAAGGTCGAGCTTCTCGCGCAAGGCTTCCGCATCACGGAAAACATCGCTGGCATCCCCACCGCCATCATTGGCGAAGCGGGTGAAGGCGGACCGGTGATCGCTATCCTCGGCGAATATGATGCGCTCCCCGGCCTCAGCCAGGAGGCTGGCAAGGCGACCCACAGCCCGGTTGAGACCGGCGGGCACGGCCATGGCTGCGGGCATAATCTGCTGGGCTCGGCGGCGATGCTGGCGGCCACCGCCGTCAAGGACTGGCTGGCCGCTAACAAGGTTCCGGGCCGCGTGCGCTATTATGGCTGCCCGGCAGAGGAAGGCGGAGCCGCCAAGGCCTTCATGGTGCGCGCCGGGGCGTTCAAGGATGCCGATATCGCGATTTCCTGGCATCCCTCCAGCTGGTGGGAGGTCGTGCCGCCGCTGTCGCTGGCCAATACGCGGGCGGATTTCGTCTTCACCGGAAGGGCGGCGCATGCAGCCGCCTCGCCGCATCTGGGGCGCTCGGCGCTCGATGCGGTCGAGTTGATGAATGTCGGCGTCAATTACATGCGCGAGCACATGCCCTCCGACGCCCGCGTGCATTACGCGGTCCTCGATACGGGCGGCATCGCGCCCAATGTCGTGCAGGCCCATGCGCGGGTGCGCTATTCGATCCGCGCGCGCGATCTGCCGGGCATGCTCGAACTGGCCGGCCGCGTCCGCAAGATTGCGGAAGGCGCAGCGCTCATGACGGAGACGAAGATCGAGATGCGGATCGTGAGCGCGGTGTCGAACATGGTGGCCAACGCGCCGCTCGAACAGGCCTTGCAGGGCATCCTTGAGGAGCTGGGCCCGCCCCATTTCGACGAGCAGGACCGCGCTTTCGCGAGCGCGATCCGCGCGACGCTTTCGCCGCAGGAGATCGCCTCCGTCTGGCGTTCGATCGGGATGGAGGATACCGGCGCCCCGCTTGCCGATTTCACCGTGCCGCTCGATGCCAGGCGCAACCCGATGATCGGATCGACCGATGTCGGCGATGTCTCCTGGGCCGTGCCGACGGTTCAGGCCCATGCGCCGACGGTGGCGATCGGAACGCCCTTCCACACCTGGCAGATCGTGGCGCAGGGCAAGGAGCCCGCCGCCCATAAGGCGATGGTGCAGGTCTCCAAGGCCATGGCCTCGCTGGCGATCGCCGCCATCACGGATCCGGCCCTCCTTGCGGCGGCAAAGGCCGATCACGCTCGCCAACTCAAGGCGACGCCCTATATTTGCCCCATCCCGGAGACAGTGAAACCGCCTCTCGATATGTCGCGCGGCTAGGCCAGTCTTCGATCCGGTTGACGCGCGCTGATCTGACTGTTGTATTGCCTGCCGGGAGCGAGCAAAGCCGCGCAAAATCGGCACAGGCATTGTTTCGATAACATCAACGAGCCGGAAGCGGCAAACCCAAGGGGTACAAGATGGAAGAGAAAGACATTCGCGGCCTGATTTCGCAGGTCAAAGACGGTTCAATGGACCGCCGCGCCTTCGTCCGCACGATGGTTGGGCTTGGGCTTACGGCGCCGATGGCGACAATGATGCTGCTGCACTCGGGCGTAGCGATGTCACAGGTGAAATCGACCTACAGCGCCACCAAGCGTGGCGGCGGCGGGCCGTTGAAGGTGCTTTGGTGGCAGGGGGCGACGCTGCTCAACCCGCATTTCGCGGTCGGCACCAAGGATCAGGACGGTTCGCGCGTGTTTTACGAGCCGCTCGCCGGCTGGGATAACGAAGGAAATCTCATCCCGATTCTCGCCTCAGAAATCCCGAGCCGCGAGAATGGCGGCCTTGCAGCGGACGGCATGAGCGTTGTCTGGAAGATCAAGCCGAATGTGAGATGGCACGACGGCAAGCCGCTGACGGCGGATGACCTTGTTTTCAATTGGGAATATGCGCGGGACCCCGCGACGGCGTCGGTCACGGTCGGTTCCTACAAGGATGTCGAGGTCGAAAAGATCGACAACCTCTCCGTGCGGGTGAAGTTCAAGAAGCCGACGCCTTTCTGGGCGGATGCCTTCGTCGGCGTGCGTGGCATGCTGATCCCCAAGCATCTCTTCGGTGAATACATGGGTGCGAAATCCCGCGATGCGCCAAACAACCTCAAGCCCGTCGGCACCGGCCCCTATAAGTTCGTCGATTTCAAGCCAGGCGATCTCGTCAAGGGCGAGATCAACATGGACTATCACATGCCGAACCGACCCTTCTTCGACACAATCGAGATAAAGGGCGGCGGCGATGCGGTTTCTGCGGCTCGCGCCGTGATCCAGACCGCCGAATACGATTTCGGCTGGAACATCCAGGTCGAGGAAGAGGTTCTCGCGCGCCTCGAAAGAGGCGGCAAGGGCAAGGCCGTGGTTACGCCTGGCGGCAATATCGAGTTCATCCTGCTCAACAACACCGACCCCTGGACGGAAGTTGACGGAGAACGCTCGAGCATGAAGACCAAGCATCCGCTCCTGTCTGATCCTGCAGTGCGTAAGGCCATGGCCCTGCTGGTCGACAAGAAGTCGATCGAGCAGCACATCTACGGCCGCGCCGGCATCGCGACCGGCAACTTCCTCAACTCTCCGCCGCGTTTCAATTCAAAGAACACAGTCTGGGAGTTCGATATCGAGAAGGCCAAGAAGCTGCTGGACGATGCCGGCTGGAAACCTGGCGCCGATGGCGTGCGCGAGAAGGGCGGCAAGAAGCTGAAGATGGTCTACCAGACCTCGATCAACTCTCCACGCCAGAAAACGCAGGCGATTGTGAAGCAGGCATGCCAGCGTGCCGGAATCGATCTTGAGCTTAAATCGATCACGGCCTCGGTGTTCTTCTCGTCAGATGTGGCGAACCCGGATACCTACACCAAGTTTTACTGCGACATCGAGATGTATACCACCACAATGACTGAGCCGGATCCCGGCCTGTTCATGAACCAGTATTGCTCCTGGGAAGTCGCCACGAAGGAAAACAAGTGGCAGGGCCGCAACATCTGCCGCTGGGTGAACAAGGAATATGACGACCTCTACCGGGCGTCCGAAGGCGAGCTTGACCCGGTCAAGCGCGCCAGCATGTTCATCCGCATGAATGACCTTCCCTGCGGCGATCCCACGATCATCCCGGTCATGTTCCGCCCCCGTGTCTCGGTCAATGTCGACAACCTCGTTCCGTTCCTGAGCGGCTGGGATATCGACATGGGTTCGATCCAGGAATGGTATCGCAAGGCGTGATCCCTCCCCTATCCGGGCGGCTTGGGATCTAGATCATGGGTAATTATGTTCTGCGTCGGCTGATGATTGCGATTCCGAGCCTTCTCGGAATTTCGCTGGTACTCTTCTGTGTGCTGGCGCTGGCGCCGGGCGATCCCTTCGAGGAGCTTGCCACCAACCCCAATGTGCCGCCCGAGGTTCGGGCGGCGCTGCGCGCGAAGTTCGGGATCGATGATCCTGTTTTCGTTCGCTATTTCCGATGGTTGGCCGCGATGGCGCAAGGCGATTGGGGCTTTTCCTTCGTCAGCCGCATGGATGTCGACCAGCTGATCCTCCAGCGGCTCCCCGCCACGCTGTTCGTCGTCGGCCTCAGCCAGCTTCTGGCAATCGCCATCGCCATCCCGGTCGGTGTCTTTGCCGCGACGCGGCCCTATTCCCTGTTCGACCAGATCGCGAGCACGCTCGCCTTTGTCGGCTTCTCGTTGCCGACCTTCTTCACCGGACTGCTGCTGATCCTGCTCTTTTCGATCACGCTCGACTGGCTGCCATTCGTTTACCGTTCGGATATAGCGGCAACAGGCTGGCGATGGTGGTGGGAGCAGTTCCGGCAATCGATCATGCCGATCAGCGTGCTCGGCTTTTTCCAGGCCGCGTCGATGACGCGTTATGTCCGCTCCGCTGTTCTCGACGTCATCCGCCTTGATTACGTGACGACGGCGCGCGCCAAAGGGCTTGGCGAAAAGGTGGTCATCACCAAGCATGTCGTGCGCAACGCGCTCATCCCGGTGGTCACGCTTGTTGCCCTTCAGATGCCGGCGATCTTCGGCGGCGCCATCGTCACCGAGCAGATCTTCCGCATTCCGGGCATCGGCGCGCTCTTGATTTCCTCCATTTTGGCGAATGATACGCCGGTCATCATGGCAGTGACCTTCGTTTTCGCCTGCCTTGTCGTGTTCTTCAACCTTGTCGCGGATGTGCTCTATGGCTGGCTCGACCCCCGCATCACTTACCGCTGACGCCGGCGTGGCGAAGACCCGGGCCTATTCGCCCGGGCGTGAAGCATGGCGCCGGTTCCGGCGCCATCGCCTTGCCACGATCAGCGCGGGCATCCTCCTGGTCATGATAACGGCCATCCTGCTGGGGCCCTTCATCTGGCGGGTGCCGATCAACGAGATCGACTTTACGGCGCGGCTGTCGACTCCGTCGATGAAGCATCCCTTCGGCACGGACGATCTCGGCCAGGATCTGCTGTCGCGCATGCTTTATGGCGGCCGGATTTCGCTGGCCGTCGGCTTTGCGGCGATGTTCGTGGCGCTCACGATCGGCACGATCATCGGGGCGATCGCCGGGATGTCGCGCGGCTGGCTCGGCACGGCCCTGATGTGGGTGACGGACCTCTTTTTGTCCTTGCCGCAATTGCCGCTGCTGCTGCTCGTGATTTATCTCTTCCGGGATGCGCTGAAAGCCACCTTCGGACCGGAGGGCGGGGTTTTCGTGCTGATCGTCGTGGTGATCGGCGGTCTCCGCTGGATGCCGGTCGCGCGGCTGGTGCGGGCGCAGTTTCTTTCCCTGCGGGAGAAGGAATTCGTGGAGGCCGCAAGGGCGCTGGGCGCCTCGCGCCTGCGCATGGTGGTGCGGCACATCCTTCCTAACGCGCTGGGCCCCGTCATCATCGCCGCGACGATCGATGTGGCCGCGGCGATCCTGGCGGAATCGACCCTGTCCTTCCTGGGGCTCGGCTTCCCGCCGGATATCCCCACCTGGGGGCGCATCCTCTACGATTCCAAGGATTATCTCGATATCGCGCCGCATTGGGCGCTGTTCCCGGGGGCGGCGATCTTCATCGCGGTGGTGACCATCAACTTCATTGGCGACGGGTTGCGCGATGCGCTCGATGCGCGGCGGGTGATCTGAGCATGACCCAATCCGGCGCGCCGCTTCTCGACATAAGGGGGCTGAAGACGCATTTTGCGACCGATGAAGGCATAGTACAGGCAGTGGATGGCGTCGACATCGCCATTCACCGCGGCGAAACCGTCTGCGTGGTCGGTGAGAGCGGCTGCGGCAAGACCGTCACGGCCATGACGATCCTGAAGCTGATCGCCATGCCGCCGGGCAGGATCGCGGGCGGTGAGATCCTCTGGCAGGGCCGCGATCTCGTTCCGTTGCAGGGCCATGAGCTGGACGATATCCGCACCAAGGAGATCGCGATCATCTTCCAGGAGCCGATGACCTCGCTGAACCCAGTCTTCACGGTGGGCGAGCAGATTGCGGAGGCCGTCCGCCGCCATGAGAAGCTGGGAAGAAAGGAGGCGATCGACCGGACGATCGAGATGCTGAAGCTCGTCCAGATCCCCAATGCCGAGCGCCGCGTCAATGATTACCCGCACCAATTCTCAGGAGGCATGCGCCAGCGCGTGATGATCGCCATGGCGCTCTCCTGCAATCCCAAACTGCTGATCGCGGACGAGCCGACGACCGCGCTCGATGTCACCATCCAGGCGCAGATCCTCGAATTGCTGAACGACCTGAAATCCCGCCTCGGCATGGCGGTGATGCTGATCACCCATGCGATGGGCGTGGTGGCCGAAACCGCGCAGCGGGTCGTCGTCATGTATGCCGGAAGGGTTGTCGAGGAAGCCTCCGTCGAGCAGCTCTTCGGCAATCCGCGCCACCCCTATACGCAGGGGCTCATCCGCTCGATCCCGCGCCTGGACCTTGCCGCGACGCACAAGACCCGCCTTGAGACCATTGTCGGCAGCGTGCCGCGCCTGCTCAATCCGGCGCCGGGATGCCGCTTCGCCGGGCGCTGCAAGCACGTGATGCCGTCCTGCTCGACAACAATGCCCGCCCTCCAGGAGATCGAGACGGGCCACAAGGTCGCCTGCCTCTTGTATTCGGGGGCAGAGGAGGCGCATGCCCATGGCTAAGCCGCTGCTCAGCGTCAAGAATCTCGCCAAGCATTTCTCGCTGAGGGGCGGCATTTTCGCGCGGGAAGTCGACCGTGTTCATGCCGTGGACGGGGTTTCCTTCGAGATCGAGAAGGGTGAGACGCTGGGGCTTGTGGGCGAGTCCGGCTGCGGTAAATCGACAACCGGGCGCTGCGTGCTGCGGCTGATCGAGCCGACCTCCGGCGAGGTGACCTTCGAAGGCCGGAATGTGACCGCCATGCAGAGCGATGAGCTGCGGGCGCTCCGGCGCGACATGCAGATCATCTTCCAGGATCCCTTCGCCTCGCTCAATCCGCGCATGACCGTGGGCGCCATCATCAGCGAGGCGCTGATCATCCACAAACTCGCCTCGTCGCGCAGCGAGATGGAGGACCGGGGCGCGAGCCTCCTGCGCAAGGTCGGCCTCAACCCCGACCATATGCGCCGCTATCCGCATGAGTTCTCGGGCGGCCAGCGCCAGCGCATCGTGATCGCCCGTGCGCTGGCTGTGGAGCCAAAGCTGATCGTCTGCGACGAACCGGTTTCGGCGCTCGATGTCTCGATCCAGGCGCAGGTCATCAATCTGCTCGAAGACCTCCAGCAGGAATTCGGGCTCACCTATCTCTTCATCGCGCATGATCTATCGGTCGTGGAGCATATCTCGAACCGGGTTGCGGTGATGTATCTGGGCCGCATCGTGGAGATCGCCGCGGCGCGCGACCTCTACGTCAATCCGCTCCACCCCTATGCCGAGGCGCTGCTCTCGGCGGTGCCGATCCCCGATCCCAAGGTGAAGCGCAAGCGCATCATGCTCACGGGCGATGTGCCGAACCCGATCAACCCGCCGAAGGGCTGCCATTTCCACACGCGCTGTCCGATCCGCCAGATGCCGCTTTGCGGAGAGAAAGCCCCCGAACTCAAGCAGGCCGGCGATGGCCATTGGGTCGCCTGTCACCTCAGGGGGTGAGCCGGGTGCCGGGTTAGCGCGTGACGTCCCAGGACCTGTGGCGCTGACCGGCAGCAGGGAGAAGGGCCAAGCTTCGCGGCAACCCTCATCGGCACCCCCCGATCACCAGCCATCAACCCGCGATGACACCGACAATCACAGTGCCCCAGGTGGTTAGCAGAATGTGCCCGAATGGGACCGCCGGCGTAAATCCAAGCACGGCAACGGGACTGTTTGAACGGACCTGCACGGCGGCCATGGCAGCTGTCATGGTCATGGCGCCCGCAAGTCCGCCGAGCAGCAGCAGGGGATTCATCTTCAGCACGTAGCGTCCGAAGAAAAGGCCGACGATCATCGGGGTCGTGGTGACAACGATGCCCCCGAGAAAAAGGCCGATCCCGGCTTCCCTCAGGGCTGCGAACATGCGCTCGCCCGCTGCGCGAGCCTCGCATTCGGCAACCGTGCATCCGATCAACGGGCTGTTCGGACCGATGCGAAACGCACGCAATTCGAACGGCCGCCAACCGGAGACGATGCCGGGGGCCTGGCGGACAAAGCCCAATTCCTTTTCGAGCTTCAGGGCCTCTGCGGAGAGATCAACGCCCAGAAGCTTCGGCGCAAGATCGCTGATGAACCAGATGGTGATGACCGTGCCGGAAATGTAGCAAACGGCATCGGCGACCGCGATGTGACTGATGAGGCGCGCTTTCAATGCCCGAACCAGACCACCAGAAGCCTCCCATGGTTCCGACTGAACCGAGCCCGCTTAAGGGCGGTTCAGGCCCGGCTGCGCCGCACAATAAATCCGCGCTGGAGCCCATGAGGCTGCAACGCGGATCGGAAAGGTTGATCGCATTCAGGCTTTGCGCCTGAATGCGGCTGTTTCAGTAACCAGCCTAGTTGGCAAGCACCATCGCGAAGTAGCCAAACACTGTCAGCAGCACGCCGGACACCGCATAGGCCACCGGGAACCCGATCCAGGGCACGTTGGACTGGATCTCCACGGCTGCTTCACGGCATGGCCCCGAGTGGCTGCGCGCCCCGGCAACACCGCCCATCAGCACGGCGGGGTTCAGCTTGAAGATATGCAGGCCGATGGCCCAAACCAGAACGGGCGGAATCGAACAGGCGATGAACCCGACCACGAAGATCTTCAGCGCCAGAATACCGGTCAATTGCGCCAGCAGCGAGTTGCCGGCATTGATGCCGACGATGGCCACGAAAACGACCAGGCCGAGATCCTCCAGCACATTCCGCGCCGCCGTCGGCGTGTTTCCGAAGAAGCGAAGACGGGAGGAAAGCGACGACACGATAATGCCGGAGACCAGCAGGCCGCCCGCGTTGCCAAGGCCGACAGAAGCGCCGAAGGCCGGAAACTGGATAGCCCCGATGAGGAAGCCAAGGATCATGCCGATGGAGAGCGTGAGCAGATCGGTGGCCACGCTTGGCCGGACGACCCGGCCGAACATCGCGCCGACGCTGCTGATGGCGCTCTTGAGGCCGACAACGGTGACAATGTCCATCCGTTGCAGCTTTGTGTTGGCGCCGATCGGGATCGGCACGCCGCCGCGTTCAAGGGCAACCACCTGAAGCTGATTCACGCCGGGAATGGCGCGCATTTCGGCAGGCGTCTTCGCCAGAATCTCCTTGTTGGTGACAAGGACATCGGCACGGTCGAGCTGGATGTCGAGGGCAGCCTGGTCGGCGACTTCCGGGCCAATCAAGCCCATCTTCTGTGTCAGTGCTTCTGCCCTGCCGCCAAGCGCGATCACGTCGCCGAGCTTGAGCGTGACGTCAGAGCCGACGCCGATTGGCTCGCCGTTGCGCAGCACGTTGCCAACCCGGTATTCTGGATTCTCGCGCAGCAAATCACCAATGGTGCGGCCATCCCATTTGGCGTTCTCCAGCCTGTAGGCGCGCGCGCCGGTTGCGCGCCAGCCGGTGACGGCGGGTCCGTCGCCGCTGGCGACGCCATGTTCCTTCTCATATTCCTTGGCGGAAACACGGGCATCGATGCCCCACCAGCGGGGCAGATACTTGGTGATCAGGACGATGCCGACCGTGCCCCAGATATAGGTGATGCCGTAGGACAGCGCGATCATGGCGCTGACATCATTGGCGGTCGTGCCCGGAGGCAAGTTCAGGACACCGGATGCGGCGGCCTGTTCCGCCGAACCGATGGCGGCCGACATGGTCTGCGAGCCGGCCAGAATGCCGCCTGCGGCGCCCGGCGGCAGCTCGAAAAACTTCGTGCCAAAGACCGTGATCGCCAGCCCGACAAAACAGCTGACAATGGCGAGAAGCGTGAACTTCAGGCCATCGCCGCCAAGGCTGTTGAGGAATGACGGGCCGACCCTGAGGCCCACGCCATACATGAAGAGATAATAGAAGAGCAGGCGCGCGAAATTATCGAGCTGGAGCTTATGGCCGTAAACCGAGGCCCAGACCGAAAGGCAGCAGCCGACGATGATCGCCGACGCCACCATGCCGAGGCCGTAGCCCGCGATCGTCTGGCGTCCGATCCAGACCGCCAAACCGACGGTCAGGAACAGAAGAATGTAAGGATTCGAGGCGAGAAATGCGAAAAACGCTGACATTGTTCACTTCCCCATACGCTTGGCGAGAGCGGCGGGCGTGATCAGTTTCAGGCCCTTCTCGCGTTCGTAACCGTGAATTTCCTTCACATCGAGCTTTCGCATGAACTCGATCGTGTGGCTGGTGACCACCTGGCCGGGCACAAGGATCGGGAAGCCCGGCGGATAGGGAATGACGAAATTGGACGACACCATCGGCGGTCCGTTCTTCAGCCGTTCGTCGCATTCCTTGCCGAAGATCGGCACATATTCGCATTCATCCGCCTTGTAGGCGCAGTAGAATGCGCTGCGCATGTCGCCTTCGACCGTGTGCTTGCCGGCATCCTTGCGGAAGGCGGGGTGGAAGGCCGAGAAATCCGGCAGATCCGGCACATCGGTCATCAGCGAGGTGACGCGCTTGGCGAATGCCTTGCGCCCGGCTTCGCCGCCCTGGGCGAGATTTTTCTCGATACCGTTGCAGATCTCGACCAGCACCCGGATCAGATGGGCCACATCGCTGCGCGTGTTGTTGATGTTGGACTGCAGCAGCACGGAGTTGCGTGAAGTCTTGTTGAGCTGGATATTGAACTCTGCGGCCAGAATGCCCTTGAACTGCGTGCCGTCAAAGCCGGCGGTTCCACAGATCAGCGTCATCCGGGTCGGATCGAGCAGGAACTCATCCTCCCGCACCGACTTCAGGGCGTCGGCCCAGGTGATGCCAGGCGTCAGGAAATCCTTGAACCCGGATTGCCGGAACTTCTCCGGGATCATCTGATCGGCGCCCGCCACCGAGAAATACTTCGAGATCAGGGGATGCTCGGCAATGGCCCCGCGGATGGCCAGCGCGATCTCGATCGCGTTCAGCACCAGGCCATAGCCTTCAAGCTCCATCTGCCGCCGCGCCACATCGATCGATGCGATCAACTGCTGGTTCGGGCTGGTGGAGGCATGGGTGAAGATGGCCTCGTGGAACTGGGCTTCGATCGTGCCGAAATCCACGTCCTTGACGACAACCATCGAGCCCTGCCGGATGGCCGACAGACTCTTGTGGGTCGAACTGGTCTGATAAACCCGGAGCCGCACGGCGCGCGGATCCGGGACAAGCCGCGTGGCCATCAGCGCTTCGTCCGTCGGGTTCTTGCCAAGCTTGGCCTGCTGCGCCTCATAGGCCTTCAGCGCCTCGGGCGAAGCGAGATAGGCTTCGATGTCGGCGGCAGCGCCCATGGCGGTGCGCGGGCGCAGCAAGGGCGACCAGCGGGCGAAAGCCGACCAGGCCTCATCCCACAGGAAGACGACATCCGGCTTGATGGCCAGACACTCCTCCATGACGCGCCGCGTGTTGTACATGTGCCCGTCGAAGGTGCAGTTGGTCAGATCGACCAT
Organism: Methylocystis sp.; assembly: GCA_020252485.1. GTDB lineage: Bacteria > Pseudomonadota > Alphaproteobacteria > Rhizobiales > Beijerinckiaceae > JADCCX01. The sequence continues at coordinate 24,544 of JADCCX010000033.1, forward strand.
CCTCAACCGGTCGAGGCGGCCTTCCGCCTTGAGGGCCAGCATCGCCGCCTTGACCGTCGCCAGAGGCACAGCCCCGTACATCGAGAACTCGGTGAGCGGAAAGGCCTCGACATAGAGCGGCTGCGCGCCGGCCAGGACGCATCCATAATGGTGCGACTTGTGGCAATTGCGGTCGAGGATGACGATGTCGCCCGGCGCGCAGAGCGCCTGATGCACCATCTTGTTCGAGGTGCTGGTGCCGTTGGTCACGAAGAAGGCATGATCCCCGCCAAAGGCCCGCGCCGCGAGCTCCTGCGCCTTCTTGATGTTTCCGGTCGGCTCCAGAAGCGAATCCAGCCCGCCGGTCGTGGCGGAGGATTCAGCCAGGAACAGATTGATCCCGTAGAACTCTCCCATATCCCGGATCCAGTCCGACTTGAAGATCGACTTGCCGCGGGCGATCGGCAGCGCATGGAAGGTGCCGATCGGGCGTTTGGCGTAGTTCTTGAGATTGTCGAAGAACGGCGACTGGAAGCGGTCCTGGATGCCTTCCAGAATGGCCAGATGCAGTTCCAGCGGCTCCTCCACCGAATAGAACATCCGCCGCACCACGTTGGCTTCGGGATCGCCGGCAAGCTTCTCCACATCCCGGTCGCTCAGCAGAAAGAGGTCCAGTTCCGGACGCATCCGCTTCAGAATCTTGCACAAACCAAGCGCCGTGCGATCCGCGCTGGCATCCTCAAACGCTGGATCGAGGAGTGATCGCAGCACGGGCACGTTGTGGCGCGAATGCAGAGCGAAGCCCTGAGAGGCGACAACCGAAAGGATCGAGGGATTGAGCGCAGCAGCACAGAATGCGTCCTCGAACGAGCCGACAAAAACCGGCTCATAGATGAAGCTGTCTTCGGGACGGCGCAGACGCCGGATCTCGCTCGCGAGCCCGGCCCATTTGGCCTGCGGAGCCGCCGAAACCAACAGAACCTCGAAATAGGGGCGCGCGTTGGAATGATGCGGCGCGAAGGTCAGGTCTGCGTCGCTCTCATCTCCCTGTTCCGCCTGATCCGAGCCGACGCGATAGGACTTGTCGAGCAACTTCGTGCTGATGCGGCGGGCTGCGGCGGCGCTTCCGGCGGCGTCATCGGCCGCAACGCGGTCCAGCAAGGCCGCCATCTGGCGTGTCCCGGGAAAAGCGAAAAACTCCTCGGTGACCGTAGCTTCTTCAAGCGCGTGCATAACCTCGGCCTGACTGGCATGGCCGGCCTGCCAGGCATCGCAACTCGCCGTGATCCGGCGCCAGCGGTCAGCGCGCGCCGAAGGGGCGGAGAACAATTGATCCGCACGCGGAGCCGCGCTCATGAAATCAGTTTTATTAGCCATCTTAATGTCTTTCCCCGTTCTCAGTTTGACGTCTTCGCATTGGTATAAAGCTACCCTAATTCAATCAGCACATTGAGCGAAATCAAAAACAGGAGGCAGAGGAATAAGTAGAAATACTTAATTTTCTAAGGGAATGAGTTTTGTCAGAAATTCTTGCTTGACTCCTTTAGCCAACCAAAAAGATCGCTGAAAAGATCCCCGGAAGCTTGCTGCTGCTTTGCCCTCTCGAAGAGAGATACTATTTCCTGATATCGTGGCGGATCGGCTCAGGGACCGGAATCCATATCCTTTACGCCGGCGTGAAATCGGGTCTTCTGTCGCTGGTAACTGGGCTGGTAACCCGGCCGCGCCATCACAAGTGCGATGCAACGATCGGCCAGAGAAAGTCCCATGAACGACGAACCGAATCTGGCCGCCAGCGACCCTGCCGTTCCGCCAGAGGGCGCGGCTGACGGTGGCGGGCGAGACACCGGTGATCCTGGCGATCTGCTTGCCGGGCATCTTCTCGCGCCGCAGCGCCACGATCTCATCGCGAACGCTTTCCGGCGTAGGGCGGCGGAGCCTGTGGGGCCGCGATGAGCGGTCCGCCAGGCCGGCGGCGCCCTCGGCCTCAAACCGAGCCATCCATTTGCGCACTGTCCGCGGGCAGACGCCTGCGGCTTGTGCGGCGGCCTTCGGCGTCTGCCCGCTCATCACACGGCGCGCGATCACCTCTCGACCAAGCGGTGTGGATCGCGCATTCTTGTGAACGTTCATCCGGCTTCTCCTGACGTTGCTGACGTGTTGCAACCTCAGTCTCCGACGGCGGACCCGGATGGACAACCTATTGAAAGCTCACAGCTAGAGCATGGCGCGATGAGACCTCGGCCTTGAGGATGAAACCACCCAATTCGGCAAGGATTTTTCTGCCCACATGACATTGGCCCTTTCCTGGCATTGGCCGCGCCGAGCGGCGCTGCTTTACTGCTTCAAGGTCGCCATCGCGGCGATGCTTGGCTACATGCTCGCCCTGGGTGGAACCGAGTCCGCAGTTTACGCCACGATGAGCGCTGCTCTCATCGTGGGAGCAAGCCGCGGCGAAGACATCATGACATCGCGTAACCGGGTCAGGGGGACTCTCGCCGGCATGGTGGCCGGTATTGTCCTGGCCTTCATGCCGATACCGCCCGCTCTGGCTGTGGCGATCGGCGTCGGCGGCACGGCCTATCTTTGCGCCGTATTCGGCTGGGGCGTGTCAGCAACGCGGGTCGGCGCTGCGCTGTGTTCGGTGATGATATTGATCCATACCCATGATGCCATTCAGTACAGTGTCGTGCGGTTCAGCAATACGCTCATCGGGATCGCCGTGGGTCTGGCGGTCAGTTATCTTTTGCTCCCAATCCGGGGCCGCGAGGCTGTCGCCCATGCTGCCGAGGGCAGCCTGGCGGCAGCAGGCGAGATGCTCGCCCAACTGGCAAGCGCCAGGCAGCCGCTGCCGATCGGCTTGTATGTGGCGATGCTGGACCGTGTGCTCGACCTCGAAAAAGCGGTGCGTGACGGTCGACGGGAGTTCAGCAAGGGGAATGAAGAACTGATCGAGACGGCGCGTCACGTCGGTTTGGTGTGCGCAGGCGCGCTGACGGCCGCAATGGCCCATTCCGATCTGTGCAACAGCCCGGAAGCGATGGAGGCAGCGGCTCCGCTTTTAGCAAACGCCGAACGATTGGCGGCGAGAGCAAAAGCGAATGCGACCGACGCAATAACGATTTCCGGCGTCTCATCCATCGCAGGTTCCACCCTATCCAATATCGGTTCTGCTGCGGATACGATCACCCTCCAAGGGCTTGCTCTGGGCCTGCGCAAGATTGAGTTCGCACTGGATGCGTTGGGGCGCTGATAAATGGGCGAGCAGGTGTGATAAACTTGGAGTTCCTGACCTTCTCCGTTCAGCTCTGGGAACAGTCGAAAATCCCGAGCCGCGTCAGGTTCTCACCCGCTCAAACCGTTTCATTCGATCAGGAGCCGTTTCATTCAAGCACACGCCTCTCGACACCCCGGCCGCACCCAAGACATTTCGGGGTGCGCCGCGATTGGAGCGCTGTAAGCTTCAAGTCATTGAAATATTTGGGAAAGAATGGTGCCCAGAGCCGGAATCGAACCAGCGACACTGCGATTTTCAACAAGGCTTGGATGGGCTTCAAATTGTAGAGAACCGTTTCGGTCTGTTTCGGCAAAATATTGAAATCGTTTGCTCTGGCGCTCCGGATCGCCATCGATCCGCTTTGATGCATTTCAATCAAGCAACAGCGTTTCCGCACCCATGAAAAACCCAGCCCCTTGATGCCGGGGCGAAGCAAATGAGGGCACGCGGGTTGAGTATACGTAATGACAATGTCATTGCAATGGGATATAGATGCGTCTAAGGAGATGGATCATGCCCGCAATCGCTCGCGATACGCTCAATATGCGGATTAAGCCTGAAGATCGCAGCCTCTTTGATTGGGCGGCGAAAGCGCAGGGCAAGACCCGCACCGATTTCATTCTGGAAGCCGCCCGTCGCGCTGCCGAGGAGGCGCTCCTGGATCGCACGCTCGTACAGGTGAGCTCCACAGCCTATGATGAATTCATTGCGCGCCTGGATGCTCGCCCAAGCCCGAACGAGCGTCTGAAGAAGACGATTCAATCCAAGGCTCCCTGGGAATGAGCCTATCCGCGCCCACGCTCCTGCTCGTTGAGCATGACACGGCGTTGTTTTCCTGTGGTCATGCCAGCCTGGACGAATGGCTGAAACGGCGCGCGCTTTCCAATCAAAAGGCCGGGGCCTCGCGAACCTATGTGGTGATCGAAGCGAACCGCGTCATAGCCTATTATGCCCTGGCCTCGGGCGCGCTGACCTCAACGCTCGCCACTGGCAAGCTCAAGCGCAACATGCCTGATCCAATTCCCATGGCCATTCTCGGGCGGCTAGCAATTACTCAGGGGTTTCAAGGGAAAGGTCTCGGACGCGCGCTCTTTCGGGACGCCGCTTTACGCATCTTGTCCGCAGCTGAAACCATCGGCATTCGCGGCCTGCTGGTCCATGCCATTTCTGATGAAGCTGCTGCGTTTTACAATGCGCTTGGGCTGGAACCATCGATATCTGAGCCACGAACCATGATGGTCACTCTCGCCGACCTGCACGCGGCCCTATGACAGTTTGCCTCAAACTGTTCCAAATCATACCCTGACAGAGCTGCGCCTTGGGTGTCATCCTGCGCGACATGCGCAAGAAGCTCACACCCAAGCTGATCGACAACCTGCCAGCCGCGACGACCAAGCGGTATGAGGTTCGCGACGAGGTCGTGACCGGTCTGATGGTCCGCGTGTCCTACACGGGAGCCAAGGTCTGGTGTCTTGCCGCGACGGTGAAGGATCGTCCGCGCCGGATCAAACTTGGGACCTATCCTGTGCTCAGCCTGGCAGACGCCCGCGACAAGGCGCGTGATGTCTTGCGTCAGGTCCAACTCGGCAGTTTCGAGGATGAGCCAGAGACCCGGCTCACCTTCGGTGAGGCCATTCCTCAGTTCATCGAAATCTATGCCCGGCCACGCAATCGCAGCTGGAAATCGGCCGAGCGTGCGCTCGCCAAGTTCTCAGCCTTGAACGACATTCCTATCGACGCCATCAAGCGCGGCAACGTGGTCAAGATCCTCGATGACATGATGGCATCGGGAATGGGCACGGGAACGAACCGGGCGCTTGCAGCGATCAAGAAGCTGTTCTCATGGTGCGTCGATCGCGGCACCCTTGAGATAAACCCGATTGCCGCATTGAGAGCTCCTGCAAAGGAGGTGTCGCGCGACCGTGTTTTGACGACCGAAGAGCTGTTCGCCTGCTGGCAGGCCGCCGAGAACGAGGGCTTCCCTTTCGAGCCCTTAGCCAAGCTCGTGATCCTGACAGGGCAACGGCGCGGAGAGGTCGCCGGCATGCAATGGTCAGAGTTGGACCTCGCGGGCGCTACATGGACCATCCCGGCCAAGCGCGCCAAGAATGCCACGCAACACGTTGTGCCCTTGGCGCCCTTGGCAGTCTCGCTCCTGAGCGCCCTCCCCCGCTTTGCCGGTTCGGACTTCGTGTTCACAACTACGGGCAAGACACCGATCTCCGGCTTCGGGCGTCTCAAAGCGCGGCTGGAGAAAGCCTCTGGCGCTGATGACTGGCGCATGCACGACATTCGCCGCACCGTCGCAACCAACCTGGCGGTTATGGGCATCCAGCCGCATGTCATTGAGGCTGTGCTCAACCACAAGAGCGGTATCGTCTCCGGTGTAGCCGCCGTTTATAATCGTCATGCCTACGCGCAGGAGAAGCGAGAGGCGCTGACGAAATGGGCTGAGCATGTCGAGAAACACGTCGGGCAACGAGCCTTGGCACCGGGCTTACCGTCGCTTGACATGGGGCGAGACGAGACCCGCGTGGCCGCCTGACTGCGTTCCGCCGCAGGAGCGCTTTAGCGACGCGACCCTGAAGAAGCTGTTGCCAGCAAGCCCATTGCTAACGATCGATCAACGGCGAACGCTTCAGCAAGACCTCCGCGACATTGCCGAAGATTTCCTCACGGTGGCGCTGACCACTCCGCTGGGCGTCAAGCTTGGCCCGCCGGACATGTCCTCAAGCAAGAGGGCCGTTTGGGTAGAGAGGCATTTGTTCAACCCGGCAAGCAAGCTCCTTGAGGCATTGTCTGCCGCCAATGCGCCGACGCGGTCGGGATGGCCCGACTTGCTCAACGCCGATGGACCCGACCGCGCCACGCTAATCCGCGAACTTCACGCGCTGCGAGACTATGCCCGCGACCTTGTCTGGAACCTTCAGAGCCGCTCCGAAACGACAAAGGCCGTAGCACGAAAAGACCGGCAGTCATCACGCGGCGCCAATCACACGCAGGAATTTCGACTCGATCTCGCCAGTGCAGTTCGCGAGGTTTTTGAACCCGCATTTCCCAGATGGCCGCGCCCATTCATGACGAAGACCGAAGATTATGATATAAGAATCAATGTGTTGCAGGTAATCAGAGCGGCTGGGCATGGAGCTTGTGACGGGTGAACTGGAAACGGGCGATCTGCGGGTCGCTCTCGACCGCCGCCTCAAGCTGGAGTTCCATGGTTCGCGGGTTACGTCGGATGCCGGGTTGCTCGCCTTCCGGGAACTGGACGATGCCCTTGGCCTGACCGAGATGGCCGGGCAAGTGCTGGCCGACTTAAGGACCGGCAAGAACAATCGCCACACCCTGACGGCGCAGTTCCGGCAATCGGTGTTCGGCCGTCTTGCCGGATAGGAGGATGTCAATGACGCCGACCGCCTCGGCCATGACCCGGCGATGCGCTGGATCGTTGGCGGCAGGGCCGTGACCAAGGAAGCCGCTTCGACGAGCCAGATGGGTCGCTTCGAGACCGAGGTGCTGGCCGACAAGGCCAACCTCGCCGTCCTGGCCGACCTGTCGGGGAGATGGATCGACGCCGTTCATGCCCGCCGCCCGACCAATGTCGTGGTGCTCGACATGGACTCAAGCGTCAGCCCAACCTACGGCAAGCAGGAAGGTGCCGCCGACAACGGTCACGTCGGCTGCACCTGCTACCATCCGCTGTTCGTCTTCAACCAGTTTGGCGATCTGGATCGGACCACGCTGCGTTCCGGCAATGTCCACAGCGCCGACGACTGGCGCTCGGTGCTGGAACCTGTGGTGGCGCGGTATCGGGACCGGGCCAAGCGGCGGTTCTTCCGGGGTGATGCCGCCCCGCCCTGCCCGACCTGTACGACTACCTGGAAGCCGAAGGCTACAAGTACACCATCGGCCTTAAGGCCAACGCTGTCCTTCAGGGTCATATCGCCCACCTGCTGAAACGCCCCGTAGGACGCCCGCCCATGCAGGTCCAGCGGTTCCCTGCCAGCTTCAGCTATCAGGCCAAATCATGGAGCCGGAAGCGGCGCGTGGTCGCCAAGGTGGAGTGGCATCCCGGCGAACTCTATCCCCGCGTCGGGTTCATCGTCACCAACCTGGCCCGGCCCGCGAACCGCATTGTCGCATTCTACAACCAACGCGGCACGGCGGAGCAGTGGATCAACGAGGGCAAGAACGCGTTGAAGTGGACGCGGCTGTCCTGCAGCGCGATGAATGCAAACGCCGTCCGCCTCCAGCTTCACGCTCTGGCTTACAACCTGTCCAACTTCCTGCGCACACTCGCCCTGCCGGAGGAGATGGAAAGCTGGTCGCTGACCACCATCCGCGAGAAGGTGGTGAAGATCGGCGCGAAGGTGATCGCCCACGCCCGCTACGCCGTTTTCCAGATGGCAGAGGCCGCCGTGCCGCGTGACCTGTCCCGGCGCATCCTCGACATGATCGACGATCTCCGGCCGCGAAAGCCAACACCATGCTGACGGGAGAACGCGGTCGCACAAAGCAGGTGACCCCAAGATTCCTTAATGCGTCAGGATGGTAGATTTCACTTGTTGCGACCTTGGCTGGAGACAAGATTCCTGACTTCGGTTGAGTGTCCAGCGAATCTTCGGTGTCCTTCGAGGCTTCGCTCGATGTGGGTTTTCGCGCCTGGAGTGTGTCGGTGAAAGTTGTCCTTCTCGATGGCGGCACAAGCCTCGAACTTCAGAACCGCTCCTCTAACAAGGCCCCGCGTCATTGGTCGGCCGAGTATCTGATGTCAGAGCCCGATCTCGTCCGTCAGGTGCATCTGGACTACATCCTTGCCGGCGCGAAGGTGATCACCGTCAACAGCTACTCCTCGACGTTCACGCGGATGGCGATGGTCGGCGCGGCCGACAAGGTGCCGGAGCTGCAGCGGATTGCCTGCGAACTCGCGCAGCGGGCGCGCGACATGGCAGGGCCGGCCGGAGCCGATGTCGCGATCGCGGGCTGCATCCCGCCGCTTAACGGCACCTATCGCCCCGACCGCGTGCGCGCATTCAAGACCAATCATGACGAATACAGCCGGCTGGGAGAACTTCAGGCCCCTCATGTTGACATCTTTATCTGCGAGACCATGTCGACCGCTGAAGAGGGTCGGGCCGCTGCGGCCGCAATGCAGCCATTCGGCAAAGCGGTCTGGGTCGGCTGGTCGCTCATGGACAACGGACCGTGGCTGCGCTCCGCCGAGTCCGTCGCAACCGCAGCGCGGGCGCTGAACGGGCTTCGTGTAGATGCTGTGCTGGCCAATTGCTGCCCGCCCGAAAGCATCACCTCCTCAATGCCGGCGCTCGTGGCAACGGGATTCACCACCGGCGGGTACGCGAACGGTTTCTCGGCAATTCCTGCAACATTCTTGCCCGGCAACACCAAGGAGCAACTGAAGAGCCGACGCGATCTCGATCCCGCAGCTTATTCAGCCTTTGTCCTCAATTGGATCGAGCAAGGCGCAACCATTGTCGGTGGATGCTGCGAAGTCGGGCCAGCACATATAGCGCACTTGCGCGATGAACTGCTGGCCGCTGGTCACGAGATCGCCAGCTCTCCCCGGACTGCTGCGCCGACACACGCCTGAGGCCGCATTTCGACTGCTTCAGTTTCCCTTAACCCCGGCTTCGCGGATCAGTGGAGTCCACTTGTCGACCTCTGACTGCAGATGGGCCTTAAGTGCAGCAGGCGTGGCGAGCTCCAGCTTCACGGGATCGCTGTGCAGCTTGTTGAAACGCTCAACGACCCGGGGATCGCGCAAAGCCTTTTGCACGGCTTCGTTAAGCTTCTGCCGCACATCGACCGGCAAGCCCTTCGGAGCCCAGAGTCCGTGCCAGCCATTGACGTCAAAGCCGGCGAGCCCCGTCTCGGCAAGCGTCGGCAGATCAGGCAGGGATGATGCGCGGGCAGAGGTTGTGGTCGCTATGCCTTTGATTTTTCCATCGACGATCAATCCAGTGGTCGCAGGTGTACCGTCGCACAACAGATCGAAGCGTTGGCCGACGAGATCGGTCATGGCCGGTCCCGTGCCGCGGTAGGCGACCCCGGTCATCGTCACGCCTGCGTGGCGCATCAGCATGAGCATGCAGAGGTGGGAGGCCGACCCTGGGCCACCATGGCCGTAGGTCGCCTTGTCCTTCTGGCTCCGCATCCATTCGAGCAATTCGCCTGTTGTTATCACCGGCAGATCGGACCTGACGACGATCGTCATCGGAACGTCGACGATGCGTCCGATGTGGTCGAAACTCTCGATGACGTTGTAGGGCAAATTCTCATACATCGCCGGCGCGGTCGCATGAGCGATGTGCCAGAACCCTATCGTGTAGCCATCGGCCTGAGCCCGGGCGAGGCGGCCCATTCCCAGCGTGCCGCCCGCTCCGGCTGCGTTCTCCACGACCACATTCTGCTGGAGCGCCTCACCAAGGGCGCTCGCGAGAATACGTCCGACGCCATCTGTCGGGCCGCCGGCGCTGGTCGGAATGATCATGGTGATGGTACGCGTGGGGTAGCTGACCTGCGCCGCTGCAGAGAAGCCGGCCATCAGGACTGCCAGGCCACCAAAAACTGTGAGCCAATGATGTAGCCTGTATCGCACTCGTTCCGTCATTTGCGCGCTCCTCCCAACTATCGGTTCTCGCTGGCCTCATTGTTTCGTCAACTGGCTGGCCATCCCGCACCAGCCTCAACAGCACAGTCCCTCTGGCCGGTCGATCTGGTATTCAGTCCGCAAAAACCACTGTCTTCTGGCCATTCATGACAACCCGGTGCTGCAGGTGATAGCGCACCGCGCGGCCAAGAACGCGTCGTTCGATATCACGTCCCTTGCGCACCAAGTCATCAGGGTTGTCACGATGCATGATCCGCTCGACATCTTGCTCAATGATCGGACCCTCATCCAAGTCGCAGGTGACGTAGTGGGCCGTTGCGCCAATCAATTTGACGCCGCGCTGGTGCGCCTGGTGATAGGGTTTGGCACCCTTGAAGCCCGGCAGGAATGAATGATGAATGTTGATGCAGCGACCGGCGAGTTTTGCAGTCAACCCATCCGAGAGAACCCGCATGTAGCGGGCGAGAACAACAAGGTCGGTGTCTGTGCTGCGGATCAGCTCCCAGATGGCGGTTTCCTGCTCGAGCTTGGTCGCCTTCGTCACCGGCAAGTGGTGAAACGGTACGCCGTGAAAGTCAATTCCGGCGTACGTCTCCCGCGGGTGGTTTGAGACGATGGCCGAGACATCCATAACCAGCTCGCCGATGCGCCATCGGTACAGCAGATCTGCCAGGCAGTGATCCTGCTTTGATGCCAGCAGCATGACGCGCTGACGCTCGTCGGATGATGCCAGCGTCCAACTCATGCCGAACTGTTCCGCGATCGCGCCAAAGGCTCTGCGCGGATGTTCGTCCTCCTGCTTCCCGGTTGAAGCGAAGACGACACGCATGAAGAACTGCCCTGTCTCGGCATCGTCGAACTGCTGGGCGTCAAGGATGTTGAAACCGTAGTCGAACAGATGCGTGGCAACGGCAGCCACAATACCCGGCCGATCAGCACAGGACAGCGTCAGAATGAAGGGTCTCGCCGTCATGTGAAAAACTCCAGACTCCTGTTGACGAGATTTGTCATTCGGATCGCCGATGGGACGTGCGCTCCAGGTCCAGCTGGCCTCATCGTTTGGCCATCTCGGTTGCGATCCAGTCCGCAGTCGCGATCGCGCCGCCAAATGCGAAAAAGTGAGCGCCGGCAACATTTGGCCTGTTGCGTCCAGTAAGGTGAGCTGCGACCGGCGCCAGCTCTCTAAGCGGGTCGCTGCTTGTGGCTAGCAGGAAGCTCTTGCTTCCCATCCGGACAAGCGACCCGAACGAATTCGCAACGCCGCAGGTTTGCGCATAGCGCGCCAGGGACATCAAGCTTGTCGGTCCTGCGACTCCTATATGCAGCGCGACCTGAGGATACCGCGACGCTACGGTATCGATGCAGGTCGTGATCCGCTCGGGTGTAAAGCAGAGTTGGGTCACGAGACTGACCGAAAGACCCATTGCTGAGGCGCGCTTGATCTTGCGATCCAACGCATCCTCAAGCTGTTGTGCTGGTATGCATGGGTGCTCTTCCGGGTAGACCGCAAAAGAGATTTCTCTGATACCGAATTCGGCGATAGCTGGATCTGCCAGAACCGCTTCGGCATCGGCAAAGGGACCGGACGCGTCCCCAAGGTCGCCGCCGATGAGCAGCAGGCGCCGGACACCCGCCCGGCGGCACGCGGTCCTCAGGAACGCGGTAAGTTCCTCACGCGAGGCTATGCGCCGGGCTGCAATATGCGGAACGGGGCGCAGACCGGCCTTGTGAAGGCTCTGCACTGCCAACAAGGATTGCACCAGCGAATGGCGTGGCAGATGGCTGATGAAGACACTTGTCCCCTGCGGAAGCTTGGCTGCAATGGCCGCCGCATCCTGCGCCCGGTTTGGGCCGAGTTCGACGGAGGCATTGCTCAGGAGTTGACCGAGCGCCGTCTCTCCGGTGAGCGCCGCGCTGTCGTATCGGCCTGCCTGAAGCTCGCTCATGCGAATGGCAATGCGGAAACCGTTCCGTGTCTCTTTGCGCCGTCAGCGCACAGCACCGTGACCTTCTGGCCAGGCTCCCAATATCCCCTGTCGATCATGGACAGGCCGACATTGCACTCCAGTCGGGGCGACCAGCCGGCGGAGGTGATCTGCCCGATCTGCGGGCCATCGGCATCACCCGCCAGCACCGGCCACGGCTTGCCACAGGGAGGGCAGCGCCCACCGTCAAAAAGGACGCCCCGGATCTGGCGTTTCACGCCCTCTCGGGCCACGCGTTCGATGGCTGTGCGGCCGATATAGTCGATGGAACCGTCGAGCGTGCAGTACTTTTCCATGCCGCATTCCAGCGGATTGTTTTCGCGCGTGAATTCATTGCCGTAGGAGAGAAGGCCCGCCTCGATCCGGTCCGGCACATTGGGGCAGCCCGGGCTGATCCCGTAGGGCTTCCCGGCTTCCCATATCATGTCCCAGAGAGCGGGGCCGAGATGGCTGCCGCGCAGGAACACTTCATAGCCGCCGGGCCGGGAATAGCCGGTCCGTGCGATCACCTGTTTTGTGCCTTCGAACTCGAACAGGCCATATTTGAAGAAGCCGAGAGTGCGGATGCCTTCGCCAAAGATGGTCGCCAGGACGTCTGCTGCCTTGGGGCCTTGGACTGCAAGGGGCGAAACATCCGGCTCATCGACCGAGACACTGAGCCCGCGCCCCAACGCCAGTCCCTTGGCCCAGAGCATGACATCGGAGTCGGCGATGGAGAGCCAGAAATGGTCCTCTGCCAGCTTGAGAAGTACGGGATCATTGATCATCCCCCCATTCTCATCAGTGATCGGGAGATAGAAGCATTGTCCCAGCTTCATCCGGCTGATGTTGCGCGGCGTCATCCATTGCACGAGCTTTGCCGCATCGGAGCCGGTGATCTCCACCTGACGCTGGCAGGAAACATCCCAGATCTGCACCTGCTCGCGCAGGTGGAGGAAATCCTCCTCAACGGTTCTCTCGAATGCTTTCGGCAGCAGCATGTGATTGACGACGGAAAACCCGCGCACGCCGACTGTCTCGACCCGATCAGTGTAAGGTGTGCGTCGGATGCGACGCGACATGTTCAGTCCCGAGGTGCTCACCGGCGTCTCCGTGGTTCTTGTGTTCTTGGGAAGATCAGCTCGACCACCAGACGGAGTATCCGTTCGGCGAGAGGATCACCGGCAAATGGTACTTGGCTTTTGCATCTGGCATGGCGAACCGCAGGACCACCTCGCCGACGATCTGACGTTCGTTTCGATCCGGCAGCTGGGCCGCGAAGTACGGCCCCGTCTCGAAGATGAGTTCGTACTGCGCCGCCGTATCGATCGCAGCGGCGTCGATCTCTTCCAAAAGCCGACCGCCAGGATCGGTCATTTTCCGGAAGACCGTTGTCCGGCTTCCATCCTTCGATAGTTTGAGAAGCGTGATCGGGATGCCGCCGGCGTGGGTGCCGTTGACGGCGTCGAGCGTGTGGGTCGAGACGATTGCCATGGCGCTTACTCGATCGATGCCTTGTCGCGCTTGCTGGTTGTGGCGAGCACGATTGGGCTGATGACGCCCTTGGCCTTCACGTTCACGATGGCGGTCTTGCCGCTGGCCATGGCGCGGCGCAAAGCCGGGATCAGTTGCTCGCGCCGCTCAACCAGTTCGCCGTGGCCGCCCATGCCCTCGCAAAGCGTATGGAAGGGAATGTCCCTGAAGTCAGTCGCGAAATGCTTGCCGCTCGCGAAAAGGCGCTCCTGCTGCTGGGAGATGCAGTCAAGCCCGCCATTGTTGTCGACAACAATTGTGATCGGCAGACCTTCCTGGAAGGCCGCCTCGATCGATAGGCCGCCCGAGAGAAATGCGCCATCGCCGCTGATCAGAACCACGTTGCTGCCAGGGTGAAGGTTCTTGGCGGAGACCGCGAAGGAGACGCCGACGCCGAGCAGGCTGAAAGTGCCGGGATGCATTATGCCCGCGAGCTTCTGCCCCTTCCAACCCGCCAGATTGACCGCGATTTCGGCCCAGAAATGCGTGTTGCCCCCGTCGAAGATGAGCCAGTCCTTCTCGCCCATCGCGGTCTGCACATCGAGGGCCAGTTGCAGCGGATGGATTTTATCGCCGAAGCCGGACTCAGCGGCCGTGTCGCGCGCCAGATCGGCAAGGGTCTTCTCGACCCACGCCGCTCGCCATGTGCGGTTCTTGTCGAACCAGTCGCGTCCGAGGCGCCATCTCCCTGCGTCCTTCAGGGCGAGCAAAGCATCGAGAAACGCGCCCGGATCCGACAGCAGCGTGAAGTCTGCCGCGCGGTTCATCTCCAGCTCTTCATGTGAGCCGTTGATGCAAACAAGGCGGCACGTTTCGGGGAAGAACGGCGGATTGCCGAAATTCATCTGATTGTCGAGGCGTCCGCCGACCATCACGACGACATCAGCAGCTTCCAGCGCCTGTTTCGAAGGTTGGTACTGGTGAAGATCGGCGAGGCCCATATAGGCTTCGCTGTCCTCGCCCAGCAGCTTCTGGTGATAGGGCACGTTGAAGATTGGGATGCCGAGCGCCCGGCCCGTCGCCTCGAGCTTGTGCTCCGCGCCGGACCACCAGACGCCATGGCCGCCGATGAACATCGGCCGCTTCGCTCCGGCGATGAGGTCGAGGATGGGGCCGAGCGCCTCTGGATCCGGCCAGGCGCGCGGGGCGCGCTGTGCGGTTCGGACAAACGGGCGCTCCTCAAGCCCAGCATCCTCATCAAAGGACGAAAACATGATGTCGACCGGCAGACTAAGATGCACGGCACCAGGATAGCCGCTGGTGGCGATCTTCCAGGCGCGATCGACGAACTCGCTGATGCGTGTACCGTCGGTAATGCTGATCGAATGCTTCGTGAGCGGCGCGGCGATGGCGACGTCATCGATCTCCTTGAACCCTCCGGAGCCGCGGCGCTTCAGCGTACTCGAACCCGTCACGAAGATGACCGGCGAGCGTTCGCCCCAGGCCTCCATCATGGCTGGCACCGCGTTGGCGAAGCCCTCGGGTCCGACAAGGCAGACGGCTGGCTTGCGCGTCAGGCGGGTGTGCCCGTCGGCCAGATGCCCGGCGATCTGCTCATGCGGGCAATTGATGACCGGCATCTGGCATTCCATGAAGCCTTCCAGCGCCGGGTTGCAGAAGCCGCCTGCCAGGGTGAAGACGTGATCGACGCCCTTTTCGTGCAGTGCGCGCGCCAGCAAGTGGCCACCTCGGAGACGGCGCTTATCGGTCATGATCCTGCTCCTGATCCGCGCAGCAGTATCGGCTTTGCGCCGCCGGTTTTTCGCGCTGAAGTCGAAGCCAGGATAGCTTCATTGATGTCTTCGACGCGCTTGAGTCCAACCTGCGCCAGGGCGATCGCCACATCGCTGGTAAGACTGTCGAGAAAACTGGAGACGCCGCGCGCGCCGTCTGCGGCCGCCGCGAAGAGAAACGGGCGTCCCAGCAAGACGAAATTCGCGCCCGACGCCAGCGCCTTGACCACATCCTCGCCGCTGCGCACGCCGCCGTCGAACAGCAGTGGATAATCCGGCCCGACTGCCGCCCGGATCGCGGGAAGGGTGCTGATCGTCGAAGGGGCGCTGTCAAGCTGCCGCCCGCCATGGTTCGAAACATAGACAGCATCTGCGCCAGCATCGCGGATGGCGACGGCATCCTCAGCCGAAAGCACACCCTTGACGATCAGCTTGCCCTTCCAGCGGTCGCGAAGGCGCGCAAGAAAACTCCAGTCCGCGCCGTCTCTCGGGGCTTTTCGGTCGTACCCCTTGGTGTTCGGACCGGTGCCGAAATTCGCCATGCGCGGCGTGCCGGCAAGCAGCGTTCCGATCGACCAGCGCGGATGCATGGCGAAATCGAGGAACTGTGGCGCCTTGATCCGGAACGGCGTCTCGAATCCATTGCGCAAGTCCCGGGGCCGCTTGCCGAGTTTCGGCACGTCGACGGTCAGGAGCAGGTTTTCGTAGCCGACGTTGGCGGCCCGGTCGACGAACCGCATTGCGGCCTCAACCGAGCCAGTGACATAAAGCTGGAACCATGCATGACCGTCCGAGAGACGCAGCAAGTCTTCCAGTGTTGTCGAACTGGCCGTTGACACACAGAGCGGAAATCCGCGCTGCGAAGCCTCGGCCGCGAAGACCTTGTCTGTTCCGGGCCAGGCCAGATTGCACATGCCCATAGGCGCGATGCCGAATGGCAGGTTGTAGCGCCTGCCCAGAAAGCCAATTCCGAGGTCCTCACCCTGCACATCGGCAAGAACCCGCGGCATCAGGCGCATCGACAGCAAATCGGCCTGATTGAGCTCGATTGCGGTCTCGTAACCCGCCCCACCATCAATGAAATCGAAGATCAGGCGCGGCAGGCGCCTCGCTGCCAGCGCGCGTGCATCGGCGGCAGTCGGCATCGCACGGTGCGCACTGCCAGCCCAAGGCCCCCCGATTCCAAGCGAGTTCAATGACCGTCCAAGCATCCCCGTGCCCTTGTCGAAGTCTGGTCTGCACAGATAGTGTGAGGCTGAAGGACGCTCCGGCTATCGACAAACACTTAAACCGCCTCCTATACATAAAGCCTGCTTTGTGCATGAAGGAGGATGACAGGCATGGCGAGTATTCGAAGACGTCTGCCGCTGACGGCTTTGCGCACATTCGAAGCGGCTGCGCGGCTCCAGAGTTTCAAGGATGCGGCGCAGGAACTGGGTGTCAGCGCCACGACGGTCAGCAACCAGATTCGGATGCTCGAACGCGACTGGCGTTGCCTGCTCTTCGTGCGGAAGACACGGCAGGTTGTTCTGACGGAGACCGGACAGGCCCTCGGTCAGGTCATTGCCCAATCGTTTGATGCCATCGCGCGCGAAATCGACTATCACATCACCACCACGCGCCACTCCACATCGATGGCTGTCGGAGCGATTTTCGGTGCGCGCTGGCTGACTCCGCGGCTCCAGAAATTCCGCAATGACTTGCCGCGCATCGCGCTGTCTCTGCGCAGGGGGCGGCGCATCACCAGCCCGACTGACATGCCGGCCGCCATCGTCGTGGACTGGGGCACGGGCCATTGGCACGGCCTCGAGGCGGAGCCGCTGCTTTCTATTCGTTACGCGCCTGTGATCAGCCCGGCGCTTGTGGCGTCTATCGGTGGCATTTCAACACCGGCAGACTTGTCCAAGGTTTCTGTTCTCCACCAGCATGACCGGTCGGAATGGAACGCCTGGCTCGCTCAGGTTGGCGCAGATTCCGTAAGATTTCCGGACGAGACCATCATCGAAGATTCCAATATTGCCATGCAGGCTGCTATAGCCGGACAAGGCGTTGCCTTAGGTTCATTTCCGTTCGTTCAGGAAGAAGTCGACGCAGGCCGCCTTATCAAGCCATTCGAGGACGAATTGACGCCATCAAGACTATACTACGTCCTGACGCGCCCGGGCGCGCGTCGCCAACCGGAGGTCAAGACTGTCTGTGACTGGCTTCACGCCGAGGCAGCGGAATACGCGAGGCTCTGGCCCTATACGAAAGCTGGAAGCGCAACCGATGACAGCGAACCTTCGGCATCGATGCTGACGCCATAGGCCCAGCACCCCAGCTTTGCCGACCACGCAGCGGGTGGCACGCCATCGCGAAACACCACAGCCACACCGTCATCGATGCCCAGACCGGAAGGCAGGAGGCGCGAGCCAATGCCATTAAGGAAGGCCGGGCGTCGATCTGCATCCACATTGAAATGGGCGCACATACTCCCTTTTAACAGTCCGAGTCCGCTGATCGGCTCCATGGCGCCAGACGCACCACGCACCAGCGCATGCTCGAACCAGCATACCGCCCCTGCGCTGACACCCGCCAGGATCGCGCCATTTCGATATGCGTCAGCGAGCACGGCATTGAAACCGGTCTGACGCCAGCGCGCCAGCATCCGCGCCGCATCACCGCCGCCAACGTAGATCATGTCGTGACTCGCCGCCCATTGGCGGGCATCATCCGCGCCGGTGTCGGAGGGGAAGACCGACGCGTGCGACACGCGGGGCGCAATCAGTTCGTTAAAGTGCCTCAACCGAGCCGGATCATCGTCACTGGCCGTTCCCACATAGCCGATGCGTCGGGCAGTGCCGTTGAGGTGCGACAACAGAAAGTCGTCCAGACCTGAGCTGGTCAGGGTTGTGAAGCCACCGCCACCGATAGCAATGATTTTTGCCATGCGGGCCCCATATTGCTCTTTTTTAGGCAAGTCGACGATAACTTGGGACATTAGCGTCGAACCAGCGCCCAGAGCCATTGCATGAATGAGCTTTATTTTATGCATAATGGGAGGAAAATGGAGTTGTAACGCTGGAGTGTGCATCGCAATTTACGGAACAAAGCCAATCATGCTTCAATGGTGAAATTCCCGTTGAACGCTCAAATGGCACTCGGGGAGGGAGACCACGATGAACAAGTTGATTGGCGCAATCGCCATCGCAGCCGTCTCGATGACGGCGACAGCCTCTTTGGCTCAAACAAAAGGCACGTTCCGACAGGCGCACGACATCGGCTTCGGCGATGCGTCCAGCCTGGACCCGATCTCACGCGGTCGCGTGTTCCAACTGACCGAGAAGCTGATGAGCCGCCTCGTGCGCATCGGCCTTGATGGAAAGCCCGTGGGCGAACTGGCGGAGAGCTGGTCGACGACATCCGACGCGCAGACCTGGACATTCAAGCTGCGCCCGAATGTCAAGTTCCACGACGGCAAAGCGATGACCGCCTCCGATGTGGTTTACTCTATCCGCCGTATTCAGGACCCGAAGGAGAATTCTCCCGTTCGCTCGACGATCGCGGTGATCGATACGGTCGACGCAGCCGACCCGCTGACAGTGGTCATGAAGCTGAAGTCACCCTATGCAGAGCTCCCGCTCGTCCTCACTGATTATCGCGTCGTTGTGATTCCGGATGGCTCAGGCGACACGATCAAGACTACCGGCATCGGCACCGGCCCGTTCAAGCTTGAGAAGTTTGAGCCGCGCGGCACTTCAGTTCTCGTCGCAAACAAGGATTATTTCGAAGGCGCGCCGGGAGTCGAGCGGATTGAGGTCATCGGCATCGCCGACGCCAATGCCCGCGTCCAGGCTCTGCTTGGCGGCCAGATCGACTTTCTTCCTGGCCTGACGCGCCAGCAGCGGACGCTGCTCGAGCGCAGCGACAGGCACAGGTTCTGGCAAGTTAAGACGGGGAACTGGCGCGGCATGGTGTTCCGGACCGACGTCAAGCCCTTCGACGATGTGCGCGTCCGGCGCGCCGTACGGATGGCTGTAGACCGGCAGGCACTGCTCAACCTCGTTGCCGGAGCGGACGGCGGCGTAGTCGGCTGCGACACGCCTGTCAGCCCGGTTGATCAATATCGCTCGCCCAAGACCTGCGCGCAGGACATCGCAGGCGCCAAGAAGCTTTTGGCGGACGCCGGATATCCGAACGGTATCGATGTTGAGGTCCATACCAGCACGATCGAGTCGGTCTGGCCGACAATTGCCGAGGCCTATCAGCAGCAGGTCGCCCCCGCAGGCATCCGGGTCAAGGTCACTCCAGTTCCGACAGATGGATACTGGACCCAGATCTGGATGAAGAAGGATGTGGTCATGACGCGATTCAATGACCGTCCGGCAGATGCGATCCTGAACGAAGTCTACCGCAGCGGCACGCCCTGGAACGAATCCTTCTTCAAGGACGAAAAGTTTGACGCGATGCTTGACGCTGCGCGCCGCGAACTCGACGCTGACAAGCGCAAGGCCCTTTACATCGCCGCGCAGGACTATCTTTCGGACAATGGCGGAACTTTCGTGACCTACCATGTCGTCGATAATGTCGCGACGACAGCGCGGGTGAAGGATCTCGACAAGCTCGAGAACTTCTCGATCCGCTGGCACCTCGTCAAGGTGGACTGACATTTCACGATGCCGGTGCGCGCCAGAATGGGGGAACGCGCCGGCAGATGAAATCTTTGGTCGATACCAAATGGTGCCATGCTTCGCATTTTTATCCACCGCTTGTTGCTGGGCATCGCCACGGTCGCGATCGTTTCCGGCATCATTTTCGCGGCGGTCGAAGCGCTGCCGGGGGATGCCTGCACAGCGATTCTTCAGCGCGATGCATCCGGAGAACGTCTCGCCAATTGCCGGCGGGAACTGGGCCTCGATCGACCCGCCGCGACACGTTATGCGGAATGGGCATTTGGAGCAGTGCGTGGCGATCTCGGCATTTCCGCCCATAACAACAAGCCGATTGCCTCGCTGGTCGGAGACCGGCTGAAAAACACATTGCTTCTCGCTGGTTGTTCGCTGGCGCTTGGCATCCCACTTGCGCTGTTTCTAGGTGTGCTGACAGGCCTGCGACGCGACAAGTTTTCCGATCTGGCGCTGTCAACGATCGCGATTTTCGCCATGACAATCCCCGAATTCGTCACCGCCACGGTGTTGATCTTTGTCTTCAGCATCTGGCTCGGCTGGGTGCCGGGTATCGTCACGGCATCGGCGAGTTCTCCTCTCTCTGCGTTCTTTCCAGGCATCGTTCTACCCGTGATTGTGCTGACGATGGTGATGACGGCGCACATTATGCGCACGGTCCGCTCAAGCGTGATCGATGTGATGAGCAGTGATTATGTGCAGATGGCATCGCTCAAAGGCGTGCCTTACTGGCATATCGTCTTCCGCCATGCGCTGCCGAATGCCTTACTGCCAGCCATCAACGTGATCGCACTCACCGTGGGTTGGCTGCTCGGTGGCGTCGTCGTCGTGGAGAAGGTGTTCAACTATCCCGGCCTCGGGCATTACATGATCGACTCGATCTCAGACCGTGATCTGCCGGTTGTCCAGGCCATTGCCCTGATCGTTGCCGCTGCCTATGTCGGCGTGAACCTTGCTGCCGATCTTCTTGCGATGGCCTTCAACCCGCGCTTGCGCACGCTCAAGGCGCGGTCACCATGAGCGACGGTCCTGCAACCCTGGTCGCAACAACGGCTCGCCCTTCGCGCATTGCGTCAGTCATCCGCGAAGTGCTGTCACGCCCGTCCGGATTTATCGGCTTGTTTCTGGTCATCGCGCATGTGTTGCTGGCGCTTTTCAGCCCCTTCTTTGCGCCATTCGATTTCAAGGCAATGAATGCCAACGCCATCCTCTCGCCGCCGGATGCCACGCATTGGCTCGGCACGGATCAACTTGGCCGGGACATCCTGACCCGTACGATCATGGGCGGACGGCAGGCGATCCTCGTCACCGCAATCGCCACGCCGCTGGCTGTCGCCTGGGGCGGACTGCTCGGCATCTATCTGGGACTGGCCGGCGGACGCCTGGATGACATACTGATGCGGGTTGTCGATGCGTTCCTCGCTTTGCCGTGGATCCTCAAGATGCTTTTGATGATCGTCACCTTCGGAACAGGTATCGGCGTGCTCATTCCGACGCTTGCCTTCTTCTACGGCATTCCCGTCATCCGCATCGCGCGCGCAGCAACGCAGAATATCGTCGCCCGTGATTTTGTGCTTGCCGCGCGGGCACGTGGTCACAGCCGCGTCTCCATCATGCGAAGGGAGTTGTTCGGCAATGTGCGCGACGCGCTGATGGTCGAAGGCGCGATGCGCTGGTCATGGATGCTTCTCGCCTTCACCTCACTCTCGTTTCTTGGCTTCGGCGTTTCGCCGCCAACGCCGGATTGGGGCTTGATGATCGCGGATTCCCGCAACTTCATGGCGATCGCGCCCTGGCCGGCCTTCGCACCGGTCATCGCGCTGAGCTCCCTCATCATTGGCATCAACCTGACCGCGGATGCACTCGCCAAGGCGCTCGGCATCGACCGCGCACAGGCGGCAGTGCACTGAGATGACGGGCGATGTCCTGATTGAAGTCCAGAACCTGAGCATCGGTTTTACAGGTCGCTCGGGCAAACTTCTGCCCGTTCTGCGCAATATCGATCTTGGCGTTCGGCGCGGGGAGACTGTTGGTATCGTCGGCGAGAGCGGTTCCGGCAAGAGCACGCTCGCGCTCGCCATGATGGGCTATCTCAAGCATGGCCTGCGCGTGATCTCCGGGCAATCGGTGTTTGACGGGCGCGATCTGCTAACCATGCCGTCGCGCGAGTTACAGCGCATTCGCGGTGGCAAGATCGCGTTGATCCCACAGAACTCGGGTCAGTCGCTGTCGCCCAATCTGCGCGTCGGCGCCCAATTGACCGAAGCGCTGGCGCTGCACGGCAAGCTGGCGCCTTCGGCTTTTTCCGCGCGTGTCATCCAATTGCTGCAGCAGGTGCGCCTGCCGGATCCCGAAGTCATCGCGAGCCGCTATCCGCATGAGTTGTCCGGCGGACAGCAGCAGCGAGTCGCCATCGCCATGGCCCTGGCAGGAGAGCCTGAGGCCCTGCTGCTTGACGAGCCGACCACAGGCCTTGATGTCACCACACAGGCGCACATCCTCGAACTTCTGAGCGACATTGCTGTGCGCTTTGACAAGGCGATGATCTATGTCAGCCATGATCTCGGTGCGATTGCACGCGTCTGCAGCCGGGTCGTTGTCATGTATGCCGGCGAGATCGTCCTTGATGGCGATGCGACGACGGTTTTGACGAATCCCGGCCATCCCTATGCGCGCGGTCTCCTCGCGTCGATTCCGCGGCGGGGTAACCCAGATCTCCCCATGGCGCTCGAAGGTCGCCCGCCGCCTCCGGGCGGTGCCGGGCCTGGTTGCTCCTTTGTGGATCGTTGCGCCATTGCCGAAGCGCCATGCCGCGCCGAGCGGCCCGGCCTCCAGCCGCTCCTTGCGGGCGGGCGCGTTCGCTGTCGTCTTCCCGAAAGGGCTGAGTCGATCCCGACAAAGCGGGATGGCAAGCCGGCATCGGCCGGCGGAAGCTTTGGTGAGCCTTTGGTGCGATTGTCGAACCTTGCGATCAGCTATGCCCGGCAGAGCCTCGTCGATCAGCTGCTGGGTCGCAAGCCGCAAGGTGTTCCAACTGTCGACAGGGTCAATATCGAAATCCGGCAAGGTGAAGTCATCGGTCTCGTCGGCGAATCGGGGTCCGGCAAATCCACCATCCTCAAGGCGGTCGCCGGTCTGGTCGGGCCGGCAAGCGGCGAGATCGCCTATGACAAGTCTGGCGCGTTGCCAGCGACTGTCGAGCAGAGGCGGCCAGAGCAGCTGCGCGAGATTCAGCTCATCTTCCAGAACCCGGACGAGAGCCTTAACCCCCGTCATACCATCGGGCAGATCCTCGCTCAGCCGCTCCAGCTCTATTTTGGACTTTCCGGCGGCGCGCTGCGGGAGCGCAGCATCGCCATCCTCGAACGGGTCCGTCTTGGCGCGCATTATCTCGATCGGCTGCCCAGTCAGCTCTCAGGTGGAGAAAAGCAGCGCGTCGCCATTGCGCGCGCCTTTGCTGCAGAGCCGAAGCTCCTGCTCTGCGACGAGGTGACATCGGCGCTCGATGTCTCGGTTCAAGCAGCCGTTCTTGATTTGCTCGACCAGCTCCGGCGCGACAATGGCACCACCTACATCTTCGTCGCGCATGACCTGGCGGTCGTTCGCGCGCTGTCGGACCGGGTTGCCGTTCTCTACCAGGGAAGGCTCTGTGAAATCGGGCCGGCTGCGGCTGTCTACAGCAGGCCGTGTCACCCTTACACCGAAGCGCTGTTAGGTGCTGTGCTGGAGCCGGAACCGGGTGCGCGGCCTATCCTGATGGCCGAGGACAACATGGAGCTGTCGCCGCCGGCCAAGGGTTGCCCGTTCCAGCGACGCTGTCACCGCAAGGTCGGGTCGATCTGCGAGAGCACGACTCCGCCACAACGGGATGCCGGGGCTGAACATGTCATCCATTGTCATATTCCCATTGGCGAACTCACATCGGCACAGACTGTGAGCGCCCTGGGCAACGCAGGTCGGCCTCATGTCCAATGAGACGGCTGCTCAGATGCAGGGCTCAAAGCTGACGCTTCCGGATCGTCGGCGCTCTCTGCCTGTCGACGAGGCGCTCGAACTGGTGGCAAGGATTCTCGTCAAGGCAGGGCTGCCCACCGACATTGGCCAGTGCGTGGCGGAGCATCTTATCGATTCTGAGCTTTGCGGCGTGGAATCCCACGGCATCGTGCGCGTGATCCAGTATGTCGAGCAGCTTAAATCCGGGTACCTTTCGCCGAAGGCGCGCCCTGTCTTGGCTCTTGGCGAGACGGGACTGCCATTCATTGATGGCGGCGGCGGCATCGGCATCCCGGCGATGCATCTCGCAATGGATCAACTCTGTGACATGACCAGCAGCAGCGGCATGGCCGTTCTGCCGATCCGCAATGTTGGGCATACCGGCCGCATCGGTGCCTTTGCTGAAATTGCAGCTATGCGCGGCATGTTCGTCATCATTATCGGTGGCGGCGGACGCCAGAACTGGCGCCAGGCTGCACCCTATGGCGGGCGCAAGGCGATCCTGCCGACGAACCCTTACTGCATGGCGATCCCCGGCGGCGCGCATGGCCCCGTTGTCATCGATTTCGCGACTTCGATGATCGCCGGCGGCTGGTTGCATTCCGCCAGAGCCGCAGGCGCTCTGGTGCCCGCAGGCGCGATTATCGACGCCGACGGAAATCCGAGCCGCGACCCCAAGGCCTATTTCGATGGCGGCGCAATCCTGCCCAAGGGCGGTCCGATGGGCTACGGCCTGGCCGTGATGGCCGAGATGATCTGCGAGGCGATGCTTGGTCCAGCGGCGACCGAGAGCAACTGGTTGACCCTGGCGATCGACACTTCCCGTTACCGCGATCGCTCCGTCATGACCGAGGCCGCAGAAGAAGTGCTCTCGGAGCTTCGCGCTTGCCCGCCTGCGCCCGGGTTCGAACAGGTTCTCGTGCCGGGCGAGCGCGAGCGCGATGCAAGACACGCCAATCTTGCTCGTGGATTGTTGTTGCCAGAAAAGACGCTGGAGGACATCCGAAGCCTCGCAGCAGTGTTCAATTGATTGTGCGCATTGCCCGTCAGCACCCGGAAAAACATCACGCAGGCAGTAGCCTGTAAATCGGCGTGGCGTTTGACCCCAGATCGGCACCGAAGGGTGACCCCATCTGGAATCCAGTAAGACATTGAACTGTTGCATGAATTCTCCGCTTCGGCGGGGTCACGCTTGTGCGCCGATCTGGGGTCAGTTGATGGAGCCTATACACAGGTTGGGGCGCGACGCCTTTTGGACCCGGAAAACGGTCGAAAATCCCGAGCCGCGTTAGGTTCTCACCCGCTCAAACCGCTTCATCCAATCAGAAGCCATTTCATTCAAGCACGCGCTTCCCGACACCCCGGCCGCACCCAAGACATTTCGGGGTGCATCGCAATTGATGCGCCCGAAGTCACAAGTCATTGAAATATATGGAAAAAAATGGTGCCCAGAGCCGGAATCGAACCAGCGACACTGCGATTTTCAATCGCATGCTCTACCAACTGAGCTATCTGGGCAGCCGCGTTGGGATGCCGAAGAAGCATCCGCGCGAACGGTGCGTGCTATAGGGTCTTGGGCGCAGCCTGTCCACCCGTAAGGCCGGCCCGAGACCCGAAAAATGTTTTGCCGGGCCAGCGATTGAAATCATCGGCATCATCGGCGTGAGGGAACAGGCCCGTTCCCGGCGCGGGGTGCAGGGAATGTCTCCGGCCCTCACCGCGGACCGGAAGGCCCCTCCGTCTCGCCCTCGCTGCTCGTGTCGTCCTCGGTCACCGGGATGGCGTAGGATCCCGTCAGCCAGCGGTTCAGATCGACATCGGAACAGCGCTTTGAGCAAAAGGGCTTGAAGCGCAATTGCGCCGCCTGCCCGCAGATCGGGCATTTGCGCGTGGCGGCGCTGTTGTCATTCGCGGGAGGCCTGCGGCCATCACTCATTGTTGTTCCGCTTTCCGATGCTCATCCGCCGTCTGTCTTCGCCGCGTCGAGCGCGCGCAATTCCGTCTTCAGGATCTTGCCATAGCTGTTCTTCGGCAGCGCTTCGATGAAAACATAATCCTTGGGGCGCTTGAAACGGGCGATCTTCGAGAGGCAAAGCGCATCGAGTTCGCCCGTTGGCGCCTGGCCGACCACATAGGCGACGAGCACCTCGCCCCATTCCTCATCCCGCCGGCCGATCACCGAGACCTCGCGGACAGAAGGGTGGAGCAGCAGCACCTCCTCGACTTCGCGCGGATAGATATTCGCGCCGCCGGAGATGATCACGTCTTTCGAGCGGTCCTTGAGCGTGAGATAGCCCTCCGCATCGAGCGCGCCGATATCGCCGGTGTGGAGCCAGCCGCCGCGCATCGCCCTGGCATTGGCTTGCGGATTCTCCCAGTACCCCGGCATGACCGGATCGCCCCGGCAGATGATCTCGCCGCTTTCGCCAACGGGAACGTCGCGATCATCCTCATCGACGATCCTGACCTCCATGCAGGCGTAGGCCCGGCCAGCGGAGGCGAGCCGCTCCCGCCAGCGCGGATGGCTGCGGTCGCCGATCTCGGCCTTCGGTAATGTGGTGATGGTCATCGGGCTTTCGCCCTGCCCGTAAATCTGGGCGAAGCAGGGGCCGAAACGATCGAGCGCCGTAATCGTATCGGCGACATACATCGGCGCGCCGCCCCAGATGATCGTGCGGATGTTGCGGCTGGCGCAATCGCCCGGCGCATTCACCAGCCGCTTGATCATGGTGGGCGCGGCGAACATCGAGAGCCGCGGCCAATCGCCGATGCTCCTGAAAATCTCGGCGGGGTCGAAGCCTCCGCTCTCCGGGATGACGTTGATGCCCGCCCGCATCACATGCGCCATGATGTAGAGGCCGGAGCCATGGCTCATGGGCGCCGCATGCAGGATCGGATCGCCAGGCAGGATCGGATCGACCTCGAGCGCATAGGCATAGGACATCGCCGCGAGGTTGCGATGGGTGAGCGCCGCGCCCTTCGGCCGCCCCGTCGTGCCGCTGGTGTAGAAGAGCCAGGCCGGCGCATCGGGCCTGACATCGGCGACCTTCATCGGATCAGCCTCGGTCAGCCGGGAGTATTCAGGACCACCGATGACAATCATCGCTTTCAGGCCAGAGGGCGCATGACCGCCCACGGCGCCGGCCATATCGTCCGAGACGAAGGCCAGCTTCGCGCCGGAATTCTCCAGAATGTAGCGAATCTCCTCGCCATGCAGCTTGGCGTTGACCGGAACAGCGCAAAGCCCGGCATGCCAGATGGCGTAAAGGCATTTGACATAGCGGCGCGAGTTCTTTGCCACGATCGCCACACGGTCGCCCGGCTTCAGGCCATAAGCTGCGCGCAACGCGGACGCGCGCCTTGCCGTGAAGGATGCCAGATCGCCGTAGGTGTCGGTAATGCAATTGCCCACAGCGAGCGCGGGAGCATCGGGAGAACCGGCGCCATTGCGGGAAAGCCAGACGGCGATGTTCATGGGGCGGTTAAACTCTGTTCAGCCAGCCGAGATGCACCGGATAGCCCTCCCCGCCCAGCAGGTTGCCGACCTCGTAAAGCGGCAATCCGACCACATTCGTGTAGGAGCCAATGAGCTTGACGACGAAGCTGCCAGCCAGCCCCTGGATGGCGTATCCGCCGGCCTTGCCCCGCCATTCGCCTGAGGCGAGGTAATGGTCGAGATCGTCCTTGGACAACCGCTTGAAACGCACGCGCGTCTCCACAAGCCGCTCGCGTATCGACCCCCGCGGCGTCACCAGCGCCACGCCGGTATAGACCCGGTGGGCGCGGCCCGAGAGCAGGCGGAGGCAGGCTGCGGCCTCGTCGACCAGTTCGGTTTTGGGCAGGATGCGGCGGCCGACGGCGACCACGGTATCCGCGGCCAGCACGAAGGCGCCGGCGGTCGCCTCATCACGCTCGGCGACCTTGCGGGCGGCCTCTGCCTTCTCGCGCGCAAGCCTTGTGGCAAGCGTTCGGGGACGTTCAAGCCGGCCCGGCGTCTCGTCGATTTCGGCAGGCATGACGGCTGCCGGCTCAAGGCCGGCCTGGTTGAGCAGGGCCAGACGGCGCGGCGATCCCGAGGCGAGGATGAGTTTGGTGCGCCAATTGTCCTTCGCGTTCATACATGGGCCATCGGGTGCTAGGAGCCTTACTTGAAGCGGTAGGTGATGCGGCCCTTCGTCAGGTCGTACGGCGTCATTTCCACAAGAACCTTGTCGCCAGCGAGAACCCTGATGCGGTTCTTGCGCATCTTGCCGGCGGTATGGGCAACGATTTCATGATCGTTTTCGAGCTTCACGCGGAAAGTCGCATTCGGCAGGAGTTCTGAAACGATCCCGGGAAACTCCAGCAGTTCTTCCTTTGACATGGCGCCTCATGGATTCACCCGGCCGGGCGTTTCATCCGATGCTGCTCCGTAACCCAATTGATCGGCTTTGTGAACAGGGCGCTATTCGGCCAGATAGCCGCCGTCGTGGAGGCTGGCGATGCGGGCGAGAGCGGCAGGATCCGCCCCCTCAAGCCCCAGCCTGTTGAGCCATTCTGGCGGCAGATCGGGGAGGATCGCCAGCAGCTTTGCGGGAAGCGCCTTTGCGAGTTCATGATCAGGATGAGCGGGGTCCGTTTCGGCGGAGCCATATTCTCCCAGATGCCGCACGCTGTCCCATGGCAAAGGCGCCTGCGGGAAACGGGGCAGCAGCGTGGCCGCCTCCTCCCCTGCCACATACCAGCGGTTGAGATTGTCGAAGAAGGCGAAGCGATAGTTCTGCGCCAGCAGCAAGGGCTCAAAGCGATGCGCCGCATCTGCCATGCTGAGGGGCTCGATGGCCTCGACGACGACGACCCTCGGCCGAAACCGCGTCCAGTCCTGGCCGGCCAGCACATCGGCCTCGTGGCCTTCGACATCAACCTTGAGGAAGTCGATGGCAGCCGCCTGATGCTCGGCGCAGAGCTTCGCGAGCGTCGTGACCGGCTTCCGCACCATCCGGCCTGCGATGCCGGCCTTTTCCGCCGCTTCGGCATGGGCGCGGGAAGCCGTCGACAGGCCGTGGAAGGTCGTCGCCTCGAAGAGATCGAGGGTCCCAGCCTCGCGGCCCGCCAATTCGGTGATCAGGATGTCGCGCGGCCGAACCCGCCTGTAGAGCCGGGAAAGCTTGGCCTGGGGCTCAACGACAATCCCCCGCCAGCCGGAGAGATAGAACAGGAAGGAGACGTTGTCGGCGACGGCGTGCCCGCCGCCCACATCGATGTAGAAGCCGCTTTCCTGCCCTTCGAACAGCCGCGCCAGCAGCACGTCCTCCATGTTCTGCGCATAGGAGAGCAGCGGGAGCGGGGCAGTGCGGGCAGCGTCGGTCATCGGCGATCTTGAACAGCAGTGCGGCAGGCAAGTCCAGAGCCGATCCGGGCTGAGACTCCGGGTTAACCTGCGGGCTCCATCCCTCCCCTTGACGGGGAGGGTCGGCTGCGAAAGACGCCGGGGAGGGGTGATCATGACGGTGACAATGAGAAAAGCCCCCCACCCGGCCTCGCTGCGCTCGGCCACCCGCCCCGCAAGGGGGCGGGATGGGCGCTCGTGCAGGCAAGCGTTACCCGAGTTCAGGGCAGTGAGCGCCGATCGCGCCAGTTGACTTGCGCGCGGCCGCCCGTCACCTTCTGGTTTCGGCCGCTGGGCTTTGGGAGGATTTCATGCGTCTTGATCGCCGCCATTTCGTTGCAGGTTCCGCCGCGGCGCTCGCGCTGCCAACCCTTGTCCAGGCGCAGGGCGCGCCCCCGATCCGCATTGGCGAGATCAACAGCTACACCGCTCAGCCGGCCTTCCTGCGGCCCTACCGCAACGGCTGGGAACTGGCGGTGGAGCAGATCAATGCCGCAGGCGGCGTGCTCGGCCGAAAGCTCGAAACGGTGTTCCGCGACGATGGCGGCAAGCCGGAGGATGCGGTGCGGCTCGCCGGCGATCTCATCAATGCGGAGAAGGTTGATCTTCTCGCTGGAGGCTTCCTTTCGAACGTAGGCCTTGCCATTGCTGATTTCGCGAATCAGAACAAGCGGTTGTACGTGGCTTCGGAACCGCTTTCCGATGCCCTCGTCTGGGGCAAGGGCAACCGCTACACCTTTCGGCTCAGGCCATCGACCTACATGCAGGCCGCAATGCTGGTGGAGGAAGCCGCCAAGCTGCCGGCCAAACGCTGGGCGACGGTGGCGCCGAATTACGAATACGGCCAATCCGCCGTCAAATGGTTCAAGGAGCTGCTGAAGGCGGCAAAGCCCGATGTCGAATTCGTGGCCGAGCAGTTTCCCGCACTCGGCCGGATCGACGCCGGCGCCACCGTGCAGGCCCTTGAAGCCGCCAAGCCCGATGCCATCTTCAACGTCACCTTCGGCGCTGACCTGATCAACTTCGTGCGCCAGGGCAACACGCGCGGCCTGTTCGAGGGGC
This sequence comes from Methylocystis sp., assembly GCA_020252485.1. GTDB lineage: Bacteria > Pseudomonadota > Alphaproteobacteria > Rhizobiales > Beijerinckiaceae > JADCCX01. Next base: position 54,745 of record JADCCX010000033.1, read on the forward strand.
GGCTCGTCGCCAGCATGCTGACAGGCGAACCGGAGTATATGGATCCGCTCGGCGCTGAAACGCCGGTCGGCTGGATCGTCACCGGCTATCCTTACCAGGATATCGCCACGCCCGAGCACACGAAGTTCCGCGAGGCCTACCGCGCGCGGTTCAACGATTATCCGCGCCTCGGTTCGGTTGTGGGCTTCGACACCGTGATGGCGATCGCCGCTGCGATCACCAAGGCCGGCACCACCGACAACGAGAAGGTGATCGACGCCATGAAGGGGCTGAAGTTCATGTCCGCCTTCGGCCCGGTCGAGTTCCGCGCCATCGATCATCAGGCGACGCTGGGCGCCTATGTCGGGCGGACAGCTGTCAAGGATGGCAAGGGCGTCATGACCAACTGGCGCTACGCGGACGGGGCGAAGTATCTCCCGTCCGACGATGTCGTGAAGACCTTGCGGCCGCAGTGAGGGCGCTAACGAGCGGCCATCCTTCGCATTGCCGCGGGGGATAGCGCGTGGAATTCCTCGTCATCCAGAGCCTGAACGGGCTGGCCTCGGCTTCGTCGCTTTTCCTCGTCGCCTCGGGGCTCTCGATCATTTTCGGCGTGACGCGCATCGTCAATTTCGCGCATGGCTCGTTCTATATGCTGGGGGCCTATATCGCCGTCACCATCATTGCGGCGATCGGCGGACAGGATGCGCTCGGCTTCTGGACGGGTATCCTGCTCGCGGCCCTGATCGTCGCCCTCATCGGCGCTCTGGTGGAAGTGGTGATTCTGCGGCGGATCTATGCGGCGCCGGAACTCTTCCAGCTGCTTGCGACCTTCGGCGTGGTGCTGATGATCCAGGACATCACGCTGGCCATCTGGGGGCCGGAGGACAAGCTGGGGCCCCGCGCGCCGGGCTTCCGCAGCTTCGTGATGATCATGGGCAGCCGCTTTCCAAGCTATGAATTGTTCCTGATCGTGGTGGGGCCGGTGGTGCTGCTGGCGCTCTGGCTGCTCTTCAACCGCACCCGCTGGGGCACATTGGTGCGGGCAGCAACGCTGGACCGCGAGATGGTGGGCGCGCTCGGCGTCAATCAGCGCCTGCTGTTCACCTCCGTCTTCATGTTCGGCTCCTTCCTGGCGGGGCTGGGCGGCGCGCTGCAATTGCCGCGCGAGGCTGTGACCTTGCACATGGACCTTGCAATGATCACGGAGGTCTTCGTCGTGGTGGTTGTCGGTGGCCTCGGCAGCATCACGGGCGCCTATCTCGCTGCCGTGCTGATTGGTCTCGTCCATGCCTTCGGCATCGTGCTGTTTCCGAAGAGCACGCTCGTTCTGGCCTTTCTGGTGATGGCGATCGTGCTGGTGGTGAAACCCTATGGCCTGCTCGGGCGCAAACCTTCTGGCCATGCGGCGCGCGGTCAGGCCATACCGGAACCGCTGCTTTCGCCCGCTGACCGGCCGACGAAGCTGCTGGGCGCGGCAGTGCTGGCCGTGCTGATCCTGCTGCCGCCCTTCCTGGGCGATTACGGCGTCACGTTCATGACGGAGCTTGTGATCTTCGCGCTCTTCGCTGCGTCGCTGCATTTTGTGATGGGGCCGGGCGGCATGCATTCCTTCGGGCATGCGGCCTATTTCGGCCTCGGCGCCTACGGTGCGGCGCTCGCGGTGCAGTGGCTCGCGGCGCCGATGGCTGTCGGCCTGCTCATCTCGCCGCTCGCAGCAGGGCTTGCAGGCCTGCTGTTCGGCTGGTTCTGCGTGCGTCTTTCGGGCGTCTATCTCGCCATGTTGACGCTCGCCTTCGCGCAGATCGCCTGGGCGACGGCATTCCAGTGGGTCGAGATCACCGGCGGCGACAACGGCATCCTTGGCGTCTGGCCGAGCGAATGGGCCAAGCCCAAACTTGTCTATTTCTACCTTGCGCTGGCGCTGGCGGGCGCGGGGATCATGGCGCTCCGGCATCTGATCTTTTCGCCCTTTGGCTTCGCGCTGAGAGCGAGCCGCGACGCGCTGCTGAGGGCCGAGGCCACGGGCCTCAACGTCCAGCAATTGCAATGGGCGGGCTTCACCATCGCCGCCGTGCTGGCTGGCCTTGCGGGCGGGCTCTTCGCCTTTTTCAAGGGCTCGGTCTTTCCCACCTATCTGTCGATTCCAAAATCCGTCGATGCGCTCCTGATGGTGCTGCTGGGCGGCGTGCAGACTGTGAGCGGGCCGATCGCGGGCGCTTTCGTCTTCGCCGGGCTGGAGGAGCAGCTTGTGCGGATCACCGCCTATTGGCGCTTCGTCCTGGGGCTGATCATCGTTCTGCTGGTGATGCTGTTTCCGAAGGGTCTTGCCGGCAGCGTGCTCGCCTGGCGCGAGCGGCAGAGCGGAGACCGCTCATGAGCGTGGTTCTCGAGGTGAGCGGCCTGTCGAAGAGCTTCGGCGGCGTGCAGGCCGTCGACGGCGTTTCCTTTGCCGTCTCGGCCGGAGAATTGCTGGCGCTGATCGGCCCCAATGGCGCGGGCAAGACGACCTGCTTCAATATGCTGAACGGCCAGCTGAAGCCAGACTCGGGCGAGGTGGCGCTGGCCGGTCGCAGGATCACCGGCCTGCCGCCCCGCGTCGTGGCGCGAAGCGGCGTGGGCCGCACCTTCCAGATCACCGCCACCTATGGTTCGATGAGCGTGCGCGAGAACGTGCAGACGGCGCTGATCGCGGGTCATCACGGCGAATGGAGCCTGATGGGCAAAGCGACAGACAAACACCAGGCGGAGGCCGACGCCCTGCTGGACCTCGTCGGCATGCGGGATCAGGCCGCCCGCGCCTGCGGCGTCCTGGCCTATGGCGACCTGAAGCGCGTCGAGCTTGCGGTGGCGCTCGCCAACGAGCCGCGCCTGCTCCTGATGGATGAGCCGACCGCCGGCATGGCGCCTAACGAACGCATCGCGCTGATGGATCTGGCGGCGGAGATCGCCAAATCCCGCTCCATCGCCGTGTTGTTCACCGAGCATGACATGGATGTCGTGTTCCAGCACGCGGACCGCGTGATCGTGCTCGATCGCGGCAAGCTCATCGCCGAGGGGACCGCGCCGGAAGTGCGGGCCAATCCGCAGGTGCAGGCGGTCTATCTCGGCACCGGCACGACCTATGGGGCGGCCGGATGACGAACCCGCTCCTCTCGGTCCGCGATCTTCACGCCTATTACGGACGCGCCCATATCCTGCAGGGTGTGAGCTTCGCGATGGCTCCCGGCGAAGTGGTGGCGCTGGTGGGACGCAACGGTGCGGGCAAATCGACAACGATGAAGACGATCATGGGCCTGGTGCCCGTCTCTTCGGGAGACGTCGCCTTCAATGGTCAGCCGATTGCAGGCCGTGAGCCGTTCGAGATCGCGAGACGCGGCCTCGGTTACGTGCCGGAAGAGCGGCGCATCTTTTCCGAACTGACGGTGCTGGAGAACCTCGCGGTCGGCGAGCGCCCTCCCCGGCCCGATGCGCCGCGCTGGACGCCCGAGCAGCTCTTCGTCCTCTTTCCGAATCTCGGGCGCATGCGTGAGAGGCCCGGCGGGCAGATGTCGGGCGGTGAGCAGCAGATGCTGACCATCGCCCGGACCCTGATGGGGAACCCCAAGCTGGTGTTGCTCGACGAGCCCTCGGAAGGCCTTGCCCCCGTCATCATCGAGGAGATGGCGAAAGCGATCCTCAAGCTGAAGACGGAGGGGCTTTCCGTGCTGATCTGCGAGCAGAATCTGCATTTCGCCCGTCTCGTCGCCAGCAGGGCGCTGGTGATGGAAAAGGGCGTCATCCGCTTCGATGGAGCGATGGAGACGCTGATGACGGACCATTCCATCCGCGAACGCTATTTGGCCGTTTGACGAAACCGCGCTGGCGCTCCACATGTTAGCCAATACAACAATAAACGGGAGAAAACGACCATGAACATGACACGCCGCAGCACGCTAGCTGGAGCCGCCGCCCTCCTCGCCGCGCCCGCCTTCGCCCAGAGCTTTCCAACGCGGCCGATCACCCTTGTCGTGCCCTTCGCCGCCGGAGGATCGACCGATGTGGTGGCGCGCATCGTCGGCCAGAAGATGAGCGAGATCCTCGGCCAGCAGGTCGTGATCGAGAACCGTGCAGGCGCTGGCGGCAACATCGGCGCCGCCGCCGTCGCGAAAGCCGCGCCGGATGGCTATACGATCCTGATGGGCACGATCTCGACCCATACGCTCAACCCGATCATGGGCAAGACCAAGCCCTATGATCCGGTGAAGGATTTCGCCCCGATCACGCTGCTCGTGAATGTGCCGAACGTGCTGGTGGTGCATGAATCGCTAGGCGTGAACTCGGTGCAGGAATTGATCGCGCTGCTCAAGAAGGAGCCCGGCAAGCACAGCTACGCCTCCTCGGGCAACGGCACCCCGCTGCATGTCTCCGGCGAGCTTTTCAAGCGCATGACCGGCACGGACATGCAGCATGTGCCCTATCGCGGTGCAGGCCCTGCGATGAACGATCTGGTCGGCGGGCAGATCAAGATCATGTTCGACAATCTGCCGGCCTCGGCCCCGTTCATCCGGCAGGGGCAGATCAAGGCGCTTGCGGTCACGGTGAAGGAGCGCGTGCCGGGCTTTGATATCCCCTCGATGGCGGAAGCCGGATTGAAGGATTACGAGACCTATTCGTGGAATGCGCTCTTCGCGCCGGCCAACACGCCGCCGGATGTGATCGCCAAAATCAATGCCGCCGCGAATGCCGCGATCAAGGACCCGGCTGTGCAGAACCGCTTGCGGGAGCTCTCCGCCGTCACCGTCGGTTCGACGCCCGAACAATTGGCCGAGCATGTGAAGCGGGAGCTGGCGATCTGGGAGCCGGTGATCAAGGCCGCCCAGATTTCGATCGACTGAGCGATATCAGTGGATCACCGATTGCCGCCCTTCGACAACAGTGAATGAACAGGTTAGGCCGACGTCATGCGCCGGCTCTTCACCGCATTCCAGAACTCGCGCCGGGCGCTGGGAAGGGCGTTCCGCACCGAAGCAGCGCTCCGGCAGGAGCTTTACGTCCTGCTGGTGGCCACGCCTTTCGCCTTCATCATCACGCCCGACCCCTGGCGGCGGGCTGAACTGGCCGGCATGATCATTCTGGTCATGGCCATCGAACTCCTCAACACGGCCATCGAAAAACTCTGCGACCGCCTGCATTCGGAGCGGCACGACAGCATCGGCTATGTGAAGGATCTGGGCTCCGCGGCGGTGCTGATGACCATCCTGCTCGCCAGCTTCATGTGGGCCGTCGCACTCTGGCAATGGCTGGAGAGGGTGCTTTGACCGGCAGCCCGAACGGAGGGTTGGTGGGAGAAGCAGGACTCGAACCTGCGAAGGCGTAGCCAGCGGATTTACAGTCCGCCCCCTTTGCCGCTCGGGACATTCTCCCAACGCCAACAGCGTTGACGGAGGCGCTTATGGGTAAGGCCTGACGCCATGTCAACAACCAAGCGGTGAAGCCACGGCCCTGAACTCGGGTTAACGGTTGCCTCCGCGAGCACCCATCCTGCCCCCTTGCGGGGCGGGCGGCCCGGACCCCGGACTTGATCCGGGGGAAGGGCCGGGTGGGGGGCGTTTTCTCATTCTCATGCTCATGATCACCCCTCCCCGGCGGCTTTCGCCGCCGACCCTCCCCGTCAAGGGGAGGGATGGAGCCCGCATGTTAACCCGGATTCAGAGCCCTGGCAGCGAAGCCGGCTCTGGTTTTGCGGATTGACAATCCTTGCGGCGAAGACCACCCAAAAGCTTATGAACAAGGACTTCAAGCCCACCCTGCTGCGCCCGGGCAAGCCCGCGCACCGGCGTTTTCATAACAAGCCGCCGAAATCCGCGCTGGGAACGCGCGACGACGGCAACCATGTGCTCTACGGCATTCATACCGTGGCCGAGGCGCTGAAGAACCCGGCGCGCCGCTTCGTCAAGCTCGTCGGCACCGAAAACGGGATCCTCCGCCTGCAGGAAGGCGGCCCGCTTCCGCTGAAAGCCGATATCGTCAAGCCTGAAGACATCAACCGGCAATTGCCGAAGGATGCGGTGCATCAGGGCGTGCTGCTCATCGCCGAACCGCTGGAGCCGCTGGCGATTGGCGATGTGCCGGCGGATGCGCTGCTCGTGGCGCTCGACCAGGTGACGGATCCGCACAATGTCGGCGCGGTGCTGCGTTCTGCGGCGGCATTTGGCGTGGCCGCCATGCTCGTCACCGGGCGGCACAGCCCGGAGGTCACCGGCGTGCTCGCCAAGGCGGCCTCAGGCGCGCTGGAGCATGTGCCCTTCGTCGAGGTGAAGAACCTCGCCAAGGCGCTCGATGCGCTGGGCGAGCGCGGTTTCCTGCGTGTCGGACTGGATTCGGATGGCGCGACACCGCTCGGTGAGGTCTCGTTCCGCCGCCCGCTCTGCCTGGTTCTGGGCGCGGAGGGCAAGGGTCTGCGTCCCGTCACGCAGGCAAGCTGCGACGTGATCGCACGATTGCCGATGCCGGGCGCGATCCGCTCCCTCAATGTGTCGAATGCGGCGGCGATCAGCCTCTATGCGGTCACGCAGTCGCTCTGAAGCGCCGATTCTGCCCGGGCGGAATGCATCCGCCCCGTGTGTTCACTTGATGTGCCGCACATGCGGATCGGCGCTTCCCCGGTTGTCCGCGACCACGTTTCCCTTTCGGTCCAACCAGATGATCCGCGGTTCGGTGTTGACAACCTCCCGCACTCTCTCGCCCTGCGTCAGCTTGACCGGCCGCTGCATGTGACGCGTCGGGGCATCTCCGATGATCTGGAAGGTCGGCGGCGCATAGGGAGGATTGACCGGGAAAGACGCAATCGGCAATTGCCGCTGCTTCAAATACCGCCGCGGCACCGGGGCCGGCAAGGCCTGATTCTGCAAGGCGGTCAGCTGCCCGGCCCACGGCGGGTCATCGGCGCCGCCGAAAATCCAGCGGCCGCCCCACCAGCGCCGCGGCAGATAGGCACCGCCATAGCCGACATAGGGCAGATAGTCCCGGCCACGGTAGAAGGGGCGGCCATAGGGCAGATATTCCCGGCCACCGTAGTGGGGGCGGCCATACACCCGGCCCGGCCGATACCCAACATGGGCCGGCGCGAAACGGGGCGTGAAAGCCGCACGCGCCGCGACTGGATAGGCAACCCCCGACGAAACAGCGGCTCGCGCCGGAGCGGCAGCAGGCGGGGCGCCTGTCGGCCCTGCGGCCAGACCGGCATTGGATGCGAAGATGGTGACGGACAGGGCGAGCGACGAGGCGGCGAAACGAAAGGGCTGCATGGCAGCATACTCCACAAGCGGGCGGCCTCCTCGCTTGGAAGCAATGTTAACAGAAGGTTACCAAAGGTAAAGCGGCTCTGCAGGCGGAGCGGTCAATGAACCAGAATGACGATCAGGGCGGCGCCAAGCAGCACGGCTGCGGCCCACGCCATGCGGTTGGCCCATTTCAGCAGCGCGAAGCGCCGCGCATCAGTGATCCAAACAGCAGCGATGTCGTCCGCCGGACGTTCGCGCTTGTCGAGCATGATCCAGACCTCTGTCCGCTTGAAGGTCGCGGGCGAGGCGTAATGGGCCTTGAGGATCAGCGCCATCGCTGTCAGCAGGCATCCGATGCCGCCCGCCTCGAAGACACTGCCGATGTTGCCGGCAAGGCTGATCATCACGCAGGCGACAGCCAAAGCGGCAAAGCCGCATCCGCGCGCGATCGAAAGGTCAGCGAGACGCCTGATCAGATCCTGCATCGACCACTCTCCATCCTGAAACGAAAAGCACGAAGTTATGCGGAGAGATTGAATGCTGGGCCCCAACAATGCCATCCGCAAAATCACGGGGATGGTCAGCAGAAGAGATCAAGAAGTTTTGACGGACTGGCGGGCGCCGCCAAGGCTATGAATCCGGGTTGACATGCGGGCTCCATCCCTCCCCTTGACGGGGAGGGTCGGCGGCGAAAGCCGCCGGGGAGGGGTGGGTGAAAATGAGAAAAAGCCCCCCACCCGGCCCTTCCCCCGGATCAAGTCCGGGGTCCGGGCCACCCGCCCCGCAAGGGGGCAGGATGGGCGCTCGTACAGGCAAGCGTTAACCCGAGTTCAGGGCCGTGCGGGCGCCGCCAATTACTAGGGCGAAGACTCAACAATGGAGGGCGTTTTGACGGGATCAGGGGCCAAAAATGACCGCAATCAGCTCGCCGCCTTGACGTCCGTCAAGGCCAGAGGCGGTTGTGAGGCAGTTTTGGCCCCTCATCCCGTCAAAACGCCCTCCATTGATGAGTCTTCGCCCTATCCGGACTGTGCGATATTCATGATTGTCGGCACAGTGATCAGCACCATGAAGGCCAGCCATATTCCGAAAGACGCCGCATCGGAATACCGCATGCCGCGCGCCCGCTCATAGAGCGCGGCCGGAATCCCGGCGAACATGATCGACAGGGTCGAAACGGCCAGTGAGGTCAGATAGCTGATGACGATAGGCGACGAGGTGAAGAACGTGACCTGCACGAACGGGTCCAGAAGCAATCGAGCAGGCAGATAATAGGGCGAAAAGTGCATGCCGTTGGCGGCGCCCATGCCGAGGATGCCGACTATATACGCATCACGCCGCATTATGTCAGCGCGATCGGCCGTCTCTATGGGATCGTTGTTCGCCATTGTTTGCCTTCAGCCTATGATTGCCGGCGCGAGGCCATACATCCGCATGACGACGTAGAGCACGATGCGGCTCACGAAGAGCCATAGAAACGCAAAGATGTAGATCAGCCGTTCCGGCACGTTGGCAGGCGTGATGAAGGCCGTCGCATTCACGATGGGGTCCGTGATCTGCTTGAACACGCGCCACACAACCTTGTCGCTGTCGGGCGGAAAGGCCAGCGACAGCAGGAAGCGCCCTATGACGGTATACATCATCATGGCGATGGCGAGGTTGGGCAGTTGGTAGGCCCAGAATGAACCCTCGACGTCGGTCATAACCCTGGCCTTATCATTGCTCCGGCTTAATGCGGCGCGATCCATTAGAGCATACTGTAATAAGATGGAAAGGGCAGAGCTTGCGGCTCCGCCCTTCCCGATTGCATCAATAACCAGACTCAGTGACCGAGCACAGAGCCTTGATCGCCCATAAGCGACTTGCCCCTCGGCCTGCGGACCTCATCGATGAAGTCCTGCATCTGCTTGTCCGGAGCGGTGGTGAACTTCGACACGACGTACATCACGAGGAAGCCGACCGGCATGCCGAACAGGCCCGCCGAGATATTGGCGACGTTGAACCAGCCGACGCGCGAAGCCATCGGGTGGTTAACGGCAACCCAGCTCTGGTAGAACTGGGCAGCATTCTCCGCCTTCAGCTTCGCCAGATCGACGAGGTTGGCGCCGGTCAGGGCATTCACGTTGGACTTCATGCCGAGGTACTCGACGCCGAACCACGGGACGTAGCGGGTGACAACGAGATACATCAGCGTGGTCAGGAAGCCGGCCCAGATGCCCCATACCGCGCCCTTCGATGTCGTACCCTTCCACCAGATGCCCAGAACAAGCGCCGGGAAAAGGCCCGCCGCCGCAAGGCTGAACGCCCATGCGACCATGGCGACGATATCGGCCGGCCTGAAGGAAGCCACCCAGGCCGCCAGGATCGCCACCAGGATAAGCAATACGCGAGCGATGACGAGCTTGCGCGAAGCCGGGGCGTTCTTGTTGATCATGCGGCTGTAGACGTCATGGCTGAGCGCGTTGGCGATCGCGAGCAGCAGACCGTCAGCGGTCGAGAGCGCTGCAGCAAGACCACCGGCGGCGACAAGGCCGGCGACGACGTACGGCAAACCCGCGATCTCGGGCGTGGCGATGACGATCGCGTCGGCCTGGATCGAGAAGTTGGCAAGCTGCAGGATGCCCGGATGGCCCGCAATCCTGCCGCAAGCTGCTGCAATGGCCGCTGGATCAGTGGCGTTCACGCCGCAGATCTGGATAAGGCCGATCTTGCCGTAGCTGTAGACCCAGCCGGGAAGCGACGAGAGAGGCTGGCCGATCACGTTCTGGTAAACCTCGAGCTTCGCGAAGGCGGCGTAGGCCGGCGCCGTGAAGTAGAGGATGAAGATGAACAGCAGCGTCCACGCAACCGACGAACGCGCCTCGCGAACCGATGGCGTCGTGAAGTAACGCATCAGGACGTGAGGAAGTGCGGCAGTGCCGACCATGAGGCAGAAGACCAGCGCAAAGAAGTTCAGCGGGTCGTAGCGGACGAACGGCACCGTATGCTTCGCGCCAACGGCGACGCCGAGGGCGGCCTCGCGCAGTTCGAGTTCTGACAGCACCTGACCATAAGTCAACTGCGGAAGCGGAAGACCGAACTTCTGGGACGAAAGCATCACGACCGGCACCAGGTAGGCGATGATCAGCACGATGTATTGTGCGACCTGAGTCCAGGTGACGGCGCGCATGCCGCCGAGCATCGAGCAGACAAGAATGCCGACGAGTCCAACAAACACCGCCATCTCGAACGACATGCCGAGCAGGCGCGCGCCGATAAGGCCGGTGCCGACGATCTGCGCCACCACGTAAGTGAAGGAGCAGGCCATCAGCACAACGATGCCAGCGATGCGGGCCGGGTTGCCGCCGAAGCGGAAAGCCAGGAAGTCCGGCACCGTATAGCAGCCGAACTTGCGCAGATACGGCGCAATCAGCGTCGCTACCAGCACATAGCCGCCGGTCCATCCGAGGATGAAGGCAAGGCCATCATAACCGAGCAAGTAGAGCGTGCCGGCCATGCCGATGAACGAAGCGGCGGACATCCAGTCAGCCGCAGTCGCCATACCATTGTAGAAGGACGGAACCTTGCGGCCCGCCACGTAATATTCCGAGGTGTCCATCGTGCGCGACATGATGCCGATCGCGGCGTAGACGGCGATGGTGAAGGCGACGAAGAGGTAGCCGATCGTCTGGTTGGAGACGCCCGAGCGCTCCAGGATATAGAGAAAGACGACGAAGGCGAGGAAGCCGCCGGTGTAAACTGTGTACACCCGGCTGAGGTTCGAGGTGAAATCACCACTCTTTGCTGCTTCAGCCATGGATCAGTCCTCCTCTGCCATGCCGAATTCGCGATCAATCTTGTCCTGGGCCTTGGCGAACCAGAACAGCATGATGACGAAAGCGACGAGCGAGCCTTGCGCGGCCATATAGAAGCCGAGCGGGAAGCCGATGATCCTGATGGCGTTCAATTGCGGCGCCAACATATGAATAAAGAAGCTGAAGAAGGCCCACAGGCCCAGCATCAGCCACATGAGCGAACTGGTTTTCCTCCAGTGCGCCTCGACGTTCTTTTCCGACATGAATGTCTCTCCCTTGGCCGCAATTGGCGTGGCGGCTTCTGGCTTCGTTGCCGGGATCCCACGCCCTTGCGACTCTTGGTCCGCAGACGCCATACCCCAACAGCGGGTTTAGGGCTCTTTAACGAAGGTTCAAGTTCGACTTTAGACTATCGTCTATAAGACAAACCGCTTATGTCATTAGTTTTATATACCAAAAGTTATATGTGTTTCAGTCCGCGCTTCGGCAATAACGACAGATAACGTGTGGGGTTTCGGATCCTTGCGCGCCCCAAGGCGAACCTACCAATCCGTCAGAAACTGAAAAGGGAGAAGCGATCATGACAATGGCAACCAACCCCCCGGCAGTCGCAGAGCGCGCCCGCCCGATGACCAAGGAGGAGAAGAAGGTCATTCTCGCCTCCTCGCTCGGCACAATCTTCGAATGGTACGATTTTTATCTTTACGGTGCCTTGGCCGTTATCATCGGCGCGCAGTTCTTCTCCGCCTTCGATGTCAACACCCGCAACATCTTCGCGCTGCTGGCTTTCGCGGCAGGCTTTCTGGTGCGTCCCTTCGGCGCGCTGGTGTTCGGCCGGCTGGGCGACCTCATCGGCCGCAAGCACACCTTCCTGATCACCATCCTGATCATGGGCGTTTCGACCTTTCTGGTCGGCCTGCTGCCCTCCTATGCAACGATCGGCTGGATCGCGCCTGTCCTGCTGATCGTGCTGCGCATGGCCCAGGGCCTGGCGCTCGGCGGCGAATATGGCGGCGCAGCCGTCTACGTGGCGGAGCATGCCCCCAATAACCGGCGTGGCTTCTACACGTCGTGGATTCAGACAACAGCCACGCTTGGTCTGCTGCTCTCGCTCATGGTTATCCTCTCGATCCGCTTGTCTCTTGGAGAGGCTGATTTCCAAGCCTGGGGCTGGCGCATCCCGTTCCTCGGCTCGATCTTCCTGCTGGCCATCTCGGTCTGGATCCGGCTGCAGATGCAGGAAAGCCCGGCCTTCAAGAAGATGAAGGAGGAAGGCACCCAGTCCAAGGCGCCGCTCTCCGAAGCCTTCGGCAACTGGAAGAACGGCAAGGTCGTGCTGCTCGCGCTGTTCGGCCTCGTCGTCGGCCAAGCCGTGGTCTGGTACACTGGTCAGTTTTACGCGCTGTTCTTCCTGCAGGCGATCCTGAAGATCGACCTGCTGACAGCCAACGTGCTGATCGCCTGGTCGCTGATCCTGGGCACCGGCGGCTTCCTGGTGTTCGGCGCGCTTTCTGATCGCATCGGCCGCAAGCCGATCATTCTCGCTGGCTGCCTGATCGCCGCAATCACCTACTTCCCGCTCTTCACCTCTTTGACCAACACCGCCAACCCGACCTACGCCAAGGCGCTGGAGACCGTGAAGATCGAAGTGGCGGCTGATCCCGCCACCTGCGGTTCGCTCTTCGATCCCGTGGGAATCCGTCAGTTTACTGAGCCTTGCGATCTTGCCCGCCGGACCCTGTCCCAGCAGGCATTCCGCTATACCAAGGTGGACGCGCCGGCCGGCACGCCCATCAAGGTCACAGTCAATGGTACGGCTGTCACATACGACAAGGACTTTGTCGCCAACATCGGAAGGGCTGCTATCGCCGCAGGATATCCTGCCGCCAACGATCCTGCCAAGGTTAAGGTATCAGGGTTCTTCGCCGCTCTTGGGGATGCACAGTCGCTCAAGATTATCGTGATCCTGACGATCATGGTCATCTATGTGACGATGGTCTACGGCCCGATCGCGGCGGCGCTGGTGGAATTCTTCCCCACCCGCATCCGCTACACGGCCATGTCGCTGCCCTACCATATCGGCAACGGCTGGTTCGGCGGCCTGCTGCCCGCCACGTCCTTCGCCATCGTGGCGTCGACCGGCGATATCTACTCAGGCCTCTGGTATCCGGTCGGCTTCGCGCTGATGACCTTCGTCATCGGCCTGCTGTTCGTGCCCGAGACTTACAAGCGGGATATCTTCTCGGACGCGACGGCCTCGAAGTAAGGCCTGCGGTCCTCAAACAACGAAACCCCGCCTTCAAGGGCGGGGTTTTTCTTTTGGCGGTCTGGCTTGTCGTTCAGGCGGCTTCAGAGCCTCTCACTGACATTCGGAACTGTTGCGTTGGACGACGATCTCGAAACCATCGACGAGCTTCATGTTGGCGCGGCCGATAAGAACGACGCTGCCGCCCCTCTCCGCATAAACCTGATTGCGCTCTCCGCCGACCGTGGCCTGGCCGCCGTTGGCGACATAGATTGTCGAGCCCGTGCCGGTGATCTCGGCCCGGCCGCCGCTGTCGACGAAGATCGTCTGCCGCGCCCCCGAGGCTGACAGGCTCGCCCCCTTCCGCACCCGGAAATCGCCGAGCGAAGCCGACACCGCGCTGTTTTGCGGGACGTCCCGGCACCAGCCCGAAAGACGAGCCTCGGTGAGGCCCGGCAGTAGCTGGACCTGGGCCTGCGGCGCGGCGGCAAAGCCAAGCCATGACGAGGCGATCAGGATCGATCTGAGGAATGGCGAAGACATGTCTCAATATGACACGCTTCCGTTAAAGCTGGTCTAAGGCAATTTTCCGATTCGTAAACGGCAATAGGTTTCGTGTGAGCGATGATGTTGGAAATGCATAAATCCGGCGCTCGAAACGGTGGAGCGATGCCTCTTTTCGCAATTCCAGCCGCGCAGACCCGGAATTTGGCCCGGACCGCGTGGCAGGTTCGCGACAGCGGCGCTCCGCTATCGGGACGGGCGCAGGCTTTCGTTTACTGCGGCTCGACCCCGGCGGCCTTGGCGACCGCGGCCCAATGCTTCACTTCACTCTCCAGCTTCGCTTGCAGCGCGGCAGGGCTGCGCTGGCCGGCAGGAAAGAGCAACGTGCCCAGGTCGGTGAAGCGCCGCTGGATCTCGGCATCGGCAAGCGCCTTCTGCAAGGCCGCGTTCAGCCGCTCGATGGTCTCCTTCGGCGTGCCTTTCGGGGCATAGACGCCGTGCCAGACGGAGAGATCGAAGCCGGGGATCTCGGAGGCTACGGTCGGCAGATTCGGCAATTGAGGGATCGGCTGTAACGAGGTGACGCCGAAAGGCTTCACGGTCGCCGCCTGAATCTGCGGCAGGGCATTGGTCGTCTGATCGCACAGGAGGTCGACCTGCCCGCCGACGACATCGTTGAGGGCCGGGCCGGTGCCGCGATAGGGAACATAATTGAAGCTCGTGCCCAGCGCCTGGCCCAGCATCAGGCCGCAAAGATGGGAGCCGGAGCCGACGCCCGCATGGGCGACATTGGTCTTCGGCCCTTCGGTCCGCAGCCGTGCGAGAAGGTCCTTCAGGTTCTGGGAGGGTAAATCCTTTTTCGATATCAGGACGAACGGTCCATAATTGACCAGCCCGACCGGCTCGAAGGCGGTCACCGTGTCATAACCGGGGTTCTTGTAGAGCGAGGCGCCGGCAGAGAGCGCCACATGATGGATCAGGAGCGTATAGCCATCGGCGGGCGCCTTGGCCACGCGCGCAGCGCCGGCGGCGCCGCCCGCGCCTGCGACATTCTCAATCACGATCTGCTGGCCCAACGTCTCGGACATTGAGCGCCCGATCAGGCGGCCGATCGAATCCGACGGGCCGCCGGCGGCAAAGGGCACGATCAGGGTGATGGGCTTGTTGGGATAGTTTTGCGCCAGTGATGGGCCGGCCCAGGCGAACAGGGCAGCAGTGACGATGAACCGCAGTTTCTTCATGATTGATCCTCCCGTTTCCCTATCTGTCGCAGGCAAGCCTCTTCGTCCAGCCTGGCAATCGTACAGACAAGCCGGTTGCGAAGGCGCGCTGGCGGGATTATCGCTCGCCGATGCCCCTTCCCTCCTCCGGCCTGTTCACAATCGCCACCTGGAACGTGAATTCCGTGCGCCAGCGCATCGGCCATCTCGTGAACTGGCTGCAGGAGAAGCAGCCCGATGTCGTCTGCCTGCAGGAGATCAAGACGCTCGGCGAGGGCTTTCCCGCAGCCGAGATCGAGGCGCTTGGCTACCATGTGGCGGTGCATGGGCAAAAGGCCTTTAATGGCGTGGCGCTGCTCTCGAAACGCCCGCTTGAGGACGTGCGGCGGGGCCTCCCCGGCGACGGCAGCGACGAGCAGGCGCGCTATCTCGAAGCCACTGTTTCCCTGCCGGGAGGCGCCTTCCGCGTGGCGTCGATCTATCTGCCGAACGGCAATCCGGCGCCGGGAGACAAATACGATTACAAACTGCGCTGGATGGACCGTCTGCGCGCGCATGCCGAGGAGCTGCTGGCGCTTGAGGAGCCGATGGTCCTGGCCGGCGACTATAACGTGATTCCGCACGCGATCGATTGCCACGATCCGGCCGTGTGGGCGAACGACGCGCTGTTCCTGCCTGAGACCAGACGCGCCTTTCAGCGGCTGACCGGCCTTGGTCTGACGGAGGCGGTTCGCGCCGCCACCGATGCAACCGGGCTCTACACATTCTGGGATTATCAGGCGGGCGCCTGGCAGAAGAACAACGGCATCCGCATCGATCATCTGCTGCTGTCGCCGCAAGCCGCCGACCGTTTGCACGAAACCATGATCGACAAGGACGAGCGGGACCGGGAGAAGCCCTCCGATCATGTACCCGTGCGGGGCGTGTTCCGCATCGCGGCCTAGCGGCGTTCAGCCGACTTCAGGTAACGTTCGGCCTGCGCCTCGGCCCGGCGCCGCTCTTCTTCCGAAGCGGCGTCGTTGGCCTTCTTGTGCATTTCAATCACCCAGGCATGGCGGCCCGGGCTGGCGTTCTCGCTCGCCACCCGCAGCCACATCAGGCCGCGCGCAGGCTGGCGCGGCATCGCCTCCCCCATGAAAAGCATGCGGCCCAGCACCGCCTGGGCGGGCACATGGCCCTTTTCTGCCGCGAGGCTGAGCCAGCGCATCGCCAGACGGGGCTCAGGCCGCCCGGTAGCCGCGCCATCGAGCAGCATCCGCGCCAGCTGATACTGCGCTTCCGGATGGCCGTAATAGGTGGCGGCGTAATTGAACGCCTTCGCCGCATAGGAAGGGTTGGGCTTGACCGGGCTGTTGGGGATTCCGTCCAGCCAGTAGATGCCGAGCGCCACGAAGGCGTTGGCGACGACGCCGGCATGGAGCGAATCCCGGCTTTCGTCGCCCCTGGCATCGGCGATGCGGGAGAACAACTGGAAGGCCCGGTAATCGTCCTGGGTGACGCCATCGCCATCCGCATACATGCGGCCGAGTTTCCACTGCGCCAGGATGTCGCCCTGTTCGGCGGCCACCTCCAGCTGCTTGAAGGCTGCCACCTTGTCGCCCGACCGGTAGCTGCGGGCAAAGCCGCGCCACATGTCGCGGATCGCCTTGTCGACGCCGAGATCGGGCAGTATGGCGCCGGGCAAGGCGGGCCCCGGCAGTGACGGCAGCGCCGACAGCGCCGAGCCGGACCCGGGAGAGGGCGCCTGTTCGCTATTCTTCAATTCAAACGCCTGAACGCCCGTCGCGCCGCAGAAGACGGCGACAGCGAGCAGACAGACGAAGGGCCGTTCAGATATCGGCATAGCAGTGTTTTTCACCTTGACCGCCGGGATGCGTCACGGCGCCATCGCGGGCCGAGCCCACGCCCTGCGCGAACTTCCAGATGGCGCCGGACCCGTAATCGGTTTCCCGCAGCTTCCAGTCCTTCCTACGCGACTCCAATTCGGCGTCCGTAAGGCGAACTTCAAGCTTTCCTGTGATCGCATCGAGATGGATGATGTCGCCGTCCCTGAGCAGGCCGATGGGGCCGCCGACAGCCGCTTCGGGACCGACATGGCCGACGCAGAAACCCCGGGTGGCGCCCGAGAAGCGGCCATCGGTGATCAGCGCGACCTTGTCACCCATGCCCTGCCCGTAGAGGGCGGCAGTGGTCGCCAGCATCTCGCGCATGCCGGGGCCGCCCTTCGGTCCTTCGTAACGGATGACGAGCACGTCGCCTTCCTTGTACTGACGCTTCTTCACCGCCTCGAAACAGGCTTCCTCATTGTCGAAGCAGCGCGCCGGTCCGGTGAAGATCTGCTTCTCCATCGGCATGCCCGCGACTTTGACGATCGCGCCTTCCGGCGCCAGATTGCCCTTGAGGCCCACGACGCCGCCCGTGACGGTCAGCGGCTTCGCCGTCGTGTAGACCACGTCCTGGTCCGGGTTCCACTTCACCGAGGCGAGGTTTTCCGCAATCGTGCGGCCCGTGACGGTCATGCAATCGCCGTGGAGATAACCGCCGTCCAGAAGCGCCTTCATGATCAGCGGCACGCCGCCCGCTTCGAAGAGGTCCTTGGCGACATACTTACCGCCCGGCTTCATATCGGCGATATAGGGGGTCTTCCTGAAGATCTCCGCCACATCGAAGAGATCGAATTTGATGCCGCATTCATGGGCGATGGCCGGCAAATGCAGGGCAGCGTTGGTCGAGCCGCCCGAGGCAGCCACCGACATGGCCGCATTCTCCAGCGCCTTGCGGGTGACGATGTCGCGGGGGCGGATGTTGCGGGCGATCAGCTCCATGATCATTTCGCCCGCCGTCATGCAGAACTGGTCGCGGATCTCGTAAGGCGCGGGCGCGCCGGCCGAATAAGGCAAGGCCAGGCCGATCGCTTCCGAAACGGTCGCCATCGTGTTCGCCGTGAATTGCGCGCCGCAGGCGCCGGCGGAGGGACAGGCCTTCGACTCGAGCTCTTCGAGATCCGCCGTCGACATATCGCCAACGGAATGCTTGCCGACGGCCTCGAACACATCCTGCACGGTGACGGGCTTGCCCTTGAAGGTGCCCGGCAGGATCGATCCGCCATAGATGAAGATCGACGGCACGTTCAGCCTGACCATCGCCATCATCATGCCCGGCAGCGACTTGTCGCAGCCGGCAAGGCCGACGAGGGCATCGTAGCTGTGGCCGCGCATCGTCAGTTCGACGGAATCCGCGATCACCTCGCGCGACACGAGCGACGACTTCATGCCCTGGTGACCCATGGCGATGCCATCCGTGACCGTGATCGTGCAGAACTCGCGGGCCGTGCCGTTGGCGGCGGCGACACCCTTCTTCACAGCCTGCGCCTGCCGCATCAGGGCGATGTTGCAGGGCGCCGCCTCGTTCCAGCAGGAGGCGACGCCGACGAACGGCTGGCTCATCTGCTTCCGGGTCAGGCCCATGGCGTAATAATAGGATCGATGCGGCGCCCGCTCCGGCCCCTCCGTCACATGCCGGGAGGGGAGCTTGGTCTTGTCGAAAACGCGGGCGTCCATCAGTGATCTTCCAGCTTGATTGGAGCGATACCGCTCCATGTGTTGCAATATCGCCGGCGGGGCCGGCGGGCCGTGACAGCGATGCCACGATCCCCCCGCTTCCCACAAGAAAGTGAAATCGCCGATGCGGAGCACGAAACGCCTGCCGACTCCCCCTCCACGATCACGAAAAACCCTTTAAATTGATTATATTGACCAGAATTTCTGGGAGCGCCCCGATCATGGCGGCATTGCGGCGGAGAAGGCATACGCGAGCCTCCGCCAGCGAATCATGACGCCTGTTGCGCGCGCGCAACAAGAAGCATGCGTGAAATCAGAGGATGAATGGGAGCAGAACGAAGCCGCCGATGATGAAGGCGAGCAGGATGGCGCTGACCAGCGGCAGGTGCTTCTCGATAAAGACGCGGATGTTCTCGCCGTAGTAGTAGATCGCCACGGCGAACATCAGGAAGAAGGTCAACCGCGACACGAACATGCCGATGAAGAACAGCAGCAGGCTGTAATTCAGGAAGCCGGACATGATCGTCACGATCTTGAAGGGGATCGGCGTCAGCCCCTTGGTCACCAGCACCCAGAACCAGTGGCTGTTGGCGGTGGCGAGCAGCTCCTGCGCCTTGTCGGCAAGACCGTAGAAATTGATGATCCAGAGGCCGACCGTATCATAGAGCAGATAGCCGATGCCGTAGCCGACGAACCCGCCCGCGCAGGCACCCGCCGTGCAGACCATCGCATAAAACCAGGAGCGCCT
Organism: Methylocystis sp.; assembly: GCA_020252485.1. Taxonomy (GTDB): domain Bacteria; phylum Pseudomonadota; class Alphaproteobacteria; order Rhizobiales; family Beijerinckiaceae; genus JADCCX01. The sequence continues at coordinate 74,060 of JADCCX010000033.1, forward strand.
CGGATTGGCGATGCACATCGGGATCAGCAGCGGCAGCGGCGGAATCGGGCTGACCGAGCTTTCCACGAAGGTCACCCAGAACAGCACGTAAACGGCCTTGGGATGATTGGAGTAGGAAACGATCCAGTCATAAGCCCGCTTCAACAGCGGGCTCTTGGCCGTCGTCTGGGCGGTCGGCTCGTTCAATGCCAAGGGAGGCTCCTGGGTGCGGCAGCGCTCACATAGCGCCGACACATGAAGGATAGAAGACCGGCCTTTAAATATTGGTCATAATAGGTCGGTCGCCCGGGCGGAATACGCAATCTCACTGGCGAGGCGCCCGGCCGCCGCCGATGATCACCCCAACCGCCGCATCGCCTCTTCGAGCCGCTTTTTCTTGGCGGCAGCGACCACCAGCCGTTCGCGGTTTTCCTCGATAACCTCTTCCGGCGCCTTGGCGACGAATTCGGCATTGGCGAGCTTCTTCTCGGTGCCCGCGATATCGCCCGCAAGCTTGCCGATCTCTTTCGCGAGGCGGAGCTTTTCCGCGGCGACATCGATGATCGCGCCGAGCGGCATGGCCGCAGCCTCGCGGCCGATGACAACGGGAACCGATTGCGGCGGCGGCTGATCGGCGAAGCCGATGCTGTCGAGCCGGGCGAGACGCTTCAGCGTCTCCTGCCAGCGTTCCGCCCTGCCCTTCGCTTCCGCCGAGGCTCCCACGAAGACAAGCGGCACCATCGCGCCACCGGGAACGTTCATTTCCGCCCGCACGGAGCGCACCTCGGAGATGAGATCAACCACGAAACCGAGTTCGGCGCGCGCATCCTCTGCGGCAAACCCGCCGAATTCCGGCCAATCGGCGAGGCAGAGCAGCGTGTCGCCATCCTTCTGCGGCGGCCGCGGCGCACCGACCGCAGCCTTCGCCGCCCAAAGCTCCTCCGTGAGATAGGGCATGAAGGGATGCAGCAGCTTGCAGATGACGTCGATGAGATGCGCGACGGTTGCCTGGGTCTCTGCCTTTTCGGGGCTGTCGCCCTCCGCCTGCATGACGGGCTTGGCGAGCTCGATGAACCAGTCGCAGAATGTGCCCCAGACGAAGCGATAGGCCGCATCCGCCGCCTCGTTGAAGCGATAGGACTCAATGGCCTCTGCAATGGCGGCTGAGGCATGCGCCGCTTCCGCCAGCACCCAGCGGTTGAGCGGGCTTCGCACCTTGCCCGGATCGAACCCGGCCTGACGCTTGCAGCCGTTCATCTCGGCGAAGCGGGCGGCATTCCAGATCTTGGTCGCGAAGTTGCGGTAGCCCTCCACGCGGCTCATGGCGAGCTTGAGGTCGCGGCCGCCCATTGTCATGGCGGCGAGCGTGAAGCGCAGCGCATCCGCGCCGTATTGATCGATGACGGTGAGCGGATCGACGACGTTGCCCGTCGTCTTCGACATCTTCTTCCCCTTCTCATCGCGCACGATGCCGTGCAGGATCACGTCGCGGAAGGGCGCCGCGTCCATGAAATGGATGCCCGTCATCATCATGCGGGCCACCCAGAAGAAGAGGATGTCCGCCCCCGTCACCAGCACATCATTGGGATAGAACTTGGCGAGTTCCGGCGTCTTTTCCGGCCAGCCGAGCGTGGAATAGGGCCAGAGCGCCGAAGAGAACCAGGTGTCGAGGACATCGGGATCGCGCGTCAACGGCACGACGCGGCCATAATGCCGGTCGGCAGCATGCTGCGCCTCCGCCTCGTCATTGGCGACGAAGATATGCTTATCCGGCCCGTACCAGGCCGGGATCTGGTGCCCCCACCAGAGCTGGCGGGAGATGCACCAGGGCTCGATGTTTTCGAGCCAGTTGAAGAAGATCTTCTCGCGCTCCTTCGGGTGAAACACCGTCTCGCCGTTGCGCACGGCGGCCATCGCCTTCTCGGCCAGCGGCTTGACGTTCACATACCATTGCTCGGTGAGCCAGGGCTCGATGACGGCGCCGGAGCGGTCGCCATGGGGCACGGTGTGGGTATGCGGCTCGATCTTGGCGACCAGGTTCATCGCTTCGAGATCGGCGACCACCCGCTTGCGGCACTCGTAGCGGTCGAGCCCCCGGTACTGCGCCGGCATATGCGGCTCGCTCACCATGGTCGCGTCGGCGTTCATCAGGTTGATGAGCGGCACGACATCCTTGTGGCGCAGATAGACCTCGTAATCGTTGAAATCATGAGCCGCCGTGATCTTCACTGCGCCGGTGCCCTTTTCGGGATCGGCATGGGTGTCGGCGATGATCGGCAGGCGGCGGTTGACGAGGGGCAGAATGGCGGCCTTGCCGATCTTCCAGCCGATGGTCTCGTTATTGGGATGCACCGCCACCGCACCGTCGCCCAGCATCGTCTCGGGGCGCGTCGTCGCAATCGTAATGAAGGTACGGTCGTCCTCGGGGTTATATTCAACACCTTCAAGGGGATAGTTGAAATACCACATGTGCCCCTTGATCTCGCGCTGGTCGACCTCGAGATCGGAAATGGCGGTCAGCAGCTTCGGATCCCAGTTCACCAGCCGGCGGTCCTTGTAGATCAGGCCCTGGTTGTAGAGGTCGACGAACACCTTCAGCACGGCCTCGGAGAGGCCGGGGTCCATGGTGAAACGCTCGCGCGACCAGTCGCAGGAGGCGCCCAGCCGCTTCAGCTGATTGATGATCGTGCCGCCCGATTCCTCCTTCCATTTCCAGACCTCGTTCAGGAAGGCCTCCCGGCCCATGGTCCGCCGGTCGGTCCGGTTCTCGGTGGCGAGCTTGCGCTCCACCATCATCTGGGTGGCGATGCCGGCATGGTCGGTGCCGGGCTGCCAGAGCACGTCCCTGCCCCGCATGCGCCAGTAGCGGCAAAGCACATCCTGCAGGGTATTGTTGAGCGCATGGCCGATGTGGAGCGAACCGGTGACGTTGGGCGGCGGAATGACGATGCAGAAGCCTTCCGCATCCTTGCGCGATTTGCGGCCTGCCCTGAAGGCGTCAGCAGCCTCCCAGGCCCGGGCGATGCGGGCCTCAACGGCGGCGGGTTCGAATGTCTTGTCCATCATGACGGCAACCAGAAACGGAAAAGCCGGGCGTTGGGGCCCGGCTGAAGGGTTATGGGCGGTAAACCGGAGAGCCGCGCCGCCGTCAACGTCCGCCGCGAGAAACGCGCTCGATTTCAGCGCGCACCAGCCGCTCCACCACGTTGGGCAGATTGTCGTCCAGCCATGACTTGATCATCGGACGCATCATTTCCTGCACCAGATCATCGAGCGTGCGGGCATTGTTGGCGAGAATGGTGTTCGAGAGCGATGAAAACGCCGTCGACACCATCCGGTCCGTAGAGGCCGAAACCAGCCGTTCGGCCTGTTGCTGCGCCACTGCGGGCGCTGTTGTCGTCGGCTCGAAATCGGCCGCAGCCATCAGGGCATTCATGTCGTTCTGACCTTTCGGCGCTGGCGGCGCCGCCGGGAGCATATCTTCGAAGGAGAGATCATTGGCGACGGGAGCATCGTTGATGAGATGCGGTTCCGGCTTGCGCACCGGCCGGGGCGGAAGATCGAGAATATCCTCATCGTCCTCCGCGGGCGGAGGCTTGCGCGCCACAACGGGCTCAGAAGCGATGTGAGCAGCGACGGGAGGCTCGGGTGGCGCCGGCTTCGGCGCCTGGTCATCCGAGATGATGCGCCGGATAGACGCAAGAATCTCTTCCATGGAAGGTTCAGCGGATTTCGGCTGCGCGGATGACATTCGACTTTCTCGGCACTCGAGTACGCAAAGCCCCCGAATCACGCGGAAGCCTGAAAATAGAATATCTCAGCAATCACGATAACGGCAACCGATGAGCCGTCCCGCAGGCAACTTTCCCCAGCCCATTGCACCAGGAAACAATCGAGGCCTAGTGGAGCGAATTTGACATTCGCATCCCGCGTGACATCGGGCGTCGGAGCGAATGTCAAATTCAAAAGCTCCACTAGAATCATAGACTTGCTAGTGGTCCCTTTGATTCCGACATTTGCTCGCAGCGTGATATCAA
>JADCCX010000034.1 GCA_020252485.1 Methylocystis sp.
CAGCGACTTCCCTCTCCCCCTGTGGGAGAGGGTGGCAGGCGGAGCCTGACGGGTGAGGGGTCGTTCAGGGCTCTCGGCACAGAGCCACCCCTCATCCGCCTGCCATCCGGCAGGCACCTTCTCCCGCAAGGGGAGAAGGGGAGAACGCAAACGACTGCCATCCGGCAGGCGCCTTCTCCCGCAAGGGGAGAAGGGAGAAACGCTGCGGCTTGCCTTCAAAAAGGGAGGAAAGGAACAACGCCCATGGCCACAGCCTCCCCCGAGCAGCGCAAGGCCGCCGATCCCGGCCAGTCGGTCTGGGTCAGCGCCAATGCGGGCGCGGGCAAGACGACGGTGCTGACGGGCCGCGTCGTGCGGCTGCTGCTTTCGGGGGCGGACCCGTCGCGCATCCTCTGCGTCACCTTCACCAAGGCGGCCGCCGCCAACATGCAGAACCGCGTGTTCGAGCGGCTGGGCGAATGGGTGGCGCTGGACAACGACGCCCTCGCCGAGGCCATCGAGGAATTGACCGGGAAGCCGCCGCAGCCGGATGACATCACTCAGGCTCGCCGCCTCTTCGCCCGCGCGGTCGAGACGCCGGGCGGCCTGAAAATCCAGACGATCCACGGCTTCTGCGAGCGGCTGCTGCATTCCTTCCCGTTCGAGGCGGCCGTGCCCGCCCGCTTCAAGGTGCTGGACGAGCGCGAGCAGCGCGAGGCGGTGGAAGCCGCCATCACCGCCACGCTCAACGCGGCGCTGAAGGAGCCGGATGGACCGCTCGGGCGCGCTCTGGCGGTGGCGACCACGCAGGCCGGCGAGTCCGGTTTCCGCGATGCGCTCAAGGCCTTCATGGCGCAAAGGCGCAATCTTGACCTGCCGGAGCGCAAGTTCGCCCTCTCGCCGCTGCGGCAGCGGCTGGATATCGCACCGGGTGAGACGGTCGAGGCCCTGCAGCGCGAGGTCCTGAACCAGGGGCTCTACAGCGGCAACTGGCGCGCGATCCGCGATTGGCTCAAATCGTCGGCCAAGGATCGTGACGCCGAGATGGCGGCGCTTCTGGACGCGGGCTCCGGCTTTCAGGGCGAGCAGAAGTTCGAATCCTACATCCGCGTCTTCCTGACCGCTGACGGCGATCCGCGCACGGACAAGGGCTGGTTTGTTTCCGCCGATCTCCGCAAGAAGCCCGGCGGTTATCTCGACGCGATGATCGAGGAGCGCAAGCGCGTTCATGAACAGGTGCAACGCATCAACGCCGTGCTCGCCGCCGAACGCACCGAGGCGATCGCGCTGCTCGCCGATCAGGTGAATGCGCTTTACCGGGCCGAAAAGCGCCGCATGGGCCGGCTGGATTTCCCCGATCTCATCGGCAAGGCCGTCACGCTGCTGACGGCGGATACGGCGAAATGGGTGCTCTACAAGCTCGATCAGGGCCTCGATCACATTCTGGTCGACGAGGCGCAGGACACGAGCCCGGAGCAATGGACGATCATCAGGGCTTTGGCCGATGATTTCTTTGCGGGCGAGGGCGCCAGACCCGGCCTGCGCCGCACGATCTTCGCGGTGGGCGACGAGAAGCAGTCGATCTTCGGCTTTCAGGGCGCCCGGCCGGAAGAATTCGAGACCAGCCGCCGGCATTTCGAGGCGCGGATCGCAGCTTACAACCAGGAGGCGGCGGCGAAGCATCGTTTCGACAAGGTGCCGCTCCGGATATCCTACCGCACCGTCCATGACGTGCTTTCCGCCGTCGATCAGGTGTTTTCGGTCGAGGAGCGCTTCCGCGGCCTCTCCAGCGACAATGAGAAGACGCAGCACGACAGCAACCGGCTCGGAGAACCGGGGCTGGTCGAGCTCTGGCCGGCTCTCGTCGCGGAGAAGGAGATTGATCGGGACGCCTTCGAGCCCGTCGATTCGACCCCTCAAGAATCCCCGCCGATGCTGCTCGCGAAGCGCGTCGCGCGGCGCATCCGGCGCTGGATCGAGAGCAATGCCTGTTTCGAGGATGACGGAAAGCCGATCACGCCCGGCGATGTGCTGGTGCTGGTGCGCAGCCGGGGCGCGCTGTTCGATGGCGTCATCAAGGCGCTGAAGCGGGAGGGCGTGCCCGTCGCGGGCGCTGACCGCATGAAACTGAACGAGCAGATCGTCGTGCTCGATCTGCTGGCGCTCGGCCGCTTCTGCCTGCTGCCGGAGGATGATCTCACCCTTGCCGCACTCCTGAAATCGCCGCTGCTCGGCCTCGACGATCAGGCGCTGGAAGCGATCGCCTGGGAGCGCGGGCCGGTCAGCCTCTGGACGGCGCTGCAAAGGGCGGCGGACAAGGAGCCCTACGCCGCCGCCGTCGCCCGCCTGAAGGAATGGCAGGCGCTGTCGCGCCGGCTCGATCCGCTCGGCTTCTACGGCGAGCTGCTCTCCGCAGGCCAAGGCCGCCGCGATCTCCTGGCCCGGCTCGGCGTCGATGCGGAGGAGGCGATCAACGTCTTTCTCGCTACGCTGCGGCAATGGCAGGCGAGCCATCCGCCTTCGCTGCTCGGTTTCGTCGAGGCGATGGCGGTCAATGATTCCGACGTCAAACGCGACATGGAGGAGGCGCATGGCAGGGTGCGGGTGATGACGGTCCATGCCTCCAAGGGGCTGGAGGCGCGCATCGTCTTCCTGATCGACACGGCGCATAACCCGAAAGGCGGCGGCAACAGCGGCCCCAAGCTCCTGGAGATTGATGAAGGGGATGCCGAAACGGCAATCTGGGTGAAGGGCGAGAAAAGCGATCCGCCGGCGCTGGCCCCGGCGCGCCAGCGGGCGAACGAAGCGGCGATGGCGGAAAGCCGCCGCCTGCTCTATGTCGCGCTGACGCGCGCCCGCGACCGCCTCTACATCGGCACGGCGCAAGGGCAGAACGATCCGCCGAAAGGCAACTGGCGCGGCATAATCGATGCGGCGCTGACAGGCCATGCCCATCTCCGCGAGGTCAAGGCGGAGGACGGAGAAGGGACGGTGCTGCAATGGCGCAGCACGCAGAACCCCAGGATCATGCCGCCGAAGGAGGCGGAAGCCGCCAAACCTCCTGCGGACCTCCCGTCCTGGCTGAAGCAGCGGCCGGAGCGCAAGGACCTGCCGCGCCCGCCGCCGCTCAGGCCTTCCCGCCTTGTGGATGCGGCCGAGCCGCCGCCCCTGCGCGAGGGCGTGACGGCGCGGGCGAAGGCGCGGCTGCGCGGCGATCTCATCCACCATCTACTGCAGCACCTTCCCGATGTGGCGGCGGAGCGGCGAGAAGGCGTGGCGGAGCGGCTGGCGGCGGCGCGTTTTCCGGCGCTCGATCCCGCGCTCCGGGCCGAGGCGATCGCCGATACGCTGGCGCTTATGGCGGCGCCCGGCCTCGCGCCCCTTTTCCGGGGCGAGGGCCGCAACGAGGTGGAGATCGCCGGCCTGGTGACAATCGGCGGCAGGACCGCCGAGGTCGCCGGCCGCATCGACCGGTTGTCGGTGGCGGCGGACGAGGTCACGCTCGTGGATTACAAGACCGGCCGTCCGCCGCCGGATCCGGCCGTTGTCCCGGAGAGCCACCTGCGCCAGCTTGCGATCTATGCGGCGCTGCTTGGCGATCTCTATCCCGGCAAGCGGATCACCACAGCGATCATCTGGACCGTATTGCCGCAGATCGTCGTCATTCCGCCGGCGGAGCTGAGCCGTGCGAGGGCAGGCATCACCCTGCCGTGAACAATCGCGCCTTGAAATTCCGCGTTGGAACGCTCATTCCTTTGGCAACCAATCTTCTTTCGATTCCTCGAGCCTGAAAGTCTGCCGCCATGGGCGATTCCACCATCAAGGTCACCGACGCCACCTTCGAGCAGGATGTGCTGGGCTCAGACACCCCCGTCGTCGTCGATTTCTGGGCGGAATGGTGCGGCCCCTGCCGCATGATTGCGCCGCATCTGGACGCCATCGCCAGCGAACTTGGCGGCAAGGTCAAGATTGCCAAGGTCAATGTCGATGAAAACCCCGGGATCGCGGGTCAGGTCGGCATCCGCTCCATCCCGACGCTCATGGTCTTCAAGGGCGGCAAGCACGTCAACACCAAGGTCGGCGCCGGTTCCCGGGGCGATCTCCAGAAATGGATCGAAGCCTCGATCTGAGCTTCGCCGCAGCGGTTGCGGATGGTTTGAGCCGCAGCCGTTTTCGGGTGGTATGCACCCGCCAATCCCGCTAGCTCCGGCGCAACGCTTCCGGGGGCATGATGAACGGCAGGGATTGGGGACGTCTGGTGCTTTTGTCCCTCCTATGGGGCGGCACCTTTCTGTTTTCCGCGATCGCCATCAAGGGTTGGCCGGCAGGCGCCGGCAACGGCCTGCCGCCGCTGACGGTGGTTTTCCTGCGCGTGCTTGTCGCCGCCGCAACGCTGTTCCTGATCCTCAAGGCCATGCGGATCGCCATCCCGGCGGACGGGCGCGTCTGGCTTGCCTTCTTCGGCATGGGCCTCCTGAACAACGCCATTCCCTTCAGTCTGATCTTCTGGGGCCAGAGCCAGATGCCGGTCAGCGTGGCGGCCGGGCTCGCCTCCATCCTGAACGCCACGACGCCCTTGTTCACGGTGCTCGTCGCCCATCTTCTCACCGCGGACGAGAAGGCAACGCCGCTGAAGATCGCCGGTGTGCTGCTCGGATCGCTGGGTGTGGCGACCATGATAGGCCTCGATGCGTTGTCGGGCGCGAGCCAATCTCTGCCGGGATATCTGGCTTGTCTGGGCGCAGCGCTTGTCTATGCCTTCGCCGGCCTGTTCGGACGCCGCTTCAAGCGGCTCGGCGTCCTGCCTCTTCAGGCGGCCTTCGGGCAGGTCGCGGCCAGCAGCGCGATCATGCTCGTGATCGCAGCCGTCATTGACCAGCCATGGACGCTGCCCGCGCCCGGTCTCGTGCCCCTTCTCGCGACCGTCACGATGGGCGTGGTCTCGACCGCCTTCGCCTATATTCTCTACTTCCAGTTGCTCGCCTCGGCGGGAGCGACCAACCTGGCGCTGGTGACCTTCCTGATTCCCGTGAGCAGCATCCTGCTGGGCATTGCCGTGCTGGGGGAAACGCTGCAGCTCCAGCATCTCCTCGGTATGGCCTTTATCGCCGTCGGCCTCGCCGCCATCGATGGCCGGTTGTTCAGGAAAAGGGCAGTGGCGGCTTAACCAGCCCGCCGCCAGCGCTCGCTTGGCGTGCGCATGGTGACGAGTTCCTCGGCGGCGGAGGGATGCAGCGCCATCGTGGCGTCGAAATCGGCCTTGCGCGCCTTCATCTTGACGGCGATGCCGAGCAGTTGCGCCATCTCGCCCGCATCCTCGCCAAGGATATGGACGCCCACGACCCTGTCGGTGTTGGCGTCGACGATCAGCTTCATGATCATCCGCTCCTCGCGGCCGGAAAGCGTCGCCTTCATCGGCCGGAACGAGGTCCGGTAGATGTCGAGCGCCGCATAGGCCGCCTTGGCCTGGATTTCCGTGATACCGACGGCGCCGATCTCCGGCGTCGAGAAAACCGCTGTCGGAATGTCGGCGTGGTCGACGGACCAAGGCTTGCCACCAAAAACGGTATCGGCATAGGCGTGGCCTTCCCGGATCGCCACGGGCGTCAGGTTCACGCGGTTCGTGACGTCGCCGACGGCGTGAATATTCGCGACATTCGTGCAGGAGAAGGCATCGACGGGGATCTCGTTGTCCTTGCCGAGCAGGACGCCCGCCTTGTCGAGCCCCAGCCCTTCGACATTGGGCGAGCGGCCGATCGCGAACATCACCTGATCGGCGTTGAGTGAGAGGCCGCCCTTCGTCCGGGCGGCGAGCCCCTCCGGCGTCTTCTCGATGGCGCTGAAGACATCGTTGAAGATGAAGCGGATGCCGCGCTTCTCATAGGCGTTGCGCAGACCTTCGCGCATGTCCTCGTCGAAGCCGCGCAGAATGTTCTCACCCCGGTAGATCAGCGTCACTTCGGCGCCCAGTCCCGCAAAGAGTCCGGCGAATTCCACGGCGATATAGCCGCCGCCGGCGATCAGGATGCGCTTCGGGAAGACCGGCAGATCGAAGGCCTCGTTCGAGCTGATGGCGTATTCCGCGCCGGGCAGGTCGGCAGGGATGTTGGGCCTGCCGCCCGTGGCGATGAGGATATGCCTGGCGCGGATGCGCCTGCCGTTGGCGAGCAGGCGCACCGTATTGGCATCCTCGAGCACGGCGCGCGACTTGACGACACGCACGCCCGCCTTCTCCTGCGTCTGGGCATAGAGCCCTTCGAGCCGGGTGATCTCCCGTTCCTTGGCGCGCACCAGCGCCGGCCAGTCGAAGGTCGGTTCCGGCACGGTCCAGCCGAAACCGGCCGCATCCTCGAACGCATCGTGGAAGCGGGAGGCCATGACCAGCAGCTTCTTGGGGACGCAGCCGCGGATCACGCAGGCGCCGCCAAGCCGGAACTCTTCCGCGAGCATCACCTTCGCGCCATGCCCGGCCGCAATGCGGGCCGCCCGAACGCCGCCGGAGCCGCCCCCGATCACGAAGAGATCAACATCGAAGTCCGTCATCGGTGAGGGCTTTCAGGAGCAAGAGAAGCGCCAACGGAGGTAATCAGCAAGCTTGACATTTACAACGACGAGGCGGGCGCTTCGTCCATCCGCAATTCCCGCTCGATCGCCAGGAACCCTGCTGCAGATGCGGCGATGGCCGCGACCCACCAGGCCTGCCAGGCCCCGTGACTGACCAGCGCGATGGCCGAGGTCACGGCGATCCAGGTGAGAGCGAAGGGCTGCAGCACGGGCTTCAGCCGACCAACCGCGCCGAACAGGCGAATGGCGAGGAGCGCCGCCAGGATGGCGCCGGCGAGGCCAAGCTCAGCCCAAAGCTGGAGAAAGGCATTGTGCGGATGGCTGGCGCCAAGCAGCAGGACGCGCTCCGGCGGCACATCCGCTGCGACGGGCGCATTCTGCATGTTCAGCGTCGAGCCGAAGCCGTTTCCCGATATCCAGTGCCGCTGTGCCGCGGCCTCGAAGCTCAGCCAGATCTTGACGCGGTCATCGGAATGCCCCGCTTCGAAGGTCTTGTGAAATCCGGCGCCCAGCGCCTTGCTGGCGATTGTGCCGATGAAGGGCGCAGTGGCCAGAATGAGAAGCATGGCGGACAGCCCGGCAAGGCGCGTCAGTTTCGGCAGGAGCCAGGCGATCGGCAGGACCAGCAGGCCGGCCAGCAGGCCAAGCACCGCAGTCTGGCTTTCGCCAACCAGCACGGCGAGCGGGATAGGAACGAGCGCGATGGCCCACCAGATGCGGCCCCGCGCCGCGAGCAGCGCCAGAAGCGGCCAGATCAGCACCACCAGAGTCACAAGACCGCGGTTGTAGCTGTAATCGGTCGCCCGCCCGCCGGTCAATTTGCGGAGCGTCAGACCGGTCTTGATATCGATCAGCATGATGGCGGCGGCGATGGCCGCGCCGGCGATCCACCAGGCCATGCGCTCCCTCACGGCGATGACGGGAAAGGCCAGAGCCAGCAGGACGCCCGCAAGAACGGGCAGGATGAACTGGAGAAACTGATTGGCCGAAGCCGCAGGGTCATGCGCCCAGAGGATCGAGACCGCCATCAGCACAAGCAGCCCAATGGCGAGGATGGCGCCCGGTTCTCTTGCGGCGCCGATGGCCTGGTCCACGGCCGTCTGCATCTGCCCGCTGCGCCAGAGCGCCATGACGGAGAAAAAGGCCGCGATGCTCAGGAGCAGCGGCGAAGACTTGCTCGCCGGGGCCATCAGGATCGGCAGCGCCACGCCGAGACATAACGTAGCCGCAACGGCCCAAAGCGCAGCATTGCGGCTGGTTCCGGCGCTCATCGCGCTGTCGAAGGGTTCAGAGCTGGATATTTTTCTTGCGCAGATCTTCGCGCAGCTGGTCCATCATCATGTTGCCGAGCGTCTGGGAGAAGACCTCCATCGTGATGGCAAGCTCGTTGGAGATCTGTCCCTGCAGGATGATATACTTTTGACCGGCTGGCGACTTGAAGAAGGCGGCGATCTCCTTCAGCTCCGGCTCCGGAATGCGCTGCGCATAGACTCTGGAGGATGCGAGGATCATCGGTTCCGTCTGTTTGGTCAGGTCGGTAATGATCGGGCGCAAAGCCACTTCCATGTCCTTGATGATCTCCGGCCGGGTGCGCGAGAAGCCGGCGCGGATCTGATCGGCGATCTGGGGGACGATGTTTTCAAACGAACTGGCGAGGCCCGAAGAGACGACGACCTCGCGGGCGGCGGCGAGATGGGATTCGCTGATCGGCGCCGCCTCCGCTGCAGGCGGAGAAGGCGGCGCGGCTGGCGGCTGCTGAGCCAGCACCGGGTTGGCGGCCAGCAGAACGGCCGAAAACAGCATCATCTGACAAAAGCGGGTCATGGTTGCGGCACCCTCGGTTTCAGGTTTGAGCGTTCGTTACGCCCTCCGGCGGATGACGGCAACCCCATTGGGCGAGGCGAGATAGGCTTCCGTGCACAGCCCGATGAAAAGCCCGTGCTCGACCACGCCGGGTATGGCATGCAGCCGCAGGCCGAGGGCTTCGGGATCGGCGATGGCGCCCATCCGCGCATCAAGGATGAAATGGCCGCCATCCGTCCGCAGCGGGGCGCCATCGGGAGTGAGGCGCAGCGCGGCCGGCGCCCCGCCGCAGGCTTTCTCCACCTGACGGGTCGTGACCTTCAGGCCGAAGGGATTGACCTCGATGGATAGAGGGAAGGCTCCCAGTTGCCGGACATGTTTGCTCTCGTCCGCGATCACCGCCATGCGCCGGCTCGCAGCGGCGACGATCTTCTCGCGCAGCAGCGCCCCACCGGCGCCCTTGATGAGCCGGAGCGAATCATCAAGCTCGTCGGCGCCGTCGATCGTCAGGTCCAGCTCGGGCGTATCGTCCAGCGTCGAGAGAGAAATGCCGAGGCCCCGAGCCTGGGCGGCTGTCACCTCCGAAGTCGGAACGGCAATGATCCTGAGGCCATCACGGACCTTTTCGCCAAGCAGTTCAACGAAATGGCGGGCGGTAGAGCCTGTTCCGAGCCCCAGCCGCATGCCAGGCTCCACAAGATGGAGGGCGGCGGCCGCAGCTTCCCGCTTCAGCTGTTCAGGTGACATTCACGCAGATCCCTTGATGAAAGCCCTTTGTACGGGATGGAATGCTGACGGCAAGGGCGCGGGAGAAATCTCCCCGCAACGATCCGGGGCTCGTGAATGGCGATTGTCTCATCAGGCAGAATGGAGCGTGCTGCGCGAGCGGCCATCTTCGCCGGTGCGCTCCTGTCGGCATTGATCGCCGCCCCGGCAGCACAGGCGGGCGATCTCAATGATGCGACCTGTGAGCGGGCGCGCACCGCCGCCTTCGAGACGGGACCGGCCCTGATGCCGCAACCGCTGACCATCGTGGCGGTCGGGTCATCCTCGACCGAGGGCATCGCCAGCAACGACAAGAGCAAGATCTATCCTGCCGCGCTGCAGAAATCGCTTACGCGACTGTGGCCGCAGGCCGACATCAAGGTCGTCAACAAGGGCAAGGGCGGCGAGACGATGGGCGCGACGATTGCGCGGTTCGAGACCGACGTGCTCCCGTTGAAGCCGTCGCTGGTCGTCTGGCAGCTTGGCGTCAACGATGTGCTGCGGTTCAACGGCGTCGAGGGGCGGCGGGACGAGATTCAGTCCGGCCTCAAGCTGTTGAACGACAGGTCCATCCCCGTCGTGCTGCTCGATCTGCAATACGCCCCGATGGTCCTCAAGGACCCCGATGCTCTCCCCATGCAGGCCCTGATCGACGATGCAGCGCGGACGGGCCCCAAAGGCCGCGTCTTTCATTTCCGCCGGTTCGCCGCGATGAAGGATCTGGCCGAGCGCAATCAGGTGCCGATGTCGGAGATGACTGAGCGGGACGATCTCCACATGACCGACGCGATGCACGGCTGCATCGGTCAATTGCTGGCCGAAATGATCGTGGCCAGTCCGCGCATCTCGATCAGCGCCAAGCCCTGAAAACCGCTCTCTCCGCCCGGGATTATCGCGGCAAGGCGCTGATCGCCAGCGACCAGGAAAAACGCCAGGCCGCCAGGCGCGACCGCAGGTCCGCCTCGATCAGCGCGGCTGCGGCGAGCAGGACGATCACCCCGCCGACGGTGACGGCCACCTGCCAGAGGGCGGCGCCATCGCCTTCAAAAAGCACAACGGATCCCAGCAGCGACAGGAATGTGCCGGCTACGAAGATCGGCAGCGAGTTCCGCCCGGCCCGGCTGATGGCGCCGCCGAGGCCGTTGGCCATGAAGGCGGCGCCGGACGGGATGAAAACGGCCGCCAGCCAGACCTTGGCCAGGAGGTCCAGAAGCCTGTGCCAGGAAAGGAATGCCTTGTTCGGCTCAAGCGCGAAGCCGAGCGCCGCATAATCTTCGAGGGCCGGGAAGGCGCGCCAGGGCACGGCATGGAGGAATGCGAACACCACATAAGCCGCGGCAGCGAAAGTCGTTGCGGCGACGAGCCAGCGCGGCAGCCGCCGCCAGAATCCCTCGCTCGTCAGCTGGGCGACCGTCATGCCCCCTGCAAAGAGGAGGACCCAGGCGAAGGGGTTCAGGAACCAGCCGAGCGGATTGCCGAAATTGGCGAAGGTCAGACCGAGCACTTGCGCCAGGACGTATGAAAGAAGCGCCAGAACAACCGGCAGCATCACATGCGCGCGCATCGCGGCCAGGAACAGCGGAACCAAGGCGAGCAGCGTGATGTAAAGGGGCAGGATATCGAGATAATTCGGCATGAAGGCGAGGAACGGCATCCGCACGATCGCATCGATCGGGCTGTCGATCAGCGCCTGCAGCCCGAGTTTGCCGATGACATCGAAATCCGTGCCGTAGATCCCCGCACCCAGCGCGAACAGCAGGACGCCTGCAACCATCGCGACATGGGCAAGGTAAAGTGTGCGGATGCGTCCGAAGACCGCCTGAACGGCCGCAGCGAACCCATCCGTCAGGAATATCCTGCGATAGGCATAAGCCGCCGCCATGCCGGCGATGAACACGAAAACCTCGGCCGCGTCGGCGAAGCCGAGCGCCTGCAGCGTCAGCGCCGCGAACTGATTGCCGGAGACATGATCGACGAAGATCATCAGCAGCGCCAGGCCGCGGAAGAAATCAAGCCGCAGGTCCCGCGCGTTAGCGCGGACATTGGCGACGGGCGCATCGCGCATCAGGGATAATGTACCCATGGGCCTTGTCCGATCACCCTTGCGCAGCACAGGAACGGGCTTCCTGCGGCTGCCAGCTTCGATGAACGCCAGATGAACAATACATAACGGACATGGGTAATCCGGGCTAGTGAATCATTGGTGACGGTTTCGTCTCAAAGGCGCACAATTTCGTGAAGTTTATCCTAACGTCGGCGCCGGGCTGGTTCGGCGCTCTGCATTCTTACGGGCCCGCCGCTGCCGCCCTTCAAGCTATGTTCAGCCGGCGAAATGTCATATACTTGTCATCATTGCGGAAGGGGGGGCGAGACGGTTGTCGGACGTCGCGGTGCAGAAGGTCGTGTCGGCGGACCTGCCAAGGTCCAGGGAAGGGACGTTTTCGGCCTTCGTTTCCTGGCTGCTCGTTGCCTCGATCTGCGCGCTGATGGCCGGTTTCTTCTGGATTAACGAGTGGCCTGTCCTGAACGCCGCCTATTCCGCGCTGGTCACCGGTGCGATCATCGCCTTCCTCTCGGCGCTGACGGGCCGTGTTCTGTTCGCGACGGTGCTGGCGGGCGCGCAGGTGGTGATCGTCGCCATAGCGGCGACGGTCAAACTCAAGACCATGGATATGCTGGTCCATGCCTATGACCTCTATTTCTACTTCCGGTCGTGGTCGACGGTCGAATTCCTCGCCACATCCTATCCGTTCTACACATTCAGCCTGATAGGCTTGTTGCTGGGCTCCGCTGTGCTGGGCGTGCTGGTCTATCGCTTCGACAATGCCCGGATCGCCCGCTGGAAGGGGGCTGTGGCGTTCCTGCTGCTGGCAGCCGCGAGCGTCGCGGCGCTCCATAGCATTGGCGAGCGCCGCCATATGCACCTCTATTACACTGATCGCTTTCTCTCGACCTATTACAGTTCATGGCCGGAGACGCTCAGGACCATCTGGCAGGGCCAATTGTTCGAGGCCGCAACGCAAGCGCGCGGGCCCCTGTTCGCGCCGCTTGGCAGCTGCCGCCCGCCGAACGGCAAACCGCATATCATCCTCATCCATCAGGAATCGGTGGTGCCGCCCTCGCAATTCCCGGGCCTCGCCTATGACCGTTCCGTCGATCCGTTCTTCCAGTCGCACGACGGGAACATCCACAAGCTCAGGGTGGAAACCTATGGCGGGGCCTCCTGGCTGACGGAATTCTCCGTGCTGGCGGGCGTCTCCACCCACTCCTTCGGATCGATGCGCCAGTTCGTGCAGGCCTTCATGGAAGGGAAGGTACGCGAAACGCTCCCGCAGGTTCTGGCCGGCTGCGGCTACCGCAACGTGCTCTTCTATCCGATGATGAAGAATTTCGTCTCGAACGCCCGGTTCTACGAGTCGATCGGACTGACCGAAATCTTCGACATGAAAGACCAAAAGGCGCCGACGACGAACGAGCGCGACCGCTTCTATTACGCCAATGCGCTGGCGGAGATCGAGCGCCACATCAGGAGCAGCGACCGGCCGCTGTTCACCTTCATCCAGACAATGTCCGCCCATTGGCCTTATGACCGCACGATGTACCCCGATGAGGACGTGCCGGGCGGAGCCAGAGGCGTGCATCCGGAGTTGAACGAATACCTGCGCCGCATCTCGCTGGGAGCGCGGGATTATCGGTGGCTGCTCGCCGAATTGAAGCACCGCTTTCCCCACGAGAGCTTTGTCATCGTGAATTATGGCGATCACCAGCCGAGCGCGACGCGCATGCTGCTGGGGCAGAAGGAGGACACCGAGGTCGAGGATATCAAGCTCGCCGCGGAGGGGCCGGGCTTCATCACCTATTACTCGATCGTGACGCAGAACTGGAAGGCGCCGCCGCCTTACCGGACGCCGGTCATGGATGTGCCCTACCTCGGCCTCGCCCTGCTGGAGGCCGCGCGCCTGCCGCTTCCGGATTCCTACGCCGAGCGCAAGCGTCTGCTGCTCCAGTGCAATGGACGCTACCATACCTGCGCCGATGAGGGCGCCGTGCTGTCATTCCATCGGAGGCTGATCGATTCCGGCCTGATGGACAGCCGCTGAACGGGATCAGCCTGCCTCCGCGTCGATCCCGAACCAGGCCGCAGCTTCGGCGATCTGCCGCCAGGTCTCGTCATCGAGCGGAATGCCATCACGCAGGCGCAAGGCCCGCATCTCGCGCTCCTTGTCGCCGGGAGCGCGCACGGGATCAGCCGAATCCTGCGGCCGCGCCGCGCGCAGGAAGGCAGTGACCGAGGCAATTCTATCCGCCCGCGCCGCCTCATCGGGATCGAGCCGCAGCGGATCGATCAGGATCCCGAACAGGCTGTTGATGATCCAGGTTCTGGCGGGTTTGTCCTTGATCAGCGCGCCGCCGGCAAGGCCTGCCGAAAGCAGCTCCACCATGAAGGCGAGACCGGCGCCCTTGTGCTCACCGAAGGGCAGCAGCGCGCCCAGCGGTCCGGGCGCGAAGGCGACGGCGGGATCGGTGGTAGGCCTTCCTTCGGAATCGATGAGATAGCCTTCGGCCACCCGCTCGCCCTTATTGAGCGCAACCCGCACCTTGCCATGCGCCATACGGCTCGTCGCGAAATCCAGCACCATATGCGCGCCATCGGGGGAGGGGATGCCGATGGCATGCGGATTGGTGCCCCAGCGGCCTTCCTTTGCGCCATGCGCGGCGACGATGGGCGGCCGGCCCGCCACATTCACCCAGAAGAATGAGATCAGACCATGCGCAGCGGCCTGCTCGGCATAATCGCCGATCCGGCCGATGTGGTGCGCATCGATCAGATTGAGGATCGCCACGCCCTGCGTTTTCGCCATGCTGGCGGCCCGCTGCACCGCATTCGTCGCCGTCGGCTGGCCGAGCGCCACTTGTGCGTCGATGACGAGAAACGGCGGCGCATTGATCCGGTCGACGGGCGTATTGGCGGGTTTCAGCCAGCCGTCGCGGAAGGAGCGGATGTAAAGCGGCACCATGCCGATGCCGTGGCTGTCATGGCCCGAAAGGTTGGCGAGCGTGCAATGGCGCGCCACCTCCGCCGCATCGGCTTCCGGCCAGCCAGCCGCCTCGAAGATCGCGGTCGTCAGACGGGTCAGGTGATCGGCAGAGAAGTGGCGCATGCCCTTGGCCGTCCCGTCAGCGCGGCGCCAGCCGGATGGCGCCGTCGAGGCGGATGCTCTCGCCGTTCAGCATGTCGTTGTCGATGATCGCCGCCACCAGCTTGGCGTATTCCGCCGCTTCGCCCAGCCGCGAGGGGAAGGGCACGCTGGCGGCCAGCGTCTTCTTGAAATTCTCGTCGAGCCCCGCGAACATCGGCGTCATGAAGATGCCGGGCAGGATGGTGCAGATTCGGATGCCGTATTGCGCGAGATCGCGGGCGATCGGCAGCGTCATGCCCTTCACGGCGGCCTTGGACGCGCCATAGGCCGCCTGGCCGACCTGACCGTCTTCCGCAGCAACCGAGGCGGTGTTGATGATCACGCCGCGCTGGCCATCCGCATCGACCGGGTCGAGCGCGGCCATGCCGACGGCGGATTTCGCCGTCATCAGGAAGGTGCCGATCAGATTGACGTTCACGACCTTCACGAAATGCGCGAGATCATGGGCGATCAGCGCGCCGGTCTCCTTGCTCTTCGAGATCATGCGCTTGCCGGGCGCGATCCCGGCGCAATTGGCGAGGAGGCGCTCCTGGCCATTGGCGGCGCGCGCGGCGGCGAGCGCGGCATCCACCGAGGCTTCGTTGGTGACATCGCAGACATGGAAGAACGCGCCGATCTCCTGCGCCACGGCCTTGCCGCGCTCCTCCTGCATGTCGAGGATGGCGACCTTGACGCCTTTGGCGCGCAGCATCCGGGCGGCGCCTTCGCCGAGCCCGGAAGCGCCGCCGGTGACGATGGCGGAAATGGTGCTGTCGATCTTCATGGAGCGGCCCCCTGGCTGGCGCGTTGGACGGACAACGCTTTAAGCGATTGATCGGCGGACGCAACCGGGGTTGGCGGCGAGGGAGGGCTGTGAATTCGGGTTAACGTGTGGGCTCCATCCCTCCCCTTGACGGGGAGGGTCGGCGGCGAAAGCCGCCGGGGAGGGGTGATCATAAGGGTGAACATTAGAAAAAGCCCCCCACCCGGCCTTCCCCCGGATCAAGTCCGGGGTCCGGGCCACCCGCCCCGCAAGGGGGCGGGATGGGCGCTCGTGGAGGCAATCGTTAATCCGAGTTCAGGGCCGTGGGCTTCGAGGGACCCTACTTCGCCTTCACCTTCGCCTCTTTCTTCCCCCTGGCCTTCCCGCCCTCGGCCCTGCTGACGTCGACGACCGCGAAGATGCCCTCGGCGCCCGGGCGCAGTTCCAGCCGCCGGTCATGCATGGCGATCAGCGTCGAACGATGGCCGATCGAGACGATGGTGGTATCGGGGAGTTTCTCCCTGATCACGCCGTAGATCGCTGCTTCGGTCTGTTCGTCGAGGGCGGCCGTCGCCTCGTCGAGGAACAGCCAGTCCGGCTTCGAAAGGATGGCGCGGGCCACCGCAAGCCGCTGCTGCTCGCCCAGCGACAGCACCTGCGACCACAGACGCTCCTCGTCGAGCCGGCCGACGAGCTTGGGCAAGCGCGCCGCCTGCAAGGCCGCTTCGATTTCGCTGTCGGGGTGGTCGCCGGCCAGGCCCGGATATTGCACCGCCTCGCGCAAGGTGCCGATGGGAATATAGGGCCGCTGCGGCAGCAGCATCACGGATTTGCCGTCCGGCACGAGGATCTGCCCGCTGCCGAAGGGCCAGATGCCGGAAATTGCCCTGAACAATGTCGATTTGCCGGAGCCGGATGGGCCGGTGACAAGTGTGCTTTGCCCTGATTTCAACGTCAGGTCCTGCACTGACACGATGGTATCGCCATTGGGGACGGCCAGCGAAAGCGCGGGGATCGTGAGATCCTTCGCCGGTTGCGAGGGCAGCATGATATTGGATTGATCCCTGAGCTTCTCGGCTGCGGCGATCGCGTCGCCGAAGGTCGTCAGACGGTCGACAATGGCCTTGTAATTGGCGAGCGACTGATAGCGCGCGATGAACCATTGCATGGCCCCCTCGACGCGCCCGAAGGCTCCGGCCGTCTGGGTCAACTGGCCGAGTGTCAGCTTTCCGGCGAAATAGGCCGGCGCCATGATGACGAAGGGGAAGACGACGCTCGCCTGAAAGTAGGACGAGACGAAGGTGTTCAGCTTCAGGTTCTGGCGGATCAATCCGTAGTAATTGCTGACGACGGACTGGAAGCGCTGCCCGATGTGCTGGCGCTCCGCCTTCTCGCCGTCCAGCAGCGCGACCTGCTCGCCGAATTCCCTGAGCCGCGCCAGCGTGTAGCGGAAATCGGCCTCGTATTTCTCCTGGTTGAAATCGAGCTTGATCAGCGGCTTGCCGATCAGATGCGTCAGCCAGGTGCCGATGACGGAGTAGAAGAACGCCACCAGGAAGGGCAGACCGGGCACCACGATATCGGTGCCCGGAATCGTGAACTGGGCCGGGATCGACCACAGGATGATCGAGAAGGAGACGAGGTTGCTCAGCGTCGAGATCAGACTGATCGAGAAGGCATAGGTGCTGTTGATGAAGCCGCGCGTATC
The DNA here is from genome assembly GCA_020252485.1 of Methylocystis sp. Lineage (GTDB taxonomy): Bacteria > Pseudomonadota > Alphaproteobacteria > Rhizobiales > Beijerinckiaceae > JADCCX01. The sequence goes on from JADCCX010000034.1 coordinate 16,763, forward strand.
CTCGGCAATGCGCTGATCCGGGTTGTCGGCCCCGCCGGAGAAGCCCATGCGGTAATGCGCGCCCTTGCCCAGCCAGCTGCCGCTGTAGCGCTCGACCAGATCCTCCCGCCAGCGGATCTTCAGCACGTTCTCGATGAAATACTCGATCAAGTTGGAGACGACCGCGATCATCGCCCAGAACAGGAAGACGGTGAGCAGCAGGTTCCAGAACGCCTCCTGATCCTTGTTCTGCAGCGCGTTGAACCAATCGCGGTTGAAGAAGCTGAGGCGGACGCTGATGCCGACCTGCAGCTGGTTGAGGACGACCAGCGCGATCACCAACCCCCAGGCCAGCCGCCGTTCCCGGACGAAACCGAGCAGCGGCAGCGTCTCGGCCTTGGTGTTCGTGTCCGCGAAATAGGGATCGGCCAGCCCGGCGATGGTGCGCACCACCGGGATAAAGGAGATCGCATAGATGAGGATGCCGAAAAGGCCGACCGTCAGCGGCAGTTCGAAGGGAATGGTCACCGCCTGCAGCGCGTCGGGCCAGAAACCGGCCTTGCCGATCAGGAAAGCGAGGCCGGTCAGCACGAATTCGGCGGAGAAGATCACCAGAAACACCCGCAGGAACGGCGAAATCACCGTGCCGCGGAAGGCCGACCATGCGAGGCCCACGCCCACCAGGCCCAGAATGATCGTGTTTCTCTCTCCGCCGATCAGGCCAGAGAGCAGGGCTGCCGCAGCGACAATAGCTGCGGCGATGGCATAGGGAAGCATTGGGGGACTCGCGCTGGCGTTGTTGCTGCCTCTCATACGCGAGTTCCGGCCCGGCGGAAGCGCCATCTCCTCACGTTTTTGGGAGGATGCGCGCTCACTCGCCGCTCCGGCTCCTCTCCCTCTCCCCGCTGGCGGGGAGAGGGCCGGGGTGAGGGGCTTGGCAAATGGGGCGCGGAGGGAAATCACCCCGCCCCTCATCCTGTCCTTCTCCCCGTGGAGAACGGGGAGAAGGGACGCGCCCCTCGCTTCGCGCTCCTCTCCCTCTCCCCTCGCTTCGCGCTCCTCTCCCTCTCCCCGCCAGCGGGGAGAGGGCCGGGGTGAGGGGCCTGGTGCTGGGGCGCGGAGGGAAATCACCCCGCCCCTCATCCTGCCCTTCTCCCCGTAAGGGACGGGGAGAAGGGACGCTCCTCTCCATCTCCCCTCGCTTCGCGCTCCTCTCCCTCTCCCCTCGCTTCGCGCTCCTCTCCCTCTCCCCGCCAGCGGGGAGAGGGCCGGGGTGAGGGGCCTGGTGCTGGGGCGCGGAGGGAAATCACCCC
>JADCCX010000035.1 GCA_020252485.1 Methylocystis sp.
GCTCCGCCAAACATACGAACGCATGATCAACGCCGGAAAAAGGCCGCTCGTCGCACTCACAGCCATCATGCGAAAACTCGTCGTCATCGCCAACGCAAAGCTCAGGGACATCCCTCATCCCATCTGAGTTGATGACGGTTTTGCACTTCCTCAATAGAAGAACTTCTCCTCGACGATCTTGCCGTCCTTCACCGTGTAGAGACCAACCTCCTGCATGGCCATGCGCTGCCCTGTTTCCTTGGTTGTCACGTCCATGTTGAAAAGGACCGAGAACTGGTCGCCGTTGACGAAAGGACCCTCGGCGCTGGCGCTGTGGATCTCATGGGCATTGTAAAACCAGTCGCTCTTCGCCTTGACGGCGGCGGTTCCCTGCACCCGCGCCATCGGCCCTTCCATGGCCTCAAGGCTGACGATCTCCGGGGAGTTGTATTTCTGGGCGGCTTCCTCGTGTTGCCCTGCCTTCAACATCCCGGTGAAGGCCTTCGCAAGTTCTGCAGTGGTCATGATCATCCTCCGTTTGATGAATGATGTTCTTTATTTGTTCACGCATGCGCCACTTTGTCAAGCACCCCTCGCTCAACTCCGCTCGTAGCCTGCGAAATCCCTGATGCGCTTCTGCTGCGCCCGCGCTATGTCAGTTTCATGACCGCGCTCCCCGCCTCAATCGACGCCACAGCCGCCCTTCTCGCCTCCGCCAGCTATGTGTCAGACCGTTCGCTCGCGACTGTTCTGTTTCTGGCGCTGAAGATGGGCCGGCCGCTGTTTCTGGAGGGCGAAGCCGGGGTGGGCAAGACGGAGATCGCCAAGGTCCTCGCATCGTCCCTCAACCGCAAGCTGATCCGCCTGCAATGCTACGAGGGGCTGGATGTCGCCTCCGCCGTCTATGAATGGAACTACGCCGGCCAGATGATGGCGATCCGGCTCGCCGAAGCGGCGGGCGAAACCGACCGCGACCGGCTGCAATCGGATGTCTTCTCGGAGCGCTATCTGATCCGAAGGCCGCTGCTTCAGGCGCTGACGGACGATGGCTCCGGCCCGCCCGTCCTGCTGATCGATGAGCTCGACCGCACCGACGAAGCCTTTGAGGCCTTCCTGCTGGAGGTGCTCTCCGATTTTCAGGTCACTGTGCCCGAAATGGGGACGATCAAGGCCAAGGCGCCGCCCATCGTCATCATCACGTCCAACCGCACGCGGGAAATTCACGATGCGCTGAAGCGCCGCTGCCTCTATCACTGGGTCGATTATCCCGACGCCGCGCGCGAGCTCGCCATCGTGCGGGCCAAGGCGCCGCAGGCGCCGATGAAGCTCTCGAAGCAGATCGTCAGCTTCGTGCAGCGCATCCGGCAGGAGGACCTGTTCAAGTCGCCCGGCGTCGCCGAGACGCTCGACTGGGCGACAGCGCTGGTGGAGCTCGACGCCGTGGCGCTCGATCCCGCCATGGTCAGCGATACGCTGGGCGTGCTCTTGAAATACCAGGATGATATCGCGCGGATGCAGGGCTCCAAAATGAAGGAGATCCTCGATCAGGTGAAGGCGGAGGCCAGAGGTTGAGCGATCAGCCTGCGGCGGCGGAGCGCTCCTGCGGCTCCTGCACGCTCTGCTGCAAGCTTTTCCCCGTGCCCGAACTCGACAAGCCGGCCGGCCGCTGGTGCCGGCATATCGCGCAGGGGCGCGGCTGCGGCATCCATCTGACGCGTCCGCCGGTCTGCCGCGCCTTCTGGTGCCAATGGATCGAGAATCCCGATCTCGGCCCCGAATGGAAACCTGAAGTGGCGAAATTCGTGCTCTCCATCTATCCGGGGTCCAATTCGCTCGCTGTCACGGTCGATCCCGCCAGCCCCGCCAGCTGGCGCAGGGAGCCCTATCTTTCCAGCCTGCGCCGCTTCGCCGCCGCGGCGCTGGCGCAGGGCGACCAGGTGATCGTCTTCCGGGGCGACCATGGCACGGCGGTTCTCCCCGAGGGGGAAGTGGAGCTTGGACGGATCCTGCCCGGCGACAGCATCGTGACGCTGAGGCGGGGCGCGGACTATGCCGTGGAGGTGAGGCGGTGAGCGGGCCTTTTGTGCGTCCTTCGAGGCGCGCTTCGCCCGCGCTTGAGCATGATGCACGGGCCGAAGTGAGCGTCCCTTCTCCCCGCCAAAGCGGGGAGAAGGGCAGGATGAGGGGCTGGGGGATGAGCCTCCGCTCCCCATCACTTAGCCCCTCACCCTGCCCCTCACCCCGGCCCTCTCCCCGTAAACGGGGAGAGGGAGGAGTGACGCTTCCCTCTGCCCGCCAGTGCGGGGAGAGGGAGGAGAGCCGGAGCCTCGAAGGACGCGCGAGGGTGAGGCCATGACACAGGCGCTCCCCGCCATCACCCCCGGCTTCATTGCCGACAACATCGCCTATTTCGCCCGCGCGCTCCGCGTGGCCGGCATCCCGGTGGGTCCCCGCACGGTGATCGACGCCATCGACGCCGTCGAGGCTGCGGGCATTGGCGGACGCGAGGACCTCTACTGGACGCTGCACAGCGTCTTCGTCACCAAACGCGATCAATCGATCCTTTTCGATCAGGCGTTCCGGCTTTTCTGGCGGCGGCGCAGCCTGATCGAGAAGATGATCCAGATGCTCACCCCCTATTCGCCGCTCCAGAAGGAGAGCAGCGAGCCCAAGCCCCTCGCCCGCGTGGCGGATGCCATGTTCGGCGGCGTGCGCGACCAGGAGATGCGCGAGAAGCCGAGGATCGAACTCGACGCCCGCATGTCGATGTCGGATGCGGAGGTGTTCCGCTCCAAGGATTTCGAGCGGATGACGGCGCTGGAGATCGCCAATGCCAAACGCGAGATCGCGAAGCTGGTGCTGCCGCTCGATCAGGTGACGACGCGCCGCTACGCGCCAAGCGCGCATGGCCGCTTTCTCGATCCGCGCCGCACGCTCAGGGCCTCGATGCGCGGCGGCGGGGCGCTCATCGATCTCCGCTTCCGGGCGCATCAGGTGAAGCGGCCGCCCATCGTCGCCATCTGCGATATCTCCGGCTCGATGGGCGATTACAGCCGGATTTTCCTGCATTTCCTGCATGCGCTCTCGAAATCCGGCCGCAAGGTGCATTCCTTCCTCTTCGCGACGGAACTCACCAATGTCAGCCGCATGCTGAGGTCCAACAAGGACCCCGAGATCGCGCTGCAGGAATGCGGGCGCTCGGTCAGGGATTGGGATGGCGGCACGCGCATCTCGACGGCGCTGGAGGCTTTCAACAAGCGCTGGGCGCGCCGCGTGCTGACGGGCGGCGCGGTGGTGCTGTTCATCTCGGATGGGCTGGAGCGCCAGCTCGACGAAGCGCTGCCGCGCGAGATGGCGCGGCTGCAGCGCTCCTGCCGCCGCCTGATCTGGCTCAATCCGCTGCTGCGCTACGAGGCGTTTGAGGCGAAAGCCTCCGGCGTGCGCGCCTTGCTTCCCTTTGTCGATGAATTCCGCGCGATCCATTCGCTCGACAGCATGAAGGCCTTATGTGAGGCGCTGAATACGGATGGAAGCCGCGCGGCGGACCCGAAGCGCTGGTTGCGGGCGGCCCGGGAAAGCGCCACATAAGGGGCGGGGCACGGCGCCCGTGGGACGCGGGCATCTCTCAGGCGCGGATGGAGCGTGGGAGAAGGGGGATTGGCGGGGGGTGCTGCGGGGCATTCGCCGGCGGATTATCTGCGCCGGAGTTTTGCGGCGAAAGGGCTGCGGAGGACCGGTGCGAAGATCGTGGGTTGTGTAGAAGGTGAATTCGAAAGACCAGACAAGATACGAGGAGCAAACGATCTTGATTGGGCATAGGGGTTCGGCTACCGTCGTAAACTGGAATGAGGGCGGGTCTTTCTATCAGATTGATGATCATGATGTCGGTGCTCGGCGGTAGAAGTTTCCATACATTATTTTTGTCATCATGCTTGGCTACTATGATCCGTTTTGCATTCGCCTTCACCAAGTACCTAGAGAGTCAGTTGGCAGCCGTGAACATCAAGGAGAGGGTGTCGATTATCTCACTCCATCTGGCAGTCTTGGCGTTTACCCTGCAGTTCGCGGGACCTGTATACTCAAAGTCGACCAGGGATCAGATCGACTTCTGCTTAGGGACTGTGTGGACAGGGCCATATGGCGATACTAGAGCTCAAGAATTAAAATCATGTATTTTAATTGCTTTAGGAATGCCTCGAACTATATCGATTGATGCCTTGAGGGAGGGCGGGTTCACATGCTCCCAGAAACCGGCTAGGTGCCGCCTTATCACTTCGACCTTCGATCCATCAGCAAGTTTTTTTGGGTCATCAATTAAGGTTGACTGGTTTGTTGATATAGAATTAAATCAAAGTGGTGTCGGTGTCAACGGCTTGACGTTAAGTTACGAGCGAGAAAAGCTGGGGACCCGGTTCTATGCTACTTGGAAGTCAGACTCTTCGATACCATAGATTAAAATCAGGAGGAATCATGTCGGATTGGTCAATTCGCTATTTTGAGCGGCCTCTTGGTGTTGCAACACATGGTGTTATTGTTATATATAACGGAAATTCTGTTGTTCGTTCGTACGAAGGATTGGCTTATTCTCCAGAGTCAGGTTGGATTCCTTTTGGAACAGCAAAAGCTGGCCACTTAATATTACCCTACGTAATAAATCGTCTTTCACCCAATGCTGAAATCGATGGTGGTGAGGTATTTTCTGGTACGCAAAGTCAAGTTCTGTCTCGTATGCGCGCTTTGGACAATGCGGCAGAGCTGATGACGAATCAAAGAAGGCCATATGAAGCTCCTGTTGTGGATAGCCTGAATCCAACTAATAGTAATTCAATTTTAGCGACATTTTTCAAGGTTCTTGGTGTTGATTTTCCATATCCTGTGACTGGAACAATCTTCGGCCAAGTCGGCAAGAACAATATTTTATTGACGAATGAAGTTATTGGAACACTCCAATCAGCGAATGGCTACGCTCCAAATGGACCGTCCCCCCGCTGCTTCATCGCGGGTACGCAAATACTGATGGCGGATGGCTCTCAGAAGTCCATCGAGGAGATCGATGTCGACGACATGGTGATGTCCTTCGATCCCGACGCCGAGGATGGGCTCGGCGCATCCGTGCCGCGGCGCGTCACCCGCACTTTCACCAATGTCACCCGCGTTCTGATCGACCTGTGGGGCCTGCATGTGACGCCCGGCCATGAATTCCTCGCCGATGGCGGCGAATTCATGAAGATCGCGGATATCCTGCGCAAGGACCGCTGCTTCGTCCGCCAGGTCGATGGCAAGGGCGTGCCCTTCCGGGCGCGGACGAACGCGCAAATGAAAACCTTGGGGGACGTCCTGTTCCGCACGCGCTTCAAGGACCCCGGCACCGGCGCCTGGCGGAATGCCTCCGTGCGCGGCAGCATTCCGTTCGAGCGGGTGCTCTCCGACCGGGGCGGCGTCATGTCGGCCCGCATGGCGCGCCTGATCGAGGTGCTTCACTACGATGGCCGTCTCTGCGTGCAGAGCTTTGCCTCCAACGGTCAGCTGCGCGATCCGAAAGGCCGGACATTGGGCGTGATCGAATGGCCGGAAGGCCGCACGCCCTTCGACGCCGAATCAGCCGAAAACCACGTCGTGTTCCTCGATGGCGCGCCTTTCGTGCCCGATTGGGTGAAGAACATCCCGCGCGACGGCGAAGAGCTGCAGGCCGTCATGAACGCGGGCGGCGGAGCCGATGACAGGCTGCTGATCAGCCCGTTCGGCGCGTTCACCGTCACGACGGTCAATGGTCAAGACCAGCTCAATCCGCCGGTGTCGCGCCAGCAATTGCCGCCGCAGCGGCCTGACTTGCGCGTTGTCAGCAAGGGAGGCAGTGCGCCAGCGCATCAATGATGTATAATGGCCCTCCACGCCTCAGGAGGGTCATCCCATGCTGTCCACCGATTCCGATATTCTGGCGACCGCCGAGGCCTGGAAACGCGAAGGGCGCGGCGTCGCTGTCGCCACCGTCATCGAAACCTGGGGCTCGGCTCCCCGCCCCGTCGGCTCGCATCTGGTAATCGATGGCGAGGGGAATTTCCTGGGCTCCGTCTCCGGCGGCTGCGTCGAGGGCGCGGTGGTGAGCGAGGCGGCCGATGTGATCGAGAGCGGCAAGGCGAAGACGCTTTCCTTCGGCGTGGCGGACGAGACCGCCTGGCGCGTCGGCCTCTCCTGCGGCGGCAGGATCAGTGTCTATGTGGAGCCGCTCGCGTGAAGCTCGAACTCCTCGCCAGCCTGAATGCGGAGCGCGCCGCACGCCGGGCCGCCGTGCTGGTCACCGACGTGGAGAATGGAACGGCGGAGCTCGTGAAGGCCGCCGACCTCGCCCGCCTGCCGCTGGCGGGCACGGCGCTTGGCGAGGCGGTCGCGGCCGCCATACGCCAGGGCAAGAGCGCCATGGTGGAGGTGGAGGGCCGCAAGCTCTTCCTCACCGTCCATGTGCCGCCGGTGAAGCTTGTCGTGACCGGCGCCGTCCATATCTCGCAGGCGATGGCGCCCATCGCCCGCACGCTCGGACTCGACATGATTGTCGTCGATCCGCGCACCGCCTTCGCGACGCCCGAACGGTTTCCCGACGTGCCGCTGATCGCCGATTGGCCGGATGTGGCGCTGCCGCCGCTCAGCGTCGATGCTTATACGGCCTTCGTGGCGCTCACGCATGATCCGAAGATCGATGATCCGGCGCTCCAGCATGCGCTGAAGGCCGAGTGCTTCTATATCGGCGCGCTGGGCAGCCGGAAGACGCATGCTGGCCGCGTTGCGCGACTGGCGGCTGCCGGGTTCGCTCCAGAGGCCATCGCGCGCATTCATGCTCCCATCGGTCTCGATATCGGCGCGGTCAGCCCGGCGGAGATCGCGGTCGCCATTCTGGGCGAAATCATCGCCAGCCTGCGCAAGGGCGCGGGCGGCCAATCGAAAGGCGCTGCCGCTTGAGGTTTGGTCCCGTCCCCATCCGGCAGGCTGTCGGCGGCATTCTGGCCCACGCCGTCAAGGAGGACGGCCTTCTGATCCGGAAGGGCACGGTGATCGGCGAGGATCATGTCCGCGCGCTCTTCGCTGCGGGCGTCGCCGAAGTGACGGTCGCCCTGCTGGAGGGCGATGACCTGACCGAGGATGAGGCGGCGCGGCGTCTGGCCTCGGCCCTGATCGACGTCGAGGTGATCGCCGAGAAACCCTTCACCGGCCGGGTCAACCTCTTCGCCGCCGGGCCGGGCGTGCTGCTGATCGATGCGGCGAAGATCGACGCCGTCAACGCCATCGACGAATCGGTCACCGTCGCCACGCTCTCTCACCAGAAGCGCGTGGCTTCGGGCGAGATGGTGGCGACGGTGAAGATCATTCCTTTCGCGGCGCCGGCGGCTTTGGTGGAGCAGGCGATCGGCGTCGGCGCGGGCGCGATCCGGGTCGCGCCCTTCAAGGCGAAGAAGGCCGCAGTGTTCTCGACCCTGCTGCCCGGCCTCAAATCGTCAGTCGTCGACAAGACGCTGCGGGTGCTTGACGAGCGGCTGCAAGGCCTCGGAGGGTCCGAGCGCCTCTGCGATATCCGCGTCCGCCACACGGTCGAGGATCTGGCGGAGGTCTTGCCGCGGGCCCGCGCCTTCGGCGCGGATATCACCATCATCTTCGGCGCATCCGCCATCACCGACCGCCGGGATGTGATCCCCGCCGCGCTGGAGGCGGCTGGCGGCAGCGTCGTTCACCTCGGCATGCCGGTCGATCCCGGCAATCTGTTGATGCTGGGCACGCTGGACGGACGCCCCGTCATCGGCGCCCCCGGCTGCGCGCGTTCGCCGAAAGAAAACGGTTTCGACTGGGTGCTGGAGAGGCTCGTCGCCGATCTCAAGGTCACGTCACAGGATATCCGCAGAATGGGCGTCGGCGGCCTGCTGATGGAGATCATCTCCCGCCCGCAGCCGCGCGATCCGGAGGATACCGGGCGGCCGCAGGTGGCCGCCATCGTGCTGGCCGCAGGCCAGGGCGCCCGCATGGGCGGCGGCAAGATGACCGCGAAGCTGGGCGGCAAGGCGCTGGTGCGCTATCCGCATGAAGCGGCGGCCGCCTCGCTGGCCGCGCCGATCCTCACGGTGCTCGGCCATGACGCGGCGCGTGTCGGCGCGGCCTTGCTCGACCTCGACACGCAGATCGTCGGGAATCCGGATTACGCAAAAGGCATGTCCACGTCATTGAAGGCCGGCATCGCCGCGCTGCCGCTATCGGCCGCCGGAGCGATCGTGCTGCTGGGCGACATGCCCTATGTGACGCCCGCGATCATCAACCGCCTGATCGCGGCCTTCGCCGCTCATCCCAAGGCCAAGGCCGTCGTGCCGATGATCGGCGGCCAGCGCGGCAACCCGATCCTGATCGGCCGCAGCCTCTTCGAGGCGGTGATGGCGCTGGAAGGCGACATGGGCGCCCGCAAATTGCTCGATGCGGCCGGCGGTGAGGTGATCGAAGTCGCAATCGACGACGTCGCCGTGCTGACCGATGTCGATACGCCGGAGGCGCTGGCGCGACTTGAGGATCGCTGAGCAGCCCGGCCCTGAACTTGAGTTAACGATTGCCTCCACGAGCGCCCATCCCGCCCCCTTGCGGGGCGGGTGGCCGAGCGCAGCGAGGCCGGGTGGGGGGCTTTTTTCCATTTTTACCCTCATGATCACCCCTCCCCGGCGGCTTTCGCCGCCGACCCTCCCCGTCAAGGGGAGGGATGGAGCCCGCACGTTAACCCGGTTTCAGAGCCCTGACCGGAACAGCCCGGCCATTGCGGGATTAGAGCGAAGACTCATCAATGGAGAGCCACGTGGTTGGTGCGGCGGTCAGTGCGCATCAGGCCCTACATTGTTTGAGCATTTGTTTCCCTGATCCTCCGAATTGGCATGCGGCGCGTGAAGGAACGGTTAGGCCTGATACCCGCCATAACAGCCGCATCGCCGGAAAATCCCGGCATGATTCGAATGATATCATCCATTTTTTGAAACCTTTAAGATGCGTCCGGCACTTTCCGGCCGTGTTCTCCAGAAGGATCGATCCATGGACGGTGTCTCTGCTTCCGCCAACACCCGTGCGGCCCTCAACTCCGCTGACAGCCAGCAGACCGGCGGCGTGACAGCGCTCAAGTCCGCCGCCCAATCGGAGCAGGCCATTGTCAAGGTCGTGGAGGATGCGGCCCGTTCCGCCCCTCCGGCCGGCCAGGGACGCTTCGTCGACAAGGTCGCCTGACACGCTCCCGCAGCAAGGCCCTGCAAGCGCCGTTCCTGTGCCCTTTTCGAACAGCGGATCATGAACAGAATCTGAGTTAACCCTGTTTCTGAGCGCCTTGTTCACCAGACCGGCAACGAAAACCCGCAGAATGAGCCTGTCTTCCAAGGTCTTCACCCCCCCGCAGGACCGATGCCCGTAAAAACGGACGATCGGTGAAAGAAGGCGGAAACCGTCCGAAGCACCGGAGGCATAACGGGAAAGATCGGCCGTCGGGCCATGCGGAACAGGCCTTACAAGCAAGCAGCAAGCGCCCTGGAGCGCGTGCTTGTCGTTGCCGCCGACGCGGCAGCGTCGGCGCCGCTTTGCCTTGAGCTGTGGCGGCGCGGCGCCAGCGTCTCCGCCATGAGCGAGATCGGAGAGGCGACGACGGCCGTCCGTCAGCAGCATTTCGACAGCATCCTGGTCATGGCGCGCGAGGATGCGAACGCAGCCGCCCTCTTCCTGCAGGTCCTGAAGTCCGAGGCGCTGGGTTCGCCGCGGGTGCTGCTGCTCATCGATCCGCAGACGGCTTCCAGCTATGGTCAGGCGATCTTCGCAGCCGACGAAATGCTCGCCTCGACGCTCCCTGCGGCCCGCATCGCGGATGTCACGGGCATCGGCGCCGAGCACGAGGCACCGAAAGCGGCGCAGCTGCCGGCCGTCTTCGGTGAGCCCGAAATCAATGTGCTGACGCCGCCCGCCAGCCTCTCGCGCGATTTGCCGCCGCAGGGCGCCGCCGGGATCGACGCTGGAGCCAGCGTCCGCGATCGGCTCCGCCGCTTCGTCGCGGCCCATGCAGAACGGCAGACACCCTGTGCCGCGCTCATGATCACGATCGACCCCGGGCACAAAGCCCGCCGCGCCATTGGCGGCAGGCGCTTCCATGAAGCGCTTGCGCTTTATGCCGCCATCCTGCCGAACGTCTTCGGGCGACATGTCGAGATCATTGAGGCCGCCACGACCTTCCTCGTGATGATCGGCGCCGGGAATGCGGACAAAATCGACGCTCGGCTGCCGGAGGTCCGGCGCGAACTTGAGCAGCGCCTTGCCGTCGATCTGCATGCCCGCTACCGCATTTTCGGGCCGGAAGAGATTCTCGCCCTCCTCTGAAGCGCCGCCAGATGACGAATTATCCCTCCGGACTCTTCCCATGCGGCCCGAAACTTGCTTTTTCTGCAGGCTGTCCCTGGAGGATGCATGGCGAAGGCGAAAGCCATCTTTGACGAGATGAACGGGTTCGACGGGACGGTGCGTGAAGGGTACCGCACCCTCGCCCGGTGGCTGAAGGACACGCCTTCGGAATTGCTCGCCAACCGCAAGAGCGAGGCCGAGTATTTCTTCAGGCGCATCGGCATCACCTTCAACGTCTACGGCGACGCGGAAGGAACCGAACGCATCATCCCGTTCGACATCGTCCCGCGCATCCTCACCACGACCGAATGGGCGAAGCTGGCCAAAGGGCTCGAACAACGGGTCAATGCCATCAACGCTTTCATCGGCGATGTTTACGGTGAGCGGCGCATCGTCAAGGAAGGGCTGATCCCCGAGGAATTGATCCTGCAGAACCCCGCCTTCCAGCCGGCCATGACCCGCATTCGCCCCGCCGGCGATGTCTACGTGCATATCGCCGGGATCGACATCGTGCGCGACGGACCGGACGGGTTCTATGTGCTTGAGGACAATGCGCGCACGCCCTCCGGCGTTTCCTATATGCTGGAAAACCGCGAGGCGATGATGCGGCTCTTTCCGGAGCTGTTCAACCGCCTGAAGATTGCGCCGGTTGACAATTACACCGACAATCTGCTGCGCACCTTACGCTCGGTGGCTCCGAAGGGGGCTTCTTCTGAACCGAATGTCGTTCTGCTGACGCCCGGCCCCTTCAATTCAGCCTATTACGAGCATTCGTTCCTGGCCGACAAGATGGGGATCGAGATCGTCGAGGGGACGGACCTTTTCGTGCGCGGCAACGTCGTCTTCATGCGCACGACCGAAGGGCCGAAGCGGGTCGATGTCATCTATCGGCGCATCGACGATGAGTACCTGGATCCGCTCGCTTTCAATCCGCAATCGGTGCTTGGCGTGCCCGGTCTGATGAGCGCCTACGCCGCAGGCAATGTGACCATATCCAATGCAGTCGGCACCGGCGTATCGGACGACAAGGCGATCTACAGCTACATGCCCGAGATCGTGAAATTCTACCTTGGTGAGGAGCCGCTGCTGCTCAACGTGCCGACCTGGCGCTGCCGCGAACCGCAGGCGCTGCGCTATGTGCTCGATCATCTGGCGGAACTGGTGGTCAAGGAAGTCAACGGCTCGGGCGGCTATGGCATGCTCGTCGGCCCGCATGCCAGCAAGGAGCAGATCGAGCTGTTCCGCGCCAAGCTCATCGCCAATCCCGACGGCTTCATCGCGCAGCCGACACTGGCGCTCTCGACCGTGCCCTGTTTCGTCGACAACGGACTGGCGCCCCGCCACGTCGATCTCAGGCCCTATGTGCTGTGCGGTTCGGATGGGGTGCGGGTCGTGCCCGGCGGGCTGACCCGCGTCGCGCTCAAGAACGGCTCATTGGTCGTCAACTCCTCGCAGGGCGGCGGAACGAAGGATACATGGGTGGTGGAAGGCGATATGACCGAGGCGCAATTCCGGTCCCAATCGCAATCGCAGAGCATGGGCGGATCCTGAACCATGCTCTCACGCACGGCTGACAGCCTCTATTGGCTTTCCCGCTATGTCGAGCGGGCCGAAAATCTGGCGCGGATCCTGGGCGTCGCCGAGCGTCTGTCGACGCTGCCCTCGGCCTATGCCGGCACGTCCAGCGAATGGGAGAGCGCCATCCTCACAGCCGCCTGCGGACCTGCCTTCTTCAACAATTACAGCGAGGCGACGCGGGCCAATGTCATCGAGTTCATCGTCGCCTCCGACGCCAATTCGTCCTCGATCAGGAACTGCATCCAGACGGCGCGCGCCAACGCGAGGGCCGTGCGGACGGCGATCACCACGGAGATGTGGGAGATCATCAACGGCTGCTGGCATGAGGTGCAGAAGTTCAAGCTGAAGAACATCGATCCCAGCCAGCTCGCGCGTTTCCTTTCGGTCATTCAGGAAGCATCGCTTCGCTTCGATGGCGCGGCCTACCGCACGATGCTGCGCACGGATCATTTCCGCTTCCAGCGGATCGGCACCTTCATCGAGCGGGCCGACAATATCGCGCGCCTTATGGACGTGAAGTACCATGTGCTGCTGCCCGCCGAGGAGCCGGTGGGCGGCGGGCTCGACTATTTTCAATGGTCGGCCATCCTGCGCGCCGTGGGCGCCCTCACCTCCTATAACTGGGTCTACCGGGACAACGTGAAACCCTGGCTGGTGGCCGATTTCATGATCCTGCGGCTGGAGCAGCCCCGCTCGCTGATCTCTTCCTATGAGAATCTGAACCGGCAGCTCGACAGTCTGGCCGAGCGATATGGCCGCCAGGGACAGGCGCAGCGCCTGGCGCGCGCCACCTTCGCCCATCTCGAGAACCAGAGCATCGACGAGCTCTTCCAGTTCGGCCTGCATGAGTTCCTCACGGAATTCATCGCCGAAAACAACGCGCTCGGCGCCGCAGTGACCGAGCAATATCTGCTGTGATGGAACCGGTCATCCGCCCCTGCATAGGCTCCGCTTTCCCGGCGCGCGGAAAAGGCAAGCCATGCGGCTGAAGATCAGGCACGAAAGCCATTACAGCTACGGCCGTCCGGCGACCTCCGCCATCCAGATCCTGCGTCTCACGCCGCGCAGCCATGATGGCCAGTTCGTCCGCCGCTGGCGCGTCGAGATCGATGCGGATTGCCGGCTGGACCGCGACGACGATGCTTTCGGCAACATCACCCACGCCTTCAGCGTGGATGGCCCCGTCAAGAAGATGAAGGTGGTGGCCGAGGGGGAGATCGACATCGCCGACCGCCAGGGCCGGGTCATCGGCACGCTCGAGCGGTTTCCGCTGGGCATCTGGCTGCGCGATACGCCGCTGACGCGGGTCGAACCCGCCTTGCGCGACTACGCGTGGTCGATCGCCGGCGGCGAAGGGGGCGACCGGCTCGCCACGCTGCATGCGCTGATGGCGGCGATCCGCCGGGATTTCACGTTCATGGTGGGCGAAACGACAGCCTCGACCACGGCGCTTGAATCCTTCAACCAGAAGTCGGGCGTCTGCCAGGATCTGGCCCATGTCTTCATCGCTTGCGCGCGGTCGCTGGGCATTCCGGCCCGTTACGCCGGCGGCTACTATCTGCGGACCGACACCGAACTGCAGGCGGCCGGCCATGCCTGGGCGGAGGCCCATGTGAATGGCCTCGGCTGGGTCGGGTTCGATCCCGCCAACGGCGTCTGCATCACCGATCGATACGCGCGAATCGCCATCGGCCAGGATTATCTCGATGCGGCGCCCATCCGCGGCGCGCGCATCGGCGGCGACGACGAGGAGCTGATGGTCACTGTCGAGGTGAAGCAGGGCCGCGAGATCGTCGAGTTTTGAGGCGTACCGCCGAAATCTGGTCCGCCAATTGCAAGGCCTGACGCAGGCGGATACACAAAGATCCTCAGCTAACAACCGGCGGTTCGATTCCCGATGACCTATTGCGTCGGCATTCTCGTGGAGCAGGGCCTCGTGATGATGGCTGACACGCGCACCAATGCGGGGCTCGACAATGTCGCGACCTTCCGCAAGCTGCATGTCTTCGAGAAACCGGGGCAGAAGCTGTTCTCGCTCTGCACAGCCGGCAATCTCGCCGTCACGCAATCCATCGTCTCGCATCTCAGGGAGGGCATGAAGGACCCGGAGACGAAGAAGATCGAGCGGCTCATCGATATGTCGACGATGTTCGAGGCCGCCCAATTCGTGGGCAAGGCGATTCGCAAGGTTTTCGAGATCGACGGCAGCGCGCTGGAGCAGCATGCCTCATCGTTCGACGTCACCATGTTGCTGGGCGGCCAGATCAAGGGCGAGCCCATGCGGCTCTTCATGCTCTATAAGGCTGGCAACTTCATCGAGGCCACTCAGGACACCTGCTTCCTCCAGATCGGCGAGCACAAATATGGCAAGCCGATTCTCGATCGCGCCGTGCAATACGGCACGGACATGTACGACGCTCTGAAACTGGGCCTGATCTCCATGGATTCAACCATGCGATCGAACCTGGGCGTCGGTTTGCCGGTGGATTTGATCGTGCAAAGCCGCGATTCGCTGGGCTTCGACGTGCGCCGCCGCATCGAGGCGGGCGAGCCATACTTCCATGATTTGCGCGAACGCTGGTCCGCCGCGCTCCGTCAAGCCCATCAGGCGATACCGAAGCCGCCCTACGGCACGGGCGGTGCTTGATTTTACTACTCCTGGCTGCGTCTCACGCGCGTCACAGGTTGAGTCGTGAACGTTTCCCTAAACCCGGTCGTGTCGAATTTGCCACAGTCTCAAGATGATAGGGCATTGTGCGTGACCAACGACTCGACAACCCAGGTCCAAGTGACTAAAACCCGGAAAGTCTTCGGATTCACTCGGGTTGTTTCTGTCTCGGTCTGCAGCGCAACATGTGTTGCAAAGAACGGATAAACCGGGGGTTTTCGGACAGCCTGACCTTGGGGTGCGTTGCTCCCCTCCAACCCATGGGGATATTAAAATGTTGAGGACGACTTCCGCAGCCGCCGCCAGCCTTCTGGCGATCATGATCGCCACCAGCGCCTCTGCCGCCGACCTGCCGCGTAAGCCCGTTGCGCCTGTCTTCGTGCCGCCGGTGTTCACCTGGACCGGCTTCTACGTCGGTTTGAACGCGGGCTACACCTGGTCGAATGATAATAATCTTACCGTCGCTGCCAGCGCCAATCCGATTGTCGGCAACAATATTCTGAATTCAGGCGCCATCCCACGTTCGGTTGGCTTGTCGCGTGATGGGTTCCTCGGCGGCGCCCAGATCGGTTACAACTATCAGTTCGCCGGCACCGGCGTAGTGCTCGGTGTTGAAACCGACATCCAGTTCGCGGATGCGCGGTCCAGCACGAACGTCGCCAACCCGCTGGTTGGCAGCTCCCTGAACGCCAAGGCGCAGACCAACTACTTTGGTACGGTCCGCGCCCGCCTCGGTTATGCAGTGATGCCGCAGATGCTGCTCTACATCACGGGTGGTCTTGCTTATGGCGAGGCGAACACAACGTTCACGGGTCAGGTCGCTACTGGCCAGACCTACCAGTTCTCGACTTCCACGGTGAGGACGGGTTGGACGATCGGTGGTGGTATCGAATACGCGCTCAACAACAACTGGACGGTCCGCGGCGAGTATCTCTTCTATGATCTCGGCAACAATAACGGCACGACCTCCTGCGTTGCGGGCATCGCGACCTGCACAACCTTCGCTCTTGACAAGGCGAATAGCGGAAACGTGATCCGCGCTGCCGTGAACTACAAGTTCTGATCTAAACTAAGTTATCGTTTAAAGGCCGCCTTCGGGTGGCCTTTTTCGTTTGTCCGGTTGGTGATGCGATGACCTGCCCCGGTGGCTGGCCGGGTCTGCCCCTTGCCGGCATCGATGCTCTGGACAAGCGCCTGCGCCTCACGCAGAAGCGCCCTTATGGCGCTCCTTTCCGCAAATGGCCTGACCGGCGGCCTCTTCGCCGACGCCGATATGGCCGAGGCTCTCTCGGACCGCAGCTGGCTGGCGGCGATGCTCGCTTTTGAGGCGGCGCTGGCGCGGGCGGAGGCGGATGTCGGCGTGATCCCTGCGGAATCGGCAGAGGTGATCGCGTCGTGCTGCAAGGCGGACCTCTACGACATCGCCGAAATCGGACGGCGGACGACATTGGCTGGCAATCCGGCAACCCCGCTCGTCGCCATGCTGACTGCGAAGGTGCGGGAGAAGGACCCGGCCGCCGCTGAATTCGTGCATTACGGCGCCACCAGCCAGGATGTGATCGACACGGCGCTGGGGCAGCTTGTATTCGCGGCGCGGATGCTGATCGATCAACGGGTTTCGAAGTGCTGTGAGGCCGCCGCACACTTAGCCAATAAACATCGCCTGACGGTGATGCCAGGACGCACATTGCTCCAGCAAGCGCTTCCAACTTCATTTGGGCTGAAGGCTGGTCATTGGCTTTCAGGATTGATGACGAGCTTCGACCGATTGTTTTGCGGCCTGTTTCCCAGGTTGCAATTTGGCGGCGCAGCAGGAACTTTGGCGTCGCTGGGCGATAATGCGGCAGCCGTAAT
The DNA here is from genome assembly GCA_020252485.1 of Methylocystis sp. Taxonomy (GTDB): domain Bacteria; phylum Pseudomonadota; class Alphaproteobacteria; order Rhizobiales; family Beijerinckiaceae; genus JADCCX01. The sequence goes on from JADCCX010000035.1 coordinate 16,469, forward strand.
CAATGCGCTGGAGCGTGAGATCAGCGTAAACTCTGCACGAGCGAAAATCTACGCCTCAGGCGGCGAACTGATTTGGCATACCAATCGGCAAGAGCCACAGCAAGCTGCAGCCCAATTCGGCATCCTCTGCTCCACCCTCGGCAAGATTGCCCGCGATATCGCGCTGCTGATGCAGACCGAGGTGGCGGAGGTCTTCGAACCTTCCGCTCCCGGAAAGGGCGGCTCCTCCACCCTCCCCCACAAGCGCAACCCGGTGCAGACGACGGCGATCATCGCCATCGCCACGCGCACGCCGGGCCTCGTCGCCACCATGCTCTCCGCCGGCCTGCAGGAGCACGAGCGCGGCGTTGGCGGCTGGCATGCGGAATGGGACACGATGCGCGAATTGCTGCTGCTGACGGGCGCCGCGGCGCTGCATATGCAGAATCTGCTGGAGGGGCTTGAAGTCGATACGGAGCGCATGCGCGCCAATCTCGAACTCACCAACGGCCTGATCATGGCCGAGCGCCTGACTTTCGCGCTCGCGCCCGGGTTGGGCAAGGCGAAGGCCAAGAGCTTCATGGAAGCGGCTTGCAGGCAGGCTCTCGCCGAAAAGCGCCATCTGAAGGATCTGCTTCGGGAAGCGCCGGAGGCCGCCGCGCTCGATCTCGATACGCTGTTTGATCCCGCAACCTACCTCGGCGCATCGGACGCGGTCATTGACCGCATCCTTGCCCTTTATGAGGACGAGAAGGAATACATGTCGGAGGATAAAGGCTGATGCCCATCAAGACCATCAACGGCGAGCCGTTCAACATCGTGGTGGAAGGCAAGGCGGCGGGGCCCGTCCTCCTGTTCTCCAACTCGCTCTCCTCAAACCTTTCCATGTGGGATGCGCAGGCCGAGGCGCTGAAGGACACGTATCGCATCATCCGCTACGATTCGCGCGGCCACGGCAAAAGCACCGCCCCTGAGGGGCCCTATTCCATCGCTGAGCTTGGCCGCGACGCGCTGGCGATTCTGGACTCGCTCAGGATCGGGAAGGCGCATTTCTGCGGCCTCTCCAAGGGCGGCATGGTGGGCCAATGGCTGCTGACGCATCATCGCGACCGGATCGGCAAGGCCGTGCTCGCCAATACGAGCGCGCAGATGCCGCCGCCGGACCTATGGAACGGGCGCATCAGGAACGTAACGCAAAACGGCATGGCGGCGATCGTTGACGCCACCATTGAGCGCTGGTTCACCAAGGGCTTCATCGAGCGCGCCCCGCAGGAGATCGCCGCTGTCCGCAAGATGATCGCGGCCACGCCCGCCGCGGGCTATTGCGGCTGCGCCGCCGCCATCCGCGACATGGACCAGCGCGAAAGCATCCGCGCCATCGCCAACCCGGTGCTGCTGATCTCCGGCGCGTATGATCCGGCCACGACGCCTGCCATGATGGAGCTGATGCGCGAGCGCATCAAGGGCGCGCAATGGCTCTCGCTCGATGCGGCGCATATCTCCAACATCGAACAGGCCGCGGCCTTCACGAAGGCGATCAGGGAGTTCCTCGCATGACCAATGACGCCGAGCGCATCGCCAAAGGCACGAAGAACCGCCGCAAGGTGCTGGGCGACGCCCATGTGGACCGCTCGCTCAAGAACCGCACCGAGTTCAACGCCGAATGGGTGGATTTCATCACCCGCTATGCCTGGGGCGATATCTGGGACCGGCCGGGCCTCGATTACAAGAAGCGCTCCGTGGTTGTCCTTTCGGTAACAACGGCGCTCGGCCGCTGGGAGGAGTTCCGCATCCACGTCAAGGGTGCGATCCACAATGGCCTGACGAAGGACGAGATCAAGGAAGTGCTGATGCAATGCGCGGTTTATGCCGGCGTGCCGGCCGCCAACACCGCCTTCCACGAGGCGCAGAAGGTCTTCGAGGAAATGGACAGGGCGGGGTAGCGGACTGCGGCGGCTTTGGGTAAGGCCTCTCGTCCATTCCTATCCCAGTTGCCGAAGCAGACCTTGACCGCTCCTGCGCACTCTCTCGTCCTCTCCGTCGTCGTTCCTGCGAAGAACGAGAAGCGCAATGTCGCGCCGCTGGTGGATGAGCTGGAGGCCGCGCTGACCCCGCTTGGGCCTTTCGAGGTCATCTATGTGAACGACGGCTCAACCGACGGCATGGAGGCCGAGATCAGCCGCCTCGCGGCAACGCGCCCCTGGCTCCGCCAGATCCGGCATGAGCGCTCCGGCGGACAATCCGCCTCGGTGCGGACCGGCGTCAGGGCCGCTCAGGCGCCGATAATCGCCACGCTCGACGGCGATGGCGAGAACAATCCCGCCTATATCCCGGAGCTCTATGCCGCGCTGACGGCTTCGCCAGAAAACGGCATCGCCGCCGGCCAGCGCGTCGGCCGCAAGGCCTCCGGCTTCAAGAAGTTCCAGTCGAGGATCGCCAATGCGGTGCGCGGCGCAATCCTGAAGGATGGCACGCGGGATTCGGGCTGCGGCCTCAAATGCTTTCCGAAGGCCCTTTTTCTGAGCCTGCCCTATTTCGATGCGATCCATCGCTTTCTGCCGGCGCTCGTCGTTCGCGAAGGCTACAAGGTGGTTCATGTCGATGTGATCGACCGGACCCGCCTTTCCGGGACATCGAACTACACAATGTGGAATCGGCTCTGGGTCGGTCTGCTCGATCTGGCTGGCGTCTGGTGGTTGATCCGGCGCAAGAAGCCGACGCCGCCGTCCAAGGAGATCAGGCCATGATCAGCGTTGTGACGGACCTGCGCGAATATCTCTACGATGTCTTTGTGGCGAAGTTCGATTTCTGGCTGGCCTTTGGTCTTGCCGCCCAGGCGCTGTTCACGGCCCGCTTCGTGATCCAGTGGTTCGCCAGCGAGAAGGCCGGCAAAAGCGTCGTTCCCATGGCCTTCTGGTTTCTGTCGATGGGCGGCGGCATGATGCTGCTGATCTACGGGATCGTGCGGCGCGAGCCGATCATCATCCTGGGCCAGGCCTTGGCCGTGTTCATCTACTTGCGCAACATCATGCTGATCATCAAGGAACGCCGGGCGGGCGGCGACGGATCATGAGCGGGACGGACGATCCAGCGCGGCTTCCATCGTTCTACGAGGATCTCGACGATACGCTGGCGGAAAGCTGGCGGCGGATCGCGCGGGGCGTGGCGGACCGGCGCTCACCCTTCCATCACCCCACACTCGCTACCCTCGGCTTGGACGGTCGTCCCCGGCTGCGGACGCTGATCCTGCGCGGCTGCGATGTGCAGGAGCGATCGCTCCGGCTGCATACTGATGCGCGCTCCGATAAGGTGGAGGAGATTGGCCGCGACCCGCGCGTGGGCCTCCACTTCTACGATCCCACAGCGAAGATCCAGCTCAGAATCGCGGGCAGCGCCACGCTTCACACCGGCGATCCCATCGCCGATGCCGCCTGGGCGGGATCGCGCCTGATGAGCCGCCAATGTTACGGAATCGTGCCCGGCCCCGGCACGCCGGTCGGCAGCGGCGGGGATTTCATCCTGCCGCCCGTCAGCGAGACCGAAACGGCCGCCGGCCGGGCCAATTTCTGCGCGATTACGATCAGGATCGAGAGCCTCGAATGGCTCTATCTGGCTGTCGCAGGCCATCGCCGCGCGCTGTTTCGCTGGAATGATGAGCGGCTGCTATCGAAGTGGCTCGCCCCGTAAAGCCGGCCTCCTCAATGAAAAAGGCCAGTCTTGCGACTGGCCTTCAATGTCTGGAACCTGTGCGAGCGGGGCTCAGGCCCAATCGTCGCCGCCGCCAAAGTCGCCGCCATCATCATAAGACGCTAAGTCAGGCCCATAGCCGGTGTCGGGACCGGTCGCCTGCTGGTCATGCGCGGGAGCAACGGCCTCTGCCGGTGCCGGTGCGGCAGCCGCCTGTGCGCCGCCGGCATTATTGCCGGAGAACATGCTGCTCAGCGCATTCGCGGCCATGATGCCGCCTGCGACGCCGACAGCAGCGGAAGCCGCCGTGCCGAGGAAGCCCATGCCGCCGCGCTGCTGGGGCTGCTGCATCTGCTGGCCGCCCCAGGGGCCCGCGGCCGCAGCCTGCTGACCGCCCCAGGGACCCTGCGGAGGACCGCCTTGCGGGCCGCCCATGGGGCCACGCTGGAACGGCGCGCGGCCTGGCGCGGGAACCGGCGGAGGAGGCGCCTTCGCGCCGCCGCCGAACAAGCCGCCAAGGAACCCGCCGCTCTGCTGCTGCTGCTGCGCCTGCTGGACCTGCTGGACATAGGCTTCAAGCTGCTGGATCTGCGCCTGAAGCTGCTCGATCTGCTGCTGCTGGCCGGTCAGCGCCTGCTCCTGAGCGTAAACTGCCTGCGCCATGACGTAGGGAGCATAGGGCTGGAGCTTGATCTGATCGGCGATGAACTTCTCGGCCTCGGGATCGCGCTGCGCTGTGGCTGCGGTCTTCAGACGCTCGAAAATGCCGCCAATGACATTCTTCTCTTCGGGTGACATGGGAATCTCATCCTCCTCGGGCTGCGGTGACGGGTTGATCGGTCCCGGCGCTTCCCATGAGACATAACTGGGAATTGTGACGTGAATTGTCACCTGACGGCAAAAAATATTTTCATGATTTCAAGGAGATATCACAGGATGGCGCTGTATATTCATCCATTTGGATGATGCCGGGCGGACCGCCCGGCTTGGAAGGCCCGGATAATTGCCTTAAGGGTTCAGAGGCTTGCCAGCCCGTTTCGATATGAATGCCGTAACCGCCACGATCACAGGGTCCGTCGCTGTCATCACAGTCGACAATCCACCCGTGCATGCTCTCTCCACGCCGGTCCGGAGCGGGCTGATTGCGGCCGTCAGGGCGGTCGAGATGGATCCCGCCTTGCAGGGCTCCGTCATCGCAACGGCGGGCCGCACCTTCATCGCCGGGGCCGACATCGGCGAGATGGATCGGCCGCTGGGGGAGCCGCAACTTCCAGCCGTGATCGCGGCCATCACCGCCTGCAGCAAGCCGCTGGTTGCGGCGCTGCATGGGAGTGTGCTTGGCGGCGGGCTCGAAATTGCCCTGGCCTGCCGCGCCCGGCTCGCGGAACCCGGCACATCCTTCGGCTTTCCGGAAGTGAAGATCGGCCTGATCCCCGGCGCCAGCGGCACCCAGCGGCTGCTGCGCCTCACCAACTTCGACACCGCCGTGCGGATCGTGACGGGCGGCAAGCCGGTGACAGCGATTGAGGCGCTGCGGCTCGGCCTGATCGACCAGATCGTCGATGGCCCGGTGCTGCAGGCTGCAATCGACCTGATCGCGTCCGGCCGGGCGGCGAATGCCCAAGTCTTTCCCACGAGCCTGGCCTTGAGCGAGCGGGAAGCGGCCCGGCCCAACCCCGAGACTCTGGAAGCCTTGAGGGCGGAGGTAACGAAGGCGGCCCGCGGCCAGCGGGCGCCGCTTGCAGCGCTTGCACTGATGGAGGCGACAGCATCGCTTCCCTTTGCGGAAGGCCTCGCCGAAGAGCGCGCCGCCTTTCTGCAACTGCGCGCCAGCCGGGAAGCGAAGGCCTTGCGCCGGCTCTTTCTGGCCGAACGGAATGCCGGGCGATCGCCGGAACTCCAGGGCGTCAAGCCGCTGGCCATCGGCACGCTTGGCGTCGTGGGCGCCGGGCTGATGGGCTGCGGGATCGCCTTCGCCGCCCTCAATGCCGGATTGCGGGTGGTCCTGGCCGAAAGCTCGTCCGAGGCGATGGAGCGGGGCCGGGGCAGGATGGCGGAACTCTTCGAGGCGGCCATTCAATCCCGACGCCTGACAAGCGCCAGAGCTGCGGAACTAGAAGCCGCTTTGGCGATCACGACCGATTTCGCGCTGTTTCGTGGCTGCGATGCCGTCATCGAGGCGGTGTTTGAGGATCTGGCGGTCAAGCATGAGGTGTTCGCAAAACTGGAAGCCGTCGTGCGGCCGGATTGCATGCTGGCCACCAACACCTCCTATCTCGACCTCGATGCCATCGCGGCGGGACTGAAGGAGCCGTCCCGCTTCCTGGGCCTGCATTTCTTCTCCCCCGCCCATGTGATGCGGTTGCTGGAGGTAGTGCGCGGCGCGAAGACTTCACCGCCGGTGCTGGCGACCGGCGTCGCGCTTGGGCGCAAGCTTGGCAAGATCCCCGTTATCACCGGCGTCTGCGAAGGATTCTGCGGCAACCGTATCCTCAAAGCTTACCGGATCGTGGCGGAAACCATGGTCGAAGAGGGTGCTGCTCCAGAGGTAGTGGACGGCGCGATGACTGACTTCGGCTTTCCTATGGGCCCCTTCGCCGTTCAGGACATGGCCGGGATCGAGATCGCTTATGCCAACCGCAAGCTGAAACCCGCCCTCGCGGCCGATGGGCGGCGGCTAGGCCTCGTGGAGCTGCTGGTGGAGGCCGGGCGGCTTGGCCGCAAGAACGGCAAGGGCTGGTACGCCTATCCAGAGGGCGCGCGGCAGGGACAGCCGGACCCGGACGTGACGGCGCTGATCCATGCCGATGCGGCGCGCCGGGATATCCCGCAGAAGACCTTCTCGCAGGCGACGATCCGCGAGGCGCTGCTGGCCGCCATGCGGGCAGAAGGCCGCGCGATCCTGGACGAGGGGATCGTGGCGCGCGCCGAGGATATCGACCTCGTCATGGTGCACGGCTACGGCTTTCCCGCTCACAAGGGCGGGCCGATGTTCGGGACCGCGTGACGGCTATTTCCGCTTCAGCAGGAAAACGGCCTGCTCGCCAAAAACATTCCAGAACCACCAGGGCGCATCGAGCCGCAACAGCTGGCCTGAAGCATTCAGCGCCCGCGCCCGCTCGGTCACAGCCCCGATCTCCTTAACCAATTCGTGGAAATCGTTGATCGTGCAGAAATGGATGTTGGGCGTATCGTACCAGGCGTCCGGCAGGTTCTCCGTCACCGGCATGCGGCCCTTCATCAGCAGGTCGCGGCGGACACGCCAATGGCCGAAATTCGGGAAGGAGACGATGGCGCGCCGGCCGACGCGCAACATCTGTTCCAGCACCCGGCGCGGATTGCGCGTCGCCTGAATGGTCTGCGACAGGATGACGTAATCGAAGGAATCGTCCGGATAATCGACAAGGTCCGTATCGGCATCGCCCTGGATCACAGCGAGACCGCGCGTCACGCAATTGGCGACGCCATCGCGCGAAAGCTCGATGCCGCGCGCATCGACGCCCTTCGCCTCGGCCAGCAGCTTGAGAAGCGCGCCATCTCCGCAGCCGACATCGAGCACGCGGCTGCCGGGCTCCACCATGTCGGCGATCATCAGGAGATCGACGCGGGCGCCCGGCCCCATCGACAGGTGCGGATCGGAGATGGTCACGCCAGCCCCCTCGCCTTCGCCGCAGCCATCACGAAGCCGCGCAGCGTCGCGAAGAACTCGGGCTCTTCCAGCAGGAAGGCGTCGTGCCCCTTATCGCTGACGATCTCGACGAAGGAGACCAGCGCGCCCGCAGCATTCAATGCATGCACCAAAGCCCGGCTGTCGGCTGTGGGGAACAGCCAGTCGGAGGTGAACGAGACGACGCAGAACCGCGTCTTCGTTCCGGCGAACGCTTTCGCCAGAATACCGCCGTGATCGGCCGCCAGGTCGAAGTAATCCATTGCACGGGTGAGGTAGAGGTAGCTGTTGGCGTCGAAACGCTCGACGAAGCTCGAACCCTGGTAGCGCAGGTAGCTTTCGACCTGGAAATCCGCATCGAAAGAGAAGGTGGGCGCAGCGCGGTCCTGCAGCTTGCGGCCGAACTTCCGCTGGAGGGCGGGCTCCGACAGATAGGTGATATGGGCAGCCATGCGGGCGACCGCGAGGCCCTTCTCGGGCCGCTGCGCCTGCTCGCGGTAGCGCCCGCCGGCCCAGGCCGGATCCGCCATGATGGCCTGCCGGCCAACCTCGTGGAAGGCGATATTCTGCGCCGAATGCTTCGCCGCTGTCGCGATCGGCATCGCCGCGAAAACCCGATCGCGGTAAGTCGATGCCCATTCCAGCACCTGCATGCCGCCCATCGAGCCGCCAACCACGGCGAACAGGCTGTCGATGCCGAGGTGATCGATGAGCATCGCCTGGGCGCGCACCATGTCGCGGATCGTGACGACCGGCAGATCAAGCGCATAAGGCTTGCCCGTGGCGGGATTGAGCGAGGCTGGGCCCGTCGACCCCAGGCAGCCGCCGACCACATTGCAGCAGATGACGAAATAGCGGTCCGTATCGATGATGCGGCCGGGACCGATCAATGTCTCCCACCAGCCGGGCTTGCCCGTCACCGGATTCTCGTTCGCCACATGCTGATCGCCGGTGAGCGCATGGCAGACGAGCACCGCATTGCTGCGGGCCTCGTTCAGGGAGCCATAGGTCTGGTAGGCGATCTGCAGCGGTGCGATGGCCGCGCCGGAATCGAGCACCAGCGGCTGGTCGGCGGGAAAGCGGACAATGAGGCTGTCCGGTTCGTCCGCCTGCGGCCCATGGGCGATGAACACCTTTTTCTTGCTGCGCGGCACGCCGGGGAAACCTGTCGAAATTCCTGCATTCAGTCCGAACCGTTCGATATAGAGAACGCATTTCTGTTTGGCTAGCCCTTTGCGCAAGCCCGTGGCAAGCAACGGATCATGTTCGATGCTGTCATCTTTTCAGGGCCGGATCCGGAGCGCGCCGCCCGCACGCTGGCGGGACTGATCGAAGGCGTCATCGACGGTCTGCTCGGGCGGGCCCTCGTCGTTTCGCAGTCGCAGAGCGCCGATCTTGATAAGCTGGCCGACGCATCGGGATGCCGGCTGGAGCAGGGGGTTGAGACCGAACACCTGCCAGCCGTTCTCGCCGCACAGATCAAGACGCCGCATGTGCTGGCTTTCGAGGCGGGCGCCCTGCTCGAGCCGGGCTGGCCGATGCATCTCAACCGCATGTTCCAGCGCCATGGGTTGCCGGCAGGTGATGGCGCGATCGCCTTTCGGCCAGAGAATTTCGGGCCGCGCATGGTGTTGAGGTGGATTGCCCTGTCAGCCGGCCGGCTGCCGCTGACGCATGGCCTGCTCCTGCCCAGAAGCTGCCTCGTCACACCCGGTTTCACTGGAAAGACGGCCCGGGTTTCGGGCAAAATCCGCATGGCGCCGATGACGGTCGCACGCAGCGGCGGCCGCTGACCGTCAGACGGCCGCGCCTTTGGCCTTTGGACGCCGCAGATGCTCGTCGAGCCGCGGCATGATCTCGACGAAGTTGCAGGGCCGGTGCCGGAAATCGAGCTGCATCGCCAGAATGCCGTCCCAGCCATCCTTGCAGGCTCCCGGCGATCCGGGCAGGCAGAAGATGTAGGTTCCCCCGGCCACGCCGGCGGTGGCGCGCGATTGAATGGTCGAGGTGCCGATCTTCTGGAAGGAGATCTGGTGGAACACGAAAGAGAAGCCGTCCATCCGCTTCTCGAACAGGGGCTCCAGCGCTTCGGGCGTCACGTCGCGTCCCGTGAAGCCGGTGCCGCCCGTGGTGATCACGGCATCGACTGCGGCATCGGCTATCCAGGCCCGCACTGACGCGCGGATCGCCTCGACATCGTCGGGGACGATGGCCCGGCCGGCCAGCCGGTGGCCGGCGGCGGTGAGCCTTTCGACGAGCACATCGCCCGAGCGGTCGTCAGCGAGCGTCCGGGTGTCGGATACCGTCAGCACCGCGATGCCGACGGGGAGGAACGGTTTGGATTCGTCGATGCGTGACATAAAGCTCTCCGCAAAGCGATGTGGAGCCGCCCAGCCGCCACGTCAACCTTTCATCGAATAGACGCTTGCTGCAGGCCACCCTGGCAGAACTCGCGCCAGCACCTGCGATCAGATATCGCGCGCCGCGAAGGTGTTGCACTGGCCGAGCTGGCCGGTCTTCAAGCCTTGCATGAACCACCGCGTGCGCTGCTCCGAAGAGCCATGCGTGAAGCTGTCCGGCACCACGTAGCCCTGCGCCTGCTTCTGCAGCTTGTCGTCACCGATGGCCTGCGCAGCATTCATCGCCTCGCGCACGTCGCCCTCATCAAGCTTGATCATGCCGCTGGCATGATGGGCCCAAACGCCCGCGAAACAATCGGCCATCAATTCGGTCCGCACAGAAAGCGCATTGGCCTCGCGCTTTGAAACCTGCTGCTGGCGCTGCTGCACCTGCGGCAGGATGCCGAGCTGATTCTGCAGGTGATGCCCCACTTCATGCGCGATCACATAGGCATAGGCGAAATCGCCTCCCGCGCGCAACCGCGTCGCCATTTCCTGAAAGAACGACGTATCGAGGTAAACCTTGCGATCCAGCGGACAATAGAATGGCCCCATGGCCGCTTGCGCTGATCCGCAGCCGGACCGCGTGCCGCCGGCATAGAGCACCATGCCCGGATCCTGAAAGCGCATACCCTCCGCGCCCCGCACCAGCTGGCCGGCCTGCTGGGGCAACTGTTGCTTCCACACCCGTTCGTTCGCCTCCAGCACCTTGGAGGCGAACTGGCCAAGCTCGTCCTTGACGGGTCCGCGCGTGCCGCTGCTGCTCTGGGTCAGGCTGCCTGCGCCGCGGGAGAGCATCTCCGCGCCGCCCATCACGATGCGCGGATCGATGCCGAGGAACCAGGCAAGCGCTCCGGCGAGCAGCATGCCGCCGATGCCAAGCCCGCCGCCGATCATGCCGCCGCCGGAACCACGGCGATCTTCAACATTGTCCGACTGGCTGATGTCATCAAGGCGCATGACGGTCCTGCTTGCCTAACGTGAGCGCCTCTATGTGGGAGATTTCCGGAAGCGGCGCAAGGTCAGGCAATGCGGATGGCGACAACGCCCGCCACGGCCAGGGCCGCCGCCAGCCACTGGAAGCGGCCCACCTCCTCTTTCAGAACATATTGCGCAATGCCGACAGCGAAGAGCACGCTGACCTCCCGCAAAGCGGCGGCCAGAGCCACAGGCGTTTGCGAGAGCGCCCAGACATAGAGCAGGAAACTCGATGTCGAGAAGGCGGCAATCACGAAGGCCCGGGGGGCATGGCGGGGAAACATGGCAACCGGATTGCGCCCCTCAGCCACATACATGCAGCCGATCGCGAGAGCATTGCCGAGGGCAACGAGAAAGGCATAGCCGAAGATATTGCCGCTGAGGCGCACGCCGCCCGCATCGGCCGTGACATAGCCCGCACCGGCAACAGCAGCGAGCAATGCATAGCCAAGACCGCGCATCTCCGACTTGCCGGAGCGCCGCGCCGCCAGAGCCAGCATGATCAGGGCGCTCGCAATCAGCAACACACCGACGACGCCTGCGGGCCTCGGCCATTCGCCCAGGATCACCACACCGATCGGCAGGGTGAGCAAGGGAATGCCGGCGCGCATGACGGGATAGGCGAGGCCAAAGCTCGCGCTGCGATAGGCGGCCATCGCCAGCCGGATGCCGATCGTGTTGATCACGACGCCTGCAAACAACCATGGCAGCGATTGCGCGGAGGGCATGCCGAACCACAGCAAGAACGGAATGCTGATCAGGCCGGAGGCCATCACGCCGCTGGCCAGGACATCGCCGGGTTCGGGACCGGAGCGGGCGATCGCGTTCCAGGTCGCGTGCAACAGGGCGCTCGCCAGCACGGCGAAGAAGGGCAAGGTCTCGATCACGAAAGCGCGGCTATCCGGCCAACGGCCCTCATTGGCCGATGCCTCCCTGCAGACCATGCTTTCCGGACGCCGTCCAATCGATATCGTTGGTGGTCCAGATTGATCGCCGGTATCACGGCCCTGAACCCGGGTGAACGATCGCCTCCATGAGCACCCATCCCGCCCCCTTGCGGGGCGGGTGGCCGAGCGCAGCGAGGCCGGGTGGGGGGCTTTCCTCTTTTTCACCCTCATGATCACCCCTCCCCGGCGGCTTTCGCCGCCGACCCTCCCCGTCAAGGGGAGGGATGGAGCTCGCTTGTTACCCCGGATTCACGGCCTTTCGCCGGCATATGGGCCATGGACAAGCGTTGACGCGCGTGGCAACCGGGATTTTTTCTGGAAGCCCAATGCCTCCTTCTCCCATCGTCGTCTTCGATCTTGACGGAACCCTCGCCGATACCGCCCAGGACCTGATCGCGACCCTGAATGTCGTGCTGGCGCAGGAGGGCTTGCCGCCGCTGCCCTTCGAGCGGGCGCGCGACCTGATCGGAGCTGGGGCCCGGCCCCTGATCCAGCGGGGCTTCGACGCTTCCAGCATGCCGCTCGACGAGGAACGGCTGGAAGCGCTCTACAGCCTTTTCCTGGACCATTACCTCCGCAACATCGCCATCCACACGGTGCTGTTCCCCGGTGTGGTTCCGGCGCTGAACCGTCTCGCCGAGGAGGGCTTCACATTGGCGGTCTGCACCAACAAGCTGGAAGAGCACGCGCTCGAACTGCTCGGCAAGCTCGGCGTTCTTGACCGCTTCGCCTTCGTCTCCGGCAAGAACACCTTTCCGGTGTTCAAGCCTGATCCCGGCCATCTGCGCCTGACGATCGCGCGCGCCGCCGGCGACCCGGCCCGCGCCATCATGGTCGGCGATTCCAAGACCGACATCGATACGGCGAAGAATGCGGCGATCCCGGTCATCGGGGTCACGTTCGGCTATACCAACATCCATGTGCGCGATCTTGGCGCCGATGCCGTGATCGATCATTTCGATGCGCTGGACGGCGCAATCGCCCGATTGCTGGGAGCTTCGCCATGAATGCTCCGGTGAACCCGCTGGTCGCGGACACGGGCACGCCGCCGATTCCGGAGGCCAAGGCCTGGCTGCAGACCTACGACGGGTCGAGAGGGCCAGCCATCGATCTGTCGCAGGCCGCCCCGGCGCAGGCTCCGCCCGCGCTGCTTATGGAGGCGCTGCAGGCCGCAGCCGCCGACCCCGCCAGCGCCCGCTATGGCCCGATCCGCGGCGAGGACCGCCTGCGCCTTGCCTATGCTGACGAGCTGAGCCGCGCCTATGGCGCCGCCATCGGACCGGATGCCAGCGTGATCACCTCCGGCTGCAATCAGGCCTTCCTGATGGCGATGCTCGCGATCGCCCGGGCGGGCGATGCGGTCATGCTGCCGGCGCCCTGGTATTTCAACCACAAGATGGCGCTCGACATGCTCGGCATCGGGACAATTCCGCTTCCCTGCCATGCCGGAAACGGCTTCGTTCCCGATCCGGCGGAAGCGGCCCGGCTGATCACACCGCAGACCCGTGCGATCATCCTTGTCACGCCCAACAATCCGACAGGCGCCGTCTATCCGGCCGGGACGATCCGCTCCTTCTGCGAGCTCGCGGCATCCCGCAGCCTCTGGCTCGTTCTCGACGAGACCTACCGCGATTTCCTGCCGCCCGCCCAGGCGCGGGCGCATGACCTTTTCGCCGACGGCATCCCCGATCATGTGATGCAGCTTTACAGCTTCTCGAAGGCCTATTGCCTGCCCGGTTACCGGCTGGGAGCCATCACCGCGCCGGCGCGGATCATGAACGGCCTGGCCAAGGTGCTCGATACGATCCAGATCTGCCCGCCGCGCGTCGGGCAGATCGCGCTCGCCGGGGCGATTCCGCAAACGCTGGCCTGGCGCGAGCAGAACCGGCGGGCGATCGCCGAACGGGCGGCCGCTTTCCGGGAGGCCATGCGGCCGCTGAATTCCTGGCAGGCCGCCTCGGTCGGCGCCTATTTCGCCTATGTGAAGCCGCCAGAGAGCGAAGGCGGCGCGGCCGCCCTGGCGCGCCGGATGGCGGTTGAAAATGGCGTCCTTGCCCTGCCGGGCAGCTACTTCGGACCGGGACAGGAGTCCTGGCTGCGCATCGCCTTCGCCAATGCCGACCTGGCTTCTCTTTGTCAGCTTTCGGAACGTTTGCGCTGATCCGACGTTACATCAGCCTCGCCAGAACCGGGCTGAAACCACCGTTTCTTCGATGGCGTCAGCATCGCAAACGGCGACAAGCGACTAAAAATCGCCGCAAACCGGCATCAGAAAAACGATCTGAACAAAAAAGGCAGGATTCCTGCAAGGGACGTTCAGATTGCCGTCAGCTGTCCCAGAGTAGAACACTTGCCGGTCCGGAACCGCAATCGTTGGCTCTCGCCGGTCGCCGGAATTGAAGGATGACGCCCATGTCGAATCTTGTTTCCCATCTGAAGAAGGCCGCCGTGGGCGCCGCCGCCGTGCTGGCGCTGTCGACCGGAGCAACCGTTGTCTCGACCGAGAGCGCCCAGGCCCAATGGGGTCCGCGCGCAGGTTGGGCCGGACCTGGCTACCATGGCGGGTATCGCGGCGCTTATCGCGGCGGCTATCGTCCCGCCTACCGCTATGGCTATCGGGGCTATCGGGGCTATCGCCCGTACCGCGGTGCGGCCGTCGCAGCCGGGCTGATCGGGGGCATCGCCGCAGGCGCGCTAATCGCGGGCGCCGCGCAGCCAGCCTATGCCGCGCCGGCCTACGGATATGTGCCGAGCTATAGCCCGACCTATTATCAGCCGGCCTACGAGGGCTACGCACCGGCCTACCCACAGAACTGCTATTTCAAGAAGGTTCGGCAGGTGGTTGATCATGACACGGTCGTCATCCGCCGCGTCCGCATCTGCGACTGAACGATTTCAAAGCGACGGTAGCGTCCGAAAGGCCCTCCGATCCCGAAAAACCCGCTGGAAACAGCGGGTTTTTTGCCACGCCCTGTCTTTGCCGCTCCATGTCATGGCCATGTCGCCGGATTGATCTTTGTCATGTTGCGGTGCAGCATGTTTGCTAAGCTGCAACAAGGAGGCTCCCATGACGTTCATTGCTCCCGAAAACGACGATTCATCGAAGGCCGCCAACCGCTTCGCGTCTGTCGTAGCCACGAATCCTTTCTCGCTGCTCCCCTCTCACGGTCCGACTGTTGATCTGCTGCAGCAAGCAGGAACCATGCAGAGGGACATCCTGGAAGCGGCCTTCCGGTTCTGGCTGATGCCGTTTCGCATCATGGCTCCCGCATCTACCGCTTCGGAAATCCTTGTCCCCATTTCGCAAGCAACCGCCGAGCCTTCTTCGTCGGCTGACGAGCTGACGCCTGTCGCCGTCTCCGTGGCATCCGAAGGCGAAGCGGCACGGTCGGCGACGGTAGCGCCGGTCATGACGCTTGCGGCCACGGCAGCCGTCGCCGTGATCCCGGGCAAGGCGACGAAGGCCGAGAAAGCTCCGAAGGCTCCCGTAATGCCGGAGGCCGCGCCAGATGATCTGGAGCGCATTATCGGCATCGGGCCGAAACTCAAGGCCAGGCTGAACGAACTCGGTGTCCGGCAATTCCGGCAGATCGCCGCCTGGACGCCGGAGGAAATCGCCGCCATCAACGCAAAGCTCGGCTTTCCGGGGCGGATCGAGCGGGAAGGCTGGCAGAAGCAGGCGTCGCGTCTCACCAAAGAGACCGGCAAGCCGGCTGCGAAGACCGGCAGCAACGCTGCATAGAGAGAAGACCGGCAGCAAGGCTGCATAGAAGCTTGCGCAATCAGAAGTCGATGACATCCGTCTGCGCCCGCACGATTTCGGGCGCGATCGCCTTGTCCGGCGCGTAGCTTCCCGTGCCGGGATCGCGGAAGCGGTTGACGATCGGGTAGCGCCGTTCACGGCCGAAGGCCTTCGTCGTCACCTTGACGCCGGGCGCCGACTGCCGCCGCTTGTATTCGGCGATGTAAAGCAGCCGCTCGACCTTGCGCACGACGTCGAGCGGATAGCCATCCGCCACGATGTCCGAAACGCGCATCTCGCGTTCGACGAGGCGCTGGAGAATTGCATCCAGCACTTCGTATTCCGGCAGTGAATCCTGATCCTTCTGGTTCTCGCGCAGCTCTGCTGACGGCGGCTTCACCAGAATGTTCTCGGGGATCACCACGCCATCTGGACCCTTCGCCCAGGCGGGCTTCCAGCGGTTGCGGAGCGCGCAGAGCCGGAAGACCTCCATCTTGTAGAGATCCTTGATCGGGTTGAAGCCGCCATTCATGTCGCCGTAGAGCGTGCAATAGCCCACCGACATCTCGGATTTGTTGCCGGTGGTCACGACCATCGGGCCGAACTTGTTGGAGATCGACATCAGGATCGTGCCGCGCACGCGGCTTTGCAGGTTTTCTTCCGTGATGTCGCGTTCGCGGCCGGCGAAGACCGGCGCCAGCGTCGATTCGAGCCCCTCGACCGCCGCCTGGATGGGCACGATATCGTAGCGGACGCCGGTGGCGTCGGCCACGCCCTTCGCATCGGCGAGGCTTTCGCCGGAGGTGTAGAGATAAGGCATCATCACGCAATGCACGCGGTCGGCGCCCAGGGCATCAACCGCCATGGCGGTGCAGATCGCCGAATCGATGCCGCCCGAGAGCCCCAGCACCACGCCGGGAAAGCGGTTCTTGTCGACGTAATCGCGCAGGCCCAGCACGCAGGCCTCGTAATCGGCCTCCTCGCCATCCTCGACCGGCGTGACAGGCCCGCCCTTGCAGACGAAGCTGCCCTTCTCGCGCGTCCAGGTCGTGAGCGCGATCGTCTCCACGAAAGCCGGCAGCTGGAAGGCGAGGCTGCGATCGGCATTGAGGCCAAGCGAGCCGCCGTCGAAGACAAGCTCATCCTGTCCGCCGACCTGGTTCACATAGATCAGCGGCAGCCCGCTTTCGGTGACGCGGGCAACGATCGTGTTCAGCCGCTCGGTCATCCGCCCGCGGCGGTAGGGTGAGGCATTCGGCACGATGAGGATTTCAGCGCCCGTTTCGGCCAGGCATTCGACGACATCCGGACCCCAGATATCCTCGCAGATCGGAATGCCGACGCGCACCCCCTTGATCGCGACGGAGCCGGGCAGCGGCCCCGCATCGAAGACGCGCTTCTCATCGAAGACGCCATAATTCGGCAGATCGTTCTTGAAGCGGACGGCGGCGATGCGGCCATCCATCAGCACGCAGACGGCGTTGTAGACCTCGAAGCCATCCTTCTGCGCATCGCGCTCGCCGGCCTTGCGCTTGCCGATGCCCCAGGGCGTGCCGATGATGATAGCCGGACCTCCATCCGCCGTTTCGCGCGCCAGTTCATCGATAGCGGCGCGGCAGGCATCGAGGAAAGCCTCCTTAAGCACCATGTCGTCCGGCGGATAGGCGGAGAGGAACAGCTCCGTCAGCACCAGGATATCCGCGCCCATGGCGGCGGCTTCGGCGCGTGCGGCGCGCGCTTTCGCGGCATTGCCGGCGATGTCTCCGACAATGGGATTAAGCTGCGCGACGGCGATCCTGAGCGTGTCGGTCATGCCCCGAGATGTAACGTCCCGGACGGCTGATGGAAAGGCCGGGAGGAAAAAGCCGCCGCCAGCGTGGCGAAGAGCAATGCCGGGTGCTAAGCGACGGGAATGCGCCGCACATTCTATTTCCTCATTATCGGTTGCGTCGCCCTCATCTGGCTGGGCCACCGCATGCGGCTGGCGCTGGAGCGGCTGATGACGGGCCATCCCGGCGACCATGCGCTCGACATGCGCTTCTTCGGCTACAGCACAGAAGATGTGGCGGGCTATTTCCAGCGGCTGGGCGCTGAGGGCCGCAAGGATTATCTCCGGATCCAGTACCGGATCGAGCTGGCCTTCATCATCGCCTACGGCATTTCCGGCGCGGCGGCGGGCATGTGGACCGCCTCGGCGCTCTATGCGGAGAAATGGTCGCTGCTCTCCTGGCTGCCCTTCCTCGGCGGCCTGCTGGTGGCCGCTGCGGCCATCGTCGATCTCGACGAAGGCAGCGCCATCCGCAAGCTGCTCAAGACCTATCCGCGGCTCGACGAGACGGCCGTGCGCCGCGCCTCGCAGGCCACAAGGCTGAAATGGCTCTGCCTCTTTGCGGGGCTGATGCTGGTGCTGCTGGGGGTTGGCATGTTCGCGATTGCAAAGCTGAAGTGGGGGTGAGGTCGGGGGCCGCCTCGCGAGGGCCAGAACGTTCAATGACTGGCAATCTTTGTCATTTTATGCCATCAGAGCCGCAGGAGGCAGCCATGGCGACCATCAACATTTCCGTGCCCGATCTGATGCGCGATTACGTGCAGCGGCGCGTTGAGAGCGGGCTCTATGCAAGCGTCAGCGACTATGTGCGTGATCTGATCCGCAAGGATCAGGAGAGCTCCGAAAAGATCGGCGCAATGCAGGCCCTGATCGACGAAGGCCTGGCGAGCGGAATCGGCAAGAGGTCGATGGCCGAATTGCTGGACGAAGCCAGGCTGCAAGCCAAACCGCGCTCTGCGGCGTGACAACTTGGCCTTCCGACTAACGCGAAAAGCCGAAGAGGATATCATCGGCCTGTTCCTTGAGGGTGCCCGGCTGTTTGGGCCTGTTCAGGCGGAGCGCTATCATCGCGAATTGGAACAGGTCTTTGAAATGATCGGCAGCCATCCGCAGATGGCCCGTGAACGGCGTGAGATCAAGCCGCCAGTGCGTATCCATCCGCACAAAGCCCATCTGATCGTTTACATCGTGGAAGCGGACGGCGCGGCGCTCATTCTGCGTGTGCGCCACGGACGGGAGGATTGGGTAGCGGGCGGAAGCAATTGAAATCCTTCACATCCGGCATGCAGCGAGGCGGGACTGGCGGGGGCTGTAAGTGGCAAGCCCAATTTTTTCCATCCTCATTTCGAGGCGCTGACCGAAGGCCAGCCTCGAGAAACCCTCCGATTCCAGCGCCATATCCTGACCGTGTCTCGAGGCTCGCCAGAGGCGAGCGCCTCGACATGAGGGTTTATGTGGCGGCTCGCTCACGCTCGGGCCTCGACATGAGGGGGTGGATCGATGCCCCCCTTGCCCATCCCCCGCCTTTCCCCTATAGCGCCCGCAGACCCGGCTGGACGACATCCCGGCCGGGCCTTTTGTTTCCTCTATTTGACAGGAGTTCCCGATGTCGATCACTGCCGAACGCAAGACTGCGGTCATTGCGGAGAATGCGACCAAGCCGATGGATACCGGCTCGCCTGAAGTCCAGGTGGCCATCCTGACGGAGCGCATCGTCAACCTCACCGAGCATTTCAAGACCCACGTGAAGGACAACCATTCCCGCCGTGGCCTGTTGAAGATGGTGTCGCAGCGCCGCACCCTGCTCGATTATCTCAAGCGCAAGGATGAGGCCCGCTACAAGGCCCTCATCGCCAAGCTCAACATCCGCCGTTGAGCCCATTCGGCCCGCTCCGCAACCTTGCGGGGAGAGCCTCTCACGCGCGCCGGCAATGGGGCCGTCGCACCGCTGGCAGACCATAATGACATCAGCCATGGCAGGATCGCCGGACGTCCGGGATGCTCACGCATCCGGGCTTCTCGCCGTCTTGCGCATGGCTTTTGGCGTTTGGTCCGCCGCTACCGCTGCCCCGGAAGGCCCCGGCGCAGACATGAAAGCTGACCATGTTTGATCATCAGAAAGTTTCCATCAACTGGGCGGGGCGCAAGCTCACGCTCGAAACGGGCAAGATCGCCCGGCAGGCCGACGGCGCCGTCGTCGCCACCTATGGCGAGAGCGTCGTGCTCGCCACCGTCGTTTCGGCCAAGGAGCCGAAGCCGGGAATCGATTTCTTCCCGCTCACCGTGAACTACCAGGAGAAGACCTTCGCCGCCGGCCGCATCCCCGGCGGCTATTTCAAGCGCGAAGGCCGGCCGACCGAGAAGGAGACGCTGATCTCCCGCCTGATCGACCGCCCGATCCGCCCGCTGTTCCCGCAGGGCTACCGTCATGACACGCAGATCGTCGTCACTGTGCTGCAGCACGATCTCGAGAACGACACCGACGTGCTGGCCATGGTCGCCGTCTCGGCGGCGCTGACGCTTTCGGGCGTGCCGTTCATGGGGCCCGTCGGCGCCGCCAAGGTCGGCTACATCAACGGCGACTATGTGCTGAACCCGACCGTGCCGCAGATGGACGAAAGCGTGCTCGACCTCGTGGCTGCCGGCACCGAGGACGCGGTGCTGATGGTCGAATCGGAAGCCAAGGAGCTTTCCGAGGAGGTGATGCTGGGCGCCGTCGTGTTCGGCCAGAAGGGCTGGCAGCCGGTGCTGGAAGCCATCATCAAGCTCGCCGAGAAGGCCGCCAAGGAGCCGCGCGATTTCGAACCCGCCGACGATTCGGTTGTCGAGAAGGCCGTGCTCAAGCTCGCCGAGAAGGACCTGCGCAAGGCCTACAAGATCACCGCCAAGGCAGAGCGCTACAAGGCCGTCGATGCCGTGAAGGCCAAGGTGTTCGAGGAGCTTGCCTCCGACACGCCCGATGGCAAGAAGACCTTCGACAAGGAAACCCTCAAGGCCCAGTTCAAGGAAGCCCAGGCCAAGATCGTGCGCTGGAATATCCTCGATGATGGCATCCGCATCGATGGCCGCGACCTGAAGACGGTGCGCCCCATCGTCTCGGAAGTCGGCATCCTGCCGCGCACGCATGGCTCGGCGCTGTTCACGCGCGGCGAGACGCAGGCGCTGGTCGTGGCCACGCTCGGCACGGGTGACGACGAGCAGTATATCGACGGCCTGATGGGCACCACGAAGGAAACCTTCCTGCTGCACTATAATTTCCCGCCCTATTCCGTGGGCGAGACGGGCCGCATGGGTTCGCCCGGTCGCCGCGAGATCGGCCATGGCAAGCTCGCCTGGCGCGCCATCCGCCCGATGCTGCCGCCGCATCACGAGTTCCCCTACACGATCCGCGTCGTGTCGGAGATCACCGAGTCGAACGGCTCATCCTCGATGGCCACCGTCTGCGGCGCCTCGCTTTCGCTGATGGACGCAGGCGTGCCGCTGAAGGCGCCCGTGGCCGGCATCGCCATGGGCCTGATCCTCGAAGGCAAGCGCTTCGCGGTGCTCTCCGACATCCTGGGTGACGAAGATCATCTGGGCGATATGGACTTCAAGGTCGCCGGCACCATGAGCGGCATCACCTCGCTGCAGATGGACATCAAGATCGCCGGCATCACCGAGGAGATCATGCAGGTCGCGCTCGGCCAGGCCAAGGGCGGCCGCGAGCATATCCTCGGCGAGATGGCCAAGGCGCTGACCGGCGCCCGCGCCAGCCTCGGCGAGCATGCGCCGCGCATCGAGACGATCAAGATCAACCCGGACAAGATCCGCGAAGTGATCGGCACCGGCGGCAAGGTGATCCGCGAGATCACCGAGAAGACCGGCACCAAGATCAACATCGAGGATGATGGCACGATCCGCGTGGCGGCTTCCGACGGCAAGGCCATCCAGGCGGCGATGAACTGGATCAAGGGCATCGCGTCGGATCCCGAGATCGGCCAGATCTACGAGGGAACCGTCGTCAAGGTGATGGAGTTCGGCGCGTTCGTGAACTTCTTCGGCTCCAAGGACGGCCTTGTCCATATCTCGCAGCTCTCGCGCGAGAAGGTCGCCAACACCAAGGACATCGTCAAGGAAGGCGACAAGGTCAAGGTCAAGCTCATGGGCTTTGATGACCGTGGCAAGACGCGCCTCTCGATGAAGGTCGTCGACCAGGAAACCGGCGAGGATCTGGAAGGCAAGCAGAAGGCCGAGCGCGAGACCGCCCGCGCCGAGTAAGCCGCGCGAGCGATCAAGGCCGGGAATTGCAGCGCCGCCCCACCGGGCGGCGCTTTTCTGTTGGCATGGCCGACCAAGAGCTCAGTTGCACGAAAGCTGGCGCAAAAAACGGCAACGCATGTGCAGCGCCGAAAGCGGAGGAATCTTTAATTAACTCAATAAAGTTAGACTCATCTTCGCCCGCTGAGGAGCCGAGCCGCACGGCCGCCGCGATGCGTTTTAGGCAAGAACAATGAGGCCTTGACGTCAGATGCTCTCCTTGACGCGCAATCTTTCCCTCAAGCTGCAGCTCGCCATCGCGGGCGTCATCGCTTTCCTGCCAGCCTTCGTGATTGGTGCGATGTTCCACCAGCAGCTCCAGAAGGACATCGCCTTCAGCCAGAAGGAGATCGACGGGCTGGAGCGTATCCGTCCCGCCTGGGACGCCTTAACGATGCTGTCGCAGGTGCAGCTCGGCGAGCATTCCAACCTCATCGGGAAGGATATCCAGGATCGACTCGTCGGGGCGAACCAGCGGAACCGGGCGGTCCTCGATAGCAGCCAGGATTTCGACAAGCTCACCAGGGCGCTGGCGGATGCGAACTGGCCCAGCCCCTCAATCGGGCGGAATACGCCCAACATCATGGCCATCGCCCAGGCCCATGAATTCATCCGCAGCGTGGGCGACCTCTCCAACCTGACGCTCGATCCCGACCTCGACTCGTTCTACCTCATGGAAGTCACGACCATGCGCCTGCCGCGGCTGATGGAACGAACAATCCGGCTGGCGCAGAGCGCGAAAGCGATCCAGAAGAACGATGCCGATCTCGACCGCAAGCGGGCGGATCTCTTCGGCGCCATCGGCATTCTTGAATCCGATTATCTCGAGATCGAGAAATCGGTGCTGCGCGCGATTGCCGGCAATCCGGACGGCAAAGTCAAGACCGACATCACCGCAACCTATGAGGCGCTCGGCCGTTCGGTCCGAGGCTTGCTCAATACGTTGAAGCGCTATGCCACCGATCCGGCCTTCACCGCCGGATCGGCGGAGCCGGCGCCCGCGTGGCCCGCGCTCGGGCCTATCGTTGCCAGTTACGACCGCTTCTGGCGCGCCGCCGCGGATTCGCTGCAGGAGCGCCTGTCGATCCGCGTCCGAAACCTTGACACCAAGGTGTTCACGGTATTTGCGATCAGCGCCGCGGTGATCCTGCTGTCGCTCGCGGTCGGCCTCTATCTCGCCTACGCGATGGTGGCGAACCTCCTCAGCCTCAAGAAGACAATCGAAGCGGCGGCCCGAGGCAATGTCGCCTCGCGCTCCGCCTTCTCCGACCGCAGGACGGAAATCGGCGCCTTGTCCCGGGCGGTGGACAGTCTGCTCGCCGCGACCGCAGCCAGACTGGAGGCCAAGCACCATGCCGAGCGGGAGAGCGCGCTGGACCGGCATCGGATCAGTCTCATCGAGAATGTGTCGAACGATATCCGCCGGCAGGTGGAAGGACTCGTCGCCGAGATGAACGGCACCTGCCGCGACCTCCGCGGCACCGTGGATCTCGTCACCAACAATGCGCAGGAAACGCAGATCCATATGGTGACGACCTCGCAGCGGCTCGACGGCTCCACCAGCAATATCCTTAAGGTCGCCAATTCCATCACCGAGCTCGCCCAGAGCACCCGCGAGATCGCGCATCAATCGGCGATGGCGGCGAATGTGGCGGACAAGGCGCGCGAAGCGACGGACAAGGTGCAGTGCAGCCTGCTGACGCTTGACCGGGCCGTCCAGAAGATCGGCGACATCGGCGGCGTGATCACCGGCATCGCCACTCAGACCAACCTGCTGGCGCTGAACGCCACGATCGAGGCGGCGCGGGCGGGGGAGGCAGGCCGCGGCTTCGCGGTGGTCGCCGGCGAGGTGAAGGCTCTGGCGAGCCAGACCGCCAATGCAACGCTCGAGATCGCCGGTCAGATTGCATCGATCAAGGAGGCGGTCGCGGAGGTGGGCGGGGTTACGGGCGAAGTGGCGAACATCATCGACGAGATCAGTTCCGTCTCATCGGCGATCGCCGCAGCCACAGAGGAGCAATCGGCCACGACCGACCAGATCAACTTCAGTGTCGAGGATACAGCCAAGGATTCCCGCACGGTTTCAGCCGCCCTGAAGCAGGTGACCGAAAAATCGATCGACACCAGCGAAAAAGCCAGCGATCTCTCCAACATCGCCAACGGCCTTTCCCGCAAGGCCGACGATGTTGAGAAGACGGTCGCCCGCCTGCTGGCCGACCTGAAGGCCGCCTGAGACGGCGCGGATGCCCGGCGAGGGGCAACAACAATTCTAGAGCATGACGCAATGAGATGGAAACAACTGCGTTGCGGCTGGGATGAGACGATCTGTCCGATCCTGACCGAGAGCGATCTGGTTGATCGGTCGAGGGCAGGATCGAACAGGGCGCTCATCTCCAGCGCAACCCGAAGGGACGGGCGGATTTGGCCCGGATTTTCGAAACGGCTCCTCGCCCGATCAACCAGATCGATCTTGTCGCCCTTTCGAAAACCGGACCAAATCTGCTCCGTCGCTGTGGTTCCATCTCATTGCGTCATGCTCTAAACGCCTTCCGTCATGCCCTTGCCTGACACGGTCACCCGCGTTTTTGACGGCAGAGGGTGGAAGACGTGGATGGCCGGGTCAAGCCCGGCCAGGACGCTATTGACCATGGCCGGGTCAAGCCCGGCCAGGACGCTATTGACCATGGCCGGGTCAGTCCCGGCCATGACGGCCGTACTCAGGCCGCCCTCTTAAGCCGCCTCTCAGGCAGCCTTGGCCTTCTCGACGAAGGCGGCGAAGGCTGCGGGCTCCGCCATGGCGATGGCGGCGAGCATCTTGCGGTCCACTTCCACCCCGGCCTTGGCGAGGCCGCCGATGAAGGTGGAATAGGTGAGGCCATGCTCGCGCACGGCGGCGTTGATGCGCTGGATCCAGAGCGCGCGGAAATTGCGCTTCTTCAGGCGGCGGTCCTTCGTCGCCCATTGCATCGAGCGGTCGACAGCCGCCTTGGCGGCGCGGATCGTGTTCTTGCGGCGGCCATAGAAACCCTTGGCGGCCTTCAATGTTTTCTTGTGCTTGGCATGGGACGTGACGCCCCGTTTGACGCGAGCCATAGTTCTTGCTCCTCGGTGCGGGGTTAGCGGGAGTTCGGCAGGCGGAAGCGGATGACGTTGTCACCGTCCGTCTTGAACATAACGCGGGTGCCGCGGTGATCACGGATCTGCTTCTTGGTCCGCTTGATCATGCCGTGGCGCTTGCCGGTCTGCTGGTACTTGACCTTGCCGGTCGCCGTCACCTTGAAGCGCTTCTTCGCGCCCGAGTGGGTCTTCAGTTTGGGCATTTTGCTCTCGTATCGTTAGGGCCCGAAGCACGTAAGGCGACAGGCCGGAAGTTCTCGCGGGAGAACGAAAAAAACCGCCACGGCTGCCCTCACTGGCCGGGCGATCTCAGTTAGCGCCGCGTGTATGGCCGAAAGGGGGGAAAAGCGCAAGGGGTTTAGAAGGCAAGGTCGTCAACCGGCCGCCTTGCGCAAAACCTCTTCCGCCCATTGATTGAGGCTCTTGCCCGCCAGTTCCGCCGCGGTGGCGGCCTGTCGATGCACCTCCGGGCTGAC
>JADCCX010000036.1 GCA_020252485.1 Methylocystis sp.
CCTGCTCCGCCAAACATACGAACGCATGATCAACGCCGGAAAAAGGCCGCTCGTCGCACTCACAGCCATCATGCGAAAACTCGTCGTCATCGCCAACGCAAAGCTCAGGGACATCCCTCATCCCATCTGAGTTGATGACGAGGAGGCGTTACGGCCAGCGCACCCGCGGAGGCATTGAGGACAGAATTGATTCCACATTGCCGCCTGTCTTGAGGCCGAACAACGTGCCGCGATCGAAAAGCAGGTTGAACTCGACGTAGCGGCCGCGGCGCGTCTCCTGCTCGATCACATCGGCCTCCGTCCACGACGCCCCCATGTTGCCGCGGATGACAGGGTCATAGGCCTTGATGAAGGCGCGGCCCACATCCTGCGTGAAGGCGAGATCGGCCTGCCAGTCGCCGCTGTCGAGATAATCGTAGAAAATGCCGCCGATGCCGCGCGGCTCCCGCCGGTGCGGCAGGTGGAAATATTCGTCGCACCAGGCCTTGTAGCGGTCATAGGGCGCGACAGCAGGATGCGCGTCGCAGGCTTCCCGCAGGGCCATGTGGAAATGCCGGCTGTCGGCATCCTCCTGCGTCCGCCGGCGCATCAGCACCGGCGTCAGGTCAGCGCCGCCGCCGAACCATTGGCGCGAGGTCACGACATAACGCGTGTTCATATGCACAGTCGGCGCGTTGGGGTTCCACGGATGGGCGATCAGCGAAACGCCTGTCGCGAAGAAATCGGGGTTCTGGTCCGCCCCGGGAATCTGCTTGGCGAATTCGGGCGAGAACGCGCCGAACACCGTCGAGGTGTGGATGCCGACCTTCTCAAACACCCGGCCGTGCATCATCGACATGACGCCGCCGCCGCCATCCTTGCCTTCATGGTCCTTGCGGGACCAGGGCTTGCGGACGAAGCGGCCCGCCGAATCAGCGGGCGCGCCAGTCATGAATGGGCCGGTGGCGGCGTCTTCCACCGCTTCGAAGGCGGCGCAGATCTGGTCCCGCAGGTTCTCGAACCAGGCGCGGGCGACCGCCTTGCGCTCGGCAAGTTCGGCGGCGGGCGGGAGGGGGCGGGGGGTCTGAGCATGCGCGTTCATGGAGTCATTCTGCAATGATTGCGGGCCGGGGGGAAGGAGAGGCGGCTTTCTACGTAGCCGGGCCCCGGCAGACGGGCTTTGACCTGCCTCAAGCCGGTTCGGTTTCCCGGGGAAACGCCCTCAGTTGCCGCAGCGCCTCGCCCACGACAATCGCTGCGGAAACCGCGACATTGAGCGAGCGGAATCCGGCGGCCATGGGGATGACGAGGCGGGCATCGGCCGCGGCGTGAACCTCGTCCGGCACGCCTGCGCTCTCCCGGCCGACCATCAGGATATCGCCCGGCCGATAGCTGAAGGACGTATGCGCCGAGGCGCCCTTCGTCGAGAGGAGCACAAGCCGCGCGCCTTCCGCTCGCCGTTCCGCATCGAAGATCGCCCAGGAGACGTGACGGCGGATGACGGCATGGTCGAGGTAGTCCATGCCGGCGCGGCGGAAATGCCGGTCGGACACGGGAAAACCCGCAGGCTCGATGATGTCGGCGGCGATGCCGAGGCAGGCCGCCATGCGCAGCATCGTTCCCGCATTCTGCGGAATGTCCGGCTGATAGAGCGCGAGGCGCAGCAAGGTCATGGCGGCAATTGGTCGAGGCCCGCGATGGCGCGGGCGAAATCCTGCGCGGCGAATGGCTCGAGATCGTCGATCCCTTCGCCGACCCCGATGAAATGGATCGGCAGTTTGAACTTCTCGGCGATCGCGACGAGAATGCCGCCCCGCGCGGTGCCGTCGAGCTTGGTCATGACCAGGCCAGTGACGCCTGCCGTCTTGCCGAAGAGTTCCACCTGATTCAGCGCATTCTGGCCCACAGTGGCGTCGAGCACGAGCAGCACGGCATGCGGCGCTGAAGCGTCCACCTTGCGCATCACGCGCACGATTTTCTCAAGTTCGGCCATCAGTTCGGCGCGGTTCTGCAAGCGCCCCGCCGTGTCGACCAGCAAAATGTCGATACCCTCGCGGGTGGCTGCGGTCACGGCGTCGAAGGCGAGGCCGGCGGCGTCCGCGCCCTGCTCGCGGGTGATGATCGGCGCGCCGGTCCGCTCGGACCAGACCTTGAGCTGTTCGATCGCCGCGGCGCGGAATGTGTCCCCGGCCGCCAGCATCACGCGCTTGCCTTCAGCCCGGAACTTCGAGGCGAGCTTGCCGATGGTCGTCGTCTTGCCGGAACCATTGACGCCCGCCATCAGGATCACGAAGGGCTTCACGGCCTCGTCGATCAGGAGGGGGGTGGCCACCGGAGCAAGGACCTTCGCGACCTCCTCAGCCAGAATGGCGCGGACCTCATCGGGGGCGATCTCCTTGTCATAGCGCCCCTTGCCGACAGCTGCCGAGATTCGCCCTGCGACATCAACTCCCAGATCCGCCTGGATCAGCAGGTCCTCCAGTGCCTCCAGCGTCGCGTCATCAAGCTTGCGCTTGGTGAAGAGGCTCGTGATGCCGCCCGAAACGGAGCCCGCCGTACGCGAGAGACCGCTCGTCAGCTTCTGCCACCAGCTGAGCTTCGGCTGAACCGCGGCTGCGGCCTTTTCAGCCGCGGCCTTTTCTTCGGCCAACCGCACTGCGGCAAGGCGGGCGGCTTCCTCTCTGGCGGCTTCCCGCAGCCCGGCCTCGATCTCAGCTTCCTTTGCGGCGATCGCTGCCTGATTGGGAGCGTCCGGGATAGCCGGTGCCGGCTCCGCTACAGGAGGGGCCGCCAGCGCCGGCTCCGGCGTCTGGCCGAAGCCGAAGAGCCGCTTGAAAAGGCCGGGCTTTTTCCCGCCCTGCAGATCCTTGTCTTGCGCCATCTAAGGACTCCTCAGGCCGTCAGCAGCTTGTGCCCGTCATGGCCCGTGATCGCAAGGCGGTGCATCGCACCGGGCGGGCTCTCCGGCGGCAGGCGGACGGGCGTGAAGTCTTCGGCGCGTCCCACGCCGCCGCGTTCGGCCAGCACCAGCAGGCTCCGGCCAACCTGGCGGTCGAGATGCTGGCGCAGGCGGAGCGCGCCGGCCTCCCGCAGCCGCCTTGCCCGGTCCCTGATCTCGCTTTGGGGCACCTGCGGCATGCGGGCGGCTGGCGTGCCCCGGCGCGGCGAATAGGGGAACACATGGAGATGCGTGAGGCCGCAATCCTCGATCAGCCTGAGCGAGCTTTGAAGCATCGCCTCGGTTTCGGTTGGAAAGCCCGCGATGATATCGGCTCCGAAGACGATGCCTGGCCTCAGGCGGCGAGCCTCCTCGCAGAAGCGGATCGCATCGTCCCGGCTGTGGCGGCGCTTCATCCGCTTCAGGATCAGGTCGTCGCCCGCCTGCAGAGAGAGATGCAGATGCGGCATCAGGCGCGGCTCGCCGGCGATAAGGTCCATGAGGTCGCAGTCGGCCTCAATCGAATCGATGGAGGAGAGCCGCAAGCGCTCGAGATCGGGCACGTGCCGCATGATCGTCTGGAGAAGCCTTCCCAGGCGCGGCGTTCCCGGCAGGTCCTGCCCGTAGGAGGTGATATCGACGCCCGTCAGCACGATCTCCCGGTAGCCGTTGCCGACGAGGCGCTTCACCTGCTCCACCACGGCGCCCATCGGGGAGGAGCGGGCGTTGCCGCGCGCATAGGGGATGATGCAGAAGGTGCAGCGGTGGTCGCAGCCGTTCTGCACCTGGACGATGGCGCGGGCCCGCCCCTCGATGGCGTCGATCATCTGCGGCGCGTTTTCGCGCAGCGCCATGATATCGTTGACGCGCACGGGTTCGGTGGCGGGCAGGAAGCGCGATTGCGCGTCCGGACCTTCGGGACGCGCCTCCCATGTCGCCATCTCCGTCTTGGCCGCATTGCCGATCACCTGCAGCACTTCCGGCATGGCGGCGAAGGTCTCGGGCTCAGTCTGCGCCGCGCAGCCGGTGACGGCGATGCTGCGTCCGGGATTTTCCCGCGCCAGCCGGCGGATTGTCTGGCGGACCTGCTTCACAGCCTCGGCCGTGACGGCGCAGGAATTGACGATCACGAGATCTTGCCGCCCGGCCTTTGTGGCGGCCTGACGGATGGCCTCCGACTCATGCGTATTGAGACGGCAGCCGAAAGTGACGACCTCGACGGTCATGCGGCCTGGACGTCCTTGAACAGATTGGCCTCCAGCCGCGTTTCGAATTCGAGTTCGACCGATCCGGTCATGATCACATGGCCGTTGGCGCGCCAGTCGATCATCAGGTCTCCGCCGGGCAGCGTCACCCGGACATCGCGTCCGGTCAGGCCGCGCCGATGCGCCGCCACCGCCGCAGCGCAGGCGCCGCTGCCGCAGGCCTGCGTCAGGCCGGCGCCGCGCTCCCAGACCTTCAGGGTCAGCGATGCGGTCGAGGTGACATGCGCCAGCGAGATATTGGCCTTCTGCGGAAACATCGGATGGGTTTCGAGCAGTGGACCCGTGCGGGTGAGATCATGGGCCTCGGCGTCGTCGACGAAGAAGACGGCATGGGGGTTGCCCATGCTGACGCCCGTGAAATCCGCCGGAAGCCCTGCATTCAGGAAGGCCGTGTCGATCGGCACACGCGCCGTATCGGCGATGCGGAGACTCAGCGGAATCTCGGCCCAGCCGAGCGCGGGCGCGCCCATATCGACGGACCAGGACCACGCGCCTTGCCGCGTGCATTCCAGCAATCCGGCGCGCGTCTCCACGGTGAAGCGTTCGCGGCCGGTCTGCCGGTTCAGATACCAGGCCACGCAGCGCGTGCCGTTGCCGCAGGCGCCCGCTTCGCTGCCGTCGATGTTGTAGATCAGCACGAAGGCTTCCGTGCCGGGCCTGCGCGGCTCGTGCAGCACCATCATCTGGTCGTAGTGCAGGCCGGCGCCCTGGCCGATGGCGCGGGCTTCCGCCGCCGTCACGACATGGTCCTGGCCGCGCAGATCGAGCACGACGATCTCGTTGCCGATTCCGTTCATCTTGAGCGCGGGGAGATTTGCAAGCGCAGACATGGCAGCCGCTATAGTGGATCGGGCCGCGATCGCCAATCGTGAGCGCCAACGGATTGCCGATCTTTCACTTGACCGCGCCTGTTCCTGCCGCATTTGTTCTGGAAGGTTCGTCACAGATCGACTCGGGTCTCTGAAGATACGGTTTGTGTTTGGGCAGGATGAAACAGCAGGGATTGCAGCAGATGCGCATCATATTGTCTTCCTTGGTGCTCTGCCTTGCGCTGATGCCTGCGGTGCGGGCCCAGCAGGCCAGTCCGCCCGCGCCAAGTCTTCCTGCACCGGTTCCTTCTGCGCCAAGCCTTCCCGCGCCAAGCCTTCCCGCGCCCGGGTCGCTGACCACGCCGCCCGCGCCGCCCGCGATGCAGCCGGCTCAGCCGCTCGCGCCGGCGCGGGATCCGACGCCGCAGCCGCCCGGCACGGCCCCGCAGACCGATGCCGTGAAGACGCCCGAGGTGGGCGGGCCCACCGAGCTGGTGCTGGAGGCCAAGCCGGTGATTCTGCTGCGTGGCCAGTCCACCTGGGACGATGGCTTCGATACGCTGATGGACTCGTTCCAGAAGCTCGCAAACGAGGCCAAAAGACTGAAGCTCGGCACCGTTGGCCGACCCCAGGCCGCCTTCACGGCGACGGACGATTTCGGCTTCAGGTTCGAGGCGATGCTCGCGCTCGACAGCGAGCCTTCAGCCTCGCCGGCGGGTCTCGCCAGGGATTTCGCCATCGGCAAATCCCCTGTCGGCAAGGCGCTGAAATTCACCCATGCGGGCGCCTATGACGACATCGACACCACCTATGAGGCGATCACCGGCTATCTCGACGAAAAGGGCCTCAAGGCGAAGAACCTCTTCATCGAGGAATACATGAACGATCCGAAGACATCCGAGGATGCGGCGCTCGAGATGAACATCTACGTGCTCGTCGAGTAGCGGTCACCCCTCCCAGACCTGTCCGGCCAGGTAAGCGGGAAACAGCTTCGGATCGAGCTTCGCTTCGCTGACGGCGACAGCCAGAGCCTCGCGGGGGCGCTCGACGCCTTCATTGGTGAGGTTGAAGGTTCCCCAATGATGGCCGATGGCGGCCTCGGCCCCCAGTTCGGCGAACACCTTGGTCGCCTCCTCGGGGTTCATATGCTGCTCCTTCATGAACCAGCGCGGCTCATAGGCGCCGATCGGCAGGAGCGCGAGGCGGAAGCCGCCGTATTTGGCCCGCATGGCGGGGAAGATCGACGCCTCGTCGTATCCCGTATCGCCGCAGGCATAGATGCGGCCGGCAGGACCGTCGATCACGAAATTGGCCCAAAGCGCCATGAAGCGGTCGCCAAGGCCGCGCGCCGACCAGTGCAGCGTCGGCTCCACGGTCACCTGCACGCGATCCGAGAGCGCCACCGCATCGCCCCAGTCATGCGCGGAAAGCCGCGGCGCCAGATCGGGATCGGCGGCCCTGAGGATGGCGTCATTGCCCAGCGGCACGATGATGCGCGGCGCGAAGGCTTTGGCGAGCTGCGAGATGCTCGCCACATCCATGTGGTCGTAATGGTTGTGGGTGAGCAGGACCGCGTCGATCTTCGGCAGATCAACGAGCGCGATGCCCGGCGCGTTGACGCGCCTCGGTCCCGCGAAGCTGACCGGACTCGCACGATCCGACCAGACCGGATCGATCACAATGTTGAGCCCGCCGGTCTGGATCAGATAGGTCGCGTGGCCCACCAGCGTGACGCGAAGGCCGGCTTCGACGCGGGCCGGCGGCTTGTCCGCATGGGGGCTTGGAAAGGCGGAGGGCCAAGCCTCTTTGCCGCCGCCGAACTGCCAGCGCAACAGGTCCAGGGAGGATTTGTCCCTGAAGTTCGCCCGTCCCGGCGAAAAAAAGCGCTGGCCATCGAAATGGTCGCTCGGCGGGCCGCTGTAATAGGGGTTGGCAGGCTTGCTGAGCATGGCGTAGGCGGACCCTCCGCTGACGGCGGCAAGGCTTGATAACCCAACAAGCTTCAATGCGGTGCGGCGATTCATGATTCAATGAAATAGGGCGTCCTCGCCCCCGGGCCAAGCCGTCCATGATCTTGAGGTAAGCGTGATCTGAACGCCAGTCCAATGGGGCTAGATGGTCATGAACTGGGCGGCTATCGTGGCGGCGATGGACGCGGATGCTCCAAAGTCAGGCTTGCGCGGGCCATCCAGGAAGCGCCTCACATAACGGAACCTTAATCAAGCATGCGCATTGACTACGATATGGTCCAGAGCCATATCTGGTCCTCACAAAGGCAACAGCAACGCAGATTGCTGCCGGGAGCATCTCAGACCGTGGTCGAGAACATTCAAGTTAATGCTGTCGCCTACGAAGAGGGTGACACGTGGATAGCGCAAGGCATCGAATATGATATCGTCGCCAGTGCAGACGATGTTCGAAATTTGCCGGACGCGTTCGCGCGTGCCGTGATTGAGAACATTTGCATCACAGAGCATTTGGGGAGAAGGCCGTTACAAGGCATTAAGCCAGCGCCTGAGCGTTTTCGCGATATGTACGAAAACGCCGCGTTTGAGATGAGGCCGTTGCGCCAACATGCGGGACCCGATGTCGCTTTGCGATTGGCGGCAGCGTAAGCGCTTTTGTCGGTTCCTGTTGGCAACTGGCGGAAAGTCCAAGACCTCATCGAATTTTTCGTTCTGAACGGATGCGTTCTGAACGAGCTTCCCGGCCACCTGGAGGGCCCGGATGGCGCACTTGCGATCCGCTATCTCTACAGCCCAGAGACGGACGATTTTGTCGCGCTGACCAATTTGGACAACGCAGACTATATCTCGGAATCAATTTATGCGAACTGGGAGCGACGATTAGGGTTCAGGTTGCCCCGAGGCCCGTCCCACTGATTTCAAACTGAGACACTACCCGCCCGGGCTCCGCCTTGACTTCGGCCCGGCCTTCGCCCATAGGCACGCGTCGGCGCGGGGCAATCTTGGTTGTCCCGCGCTGTTCATTTCATCCGCCCGTCCCACGGCCCCGTCAAAAGGGCCGGGACCCCTGTCAAGAAGCCGGTCCGGCAGCTCTTTTTCGGAAGCAGCCGCCGAGATGCGGCCGAACACGAGAGAAACACGATGTTCGCAGTGATCAAGACCGGCGGGAAGCAGTACAAGGTTTCCCGCAACGACGTCATTACCGTGGAAAAGCTCCACGCCGAAGCAGGCGATACCGTCGCCTTCGAGACCGTTCTCATGCTGGGCGGCGATACGACAATCGTCGGCACGCCGACCGTGAAGGGCGCAACCGTCGCCGGCTCGGTGGTCGATCAGGCCCGCGGCCCGAAGGTGATTTCCTTCTTCAAGCGCCGCCGCCAGAACTCGAAGCGCAAGAAGGGCCATCGCCAGGACCTGACCATCGTGCGCATCACCGACATCTTCACCAATGGTGAGAAGGTCGATGTCTCGGTCAAGGCTGCGCCGGTCGCCGCCATGGCTGCACCGGGCGGCCTTGACGACAGCAACCTGTCGCTGATCGCGGGCATCGGCCCGACCATCGAGAAGAAGTTGCGCGCTGCCGGCATCACCGGCTGGTCACAGATTGCGGCCTGGACCGAGGCCGATGTCGAGAAGTGGAACGGCGATCTGAAGCTGGGCGGCCGCGTCACCCGTGAAGAATGGGTCGAGCAGGCCAAGGAGCTTCTCGCCGGCAAGCCGCCG
The DNA here is from genome assembly GCA_020252485.1 of Methylocystis sp. Lineage (GTDB taxonomy): Bacteria > Pseudomonadota > Alphaproteobacteria > Rhizobiales > Beijerinckiaceae > JADCCX01. Next base: position 8,681 of record JADCCX010000036.1, read on the forward strand.
CGCGCCAAGGCCGATCAGGCTGAACTCGCGTCGGGCAAGGACCTCTGAGACGAATCTCTGAGAGGAATCTCTGAGCCCCTCGCCCTGAAAGATGGGCGGGACGGCTTTTCAAAACGCCGCGTTTGCGGCATAACGCCATCAAGTCAGTGTCGCTGACCCTTTCGGGTCATGCGCACGTCAAAGATCAAAGGAGCAGACCATGGCTCACAAAAAAGCAGGCGGTTCATCCCGCAACGGCCGCGATTCCGAGAGCAAGCGCCTCGGCGTGAAGAAATTTGGCAGCGAAGCTGTGGTTGCGGGCAACATTATCGTGCGTCAGCGCGGCACCAAATGGCATCCGGGCTCGAATGTCGGCATTGGCGTCGATCATACCCTTTTTGCGCTCACCGATGGCCGCGTCGCGTTTATGAATAAAGGCAAGCGAGCGTATGTTTCCGTAGTACCGGCCCAGGCGGCCGCAGAGTAAACGGCGAGGTTCAGACAAAGGAACCCCGCCGGTCCCGCAAGACCCCGGCGTGGTTTCCAGAGCAGTCCAATGTCCCGACAGGGAGAGCGGACAGGGTGAAAGCCCAAAGCTTCAAAACCTGAGACATCCGACGGGGAATGTGGGGAACACCACATTCCCCTTTGTCGTTTCAGGCTTGGAGGTAAGCCATGTTTCCCGATCTGACCCGCGACGATGTTTTCCGCATCGAGACGAAGCGCCTGTGGCTGCGCTGGCCGCGCATCCAGGATGCCGTTGCCATCGAGCGGCTCGCCGGCGTCAAGGATGTGGCGGAGATGACGGGCACCGTGCCGCATCCCTATCCGAAAGGCGAGGCGGAGCGTTTCGTCTTCGCCGCGCGCAAGGGCAATGCGACCGGCCAGAGCCTGCAGCTCGCCATTACGCCGCGCCATGCGCCGGACAAGTTCGTGGGCCTGATCGGCGCGCGGATGAACGCGGCCGATCAGGCCATTCTGGGCTATTGGATCGGCGAGCCGCACTGGGGCAAGGGCTACGCGACCGAGGCGGCCCAGGCGTTAGTGGATTCGATCTTCGCCTACACGGAAGTGACGGAGCTGACCGCCTCGGCGCGGGTGATCAACCCCGCGTCGCGCAATGTCATCGAGAAATGCGGCTTCCAGTTCGTCGGCTCCGACATGGCGGACGCGCCTGCGCGGGGCGGCCCCGTGGCGGTCGACCGCTTCCGCCTGGCGCGCTCCACCTGGGCCAGCCTCAAGGCCTGGCGCGAGCCCAGGATCGAGATCGACCGGTTGCAGGCGGCGGCGCCTTCGGGCGAATTGCAGGCCTGCGCCTGAAACCAGGATCCCTTCCCCTTGCGGGGGAGGGACCGTACCGCAGGCCCCTCCAGCCCGCTTCCCTTGCAAAGGCTGCTCTGCCACAAGGCTTGCATGCGAGAGACGGTCAGCCGCGCCCGCCTGCCGGGCATCGATGTTCTGCGCGGCGCGGCCGTCGCGGCGATGATCATCTATCATTTCACCTGGGACCTCCGGTTCTTCAATCTCATCGCTATCGATATCGTGCATCATCCGTTTTGGATGGCATTCGCGCGGGGCATCGCGGGCACGTTCCTGCTTCTCTCCGGCGTCAGCCTCGCCCTGATGACGCAGGATGGGGTCGACTGGCCGAAATTCCTGAGGCGTCTCTCCGTGGTGAGCGGGGCAGCGCTGCTCGTGACCATCGGCACATATTTCGCCATGCCCGACAGCTATATCTTCTTCGGCATCCTGCATTGCATCGCGTTGTCGAGCGTGCTCGCGCTGCCGTTCCTGCGGCTGCCCCCGGTCGTGACGCTCCTTGTCGCCGCCGCGGTTCTGCTCCTGCCGCAGGTGTTCAGCGATCCCCACTTCGATGCCCCGCCCCTGCGCTGGGTGGGCCTCGGCACGGCCCTTCCCCGCACCAACGATTACGTGCCGGTCTTTCCCTGGTCCGGAATCGCCCTTGCCGGGGTGGCTCTGGGCCGGCTGATCGCCCGTCGCCCGCCCGCGTTTCTCACCAAGGAACCGTCTGGCGCGTCGGCCTTCATCGCCAGGGCCGGCCGCTGGAGCCTGCCGATCTATCTGGTTCATCAGCCGATCCTGATGGCCCTGGTCGGTGCGGCTGCGCTCGCACTGCCGCTGCATGAGCCTGAAAACATCGCGCAGGAGTTCCGGCAATCCTGCCAGCAAAGCTGCATGGCCGCCGGCGAAAGCGCCGGGATATGTGCGCGCTACTGCACCTGCGCCGAGGCTGACCTGCGCCAGAACAACCTCTGGACGCCGCTCGTCCGCGGCAGGCTGACGGCGGATCAGCAGCAGCAGGTCGGCGCCATCGCCGCGCAATGCCAGGGACAGGCGAGGCGCTGACGATTTGCGCTGGCTGGCCGCAATCCCTATGACACGCTCATGAAATTCCTCGATCAGGCGAAAATCTTCATTCAGTCCGGCGCGGGCGGCAACGGCTGCATCTCGTTCCGGCGGGAGAAGTTCATTGAGTTCGGCGGGCCCGACGGCGGCGATGGCGGACGCGGCGGCGATGTCTGGGCCGTTTGCGTCAACGGGCTGAACACGCTCATCGATTTTCGCTACCAGCAGCATGTCAAGGCGAAGACCGGCGGGCAGGGCGCCGGCCGCAACCGCCACGGCGCCAAGGGCGAGGATGCCATCGTGAAGGTGCCGGTGGGCACCCAGATCTTCGACGAGGACGGCGAGACGCTCATCGCCGACATGACCGAGGAGGGCCAGCGGGTGCTGCTCGCCAGAGGCGGCAACGGCGGTTTCGGCAATCTCTATTTCGTCTCGTCCGTCAACCGCGCTCCCCGCCGGGCGAATCCGGGTCAGCCGGCGGTTCAGCGGACATTGTGGCTGCGCCTGAAGCTGATCGCCGATGCGGGCCTTGTCGGCTTGCCGAACGCCGGCAAGTCGACATTCCTCGCTTCCACAACGGCGGCGAAGCCGAAGATCGCCAATTACCCCTTCACGACGCTCCATCCGGGCCTGGGCGTCGTCCGGCTGGCCGACCGCGAATTCGTGCTGGCCGACATCCCCGGCCTGATCGAGGGGGCGCATGAGGGCATCGGGCTCGGCGATCGCTTCCTCGGCCATGTCGAGCGCTGCCGCGTGCTGCTCCATCTCGTGGACGGCACCGGCGAGGATGCCGGCCGGGATTATCGCATCGTGCGCAAGGAGATCGAGGCCTATGGCGGCGGCCTTTCGGACAAGCCGGAGATCGTGGCGCTCTCCAAGGTCGACGCTCTCGATTCGGACAGGCTGAAGAAGCAGATGCAGCGGCTGAAGAAGGCCTGCGGCCGGGTTCCGATCGCTCTTTCGGCCGTCTCCAGAAGCGGCGTTCCCGAAGCGCTTGCGGCGCTGCTCAAGGTCATCGATTCGGCGCAGGAGGACGAAGAAGCCGTTACGCCCGCCAAAGGCATTTCGCGGCAGGGCGGCCCCCGCGCGCAAGGTGACCTTGATGACGAATTCGAGGGCGATCTGCCTTGATTCCCGAGCTGTCCTCGTTCAGGCGCGTCGTCGTCAAGGTCGGCTCATCGCTGCTGGTCGATCCAGTGAAAGGCGTGAAGGCCGAATGGCTCTCGGCCCTGGGCGATGATCTCGCGGCGATGCACAAGCGCGGCGTCGACGTGCTGGTGGTGTCCTCCGGCGCGATCGCGCTCGGGCGTTCGGTGCTCGGCTATCCGAGGGGGGGCCTGACGCTCGACCGCTCGCAGGCCGCCGCCGCCGTGGGCCAGATAGCGCTCGCCCGTGTCTGGTCGGAGGCGCTCGGCCGCCATGGCATCACGGCAGGACAGGTGCTGATCACCCCGCAGGACACCGAGGAGCGCCGCCGCTATCTCAACGCCCGCGCCACGCTGGAGGAATTGCTGGCGCAGCGTGCTGTGCCGGTGATCAACGAGAACGACACGGTGGCCACGATAGAGATCCGTTACGGCGACAACGACCGTCTGGCGGCGCGCGTCGCCACCATGGCCGGGGCGGATGTGCTGATCCTGCTCTCGGATATCGATGGCCTCTATACGGCGCCGCCGCAAAGAAACCCGAGCGCCACGCTGATACCGGTCGTGCCGCGCATCTCGGCGGAGATCGAGGCGATGGCCGGGGGCGCCGCCTCCGAATTCTCGCGCGGCGGCATGACGACCAAGATCGAGGCGGCGAAGATCGCCGTCTCCGGCGGGTCGGCGATGATCATCGCCAACGGCAAGCGCCTCAACCCCGTGAAGGCGGTTGCGGAAGGCGCGAATTGCACCTGGTTCCTGACCAATTCCGACCCCGTGCGGGCCCGCAAGCGCTGGATCGGCGGCAGCCTCGAGGTGGCTGGCGCGATCGCCGTCGACGATGGGGCCGCCAAGGCGCTGAAGGCAGGCAAGAGCCTGCTTCCCGCAGGCGTCCGCCAGGTGGATGGCCATTTCGAGCGGGGCGATGCGATCCTGATCCGCGGGCCAGACGGCGGTGAGGTCGGCCGCGGCCTCGCCGGTTATGATGCTGCGGAGGCCCGCGCCATCATGGGCTCCAACAGCCGCGACATCGAGCGCATTCTGGGCTATTCAGGCCGCTCGGCCATGATCCACCGCGACGATCTGGTGCTGATCGGGGAGGCGGGTGAGCCATGAACAGGCAGGTGATGGCGGCGGATTTCGTGGGCGACAGCGCAAGGCTTTCCGCCGATATGCTGGCGCTCGGCGCGCGCGCCCGCAAGGCGGCGCGCGTGCTGGCCTTGGCTTCCGCGGATCAGAAAAACCGCGCGCTTGTTGAAGCCGCAAAGGCGCTACGCGCAGCAGCGCCCGCGATCATCGCCGCCAACGAGGCCGATGTTTCGGAAGCCCGCCGGGGCGGCATGAGCGCCGCCTTCGTCGATCGTCTGGTGCTCGACGAGAAGCGGATCGAGGCGATGGCGGAGGGGCTGGAGACAGTGGCCGCGCTCGCCGATCCGGTCGGCCGCATCCTTCAGCGTTGGCAGCAGCCGAACGGATTGTGGATCGAGCGCGTGGCGACCCCGCTTGGCGTCATCGGCGTGATCTTCGAGAGCCGGCCGAACGTCACGGCGGATGCCGGCGCGCTCTGCCTCAAGGCCGGCAATGCCGCGATCCTGCGGGGAGGTTCGGATAGCTATCACTCCTCTTCCGCGATCCACGCCTGCCTCGTGGAGGGGCTGAAGGCGGCGGGCCTGCCGGAGGATTGCATCCAGCGCGTGCCGACCAAGGATCGCGCCGCCGTGGGCGAGATGCTGAAGGGGCTGGGCGGCAATCTGGACGTGATCGTGCCGCGCGGCGGCAGGTCGCTGGTCGCCCGCGTGCAGGCCGAGGCGCGGGTGCCGGTCTTCGCGCATCTTGAAGGCATCGTGCATGTCTATGTCCACAGTGCCGCGGACATCGAAAAGGCGAAGGCGCTGGTGCTCAATTCCAAGCTCAGGCGCACCGGCGTCTGCGGGTCCGCGGAGACGCTGCTCTTCGACCGCGCCATCCTCGGCAGCCACGCCCGGCCCATCGTGGCGATGCTGCTCGCCGCCGGCTGCGAGGTGCGCGGCGATGAGGCGATCCAGGGGCTCGACGCCGGCGTGACGGTGGCGAAGCCGGAGGATTTCGGCCATGAATTCCTCGACAGCATCATCGCCGCAAAAGTGGTCGAGGGTCCGGACGAGGCGATCGACCACATTGAGCGCCTCGGCTCGCACCATACCGATATGATCATCACCGAGGATCAGGCCATCGCCGGCCGGTTTCTCGCCGAGGTGGACAGCGCCATCACGGTCCACAACGCCTCGACGCAATTCGCCGATGGCGGCGAATTCGGCTTCGGCGCGGAAATCGGCATCTCGACCGGCCGCATGCATGCGCGCGGTCCGGTGGGGGTCGAGCAGCTCTGTACCTTCAAGTACCGGGTGAGAGGCAGCGGGCAAATCCGTCCGTGAGGGTCAGGCTTCCCCGCCACGCCTCCGGCCTGCGCATCGGCCTCTTCGGAGGGTCGTTCAATCCGCCCCATGCGGGGCATCGGCTTGTCACGCTGACGGCGCTGCGCCGGCTGAAGCTTGACCGCATCTGGTGGATCGTCACGCCCGGCAATCCCCTCAAGGATACGCGCGGCCTGCCGCCGCTCGCCGAGCGCATGGCCGCCTGCCGCCGGCTGATGCCGGAGCCCATGGTCGATATCACCGGCTTCGAGGCCGGGATCGGCACGCGTTACACGCTGGATACCCTGCGCTACCTCAGGCGCCGCTGCCCGCAGGCGCAATTCGTCTGGATCATGGGGGCCGACAACCTGATCCAGTTCCATCGCTGGCAGGGCTGGCGCGAGATCGCGCGGCTGATGCCGATCGCCGTGGTCGACCGGCCGGGCGTCACCCTCAAGGCGACGGCGAGCCGGACGGCGCTTGCCCTTTCGAAGGGGCGCGTGCGGCCTTCATCCCTCTTCACGGAGAGGCAGGCCAAAGCGCCCCGCTGGTCTTTCATCTATGGTCCCCGCTCCAGCCTGTCTTCAACGGCGCTGCGGGGCAGTGGCTGACGCTGCGGGAAAAAGTCACAGCGTTTTCAGCTTTCGTCACCTTATATCCCTTGCAAACCTACGTATCGCCGCATCCGTGGCCCGGTGATACACATTGTTGACATGCTAAGCCGGAAAGGCGCTGCTCCATGTCCAAGACGCCGTTGCTTGACCGGGTTCATGTCCCCGCCGACATGCGCAGGCTCAGCATCGACCAGCTGAAGCAGCTGGCCGATGAATTGCGGCAGGAGACGATCAGCGCTGTCTCGGTCACCGGCGGGCATCTGGGCGCAGGACTTGGCGTCGTGGAGCTGACGGTGGCGCTCCATCACGTCTTCAACACCCCCGATGACAAGCTTGTCTGGGATGTCGGACACCAATGCTATCCCCACAAGATTCTCACCGGGCGGCGCAACCACATCCGCACGCTCCGCCAGCCAGGCGGCCTTTCGGGCTTCACCAAGCGGGCGGAGAGCGAATACGATCCCTTCGGCGCGGCGCATGCCTCCACCTCGATCTCGGCGGCGGCGGGCTTCGCTGCGGCGCGCGACCTCAAGGGCGAGGATCGCAACGTGATCGCGGTGATCGGCGACGGTTCGCTGACAGGCGGCATGGCCTATGAGGCCATGAACAACGTCGGCGCCTCCGACAAGCGCCTCATCGTCATCCTCAACGACAATGAAATGTCGATCTCGCCGCCGGTTGGCGCCCTTTCGAACTATCTGACGCGGCTTTTCACCGGCAAGACCTTCATGTCGATCCGCGATGTCGGCAAGCGCGTGTCCAAGCGCTTCGGCAAGACTTTCGATGACGCCGTGACGCGGGCCGTGGAGCATACGCGCGGCTATATCACCAACGGCACCTTGTTCGAGGAATTGGGCTTCATCCATATCGGCCCGGTCGATGGGCATAATCTCGATTATCTCGTGCCGATCCTGGAGAATGTGAAGGCGATCCAGGATGGTCCCGTGCTGATCCATGTGATCACGCAGAAGGGCAAGGGCTACAAGCCGGCCGAGACGGCGCCCGACAATTATCACGGCGTCGCCCGCTTCGACGTGGCGACGGGCCAGCAGGTGAAGCCCGCCGCCAACGCGCCGAGCTACACCAAGATTTTCGCCAACAGCCTGATCAAGGAAGCCCGCAAGGACGACCGGATCGTCGGCGTCACCGCCGCCATGCCGACAGGCACCGGCCTGGATGCTTTCGGCAAGGAGTTCCCGCACCGGATGTTCGATGTGGGCATCGCCGAGCAGCATGCCGTCACCTTCGCAGCCGGCATGGCGGCGGATGGCATCAAGCCCTTCGTGGCGATCTACTCGACCTTCCTGCAGCGCGGCTATGACCAGATCGTGCATGATGTGGCGCTGCAAAAGCTGCCCGTGCGCTTTGCGCTCGACCGCGCCGGGCATGTGGGGCCGGATGGCCCCACCCATTGCGGCGCCTTCGATATCGCCTATCTCTCCTGCCTGCCCAATATGGTGGTGATGGCGCCGTCCGACGAAGGCGAGCTCGTGCATATGGTCGCGACGGCGGCCGCCTATGACGACGGGCCGATCGCCTTCCGCTTTCCGCGCGCCGATGGCGTGGGCGTCGAACTGCCGCAGGACGGCATTGCGCTCGAAATCGGCAAGGGCCGCATGATCCGCGAGGGCGGACGCGTGGCGATCCTTTCCTATGGCACCAGGCTTCAGGAATGCCTGAAGGCGGCGGACGAGCTGGAGCTGCGCGGCTTCCCGACCTCGGTGGCGGATGCCCGCTTCGCCAAGCCGCTCGATCTCGATTTGCTGCGCAGGCTCGCCCGCAACCACGCCGTGCTGATCACCGTCGAGGAAGGGTCAGCCGGCGGCTTCGGCGCGCATGTGCTGCAGGCGCTCGCCGCCCTTGGCCTCCTCGACAATGGCCTGAAGGTGCGCACGCTGACGCTGCCGGACCTGTTCCAGGATCATGGAACCGTCGATGCGCTTTACCGGGACGCGGGCCTCGATGCGGACGGCATCGTTTCCGCCGTGGTCAATATCCCCGGCGTCGCCTCAGTGAAGTCCCGGCAGCTGAAGCGATAATCCTCACGCCGCTAGATCGAGCCGCTTCAATTCGGTCTCGAAAGCGAAGCACAGCTGGTCGCGCTCATGCTCCGGCAGCCAGTTCGCCATCTGCGGGAAGATCACGCGGTTGAGCTTCAACGTCTCCTGCGGCCAGGGAGAGCCCTGCTTCGCGCCGCGGAGATCCGCCAGCATGCTCTCCATCCACAGCTTGATCTTCAGCGGATCGACCTCGCGCCGCGCCGGAGAAGGCGCAGCAGCGCCGAAGAGGTCGCCCTGCGGCGGCGCATGGCCGAAGAGGTCGGGAAGGTCGCTCATCACCGCTGGATAGCAGAGGCGGACCCCTGCGCGAAGCCGCGCCGCCCCGCGCTCCACAGGAAGCCGGGGCTCAGGCGGGAACCGAGGCGTTCCGGGCGAGGTCGGGCGTCGACCGCGGCGCCAGCGGACCGGCGCAGACGCGCTCCAGCAGATCGGCCTGCCGCGGCTCCAGCGCCACGAGGCGGCCCAGAACATAGCAGGTTCATCAGATCGCCGGTGTATTCGTCCAGCCAATGGCCGGGCTGGATCGCATCCAGCGGCGAGGGCGGACGGCGGTCGCCGATGATGGGCCGCGTGCGGTCGCGCCTGCGGTAGCTGAACCATTGCCTGAGCACGTTCTTGCCGGAGACCTCGTAATTCCAGACCGCCTCGGGCACATTGTCGATGAAGCCCTTGCCGATGGTGAGGCGGCGCGTCGCGGGATCGTAGCTCATCGCATCGGGCAGCGGCTCGGGCGCGCCGGGGATGCCGCCGCCCGCAGGGATGATGGGTCCCTTGCCTCTCGCCAGGCGCGGCGGACCGGCGGGGCGGCCGGCTTCAGCATCGGCGAAGCGCTCGCCGTAGCAATGCAGCCAGATCACTTCGCGCCCCAGCGCCGCCGCCTCGCGGAAGAGGGCGGCATCGGCGGTGATGGGCACGCGCAGGCCCGGCCGCACGAGGTCCTTCCGGAAGCGGGCGGTATAGGCTGGATGGGCGAGCAGCGCCGCGACATAGGCCATCACATCCTCCGGCGCGGCCGGCGCGCCATAGAGCGCCTCAAGCCGCAGCAGCAGATCGGGATCGATGTTGGGGATCGTGGCGGCGGCGTCGCGCCAGAGCGGAAAGACGCGGCCTCCGAAGGAGCCTTTGTAGTGGTGCTTGTCGGGCAGGAAATCGGTGAACGAAATAGCCGAACCGGATGTGGCTGAATGGTCCTCAGGCGCGGTGATAATCATTGGGGATTATCCCCTTGACGCAGGTTAACGATAAATGCCGATGTAGTGGGGCTTAATTGTAACCCACATGGTTCGTGCCGTCTTTTCGCAAGCAATTGCCCATTCGTGTTCAATGAGAGACATCGCGTGAACCGCCCTCTTTGGAGCGAGAACTGCGTTACAGGCTATGAAGATAAGGTTGAGCCGTTTGTAGCGGCCTCCATCTTCCGCATTTCCCCAACGTTTTGCCAACTGCCGCATATCTCGATCTACAGCGATCAAGACCGCATTGTTTTGGATTGCGGTAGCGGCCACTACGTTGTCTTTCGCAGATGGGCTCAAGACATCACCAAACAGAATGACGCCGTGCTTTCGCGCACGAAATGGTTCGGCAATTTGGGCGGGCGCACCCTCGTCAAGCAGCACAATGAGAGGCGCAGTCCGGTTGCTCAAGCAGCGTCTTTATAGGCTATCGCTACACGCACGTCATCCGGCGTCAGTGATGGGTATTGTGCAACAATCTCATCAATCGAGTACCCGGCATCGGCGAAGTCCTTGATTGAACGGACGGGGATGCGAGTCCCTGCAATGACCGGATTTTTTGTTCCGGAGCGCTTGGATTCAATTTGGCCAATAGAGGCCTCTGGGCGACGCCGAAGGGCGCGAATGGCATCGGCCATATCGCCCATTACGACCTGAAGGGGTATTTGCAGAACCCCTTGCCCGCTAACCGCATCCTCTTTTTCGCAGGTTTTAGGGTTGTGGAAAACAACCCGCCTGTTCAGCACATATAGCGTCGTCTTGGCCCAAACGTCTTCTCCAAGGTGAGCCAGGCTCTCTTTCACTTCCCTCAGGTGCGATAGAGGGACTCGCGACTCATTACGCAGCTGACTGATGATTTTGAGGCACACAAGATCGCGAAAAGAATACAGCCGCAGAGAGGGCTCGCCGTCACCCTGCATTTGGAGACTCGGCGTAAAAAATCCGTCATGGCTCCAATAGCGCAGCTGGCGCAGGCTGACGCCGGTCAGGCGATTAGCCTGATCTTCAGTGAACGCCGCGATGACGACATTTTGAGTTTTGTCAACCATGAGCTATTATACCTTACACTTGTTCACGTAGAAAGCGGAGATTGGGGTGATTCCTAGCGCGGAGTTGTCGGTGGCGGGTGCCTTAACGCACGGACGCCTAGCTGAGTTCATTGCCCAAGAGGAAGCGGGCGGCGTTGGCCCTGTGCCGAAAGCCGATTTTGAAACGGCTTTGGCCCGTCTGATGAAAGCCGAGAAATCAGAAGATCGAACATCGCGTTCTTCATCCCCCGGTGGTTCGACAGGAAAGAAAACTCGTTAAGTTACCGCTGCATGTGCTTGCTCGACACGTGAATGTGAGTGCCGCGCACGGACGCCTTGAACAGTTTCCAAAAGCTCTCGACATGGTTCGTGTGATGCGTCGCTTTGTGACGGTAGTCGTAATTGCTCCACTCTTTCGCGCCATACTTCACTGCCCCGTGCTTGTAGCGGTCGCCGGTGAGTAAGCCATAGGACATAACTTCATCGGGCCAGATCGCGGAAAAGGGCTTCCAGCGGCCCGCGCAACTGGTCTTCCGGCGCGCCGCTGGCGGCCTTGTTCGACAGCTTGGCTTTCGTCTGTGCGCCGAACGCCCCGATCGCGGTTTTCAGGTCACGCGGTGCGGCCATTGGCGGGGAAAATCAACCCGCCTTGGCGGCCAGCTTGACGCCATGCTCGGCGAGATGCGTCTGCAATTCGCCGGACTGGAACATCTCGCGCACGATGTCGCAGCCGCCCACGAACTCGCCCTTGACGTAAAGCTGCGGGATTGTCGGCCAGTTGGTGTAGGCCTTGATGCCGTCGCGCAATTCGCCGTTCTCCAGCACGTTGTGGCCCTTGTAGGGGACGCCCAGGTAATCGAGGATCTGCACGACCTGGCCGGAAAAGCCGCACATCGGGAATTGCGGCGTGCCCTTCATGAAGAGCACGACGTCGTTGGTTTTGATCTCGTTATCGATCCAGGCGTTGATATCGGCCATCATCTTCTCCTTTGGCGCGGCGGTTCAAGGCCGCCGTCAGACAACGTCCGTTTTGCACCAAGTGGCGTTGCTTGTCGATTGCTTCAAGCGCTGGCGGCACGGCCCTGAATCCGGGTTAACGATTGCCTGCACGAGCACCCATCCCGCCCCCTTGCGGGGCGGGCGGCCGAGCGCAGCGAGGCCATGGCCACTCACCCCATATCCAATCCTCGTCATGGCCGGGCTTGTCTCGTTGAGATGGTTTAGACTGGCTTTGCCGGAGGGATGTTAGCGCATCCCTCCGGCGTGGGCATGAGACCGATCCTTCGGGCTGGCCTTGAGGCCGTGGTCGAGCGCGGTCCATGTCCGCTTTCTTCCCTTACTCCCAACAGTTGCATGGGCCGCTGAGCCCGCAGCACAAGCCAGGAGACGAAGAAGATGACACAGGTTCTGACGTTTGTCGGCATCGATGTATCGAAGGCCCGTCTGGATGTTCATGTTCATCCCGGCGGTACGGCGTTCAGCGTACCCAATGACGCCGCCGGATACCGCAAGCTGCTGCACGTGATGAAGCAGCACGCGGATTCTGATGCGCTGCGCATCGGCCTGGAAGCATCCGGTGGCTATGAGAAGGCCGTCGCGCGCTGCCTGACGCAGGCGGGCCTGACGGTCCATGTGCTTGATCCGGCGCAGGTGCGATCCTTTGCCCGCGCCATGCGGCGGCGCGCCAAGACTGACGCCATTGATGCAGCGATGATCGCGCGCTGCATGGAGGCGGCGCTTGCGCAGCTTCACCCGCATGTCCCTGAGGTTGAGCGCGAAGATCTGGCCCAGTTGGCCAGCTACCGGCGCAAGCTGGTGGCGGAGCGCAGCGCTCTGAAGGGCTATCTCGACACGCTCACGCTCGCCCTGGTGCGGGGCATGGTCCAGCGACGGCTGGCGAGCCTCGCCTTGCGCATTGCCACGCTCGACAAGGCCATCGCTGATGCGATCAAGAACGATGAGGCTTTGGCGCGGCAAGCCAATCTCATGCGCAGTGCCCCTGGCGTCGGGCCGGTTCTCGCCGCCACCCTCATCGCCGAGCTGCCAGAACTGGGAACCCTCGACAGACGCAAGATCGCCTCGCTCGTCGGGGTTGCACCCCATCCAAGACAATCAGGAGCCATGGATCGTGGAGGACGATGCAGTGGAGGACGAAGACAGGTTCGCGATGTCCTCTACATGGCCACGCTCAGCGCCATCAAAGCCAAGGCGCCCGTCCTCACCCCGTTCTATGAACGCATACGCCAAGCCGGAAAGCCCTTCAAACCTGCCATCGTCGCCGCCATGCGCAAGATGATCACAATCCTCAACGCCATGATGCGCGACCAAAAACCCTTCACAACAGCATGAAATCGTCGACAGTTGCTTGACCCGGCCATCCACGTCTTTGTTTCTGGAAGAAACGTGGATGCCCGGCTCAAGGCCGGGCATGACGGTTCAGGACAACGGCGGCGGGAATGACAGCCGGCGGCATTCAATGCTATTGAGCCGCCATGCGCTTCATATCGACCCGCGGGGAAGCCCCCGCGCTCTCCTTTTCCGATGCCTTGCTGGCGGGGCTCGCCCGTGACGGCGGGCTCTATCTGCCGCAAGAATGGCCGGTGTTGCCGCCTGAGACCATCGCCGGTTTCGCCGGGCGGCCGTTTCACGAGGTCGCCGTTGAGGTGCTGAAGCCTTTCGTCGGCAACGAGATTTCGGAAGCCGATCTCACCGCCATGGCGCGGGAGGCCTATGCCAGCTTCGGCCATCCTGCCGTGACGCCGCTGCAGCAGATCGGGCGCAACACCTTCGTGCTGGAATTGTTCCACGGGCCGACGCTCGCCTTCAAGGATGTGGCGATGCAATTGCTGGCGCGGCTGATGGATCACATCCTCGCCAGGCGCGGCCAGCGCGCCACCATCGTGGGCGCCACATCGGGCGATACCGGCGGCGCGGCGGTGGAGGCTTTCCGCTCGTCGAAGCGGGTCGATGTCATCATCCTTTATCCCGAGGGCCGGGTTTCGGATGTGCAGCGGCGCATGATGACCACGCCGGCGGAGGCCAATGTCCATGCCGTGGCCATCGACGGCACCTTCGATGATTGCCAGGCGCTGGTGAAGGGGATGTTCAACCACCATGCCTTCCGCGACCGGGTGAAGCTTTCCGGCGTGAATTCGATCAACTGGGGCCGCATCATCGCGCAGGTGACCTATTACTTCGTGGCCGCGGCGGCCTTGGGCGCGCCGCATCGGGCCGTGTCCTTCGCGGTGCCCACAGGCAATTTCGGCGATATCTTCGCCGGATATGCCGCCCGGAAGATGGGTCTGCCCGTCGAGAAGCTCGTCATCGCCACAAACAGCAACGATATTCTCGCCCGCACGCTCGCCACCGGTTCCTACGAGATGAAGCAGGTGATCGCGACCACATCGCCTTCGATGGATATCCAGATATCCTCCAATTTCGAGCGCTGGCTGTTCGAGGCCGGCGGCCGGGACGGCGCCCTGATCCGCAACCAGATGGCGTCGCTGGCGCAGGGGCGGCGGTTCGATCTGACGGCCGCGCAATATGCGGCCCTGAAGCAGACCTTCGGCGCGGCCCGCGCTGGCGAGGATGAGATCGCGGCGGCTATCCGGCGCGTCAAGGCGGAGAGCGGTTATCTCATGGAAACGCATACCGCCTGCGCCGAGATCGCCTGCCAGCGAATGGGACCAGATACAGCCACGCCCCGCGTGGTGCTGGCGACGGCCCATCCGGCGAAATTCCCCGATGCGATGCAAGCGATCACCGGCGAGCGGCCCGGACTCCCCGGCCGCCTCGCGACGCTCCTGACCGATCCGGAACGCATCACGCTGCTGCCCAATGATCTTGCCGCCGTCGAGCGCTTCGTGGAGGCCAATGCGCGGGCCATTCACGAGGCGGCGGCATGAGCGCCGGGCTGCCGCAGCCGGAGATCACGATTCTGCCATCGGGTCTGCGCGTGGTGACGCTGACGATGCCGCAGGTGGAAACGGTGTCGCTTGCCATCGTCACGGGGGCAGGCTCGCGTGACGAGCGCCCCGGCGAGCATGGCCTCGCGCATTTCCTGGAGCATATGGCGTTCAAGGGGACGCGCCGTCGGTCAGCCAAAGCCATCGCCGAAGAGATCGAACAGGTCGGCGGCGACATCAACGCCGCGACCAGCACCGAAACGACCGCCTATACGGCCCGCCTGCTCGCCAGGGATGTGCCGCTGGGGATCGATGTCCTGTCCGATATCCTGACCGAGAGCGTCTTCGATCCGAAGGAAGTGCGCCGCGAGAAGGGCGTGGTGCTGCAGGAGATCGCGGCGGTGGATGATACGCCCGACGATCTCGTCTTCGACATATTCGCGGAAACCGCCTTTGGCGGCCAGCAGGTGGGATTGCCGATCCTGGGCACGCGCAAGACCGTCAAAGCGCTTGACGACGGTCTGCTGCGCGGCTTCCTCGCCCGCGAATATGCGGCGGAGCGGATGGTCGTCGCTGCGGCGGGCGCGGTTTCGCATGAGGTGGTTGTGCGCGAGGCGGGAGCGCGGCTGGGCGGCTTTGCGCGCTCCGCCGGGCAAGAGCGCGAAGCGGCGCGCTACACCGGCGGCGAAAGGCGGAAAATCCGCAAGCTGGAGCAGGCGCATGTGCTGCTCGGCCTGCTCGCCCCATCGCACCACGATCCCGATTTCTACACGGCGCAGATCTTCTCGAACATCATGGGCGGGGGCATGTCGTCGCGGCTGTTCCAGGAGGTCCGCGAAAAGCGCGGCTTCGCCTATTCGGTCTACAGCTTCATCTGGGGCTATTCGGACGCCGGCCTGTTCGGCGTCTGTTTCGGCGCAGGAGAGCGGACGGTCGGCGATGCGATGGCGGTGACGCTCGATTGCCTGGTCAAGGGCATCGACAGCATCACAGGGGCGGAGATCGACCGGGCCAAGGCGCAGCTGAAGGTTTCGCTCCTGATGTCGTTGGAAAGTTCGAGCGCCCGGGCGGACCAGATGGCGCGGCATCTGCTGGCCTATGGCCGCGTGGTGCCGCCGCAGGAGATCGTCGCCCGCATTGATGCGATCACGCTTGCCGATGTCAGCCGGGTGGGGCGGCGAATCCTCGCGAGCCCGCCTACGCTTTCGACCATCGGCCCCGCCAGGCCGGTGCCGCCCCTGGCGGCGATCGCCGCACGCCTGGGAACGGCGCATGCTGCCTGAACCGGCCGGCCGCAATCCGTGATGCTGTTCCGCAAACCGCCGGCGGAGAGGCCTGACCTCGTTCTTGCGGGTCCGCGCGTGATGCTGCGTCCGCCCCGGCGCGAGGATTATCGCCAATGGGCGACGCTCCGGCGTGACAGCGAGGCCTTTCTGCAGCCCTGGGAGCCCTTGTGGCCCGCCGATGATCTGACCGCCCGGGCCTTTCGCCGCCGGATCGACCGCTACGAGAGCGATATCCAGAAGGATGAGACTTACCCGTTCTTCCTGTTCGACCTTTCCGGCGCCACGCTGCTGGGCGGGCTGACCCTGACCAACATCCGGCGCGGGGCGGCCTCCATGGCCTCGCTCGGCTACTGGATGGGCGAGATCCATGCCGGCAAGGGCTTCATGAGCGAGGCCGTGCGGCTGCTTCTGCCCATGGCCGCCTGGCAGCTCCGCCTCAGGCGGATCGAGGCCGCATGCGTGCCGGAGAACCGCGCTTCGCTCCGGCTTCTCGAAAAGGCCGAATTCGTCCGCGAAGGATACGCTTTCGAATATCTCTCGATCAACGGCGTCTGGAGAGACCACGTGCTCTTCGCGCGGCTGATCGGCTCGGATGAGAACCGCCGCGCCTGAGCGTTACGGCCGGAAGGGGAATCGCTTGTCTGACTTGCCGGTCTGTCACGCAGCAGGTACCAGACCACAGCAGAACGGCGACGCCGGACAGGATTCTTGAGTGTTGCAGCGTATTCTTTCCTTGCTGGCGGTTCTTGCGGCCTGGCTGGCCGTCACGCTGCCATCGGCGATGGCGCTGGATGCGGTCCGCATCAGGGCCGACCAGATCGCTGTCAACCTGCTTCCCGCGATCGAGCGCTACCAGTCGCAGGGCGACCGGATCACCATTTCGACCGCTCCTGGAGCTGATGGCATCGTGCGGCGCATCGAGGTGCGGGCGAATGACGCGGGCACCCGGCCGGAATGGATCGCCTTCGCGCTTTCGAACGATACGGATGAGCAGATCGACCGCCTGCTGGTCGCGCCGCATTACCGCTTCGTCGGTTCCGGGGTCATCTGGCCCGATCTCGGCAGTTCCCGCATCCGCGCCATCACGGCCAGCCAGGGCTTGCGGCCGGAGCGCGAGGAAAGCACCGGCGCCGACGCCTTCCTGATCACGCTCGATCCGGGCACCACGGTCACCTTCGTGGCGGAGCTCGCGAGCAATGCCCTGCCGCAGCTGACCTTGTGGGAGCCCGACGCCTTTACCGAGCGGGTGAACAGCCTGACGCTCTACCGCGGCGTGGTGCTCGGCATCTCGGCGCTGCTGGCGCTGTTCCTCTCCATTGTCTTCGTGGTCAAGGGCGCGGTGATCTTCCCGGCGGCTGCGGCGCTGGCCTGGGCGGTGCTTGCCTATCTCGCCATCGATTTCGGCTTCATGGCCAAGCTTTTCGGGATAACAACAGAGGTCGAACGCGTCTGGCGCGCCGCGACGGAGGCCGTGCTGGCGGCGACGCTGGTGATCTTTCTCTTCGCCTATCTGAACCTCAACCGGTGGCATGTGCGCTATGTGCATTTCACCACGCTGTGGGTGCTGTTCATCGCCGCTCTGGTGGGGATGGCGCTGTTCAACGCGCCGGTTGCGGCGGGCGTCGCCCGCATCGCCATCGGCGTGGCGGCGGCGATCGGCCTCGTGCTGATCGCCTATCTCGCGACCCTCGGCTACGACCGCGCCATCATGTTGGTTCCGACTTGGGTGCTGCTGCTTGCCTGGGTCGGCGCGGCGGCGATTGCCGCCTATGGACGGCTCGCGAACGACATCACCGCGCCGGCGCTGCTCGGCGGCCTTGTCCTGATCGTCATGCTGATCGGCTTCACCGTGGTGCAGCATGCTTTCGCCGGCGGGGCCATCGCGCAGGGACTCGTCTCGGATTCGGAGCGCAAGTCGCTGGCCCTCACCGGCTCGGGCGAGATCGTCTTCGATTGGGATGTCCAATCCGATCGCATCTATGTCAGTCCCGAACTGGAGCAGCAGCTGCATCTGAAGCGCGGCTCGCTGGATGGCCGGCCCGGCCCCTGGATGGAGGCGATGCACCCGCTGGACCGCGACCGCTACCGCGCCAACCTCGATGCGCTTCTGGATCAAAGGCGGGGACGAATCGCCCTTGATTTCCGCATGCGTACGGCCGAGGGCGAGTTTCTCTGGTTCGGCCTCAAGGCGCGGCCCGTCGTGGGCGATGACAGCGAGGTGGTGCGGGTGGTGGGCACGCTTTCCGACATCACCGGGCTGAAGACCTCCGAAGAGCGGCTGCTGCATGATGCCGTTCACGACAACCTGACGGGTCTGCCTAACCGCGAACTCTTCCTCGACCGGCTGGAAGCGGCCCTCGTCTTCGCGCGCACCGACGACCAGATGCGGCCCACCGTGATCATGCTCAACCTTGATCGCTTCAAGCAGGTCAACGAGAGCGTGGGCTTCGCGGTCGGCGATTCGATCCTGCTCAATCTCGCGCGCCGTCTCGGCCGGCTGCTGCGTCCGCAGGATACGCTGGCGCGGCTGAACGGCGACAACTTCACCATCATCCTGCTCTCCGAGCGCGAGCCGGAGCGGATCACCGCCTTCGCCGATCTGGTGCGGCGGGCGATCACCGCCCCGATGACCTTCGCCGAACGCGAGATTATCGTCACGGCGTCGGTCGGCATTGCCCTCTATGACAAGGAGGGCGATGCGCGGCGTGACGATATGCTCAGGAATGCCGAACTCGCCTTGGCCCATGCCCGCCGGCTGGGCGGTGACCGCATTGAAGTCTTCAGGCCCTCCATGCGCGCCCTGAAGCCCGATCGCCTGGCGCTGGAGAGCGACCTGCGCCGCGCGCTCGAGCGGAACGAGATGAAGGTCTATTTCCAGCCAATCGTTCGCCTCGAGGACAGGACGATCGCCGGCTTCGAGGCGCTGCTGCGCTGGGATCACCCGCGGTTGGGGCGCATCGCGCCCAAGGAGTTCATCGCGATTGCCGAAGAAACCGGCATGATCGTCGATCTCGGCGTCTTCGTGCTGGAGCGCACGGCGCGCGAGCTCGGCATCTGGCAGCAGGCGCTCGATGTGCAGCCGCCGATTTTCGCCAGCGTCAATGTCTCGAGCCGTCAGGTGCTGCGTCACGATCTCCTGCATGATCTCAAGGCTGTGCTGGCGCGCGCGCCGGTGCGCCCCGGTTCGCTCAAGCTGGAATTGACCGAAAGCCTGGTGATGGAAAATCCCGAATATGCGGCCCAGATGCTTGAAAAGATCAGGGCGCTGGGGGCCGGGCTGTCGCTCGATGATTTCGGGACGGGCTATTCATCGCTGGCCTATCTGCAGCGCTTCCCCTTCGACACGATCAAGATCGACCAGTCTTTCGTGCGGCCGTCCAACAAGGGCTCGCGGCCGATCATTCTGCGCTCGATCATCGCCATGGCGCATGACCTTGGCATGCAGATCGTTGCCGAGGGGGCCGAAACGGAATCAGACGCCATCGAGCTTTACCAGATGGGCTGCGAATACGGCCAGGGCTATGCCTTCGGCGAGCCGATGAACGCCATGGAGGCCCGCCGTCTGGTGGGCGCGCCGATCACCCAGGCTGCTTGAGAAGACACAAGACAAGGAAGGGAGTTTCATCATGCCAAAAGGATATGTCGTCGGACGGGCGAGCGTCAGCAACGCCACGCAATGGGCCGTCTATGCGGCCGAGGCCTCCAAGGTCATCGCGCAATATGGCGGCAAGCCGCTGATCCGCGGCGGCCAGAGTTCCGTTGGTGAAGGCGAGGGCCGCGCCCGCAACGTCGTCATCGAGTTCGAGAGTTACGAAAAGGCCAAGGCCTATCTGTTCTCGGGCGAGTACAATGCCGCGCGCAAGCTGCGCGAGGGCGCGGGCGTGATCGATCTTGTCGCCGTGGAGGGCGTGTGATGGCCAAGGGTTATTGGATGGCGCGGCTCGATGTCGATAATCAGGCTGCATACGAGCAGTACCGCGCGTTGAACGGCAAGGCCTTTGCGAAATTCGGCGGCCGCTTCCTCGTGCGCGGTCCGGCCGGCAAGGTCGTCACCGGCACTGCGCGCAAGCACAACGTGGTGATCGAGTTCGACAGCTATGAGCAGGCGATGGCCTGCTACGATTCGCCCGAGTATCAGGCCGCCGTCAAATACCTCAAGGAGGCCGGCCAGACGGATACGGTGATTGTGGCCGGATACGACGGGCCGCAGCCGTGAGGGACATGCGGCTTGTCATCGTCGGGGCCGCGGGCCGGATGGGACAGGCGCTGGTCAGAGCCGTGCAGCGCACGCCCGGCGTGATGCTGGCGGCGGCGATCGAACGGACGGGATCGGAGGCCATCGGCCAGGACGCCGGATTGATCGCCGGGGCCGGCCTCGCGGGCGTGCCGATCACCGATGCGCCGCTTCCGGCCTTCGCCGCCGCGGATGGCGTGATCGATTTCACGCTGCCGGCCGCATCGGTCGGCTTCGCGGCGCTGGCGGCGCAGGCCCGCCTCGCGCATGTGATCGGCACGACCGGGTTCAGCGATGACGATTTCGCGAAGCTGCGCGCCGCATCCCGGCATGCGGTCATCGTGCAATCCGGCAATTTCGGGCTCGGCGTCAATGTGCTGGCGATGCTGGTGCGGCAGGCCGCCAAGGCGCTCGATGCGGATTACGATATCGAAATCGTCGAAATGCATCACCGCATGAAGGTGGATGCGCCCTCCGGCACGGCTCTCCTTCTGGGCGAGGCGGCTGCCAAGGGGCGCGGCATTGCGCTCAAGGACCATAGGGCGAAAGCGCGGGACGGGCGCCATGGCGCGCGCGCCAGCGGCGATATCGGCTTTGCCTCGTTGCGCGGCGGCACCGTCGCCGGGGAGCACAGCGTCATTCTGGCGGGCCAAGGCGAGCGCATCACGCTCAGCCATTCGGCGGAGAGCCGGGACAATTGGGCGAATGGCGCCATCAAGGCGGCTCTGTGGGCGCGCGGGCGCAAGCCCGGCTACTTCACCATGACCGACGTCCTGGGCCTCGCGGATTGAGCGCTGGGCCGGAGAGGAGGATCAAGCGCGGGATCTATGCTCTCGCCGCCTTTCTGCTGGCGGCGCTTCTGGGCCTTCGGCTGATGGAGATTGACCGCAAGCTTTTCAAGGTTCTCGCGGTCGCGTCCGGCGTGCTTGTCCTGCTTCTTCTGATCACCTACAGGGCCTTTGCTGGCGTGGCCGAAGCCGCCCGCAATGGCACGCTCGGCCCTCCGCCGCCCGGGAACGACAAGGACGATCAATGACCCATCTGCTGGTGCTTTGCCGTCATGGCCAGAGCGAATGGAACCTGAAAAACCTGTTCACCGGCTGGAAGGACCCCGGCCTGACGGAGCTCGGCGTCGAGGAAGCCAAAGCCGCTGCGGCGAAGCTGAAGGCGAGGGGCATCAGCTTCGATGTGGCCTTCACCTCCGATCTGTCGCGCGCCCGGAAGACCTGCCAGCTCATTCTGGACGGGCTTGGCCAACCCTCGCTGACGACCCACCGTGATGTGGCGCTGAACGAGCGCGATTACGGCGAATTATCCGGCCTGAACAAGGATGACGCCCGCAGGAAATGGGGCGAGGAGCAGGTGCATGTCTGGCGGCGGTCCTATGACATCCCCCCGCCCGGCGGCGAAAGCCTGAAGGACACGGCGGCGCGGGTGCTGCCCTATTACGTGCATGATATCCTGCCGGCCGTGCTCTCCGGCAAGCGGACGCTGGTGGCCGCCCACGGCAACTCGCTCCGGGCGCTGATCATGGCCATGGAGGGGCTTTCGGGCGAGGCGATCATCCAGCGTGAACTGGCGACCGGCGTGCCGATCATCTACCGGCTCAACGCGGATTCGACGATCGCGGGCCGCGAAGAGCTGACGTGAGCCTCCTCGGCCCTCTGCCGGGCGAGGAGCTTCAGCCGGGCCTGATCCTGCAGCGCGGCTGGTTCGGCCGGCCGGCCCAGGAAGCGCTGGTCGCGAACTTGAGGGACATCATCCGCGCGGCGCCGCTGTTTGCGCCCGTGATGCCAAGGACGGGGACGCCCTTTTCCGTCCGCATGACGAATTGCGGCCCGCTCGGCTGGGTCTCGGATGTCAGGGGCTACCGGTATCAGCCGCAGCACCCCGAAACCGGCGCGCCCTGGCCGGCGATCCCGCCTGTCCTGCTCGAAACCTGGCGGGAACTGGCGGGTTATGCTCGGCTGCCCGAGGCCTGCCTCGTCAACTGGTACGAGGGCAAGGCGAAGATGGGTCTCCATCAGGACAGGGACGAAGACGAATTCGCCGCGCCGGTCCTTTCGGTTTCGCTCGGCGATGCCTGTCTGTTCCGCTACGGCGGCCTGAAGCGCAAGGACCCGACACGCTCGGTCAGGCTGGAAAGCGGCGATGTGCTGCTGATCGGCGGGGCCTCGCGCCTCTGCTTCCATGGCGTCGACCGCGTCGAGGCCGCGTCAAGCGATCTGCTGCCGAGGGGCGGGCGGATCAACCTGACGATGCGGCGCGTAACACCGGGCTGAAGAAAGACGGCCGGACCTGAAGGTCCGGCCGCTCAAAACTGCAAGCAAAGCCGCCTTACTTCTTGCTGTCCACCAAGCCATAAATGCCATAGCCCACGAGATATGCGAGCTGGCGGTCGGGGAAGCGGGCGGCGGCACGCTTCTGGAGTTCGGCATAATGCACGCCAGCCTTGACGGGGTCGTCCAGCTCGGCCTTGGCCGCGCCTAACGATCCCACATAGTCCGTCACCAGCCGATCGACGCTGGCGAGGTAATCCTGTTGGCCCTTTACAGCCGCCTCCACCGGGGCATCGTCGCCGCGGCCGCCCCGCACGGTCTTGCCGCCGAGCATCTTGAGCTCATCGAGCGCCGCGATCCAGCCCTTTATGTCGGGCTTCGGCTTCCCGTTGACGATGCCGCCCTCCAGCCAGGCATGGGCATTATGATGCACAAGATCGCCGACGATCAGGTCACCCGTAGAATCGATGCGGATAACCGTCTGGGTCGAGGAGACGCCGGGGTTCTTCAGCTCAGTCAACGTCAATGTCTCTCCGGACTTGAGGCTGATCACCTGCTGGCCGGAGAATGTCTCCTTGATCGGCTCCATCCTGGGATAAGTGGCCTCGGTGAAGGCTTTTGCGATGTTGACCCAAAAGTAGCGCTTGTAGGCATTGACGCCCGCCATTGCATCCGCTGTCGACTTCGAGGCGACGGAGACCGCGCCCAGTTTGTGCAGGACGGAAAGGCCATTAAACTTATCGGGGTTGGGGTGGGTGACGATGACGCGTGTGATCGGGTTCCGGCTGATCTTGCGGATTTCGGCCACCATCGCCTCCGTCAGCGTCGGCACGAACTGGGTGTCGAAAACGGTGATCTCCCGCCCGTCGTCGTACCAGTAGGTCCGGGTGTCGAAACCGTTCTGGTCGGACTGGAACACGCCCAGCGTGCCGGCCTGGATCGGGGTCGAGATAGCGGCGGCCAGCACAGCGCCGGCGATTATGGATGTTTTGGTCATCGAGCTTTCTCCTCAAGGTCAGGCGCCGTCGGCGGCGCTTGGGGCTCATATGGAGGATAGCGATCTCTACCTGTTATCGTTATAAAGACAATTTATAATGGAATTACGCCAAATGCAGCTTAAGGATCCCGACAGCGCCATCGCCCCTGTGGTCGGCATCGCGGAACGCTACGATCCTGGACTTGGTGCGATGCATCATCATGCGCGCGCGCAGATCATGTATGCGGTCTCGGGTTCGATGACCGTGTTGACAAGTCGCGGCTCATGGGTGCTGCCACCGAGCCGGGCGCTCTGGCTTCCGGCCAACATGCGGCATGCCTTGAAGACCTCCCGTGCGATCGAATTGAGGACGCTCTACATCGATGAAGGACGCATCGCCCTGTCTCCGCGGAAAGAACCCATGGTCATCGATGTCGCGCCCCTGTTGCGCGAGCTTTTCCTGACAATGGCAGCGAAGCCGTGGGACTATGGCGCGGGCAGCGCCAACGCAAGGCTCGCGCGGGTGGTCTGCGACCAACTTGCCGAGTCCGCGCAACAGCCCTTGTATCTGCCCGATCCTTTGGATCCGCGGGCGCGCCGGCTCGCCACGATGCTATATGAAAACCCGCGCGACCGGCGGCCGCTCGCTGTGCTTGCGCCTCTCGCGGGAGCCAGCGTTCGAACAATGGATCGGTTGTTCATGGCGGAGACAGGAATGAGCGTGGGCATGTGGGTCCAGCAAATGCGCCTGATGTTGGCGCTTGAGATAATCGCCGCAGGTTCGAGTATCGGCGACGCAGCTTTCGATGTCGGCTTTGAAAATCCATCCAGTTTCATTGCGTTGTTCAGGAAACAATTTGGCGTGACGCCGGCCCGCTACTTTCGCTGACCACGGGCTCCTGTAACTGCCTGAGCTTATATGATTCCACGGCCTGATGCCCGGCCTGCCGCCAGCAACAACGGTTGATGCGATCCGATGAGAACCCCTATTCCTTCTCCACATTCCGGAAGGCCATCACGCCGGGACGATCGGCAGACCCTTGGGTTTCGCCGAATGCGCAACGGGCTGGAACCTTTGGCCGAAAGGCACGTAGGGCAAGATGCCAACCGCCCTAGAGCGGTTGCCGATCTGACTGAATCAGATCGGCCGCTCTAAGCTCTTGATTTACCGCATTTTCTTTCGAAGAACCGGTATCCACTTCTTCGGAAAATGCTTTAGCCCGGCGGGGCCTTGTTGGAGCGCCGTTGAGCCATTGCGCCGAAATCCATGGCTTGCATTTCGGCATCGAAGTCTCGAAACCGATTCGGACCTCGTTTGTTCGCCTCTGGTTCGAAATTTGAAGATGGCGCTATGGGCGATGCAGTCGGCTGGTTCGCAGCCGGTTAGGAATCGCAGGCGACGCTCCACCGGAGCAGCCCTTAACGGATCTGCCTTGCGGTCGGTTATCTGGCGGCCCGGACGCGTTCGATTTGGGAGAGACCTTCAGGTCCGACGCGCTTTTCGCCTCGTCCGGCGGTGATTCGCGCCGATTCGTCGGTGTTCCGTTCCCGCTTTGCTCGACCTATGAAGAGAATGGGGAGAATCGGCCACAGGCTGTGCCGTTCCGGGCCGAAACGGAGTTTTGGCGGGCAGGGCGGCTAGCCCCGCCAGAGCGGGCGATGGTAAGGGACCTGTGCCAGAGGAGGACGGGGCGCCGTTCGATCCGGGCCTGAAAGTTAACATGCCAGCGCTTTCCCTTCCCCTGCAGCAGCGCGCCCAGGGCGTCACCGCCGTGCTGGGTCCCACCAACACCGGCAAGACGCATCTCGCCATCGAGCGCATGGCGGCGCATTCGTCCGGCCTGATCGGCTTGCCGCTGCGCCTGCTGGCGCGTGAGGTCTATAACCGGCTGGTCGAGAAGGTGGGCGTCACCTCGGTCGCGCTGATCACCGGCGAGGAGAAGATCAAGCCGCCGCATCCGCGCTATTGGGTGGCGACCGCCGAGGCCATGCCGCGCGATCTGGACGTCGCCTTTGTGGCGATCGACGAAATCCAGCTCGCCGCCGATTTCGATCGCGGGCATGTCTTCACCGATCACCTGCTCAACCGCCGGGGACGCGAGGAAACGCTGCTGCTCGGCTCCGCCACCATGAAGCCGCTGGTGGAGCGCCTGCTGCCCGGCGCCAATATCGTGACGCGGCCCAGGCTCTCGAAGCTGAGCTATGCCGGCGAGAAGAAGCTGACGCGGCTGCCGCCCCGCTCCGCCATCGTCGCTTTCTCCGGGGAGGAGGTCTATGCGATCGCCGAACTCATCCGCCGCCAGCGTGGCGGCGCGGCGGTCGTTTTGGGTGCGCTGAGCCCGCGCACCCGCAATGCGCAGGTGGAGCTGTTCCAGTCAGGCGATGTCGATACGATCATCGCCACCGATGCGATCGGCATGGGCCTCAATCTCGATATCGCCCATGTGGCCTTTGCAGGCGACAGCAAGTTCGATGGCCATTACCGCCGCCGCCTCACCACCGCCGAGTTCGGTCAGATCGCCGGCCGCGCCGGGCGGCATCTGAAGGACGGAACCTTCGGCACCTCGGGCCGCTGCGCTCCCTTCGACCCGCAGTTGATCGACGATCTCGAAAATCACGTTTTCGATCCGGTGAAGCTCATCCATTGGCGCAATCCGGAGATTGACCTGCGCTCGGCGGAGACCCTTCGGCAGAGTCTCGCCGTTTCGCCCGGCGAGGCTGGCCTGGCGCGGGCGCCGCGCGCCGAGGATGAAATCGTTTTCGATCTGGCGGCGGCGGATTCCGACATCCGCGCGATGATCCAGTCGCGCGACGGGGTGACGCGGCTCTGGGAAATCTGCTCGCTTCCCGATTATCGCAAGGTCGCGCCGCATGCGCATGCCGAAATGGTCGGCCAGATCTTCGGCTTCGTGCAAGAGAAGCAGGCGATCCCGGAGGATTGGTTCCAGCGGCAGGTCAACCTGTGCGACCGCATCGACGGCGACATCGATACCTTGTCGGCGCGCATCGCGCAGATCCGCACCTGGACTTTTTGCGCCAATCGCGACTGGTTGGCGCATCCCCTCCATTGGCAGGGCGTCACGCGCGCGATAGAGGACAAGCTGTCGGATGCGTTGCACGAGAGACTGACAGCGCGTTTCGTCGACAGGCGCACCAGCGTGCTGATGCGCCGCCTGAGAGAGAATGCGATGCTCGAAGCCGAAGTGACCGCGACAGGCGAAGTGACCGTCGAAGGACAGCCCGTGGGCCGGCTTCAGGGCTTCCGGTTCACGCCGGAGGCCGGTGCGACGGGCGCCGAGGCGAAGGCGCTCTCCGCCGCCGCCCTGAAAGCGCTGGCCAGCGAGATCGAGGCGAGGGCCGCTAAACTTGCCGCCGCGCCCGACGATTCCTTTGCGTTGGCGCTCGATGGCGCCATCCGCTTCCTCGGCGAGCCGGTGGCGAAGCTCCAGGCCGGCGAGAAGATTCTGCAGCCAAGATTCGTCATCCTGGCCGATGAGCAACTGACGGGTTCGGCGCGCGAAAGCGTCGATCAGCGGCTGACGCTGTGGCTGCGCGCGCATGTGCAGAAGCTGCTTGGCCCGCTGCTGACGCTGGAGGCGGGCGAGGGGCTGGAGGGGATCAGCCGCGGCATCGCCTACCAGCTTGCGGAGCATCTGGGGGTTCTGGACCGTGCGATCGTTCAGAACGAGATCAAGTCGCTGCCGCAGGAGGCGCGCTCCGCCTTGCGCAAGCTCGGCGTGCGCTTCGGCGCCTATCACATCACGACGCCGCTGCTGCTGAAGCCCGCGCCCCGCGCGCTTGCAGCGCAGCTCTGGGCGCTGAAACATGGCGGCGCGGAACTGAAGGGGCTGGATGACATCGCCCATCTCGCCGCCTCCGGCCGGACCTCTATCCCGGTCGATGAAACGGTGCCGAAGGCGCTTTACCGTGCGATCGGCTACAGGGTCTGCGGCCCACGGGCGATCCGCGTCGATATTCTGGAGCGGCTGGCCGACCTCATCAGGCCGGCGATCGCCTTCCGCCCGGGTCATACGCCGGGCGAGCCGCCTCCGGGCGCCTTCCTGGGCGATGGCTTCACCGTGACGGGGTCCATGACTTCGCTCGCCGGTTGCGCCGGCGAGGATTTCGCGGCGGTCCTGAGGGGGCTCGGCTACCGCATGGAAAAGCGGCCGCCGATGAAGGACGTGCCGATCATCCCGATCGTGGTGGCGGCAGCCGCGCCGCTGGCTGCGCCCGTCGGCCCCGACGATGCCGCCGCACCGGCGGAAGCGCCTGCAGCCGAAGCTGGTGAGGATGCGGCTCCGCCGGCTGCGGAGCCGGGTCCGGTTGCAGCGGAAAATCCGATGGCGGAAGCGGCCGATCCAGCCTCGCCGGAGGCGGAGCCGCTTGCCGAGCCCATGCCTGTCGAGGCCGCTGCCGAGGCCGTTGAATCCGCCGATCCCGGTGCTTCGGACGTTTCCGGCGAAGCTGGCCCTGCGGCGGCCGAATCGACCGACGCCTTGCCGGAAGCGGCCGAGCCCGAATTGGTGGAGGTCTGGCGGCCTGCCCGGCATGACCGTCATCCGCATGGCAACCGCGATGCTCATCGCGGCCCGCGCCGTGATCGCCGGCCGGCCGTTTCCGCCGCTCCGGGCGAAGCCGCCGCACCATCCGGAGAGCCGGGTCAGCCGCGCGACCGGCAGCGCTGGCAAAGGCGCGATCGGCCGGAAGGCGAGCAGGCGAGGGGCGCCGGGGGGCGTCCCGGGCATCGTCGCGACGCGAAGGCGGGTGACGGCCGCAGGGGCGATGAGCGTCCGAAGGGCGATCGGCCGATCGGGGAGCGTCCGCGGGAAGGCAACCGTCCGCCGCGCGATGACCGCAGCGGCCCGCGCCGCGACCGGGATAAGCCGCGCCATGACCAGCAACGCAGCCAGAGCTATCAGGACCCAAAGCCGCGCGACAAGCAACCAGACCCGCTTTCGCCCTTCGCGCAGCTTGCGGCGCTGAAGGCGCAGCTGGAAGCCAAGAAGTAGACCGTACCGGACGGGCGGCGCAGCAACGGTCCTGCCCGTTGCTGTCATTAACCGCATCACCCGCCGCCGGCGATGGCCCGCTTGTTTTCTACGCGCCTTAATGTTATTTCTATCCCATCGTGTTAGGCCGAACGACTTGGCCGCGCCCGCTTGAACTGGTGCTCTGCTGAAGATTTTTTCCCCCAACATCGATGTCTGGCAAAGCGCGAGCGGCGCAGCGCCTTTTCTCTGCGTGACTGACTGAAGGAAAATCTCATGGCCACTGGCACCGTCAAATGGTTCAACGGCACGAAAGGCTACGGTTTCATCCAGCCCGATGGCGGCGGACCCGATGTTTTCGTCCATATCAGCGCCGTCGAGCGTTCGGGTCTCAAGGCCCTCTTCGAGGGGCAGAAGATCTCCTATGAAATCATCCCCGACCGGCGCACCGGCAAGTCCTCTGCCGACCAGCTCAAGGTCTCCGGCTGAGGGCTGCTTTTCGCCCGAGAAACCGCCCCGGATGTTTACCTCCGCTGCCCCGCAGCGGGGTTTTTTTCATGTCTGGAGTCGCCGGGTCCCGGCGTCAGCCCAAGCCGTTGAGCGGGTTCGACGGATCCCAGGCATAGGTGATCTTCTCGAAACGCAGATGCATGGCGTCGATCAGCAGGAGCTTGCCGACCAGGCCTTCGCCGAAGCCGACGAGCTCGCGCAGGACTTCCATCGCCTGCAACGTTCCGACGAGGCCGGTCAGCGCCCCCAGCACGCCGGCTTCCGCGCAGGTGGGAACGGCGCCTGCCGCCGGCTTGACCGGAAAGAGGCAGCGGTAGGTCGGGTTGGGCAGGCCGTCCGCGCCGTTCTCATGGGCGCGGATGGTGGTGATTGAGCCGTCGAATTCGTTGACGCTCGCCGTCACCAGCGGCTTACCCGCGTGGAAACAGGCGTCCGAAACGGCATAGCGCGTCTCGAAATTGTCCGAGCCATCGGCGACGATGTCATAGTTCGAGACAAGGGCCGCAGCATTGGCTTGCGTGATCCTGAAGGCATGGGCCTCGACCCTGACATGGGGATTGAGCCGCCGCACGGCCTTAGCCGCGCTTTCGGTCTTCGGCTGGCCGATCGCCTCCGTGCCATGCAGCACCTGCCGCTGCAGGTTGGACAGGGAAACATTGTCGTCATCGGCGATGCCGATGGCGCCAATGCCTGCCGCAGCGAGGTATTGGATCAGCGGCGAACCCAGCCCTCCCGCGCCTATCACCAGCACGCGGGCCGCTTTCAGCCGGTTCTGGCCCGGGCCGCCGACCCCTCGCAGAATGATGTGGCGGGCGTAGCGCTCGATCTCTTCGGGTGCCATCATATTGTCGCCCTCGCACGGCGTTAACCATTCATCAAGGTTAACGTTTCGTTTCGCCATGCCGCATGCTTGAACCGGTTGACGAGGAGTTAACCCGCCATGTCTTCCAGCGCCTGGGCTGTTCTGCAGATCATGACCGCGCTGCTCTGCGCCGCGACAGCCTTCGGTGTGATGCTGACCACGACGCTGGTGCGCGGACGGCTCCCCGTCGAACATCCCCAGAGCCCGCTCTTCGATATCGCCCATACCGACCGGACCTACCAGCTCGCCTCGATCATCGCGAGCATCGGCGCGATGGCCTCGTTCAAGCACAACTGGGGCGCCTTCGCGAGCTTCCTTGGCGTCGCTATCTCGTTCCAGCTCGCCGAGCATTTCATGCTGCCCCGGATGCGGGATGCGGCGATCGCGGGCGAAGACTTGCCCTTCAGAGGAACCCGCGACCGGCTGGAGCTGCTGCAGGCGGCCTGCCTCGCGCTCATCTTCTTCAAGCTCGGCATGCCGCCGCTGATCATGCTCGCCAACATCTACGGGCTTTGAGCGTCCCTGACTGATGGTGCTTCGGCGGGCTGGCGCCTCGCGCTTATTCCTGCCATGTTCGGGTTTCAGCAGCCAAGAAGCGCTGTGTTCCGGGAGTCCATCATGATCCATCGCCGTCACCTCATCGCCGCCTCGCTTGCCGTTTCCGCCGCCGTCATCGGCGGTGTCGCGCTGGCCCAGCAGCAGTTCTTCCGCATCGGCACGGGCGGCACGGCGGGCACCTATTATCCCGTTGGCGGCATGATCGCGAACGCGATCTCGACCGACAAGCTCGTCTCCACGGCGGTCGCCACCAATGGCTCGGTCGCCAATGTCAACGGCATCGCCGGCGGTTCGATGGAATCGGGCTTCAGCCAGGCGGATGTCGCCACCTGGGCCTATACTGGCACGGGCATCTGGGAAGGCCGGGGCAAGGTCGAGGAATTGCGGGCGATCGCCAATCTTTATCCCGAGAGCGTTCATCTCGTGGTGCGCAAGGGCCTCGGCGTGAAATCGCCCGCCGATCTCAAGGGCAAGCGCGTTTCGCTTGACGAGCCGGGGTCGGGCACGCTCGTCAATGCGCGGGCGATCCTGGCGGCTTTCGGCGTGCGCGAAGCCGACATCAAGCCGGAGTTCGTCAAGCCCAATCAGGCTGCCGAGAAGCTGCGCGACGGTTCCGTCGATGCTTTCTTCTTCACCGGCGGCTATCCGGCAGGCGCCATCACCGAGCTCGCCTCGGCCTCTGGCGGCATCGAACTGGTGCCGATCACCGGCCCGGAGGCGGCGAAGCTGCGCGAGAGCGCCCGGTTCTTCGCCGTCGATGAGATTCCCGCCGGCACCTACAAGGACATTCCCGCCGTACCGACCGTTGCCGTTGGCGCGCAATGGGTGACGTCGAGTAAAGTTCCCGCCGATACGGTCTATGTGGTGACGAAATCGCTTTGGAGCGACAAGACGCGGACGGCGCTCGACACTGGCCATGCGAAGGGCAAGGCGATCACGCCGGCGACGGCGCTGCTGGGCCTCGGCATTCCGCTGCATCCGGGCGCCGAGCGCTTCTACAAGGAAGCGGGCCTCCTGAAGTAATCAGCGTCTGCCGAGCACGCCGACGCCGAGGCGCTGGAGAGCGCCCTTGAGCGCCGGATCGTCGACGCCTTCCAGCAGGGCGTCGAGACGGCGGCTCCCTTCCACCGTCAATTCGCTCCTGCGGCGGCGTGGCGGCGGGGCTGCCTTGCGCACCGGCCCCTGCTTCAGGAGCAGCTTTTCGACACAGCGCCAGCCGAAGAACCCATTGACGCGCTGGATGATCTGCGGGGCCTGGTGCTGCAGGTCGAGCGCAAAGGCGCCTTCGACCTTGATCGTGAGTGTCGCGCCATCCTTCGCCTTGTCCGGATCGGCGCCCGGCGGCCTTGGCGGCCAGCGCAGAGAAACCGGCTCCGTCCAGCGGGCCAGTTCCTGTCCGGCGATCTCGCTCCAGTGCAGGTGGATGGCCGAACTGGCGAAGCCCTTGGCCTTGAGGCTCGGCTCCAGCGCCTCCTCGATCAGGGCCTGGAGCGGTTGCGCGCCCCGGCGGCGCGCGGCCGCGCGATGAGGCTTCGCCTGATCCGGCTCCACCGCCGTTTCGGTCCCTGATTCAGGCTTCGCCACGATTTGTCCGCTTCCCCGCAACCGGCGGGCATGGTTTGACGGGACGATGATAGACCCAACCGCCGCCCCGCCTCAACCGAAAGCCGACGCCGCCCCGCTGCTGGCCTGGTATGACCGGCGCCGGCGGGCGTTGCCCTGGCGGGCGCTGCCGGGCGAAAGGCCCGATCCCTATAGCGTCTGGCTCTCGGAAGTCATGCTGCAGCAAACCACTGTTCAGGCTGTGAAGCCCTATTTCGAGGCCTTTATGCTGCGCTGGCCGCATGTGGAGCAGCTGGCGGCGGCGCCCGTCGAGGAGATCATGAAAATGTGGGCGGGGCTTGGCTATTACAGCCGCGCCCGCAACCTGCATGCCTGCGCCAAGGCCGTCGTCGAGCGTTTTGGTGGGCAATTTCCTGCAACGGAAGCCGATCTGCTCACGCTGCCGGGTATCGGCGCCTACACAGCCGCGGCGATCAGCGCCATCGCCTTCGACCGGCGCGCCGTGGTGGTGGATGGCAATGTCGAGCGCGTCGTCGCCCGGCTGTTCACGGTGGATGCGCTGATGCCGGCGGCCAAGGGGCCGATCCGCCGCTTCGCCGATGGCTTGACGCCCAACAAGCGGCCCGGCGATTTCGCACAGGCGATGATGGACCTGGGCGCCACGATCTGCACGCCGCGCAAGCCTGCCTGCGGCCTCTGTCCCTTCCTGGGCTGCTGCCTCGGCCAGAAGAGCGGCCAGCCCGAGGCCTGGCCGCGCAAGGCGCCCAAGGCGGGCAAGGCGACGCGCTACGGCGCCGCCTTCGTCGCCATCCGCGCCGATGGCGCGCTGCTGGTGCGCACCCGGCCGCCCAAGGGCCTGCTCGGCGGCATGACCGAGGCGCCGGGAACGGCGTGGCTGGCGTCCGGCTTGCCAGCCGATGC
Source organism: Methylocystis sp. (assembly GCA_020252485.1). Taxonomy (GTDB): domain Bacteria; phylum Pseudomonadota; class Alphaproteobacteria; order Rhizobiales; family Beijerinckiaceae; genus JADCCX01. The sequence goes on from JADCCX010000036.1 coordinate 41,581, forward strand.
GCTGGACCAGGCTCCGTTTCCGGCAAACTGGGAGCGCAAGCCCGGGATCGTCCGCCACGTCTTCACGCATTTCCCGCTGGAGCTGACGGTGTTCAGCGCCATGGTGCCGGCCGGAACGCTCGCGCCCGCCGGAATGCGCTGGATCAGCGCCAACGAGATCGGGGGGGAAGCCTTTCCGACGGTGTTCCGCAAAGTGTTGGCCGTGGCGACTGCCTGACGCCCGCCTGTTGGCAACCTGCGGCTTGCTGGTGAAAGCGCCAGCGAAACCGGATAAGCTGGGCCATGCTGGATCCTCTCCGCCCGGAAGCCGCCGACAGCGACGGCAAGGTGACGCCCTCGATGGCGCAATACATCGAGATCAAGGCGGCCAACCCGGATTCGCTGCTGTTCTACCGCATGGGCGATTTCTACGAGCTCTTCTTCGAGGATGCGGTGATTGCATCCCGCACGCTCGGCATCGTGCTGACCAAGCGCGGCAAGCACCATGGCGGCGATATCCCGATGTGCGGCGTGCCGGTGATCCGGGCCGACGAATACCTGCAAAGGCTGATCGCCGCCGGTCATCGCGTGGCGGTCTGCGAGCAGCTTGAGGACCCGGCCGAGGCGCGCAAGCGCGGCTCCAAGGCTGTGGTCCGGCGCGATGTCGTGCGGCTGGTGACGGCCGGCACCATCACCGAGGAGGCGCTTCTCGATCCTGCCCGCGCCTCCATCCTGCTCGGGATCGGGCGCATGCGGGCCGATGATCAGGCGCATGTCTATGGGCTCGCTGAGGTCGATATCTCGACCGGGCGTTTCGTGCTGTCGGAATGCGCGGACGATGCGCTCGCCACCGAAATCGCGCGGATCGACCCGCGCGAGATCGTGCTGCCCGATGCGATCCGCGATGATCCGGCGCTTGGCTCGCTGTGGCGCGAATTGCGCGCCGCCGTTGCCCGGGTGCCCCGCGATGGCATCGACAGCGCCAGCGCGGCGCGGCGCGTGGCGGAATATTTCGGCGTGAGCGGGCTCGATGGTTTCGGCCAATTCTCGAAACCGGAGCTGATCGCCGCCGCCACGGTGCTGAGCTATGTGGAGCGCACGCAGCTTGGCGTCCGCCCCGCGTTGACGCCGCCGGTTGCCGCCGGCAGCGGCCAGACCTTGCAGATCGACGCGGCGACCCGCGCCAACCTGGAGCTGACGCGGACGCTCGGCGGCGAGCGCGCAGGCTCGCTGCTGCATTGCATCGACATGAGCGTGACGCCGGCGGGCGGCAGGCTGCTGGCGGAGCGGCTGGCGGGTCCGCTGACGGCGGTGGCCGCCATCCGCGACAGGCTCGATTCAGTTTCGGCCTTTGCAGACGATGCGCTCCTGCGCGAGCGGGTGCGGACGGCGCTGAAGGGCGCGCCGGATATGCCGCGCGCGCTCTCACGTCTGGCCATGGAGAGGGGCGGTCCGCGCGATCTCGCCGCGATCCGGGACGGCCTTTCGGTGGCGGCGGCTTTGGCGGCCCTGCTGCCCGAAGCGCTTCCCTCTGAACTGGCGCGGGCAAGCGAGGCGCTTGGGGCGCTCGATCCCGCCATTGCCGCAATGCTTTCCGCGACGCTGGCCGACGATCTGCCGCTGCAGAAGCGGGATGGCGGCTTCGTGCGGGCAGGCCACGTGCCGGAACTCGAGGAGATGCGGGCGCTCAGGGACGATTCCCGCCGCGTCATCGCCGGCCTGCAAATGCGCTATGGGGAGGAATCCGAGGCCCGGACGCTCAGAATCAAGCATAACAACTTCCTCGGCTATTTCGTGGAGGTGCCGCAGAAGGATGGCGAACGCTTCGTGCAGCCGCCGCTGAACGCGCTCTTCATCCATCGGCAGACCATGCAGGGGGCCATGCGCTTCTCGACGGCGGAGCTCGGCTCGCTGGAAGCGAAGATCGCGAGCGCCGGCGACCGCGCCATCGCCATCGAGCTTGGCGTGTTCGATGAGCTCAGGGCGCTTGTGCTCGCCCATCAGGCCGCGATCCAGAAGGCGGCGGAGGCGCTGGCCGTGCTCGATGTCTCGGCGGCGCTGGCTGAACTCGCCAATCGACGCGGCTGGGTCCGTCCGCAGATCGACGACGGCAAGGCCTTCGCGATCCGGGCGGGGCGGCACCCCGTCGTCGAGGAGGCCGTGCGCCGCGAAGGACAAAGCTTCATCGCCAACGATTCCGACCTGTCCCCGCCCGACCGCGAGCAGAGCGGGCGCATCCTGCTGGTGACCGGCCCCAATATGGCCGGCAAATCCACCTTCCTGCGTCAGAACGCGGTGATCGCGGTGCTGGCGCAGATGGGCGCCTTCGTGCCGGCGGACGCCGCCCATATCGGCGTGGTCGACCGGCTGTTCTCCCGCGTGGGCGCGGCGGATGATCTGGCGCGCGGGCGCTCCACCTTCATGGTCGAGATGGTGGAGACCGCCGCCATCCTCAACCAGGCGACCTTGCGAAGCCTCGTGATCCTCGACGAGATCGGGCGCGGCACAGCCACTTTCGATGGCCTCTCCATCGCCTGGGCGGCGATCGAGCATCTGCATGCCGCGAACCGCTCGCGCGCGCTTTTCGCCACTCATTACCATGAATTGACCGCGCTGGCGCAGAAGCTGCCGCGCCTCGCCAATGTCACCATGCGGGTGACGGATCACGACGGCGATGTCGTCTTCCTGCACGAGGTGACGGCGGGCGCGGCGGACCGCAGCTATGGCATCCAGGTGGCGAAGCTCGCAGGCCTGCCGGCCGCGGTGGTGGAGCGGGCGAAGTCCATCCTTGCCGAACTGGAGAAGGGCGAGCGGCAGGCCCCGGTCGACAGGCTGCTCGGTGAGTTGCCGCTGTTCGCCGCGCTGCCGGTGGCCCGGCCGGAGCCCCCGGCCGCAAAGGCCGCGAAAAAGGATGCCTTGCGCGAGGCGCTGGCCGAGGTGCATCCGGACGAGATGACGCCCAGGGAGGCGCTGGAGGCGCTCTACCGGCTGAAGGGGCTGGGGTGAACCGTCTTACGATGTTGACAACTGTCAACTTACAAGCGACAATACTTTGTGATTGAAAGCCTTCGGCACAAGGGCCTGAAACGTCTCTTTGTTAATGGCGACCGCAGCAAGCTGCCGCCTGATATGGTGGAGAGAATCGAGGATATCCTCGCTCTTCTTGATGCGGCGTCCAATATCAGGGACATGGATCGACCTTCACTGAGACTGCATCAGCTCGAGGGAGATCTTATGGGTTTCTGGGCAGTGACGGTTCGGGCAAACTGGCGGATTGTTTTCCGTTTCGACGGAGAGAACGCATCGGATGTTGATTTTCTTGACTATCATTAGGAGCACAGCATGCCCATGAAAACCCCGCCACACCCTGGACGCGGCCTGCGCGACGACCTCGAGGCGCTTGGCCTGTCGGTGGCCGAGGCGGCGCGCGGGCTGGGCGTGACGCGCCAACAGCTCTACAAGGTCATCAACGGACAGAGCGCCATCAGCTCCGAAATGGCGATCCGTCTGGAGAAGGGAATCGGCACCAGCGCCGAGACGTGGCTGCGCATGCAGGCGGCATTCGATCTGGCGGCGGCGAGGCGGAACGAGGCGGGGATCGGGGTTGTGCGGCTGGAGAGGCTGGACCGGGCGCTCGGGTGAGGGTTGAGATTGCCTGTCTGAGCGAAGCAACGGGCCCATATAGTCATGAGATTAGTCATATGGAGCGCAATCCGTGAAGACATGGCAGGTGCATGACGCCAAAGCGCGCTTCAGTGAGTTGCTGAACGCGGCGCAATCCGAAGGTCCCCAGATGGTGCTGCGCAGGGGCGAGGAGACGGCTGTCGTTGTCTCTAAAGAGGAGTGGCAGCGCCTGAAGGCAAAAGCGCCGATCACGATCAGGGAGTGGTTGATGTCCGATGTCGGACGCGGCGATCTGAGCATTCCAGACCGCAAGGCCTATCGCCGCCGTCCTTGATGCGTTTGGCCTGTCAGTAGCTGAAAGGGCTCAGGTGAGGGCAGATCCTCCAAACCTTGCTTTATGATAGCATATATGCTATCGAATTTATGTGAGGATCGTTGTCGATACCAATGTCCTGGTTTCTGCCCTGAAGAATCCGGCAGCCGCGCCAAGAGAGGTGTTGCGGATGTGCCTTAATCGGGAAGTTCAGGCCTTGGTGGGAGTGGCGCTCTTTAGCGAATACCGCGATGTTCTTGATCGGGAATTGCTGTTTGCGGATTGTGAGCTGACGGGTGTGGAAAGGAACGAGTTGCTGGCTGCGCTGCTCAGCGTTTGCGAATGGATCTCAATCCATTTTCTCTGGAGGCCGAACCTGCGCGACGAAGCGGACAATCACTTGATCGAACTGGCTGTCGCAGGTGGCGCCGACGTGATTGTTTCTGCGAACAAGCGCGATCTCGCCGTGGGCGAACTGCTCTTTCCACAGATCAGGATCAGGACGGCCGGCGAATTTCTTGAAGACAGGAGGCGATCATGGCCACGATGACAATCCGTCTGCCGGACGAGCAGCACGACAGGCTGAAACGCCTCGCCAAAGCAAGGGGCGTCAGCGTCAACAAGCTCATCGAGGAGTTCAGCATCCGCGCCACGACGGAGTTTGACGCGGAGTCCCGCTTCAGGCTCGCCGCCGCAAAGGGTGATCCCAAGCGGGGGCTTGAACTGCTGGATAGGCTGGACCGGGCGTTTGGGTGCTGATCAATTGCCGGAGCGTCATCAGCTCCGGGATGGCGATCCGCCTGGACAAGGGAATCGGCACATGCGCCCTATCCCGCCGGTTTCTCGAGGCTCGCCAGAGGCGAGCACCTCGAAATGAGGACGAAAGGAGATCGGCCCGCCCGTTATCCAGCACCCTCATTGCCTCCAGCACCCTCATTGCCTCCAGCACCCTCATTTCGAGGTGCTCGCTTCTGGCGAGCCTCGAGAAACCATCCGACTGATGCGCTCTATCCTGCTTATCTCTCCAGGCTGGCCTTCGGCCAGCACCTCGAAATCAGAATGGAAGGCCCTCATCCTGACATGAGGGTGTGAAGAATATAGGACGATCTCCATTGCAGGATTTGAACGCCCAAATCCCTCTGCTAAAGCCCGTCCATGTCCGCGCCCAATGCTCCCGCTGAACCCGCCATCACGCCCGATCTCGTCAAGGCCCATGGCCTGAAGCCCGATGAATATGCAAGGTTCCTGAAGCTCGTCGGCCGCACGCCGAGCTTCACGGAGCTTGGCATCGTCTCGGCCATGTGGAACGAGCATTGCTCGTATAAATCCTCCAAAATCCACCTGAAGACTTTGCCCACCAAGGGGCCGCGCGTGGTCTATGGGCCGGGCGAGAACGCCGGGGTGGTCGACATCGGCGATGGCGATGTCGTGGTCTTCAAGATGGAGAGCCACAATCACCCCTCCTATATCGAGCCCTATCAGGGCGCGGCGACGGGCGTGGGCGGCATCCTGCGCGATGTCTTCACCATGGGCGCCAGGCCTATCGCGGCGCTGAATTTCCTGCGCTTCGGCGAGCCGAACCATCCCAAGACGAAGAGCCTCGTCTCTGGCGTCGTCGCCGGCATCGGCGGTTATGGCAACAGCTTCGGCGTGCCGACGGTGGGCGGCTCGGTCGGCTTCCATGCGCGCTACAACGGCAATTGCCTGGTGAACGCCATGGCGGTGGGTCTGGCGAAGCGGGACGGCATCTTCACCAGCCAGGCGGCCGGCGTGGGCCTCCCCATCGTCTATCTCGGCTCGAAGACGGGCCGCGACGGCATCCATGGCGCCACCATGGCTTCCGCTGAATTCGACGATGCCTCCGAGGAGAAGCGCCCGACCGTTCAGGTGGGCGATCCCTTCGCCGAGAAGCTGCTGCTGGAAGCCTGCCTCGAGATCATGGCCAAGGGCTGCGTGGTCGCCATCCAGGATATGGGCGCGGCCGGGCTCACCTGCTCGGCGGTCGAGATGGGGGCCAAGGGCGATCTCGGCGTCGAGATGGATCTCGATCTGCTGCCCTGCCGCGAGGAGGGGATGACGGCTTACGAGATGATGCTGTCGGAAAGCCAGGAGCGCATGCTCATGGTGCTGAAGCCCGAGAAGGAGGCGGAAGCCCGCGCCATCTTCACAAAATGGGGCCTCGATTTCGTGATCGTCGGCCGCACGACCGATAGGCTGCGCTTCGTCATCCGGCATGGCGGTGCGGTGAAGGCCGATCTGCCGATCAAGGACCTGGGCGATCAGGCCCCGGAATATGACCGCCCCTGGGTGGAGCCGCAGAAGCGGCCCGTTTTGAATGCGGCGGATATCGCGCCCGTCACGGACAACCGGTCGGCGCTGCTCAAGCTCATCGGCAGCCCGGATTTCTGCTCGAAGCGCTGGGTATGGGAGCAGTATGATTCGATTATCGGCGGCAACACGCTGCAGCGCCCGGGCGGCGATGCGGCGGTGGTGCGCATCAACGACGGGCCGAAGGGCCTGGCGCTCACCGTCGATTGCACGCCGCGCTACATCGAGGCCGATCCCTTCGAGGGCGGCAAGCAGGCGGTGGCCGAAACCTGGCGCAACATCACCGCTTCGGGCGGGCTTCCGATCGCGATCACGGATAACCTTAATTTCGGCAATCCGGAGCGGCCGGAGATCATGGGCCAGTTCGTGATGGCGATCCGCGGCATCGGCGAAGCCTGCCGGGCGCTCGATTACCCGGTCGTTTCCGGCAATGTCTCGCTCTACAACGAGACGAATGGTCAGGCGATCCTGCCGACGCCCTCCATCGGCGGCGTGGGCCTGCTCGCCGATGTCACAAGGCACATGACCATTGGCTTCAAGGCCGAGGGCGAGCAGGTGCTGCTGATCGGCGGGACGGCGGGCTGGCTGGGCGCGTCCTCTTATCTCGAAGTGCTGGCTTGCCGCGAGGAGGGGGCGCCGCCGCCGGTCGATCTTGCGGCGGAAAAGCGCAATGGTGATTTCGTGCGCGGGCTCATTCTCGCCGGCCGCGTCACTGCCGTGCATGATTGCTCGGATGGCGGCCTCGCCATGGCGCTCGCCGAAATGGCGATGGCGGGCGGCATCGGCTGCATGGTGCAGAAGGTCGATCAGGCCCTGCCCGCCCATGCCTTCCTCTTCGGCGAGGATCAGGCGCGCTATGTGATCACGGCGGGCGAAGCTGAGGCCGGCAAGATCATGGCTGAAGCTGCAAGGGCCGGCGTGCCGGCGATGGTCCTCGGCGTCACCGCGGGCGCATCGTTGACCCTGCCGGGTGAGACGCCCATATCCATCGTTGAGTTGCAGAGCGCCCATGAGGGCTGGCTGCCAAGCTTCATGTCATAAGGACAAGATATCCATGCCCATGGCCGCCGCCGATATCGAGCGCATGATCAAGGAGAGCATCCCCGACGCCGTGGTCGAGATCAAGGATCTCGCGGGCGACGGCGATCATTACGCCGCGACGGTCATCTCGGCGGCGTTTAAGGGCCTGCCCAAGGTGCGTCAGCACCAGCTTGTCTATGCGGCCCTCAAGGGGAACATGGGCGGCGTGCTGCATGCGCTGGCTTTGACGACCAGCGCGCCGGAATAATTCCTTCTCCCCGTTTGCGGGGAGAAGGTGCCCGCAGGGCGGATGAGGGGCCAGGTGAGGACCCTCGGCGTGCAATCACCCTGCCCCTCACCCCAGCCCTCTCCCCGTTCCAGATGAGGCTTGCCTCATCTGGACACTTTTGTTGCCCAACAAGGGCAGGCCCTTGTTGGGTCACGGGGAGAGGGGGTTAAGCCCTCGGATGCGCAGCCCGGTAGCTCGCCATCAGCCGCTCCATGTCGACAGCCGTGTAAACCTGCGTCGTGGAAAGCGACGCATGCCCCAGCAATTCCTGGATGGTCCTGAGATCGCCGCCCCGCGCCAGCAGATGCGTGGCGAAGGAATGCCTGAGCGCATGCGGCGTGGCGCTTTCGGGCAGGCCCAGAGCGCCCCGCAGCGAGGCCATGGCGAGCTGGATGATGCGCGGGCTGAGCGGTCCGCCCTTCGCGCCGACGAACAGCGGACCCTCGGGCGGCAGAGGGTAGGGGCAGGCCGCGATGTAATCCTCGATCAGCTTTGCGACCTGCGGCAGCACCGGCACGCCGCGCGTCTTGTTGCCCTTGCCGGTGACGATGAGGCTGTCGCGGGCGCCTGGCGCATCCTTGCGGCGGAGCGACAAAGCTTCCGCAATGCGCAGGCCTGAGCCGTAAAGCAGCGACAGCACGGCGGCATCGCGCGCCAGCACCCATTGCGGGCGCTCCTCGCCCAACCGAATGTCGGCATCCGCCAGCGCGCGGGCGGCCTGCGGCGGCAGCGGCCTCGGCAGGCCCTTCGCGATGCGGGGGCTGCGCACCGCAGCGAAGGGGGAGGCGAGGGCCAGCCCCTCGCGCTCCAGATAGCGGAAGAGCGAGCGGAGCGCCGCCAGCTGGCGCATCAGCGTGCGGCTTTCGATGCCCTCGCGCCGCCGCTCGGCCAGGAAGGCGCGGATGTCGGTTGGCTTCAGATGGCTGAGATCGGCCAGCTTCGGCGCGCCGCCGTGGTAGCCAGCCAGAAAGGCGAAGAACTGGCGCGTGTCGCGGCCATAGGCCTCAAGCGTGCCGGCGGCCAATCGCCTCTCGCCGGAGAGATGGCCAAGCCATTGGTGCGTCGCCGCCACGATGTCGGGTGAAATCAGCATGGGTTGAGTCTAACCTTGAGCGCTTAACGGGTTGCTGCATGGGCCCTGTGCGTTTCTCGAGGCTTCGCTGCGCTCCGCACCTCGAAATGAGGGCAACTGTGTTTGGCAAACGCCAAGGGAGATATTGCTGCACACATCCTCATTTCGAGGAGCGAGGTGAAGCCGAGCCTCGAGAAACGCAAGACGCCCCCGCCGCAGCCTGATAATCCCTGACGTCCATGAGCGACTCGCCAGTCATCGACGGTCTTTTCGGCGCTGCGGCTCCGGCCAGCGTCGTCGATGTGCTGCTGCCGCTGGCGCTCGACAAGGCCTATAGCTACCGCGTTCCGGCCGGATTATCGCTGGCGTCCGGCGATCTTGTCACGGTGCCGCTCGGCACGCGCGAGACGATCGGGGTGGTCTGGGACCGCGATCCTGGTGCACCGGCGGGCAGCGGCGGCAACCTCAAGGCGGTGAGCGCAAGGCATGATTGGCCGCCGCTCTCGCCGCATCTGCGCCGCTTCGTCGACTGGATCGCCGCCTATACGCTCGCCCCCAAGGGCATGGTGGCGCGCATGGCGATCCGCGATCCCGAGAGCGCGGGACCGGAAAAGCCGCGCTACGGCGTCAGGCTCACCGGCAACCATCCGGCGAAGCTGACGGATGCGCGCAGCCGCGTGATCCTGGCGGCGCAGGGCGGCTTCGCCTTCCCGAAGAGCGATTTGGCGCGGCTGGCAGGCGTCTCCACCGGCGTCATCGATGCGCTGGTCGATGCCGAGGTGATGGAGGCGGTGCCGCTGCCGCCTGAAGCCGTCGCACCTTCGCCCGATGCCGGTTTCGCGGTGACGGAACTGAACGACGGACAGGCGGCGGCGGCGGAAAGCCTTGGTCATGCAGTCCGCGAGAGGCGCTTTTCCGTGACGCTATTGGAAGGCATCACCGGTTCGGGCAAGACTGAAGTTTACTTCGAAGCGGTCGCCGATGCCTTGCGGGCAGGGCGGCAGGTGATGATCCTCATGCCGGAGATTGCGCTGACAGCGCAGTTTCTCGCCCGCTTCGAGAAGCGCTTCGGCGTCAGGCCGGCGGAATGGCATTCGGGCGTCGCCAGCAACCGGAAGGATCGCCTGTGGCGGGCGATTGCGGCGGGCGAGGCGAAGGTCATCGTCGGGGCGCGCTCGGCCCTGTTCCTGCCCTTCGCGGCGCTTGGCCTCATCATCGTCGATGAGGAGCACGAGCAGGCTTACAAGCAGGAGGACGGCGTGCATTATCACGCCCGCGACATGGCGGTGGTGCGCGGGCGCATCGAGGGCTGCCCGGTGGTGCTCGCCTCCGCCACGCCCTCGGTGGAAAGCCGCGTCAACGCCGAAAGCGGGCGCTATCAGCATATCAGGCTCCCGGAGCGCTTTGGGGGCCGAAAGCTGCCTCAGCTTTCCGCCATCGATCTCAAGGCCCATCCGACGCGCCCCGGCAGCTGGATATCCCAGCCGCTGAAGGAGGCCGTGGCGGCGGCGCTCGCCGCCGGGGATCAGGCGCTGCTCTTCCTCAACCGGCGTGGATATGCGCCGCTGACGCTCTGCCGCCATTGCGGGCACCGCTGGCAATGCCCCGATTGCAGCGCCTGGCTGGTCGAGCATCGCTTCCGGCGCTCCCTCGTCTGCCACCATTGCGGGCATATCGAGCGCACGCCGCAGCGCTGCGAGGCCTGCGGCGCGGAAAACAGCCTGACCGTCTGCGGGCCGGGCGTGGAGCGGCTGGCGGAGGAGGCGGCGGTCACCTTTCCGGGCGTGCGCGCCATCGTCCTGTCCTCGGATTTTCCAGGCGGGACCGAACGGTTGCGGCGTGAGCTTGACGCCGTGGCCGCAGGAGAATTCCAGCTGATCATCGGCACGCAGCTGGTGGCGAAAGGGCATAATTTCCCGGGCCTCGCGCTGGTCGGCGTCATCGATGCCGATGTGGGGCTGACCAGCGGCGACCCGCGCGCGGCGGAGCGGACCTTCCAGCTCCTGCAACAGGTGACCGGCCGGGCGGGACGGGGCGATGTCGCAGGCCGTGGCCTGGTGCAGACGCATGATCCCGATCATCCGGTGATCAAGGCAATTCTCTCGGGCGATGCCGAGCGCTTCTATGCAGAGGAGATCGCCATGCGGCGGGCCGCGCGGCTGCCGCCTTTCGGCAGGCTGGCCGGCATCGTGATCTCCGGGCCCGATAAAGCGGAGGCGGAAGCGCATGCGCGGGCGCTGGCCCAAACAGGCCTGCAATTGCTCGACCGGCCGGAGCAGGCCGAAGCGCGCTGGGAGGGCCTTTCCCTGTTAGGCCCGGCGGAAGCGCCGATTGCGCTCATCCGTGGCCGTCACAGGTTGCGGCTGCTGGCGCGGGGGCCGCGCGACGCCGATCTTCAGGGCTTCCTGCGCAGCATGCTGGCCAATGGCCCGAAGGAGCGGCGCGGCATCCGCGTCGGGATCGATATCGATCCGATGAGCTTTATCTAGGCGTTGGCGCTTTATCTCAGTCTCAAGCGGCCTTCGCCATGGCGGAGCGGTAAGCCGCGCGCAGCGTATCGATCGGCTCCAGCCGGCCAGCGGCGTCATGGTGCCAGAAGGTCCAGCCGTTGCAGGCGGGCAGCCCCTGCACCAGCGCGCCGATCTTGTGGATTGAGCCGACGATGCCATTGGCCATGATGGTGCCATCCGGCCTGACGATGGCCTCGTGGCGGCGCTTGGCATCGGAGAGAGCCGTGCCGGCGCGCAGCATATCTCCCTCGACGATGGCGGAAAAGGCGATGCGCGGCTCCTCGCGCTTCGTCGCCGGCGCCATCAGCAATGCGGGGTCGACGGGTTCAGCGGCGGCGATGCGCCTTTCGGCATGCGCTACATAGGTGAGGTCGCGTTCGAGGCCGATGAAGCGCCGGCCAAGCTTGCGGGCGACGGCGCCGGTCGTGCCGGTGCCGAAGAAGGGGTCGAGAATGACATCACCGGGATTGGACGCGGCCATGATGATCTTGGCCAGCAGGGCTTCCGGCTTCTGGGTGGGGTGCGCCTTGGCGCCATCCGCGTCCTTGAGGCGCTCACCGCCAGTGCAGAGCGGCATGTGCCAGTCGGAGCGGACCTGACAATCCTCGTTGCCGGCTTTCAGGGCCTCGTAATTGAAGGTGTAGCCCTTCGCCTTGGCGTCGCGGCTCGCCCAGATCATTGTTTCATGCGCATTGGTGAAGCGTCGGCCCCGAAAGTTCGGCATCGGGTTGGCTTTGCGCCAGATGATATCGTTCAAGAGCCAGAAGCCGAGATCCTGCAGCGCTGAGCCGACGCGGAAGATGTTGTGATAGCTGCCGATCACGAACAGCGTGCCGTTGGGCTTGAGCACACGGCGGCATTCGGTCAGCCAGGCCTGCGTGAAGGCGTCGTATTCCGCGAAGGAAGCGAACTTGTCCCAGTCATCATCGACGGCATCGACGATGCTGGCGTCGGGCCGCGTCAGCAGGCCTTCCAGCTGAAGGTTATAGGGCGGGTCGGCGAAGACGAGATCGATGCAGGCATCGGGGAGCGCCCGGAGGCCCTCCACGCAATCGCCCACGACAATCCGGTCCAGCACGTCGGCCAGAGGGCTTTTGGGAGAGGGAAAAGGAGCCGCCACCGAAGGCCCGGTACGCAATACCTGAATCCGGGCCTTCGGGTCGATGGCTCCAGTACGCGCTAAACGCATCACGCACACCGGTTACGCAACAGACAGCGCTTTATGCTCCCGTTAGGATGAAGGCGGGGTTTACCCGCCGATTGTCACGCTGTGCCGTTTTTGAACGGTGCGAAGGAACGCCGGTGATGGGCGAGCGCGCCGTGGCGGCGGATGGCGTCGCGGTGGCGTTCTGTGCCGTAACCCTTGTGGATTTCGAAGCCATAGGCCGGAACCGCAGAGCCAAGGCGGATCATGAGCCGGTCCCGCATCACTTTCGCCACGATCGAGGCTGCGCTGATCGCGGGCTCGCTGGCGTCGCCGCCGATGATCGCGCGGCCAGGCATCGGCAGACCCGGCGGGACATCCCTGCCGTCGATAATGACGCGGTGCGGCGCGATGGACAGTCCTGCCACCGCCCGGCGCATGGCTTCGAGCGTCGCGCCCCGGATGTTCAGCCGGTCGATCTCCGCCGGCGGCAGAAGGCAGAAGGACACTGCGGCCGCCTTCGTCATGACTTCAGCGAAGGCCTTTTCGCGTGCGGCTTCCGTCAAGAGCTTCGAATCGCGCAGGCCCAATGGCAGGCAGGCCGGATCGAGGATGACGGCGGCCGCTGCGACCGGACCAGCAAGGGGGCCGCGGCCGGCTTCATCGACTCCGGCGATCAGTTCGCGGCTCTCCATCCCCGGCCTCTCGCCTTCATCCCGTCCGCCCGCATCCGGCATTTGCTTCCTGCCTGCTTTCAAACCAGTATCGGGGCAGCCATCACCTGGCGAGACGCGATTCCCATCGTTTGAGATTTCACGGCCCGGAAGATTCGCCATGACTGACCCCGGCATGACTGACCCCGGCATGACTGACCCCGCTGGCGCTGTTTCGCCGCCGCGCGTCCGGCTTCCGAAGATCGAACAGGCCATGTCCGCAATGATGATGAATTCTGAAATCGCAACGCGGGATGGAAGCCCGCTTCCTGAAGACCAGGCGGCAGCGGCCCATCCGGCGGACAAGATGCTCGACCTGCTCGTCGAGAGCGAAACCGATGTGGCGGGCCTGATCGCCTATTCGCTGACCGAACGGACAAGGCGCGACTGGATCGCCGCCTTCCGCTCCGTGCAAAGACGCGAGCCCAATGCCGCGGAATGGCAGGCATTCCACCTTGGCGAGCAATTGCCCCGGCGTCTCGCGGCCTATCGCGCCATGGCTGCGGAGCTGATGCTGCGCAGCCAGGCGGAGAGAGCGGGGCTGGGGGCGGTCGGCTCGCCTGCGCCGGGCAGGATGCCGGCTGGGCCGCAAACATTGCAGCAGGCAGCGCGATCGCCGGTCACCTGGCGCACCATCGGCTTCATGCTGCTGCTGCTCTTGGCGATGGCGGTTGTGTTCCGCACAGCCGCGACCTGGCTGTTCAGAGCCTGACAGCTTCGGATGATCGCCCGGGCATCGCAAGGCTGGCGCCATGGCGGGTTCTACAACAACATCAGCTGGTCGCCGGAGCGCGCCGGCTTGGCGAACAGATCCGTGCGCAATTTCAATCGCTTGCGGTTGAAGCCAAGCCGGTCCGCCGCCATCTGGAAGCGCCGGCCCACCATCCATGCATAGGGCCCCGTCCCAGTCTGGCGGTGGCCCCAGCGCGAATCGTAATCCTTGCCGCCGCGCGTCGACTGCACCAGCGACATGACATGCCGCAGCTTGCCCGGCGCATGGTCCAGCAGCCATTCGCGGAAGATATCCCGCACTTCCAGCGGCAGACGCAGCAGCACATAGCCGGCGTCGCTGGCGCCGGCGGCCTTCGCCGCCTCCAGCACGGCCTCGATCTCCGCCTCGTTGATGCCGGGAATGATGGGCGCGTTCAGAACGGTGACGGGGATGCCGGCGCTTGAAAGCTGGCGGATCGTGTCCAGCCGCTTTTCGGGCGTCGCGGCGCGCGGCTCCAGGTCGCGGCAGAGTGACCTGTCGAGCGTAGTGACCGAAATCGCCACCTTCGCCAGACCCTTCGCGGCCATCGGCGCCAGAATATCGATATCGCGCGTCACCAGCGCCGATTTGGTCACGATCCCCACCGGATGATTGAGGCGCGCGAGCACCTCAAGCACCTCGCGCATGATGCGATGCTGCCGTTCGATCGGCTGGTAGGGATCCGTGTTCGTGCCGATGGCGATCGTGCGCGGCTCATAATCGGCGGCAGAAAGCTCGCGCTCCAGCAGCTCGGCCGCATTGGTCTTGGCGAACAGCCTGGTCTCGAAATCGAGCCCGGGCGACAGGCCCATATGGGCGTGGGAGGGGCGTGCGAAGCAATAGGCGCAGCCATGCTCGCAGCCCCGGTACGGATTGACCGAACGGTCGAACGAAAGATCGGGCGAGCCGTTGCGCGTGATGATCGATTTCGCCCTCTCGATCATCGTTTCGGTCTTGAAGGCTGGCCGTTCCATCATGCTGCCCCAGCCGTCGTCTTCCGCCATTCTCACGTACGTCTCGTAGCGGCCGCCGCGGTTCGTGGCGCTGCCGCGCCCCCGTCGCAAATCTGGATCAATCGCGCTGCCGATGAAGTCCCGCCTGAAATCATCAAGCGACTGCCGGATGCCCAACGACATTCTGCCACCTCCTGGAATGAAATCTCCGGAACGAAAAGGGTTCAGAAAGAACATAAATAGAACAAAAGGGCTGATGTCAATGGAGTTTGTTTCAAAATCGGGCAGGGGCCCAAGGCCTGGCCCCGTCAACGGGTTCTACCGGAAACCCCCGAATTTTTAGGAATTGAATTTACGCCCCACAGACCACGCACTCGAAATTCCTCCTGCAATTCTGCAAATATAAACAGAAATTTATCCATGCAGGCGCAGTTTGCCCCGCAGAGTCGTGCATGACCCCGCGTCTCTTCGTGGGATTCGCATGGGTTCGGCGCTGCTTTGATGTCTTTGCGATCAAGCGATCTGTCTCTTCAACCGCTTGGGTCGGCAGAGCTCATACTCCCGAGCAGTTTGGGCCCCGAACCGGCAGGATGGGTGAAGGATCTGCTCGATGGGCGCATCGCCATCGAGCGGCGGGCCGACAACACGATCGCGCTGATTAACGCGGACGGAACGCGCGAAGCGCTGACGCCAGAGCAGACCGCCGAATTCGCCATGGCGCTGTTGAGGGCCGCCGCGGTCGACCCCGCGAAACACGCCGCCCTGATGCAGTTCCACTCGATTGCAGCAGCGCAAAATCTTGCGGCGGGCGGCGGTGATCCCGTCCCACAGGGGGCTGAGTTCGAAAGAGCGGCCGCCGCCGATCCTCCCGGCCAGGACGACGATCGGTCGATGAGGCCGGTTTCCCCGTCCGAACAGCCCTTGAGGGAAGGCCTGCGGTTCGAGGGCAATCCCCAGAATCCCGACAACGCCCAGTTCCGCTCCGGCTATCAGCCAGGCTTCGTGGGGCCAGGCAGAGGCCATCTTGGCGGTTTGCCGGACGAGGACCTGACGTTCCGCCCGAGCTCCCGCCGCGGGCTGACGATTCTTGACATCAACGATCCGGGCACGCCGCTTGCAACCGATATCGGCGACCGGGGGACGCAATTCCAGGCCGATGCCGGCGCCTTTGGCCTCACCCAGACCTCGACGCTGTTCGAAGCCGGTTTCGTCGGCCCCGGCCTTCTGCATCTGGAGCCGCTGCGAAACGACGATTACCGGTTCGAGGAAGCGCGTCCGCGCGACCGTGCCGGCATCCGCGAGGACGATATCGCGCCAGTCCTCGGCGAGCTTCTGCCGAATCCGGTGGCCGATGCTCCGATGATTTCGGTGGCCGATGCACCGATGATCTCGGTAGGTTCCGGCGCCTTTTCAGCCGAGGAGGACAGCCGCATCGCCCTGACAGGGTTGTCGGCCGCCCTGGTGGATGCCGATGGATCCGAAACCTTGTCTGCCATCCGGATCGCGGGCGTGCCGGCAGGCGGCAGCTTCTGCGATGCCGCGGGCCTGGTCCGCGGCGCCAACAATGGCGACGGCAGCTGGTCCTTCGCGCCGTCTGATCTCGCAGGCCTGCATTTTCAGCCGCCTCTCAACCTGCACGGAGCGTTCAACCTCACGTTCGAAGCCACCTCGCGGGAAGGCGCCTCGGGCGAGACCGCGACGGCCGCCAGCTCTTTCACGATCACGGTGACCGCCGAAGCCGATGCGCCCGTGGTGAACGCAGGAAGCGTCAACCTCAATGAGGATGTGCTGACGCCGATCGGCGCGGGCATCGCCTATGGACTTGCGGACCAGGACGGGTCGGAAGCCGTCACCGCCGTGCGGATCACCGGCTTTCCAGCAGGCTCCAGCTTCGTCATGCCGCCATCGGGAGGGGCGGTCATTACGGCGCTGGCGGGCGGGTTTGTCGTCACGGGTTCTGCGGCTGACATCCGCGCCACGCTGGACGGGCTCGCCGTCCGAGCTCCGGCCAACAGCGATAACGAGATCGGGCTTGTCGTCGCCGTGACATCGACGGACGCGGACGGCTCGACGGCGGCAGCCGCCAACACGCTGACGCTGACCGTCGCCGCCGTGGCGGATGCTCCTGTCGTCACCGGTGCGGCGGCGGGGGCGGAGGATGCGTTCATCGCCGTGCCGATCGCCGTCGCGCTCGCGGATACCGATGGCTCGGAATCGCTTTCCTCGGTGGTCGTGTCGCAGGTGCCGAGCGGGGCTCTGCTGCAATGGCAGTCGACGCTTCCGGGCACAGTCACCGGCAATGGGAGCGGCAGCTTCACCTTCACCGGCTCAACGGCGGAAATTCAGGCGCTCCTGCAATCGCTGACGATTCGGCCGCCCGCCAATTCCGATGCCGGCTTCAGCCTTCGGGTCACGGCGACCAGCACCGAAAGCAATCCCTCGGGTGGCCAGGTCACGGTGTTGAATGCGGTCACGGCCTTCGATGTCCCCGTCACGGTGACGGCGGTGGCCGATCAGGCGATCGTGCCGACCGCCAGCACAACCGGAGCGGAAGACGCGATGACCGCCTTCGGCGCCAATATCAGCTATGCGCTGACGGACAATGACGGCTCGGAGCGGGTCACGGCGGTGACGCTTTCCGGCTTCCCGGCGGGCGCGGCAGTGACCTATGCGGCGGCCGGCGCAGCGAGCGTCACTTTCGCCGCCGGAACCTACACGATCAGCGGCCCGGCGGCGGATATCCGCGCCACGCTCGACAGCTTCGCCGTGCGGCCGCCCGCCAACAGCGATGCCACGATCAATATCGCCGTCGGCGTCACCACAACCGACACCGGCGGCGTCACGGCGGCCAGCAATGGCAGCCATGCTGTGGTGGTGGATTCTGTTGCAGATACCCCTGTTCTGCAGACGAATTTGATTTACGGCAGCACGGGAGTGGCGCTGCCGGTGAACGTGCTCGCTTACAGCACCGATCCCGATGGCAGCGAAACGGTGAGTGTGACACTCACAAATGTGCCTGCAGGCGCTACCTTCAACGGGGGAACCAATCTGGGCGGCGGCGCTTGGCGCTTCACGCACATGGAGTTGGCCGGTCTCACCGTGACGCTGGCCGCTGGAACGGCCAACACGACGATCAATGTTGCGGCCACTGCTACCGAAACCAAGAATGGTGCAACGAATACTGTCAACAGCATCATACCTCTCGACTTAAGCGCTGGAGGCACGCCCCTGATCGGCACTGCAGGCGCCGATCAGCTGACCGGCGGTGTCGGGAACGACACGTTCCTGGGCAGCGCTGGCGCCGACACGCTTAACGGCGACCTTGGTTCCGATACTGTGAATTACGCCGCAAGCGGAAGCGCCGTCACGGTCAATCTCCTCACCAACATCAATCTTGGAGGCGATGCAGCGGGTGACGTACTGCTGTCGGTCGAGAATATCGTCGGGTCCGGCCAAGCCGATTCGCTCACGGGTGATGGTTCTGCGAATGCTTTTTCCGGCGGCGCTGGCAACGATACCCTGATCGGGGGAGCTGGCGACGATACCCTCGATGGCGGGACTGGTGACGATTCGCTCGTCGGCGGCACAGGCAACGACAGCTTCATCGTCGATAGCGCGCTCGATCTCTTGATTGAAGCCGCAGGAGAAGGGACGGATGAAGTTCGATCGCTGCTCGCGGCTTACTCGATTGCAGCCCTCCCGAATGTCGAAAACCTGACTTTCGTCGGCGCCGGCAACTTCACCGGCACCGGCAATACGCTGGCCAACAGCATCACTGGCGGTACAGGAAACGATACGCTCGATGGCGGAACGGGTGCGGATTCGCTGATCGGCGGGCTGGGCAACGATGTTTTCCTCGTCGATAACGCGGGTGACATCGTGACGGAGCTTTCCGGTGAAGGGACCGATGAAATCCGCCCGCTGCTGACGACGTTGTCGCTTGCAGCTCTCCCTAATGTCGAAAATCTGACATTCACTGGAGCCGGCAACTTCACCGGCACTGGTAATGCGGCGGCCAACAGCATCATCGGCAGTTCCGGCAACGATACGCTTGATGGCGGTACGGGTGTGGATACGCTTGCCGGCGGTTTGGGCAATGATGTCTATTTCGTTGATCGCTGGGACGACTTCCTGATTGAATTTCCCGGCGAGGGCACCGACGAAATCCGCACGTCGCTGACCAACTTTTCGATTGTAGGGTTCGCCAATGTCGAGAACCTGACCTATACAGGCGCTGGAAATATCTTCTTTACCGGCAATACCGGCGCCAACAGCATCACTGGCGGCGCTGGCAACGATGCGCTCGATGGCGGCGCGGGGGCGGACACGCTGGTCGGTGGCCTCGGCAATGACTCTTTTCTGGTCGACAACGTCGGCGATGTCGTGACGGAGCTTGCCGGCCAGGGAACCGACCAAATCCGGACGTCGCGGACAACCTATTCGATCGCCGCGCTCGCCAATGTCGAGAATCTGACCTTCACCGGATCGGGCAATTTCTCCGGCACGGGCAACACCGGCGCCAACAGCATCACCGGCGGAGCCGGCAGCGACGCGCTCGATGGCGGCGCGGGGGCTGACACGCTGGTTGGGGGCCTCGGCAATGATGCATACATCGTCGACAACGCGAGCGACGTGGTGACGGAACTGGCCGGCCAGGGAACCGACGAAATCCGCACGACACTAACGACTTTGTCGATTGCAGCGCTCACGAACGTCGAGAACCTTACCTACACGGGAGCCTCGGCCTTCACCGGCACCGGTAACGCTTCTGCCAACAGCATCTCCGGAGGCTCCGGCAACGACACGCTGAATGGCGGTACGGGCGCGGATACGCTGATCGGCTGGCTGGGCAATGATGTCTACCTCGTCGATAACGCGGGTGATGTCGTGACGGAGCTTGCCGGTCGGGGAACCGACGTAATCCGCACGACGCTGACCAGCTATTCAATTGGGGCGCTCACCAACATCGAAAATCTGACGTTCACCGGAGCGGGCAATTTCACCGGCACGGGCAACACGGCGGCTAACAGCATTACTGGCGGCGCGGGCAACGATACGCTCGACGGCGACACGGGCGCGGACACGCTTGTCGGAGGCCTGGGCAACGATATCTATATCGTCGATGTCGCAGGTGACGTCGTGACGGAAGCGGCGGGACAGGGCACGGATGAAATCCGGACGTCGCTGACGGCCTATTCGATCGCCGCGCTCGCCAATGTGGAGAACCTCACCTACACGGGACCCTCCGCCTTCACCGGCACCGGCAACCTGAGCGCCAACAGCATCACCGGCAGCTCCGGCAACGACACGCTCAACGGCAGTGACGGCAACGATTCGCTCATCGGCGGCACAGGCAATGACAGCCTCTCGGGCGGCAACAATAACGATCTCATCATTGGCGGGCAGGGGGCCGACACATTAAACGGCGGCTCGGGGATCGACACCTTCCGCTACCTGGCCGGCGATACGACCGGCGGCCCCGATTTGGTGATCAGTTTCACTGCCGGCGCGGGAGGCGATGTAATCGATATCGATGCCCTGCTCCCGCTCTATGACAATAACCCTCTGACGCTCGCCAATTACGTCAACCTTTTCGAGAGCGGCGGCAACACGTCGCTGATAATCGATGCTGCCGGCGCCAGCAATTTCACCACCACTGTGCTGACGCTGCAGGCGGTGATCGGGCTCGATCTCAACAGCCTGAGAACCAACGGCAACCTGGTCACCTGACGGTTACGCCGGGCCCGATCTCAGCAAAAAACCTCTCTGAAGTCCCGGTCGCCGCGCCACCGGCGCTGTGTCATTGCGGACACATGTGGATACCAGTAGCAATCCTTCGGGTCACACTTTGTTAACCCTTTTCAAATCTGGCTGCGATCGGGGCATAGTTGCAGATAAGTGATTCGCAGAAAGCGGATGATCTTGAATAGGGCCTTCAAACCCCTAGAAGTTCACAGGCTCCTGCTGATTGCGGGATTTTTGGCGTTTCCGCTGGAGGTTTCGGCGCAATCATTGACTGCGATCATCCGCGAAGCCGTGGGCGCCAACCCGGAAGTCGGCGCCAGCCGGGCCAACCGGCGGGCGGTGGATCAGGAGCTCGAGGCGGCCAAGGGGCTGAGCCGTCCAACGGTCGATCTTTCGGCGCAGACCGGCGTCAGGTCCGGCGACATCATCGATAGCCGGATCGGCCAGGAATACCGCCGGGTCGGCCGCGACCGGGTGAATGGCAGTGTGATCGTCTCGCAGAACCTCTTCGATGGCAACGAGGCGAAAAGCGAGCAGCGGCGCCAGGGGGAACGCGTCAATTCCGCCCGCAGCCGGGTCGCTGACGCGGCGAATTCCATCGCGCTCAGGACCGCGCAGGCCTATCTTGAAGTGCAGCGGTCCGCCGCCGTGGTCGATGTCGCGCAGCGCAATGTCGCCGTCCACAATGAAATCCTGACCCGTGTGCGCGCCCGCAGCGATGGCGGCGGCGGCTCGCCCGTCGATGTCAATGTGGCGAGCGCGCGCATCGAAGCGGCGCGCGCGTTCCTTGCGGAGGCGCAAGGCCGCAACCGTGACGCCGAAACCTTGTACCGCGCCGTGGTCGGCAAGAAGCCGGGCAAGCTGCAGCCAGTTCAGGCTCCGGTCAAGGCGCTTCCCCGCACCGTCGATATCGCGGTTTCGGAGGCTGTCCAGATCGCTCCGTCCGTCCTTGCGGCTCTTGCTGATACGCGGGCGGCCGAGGCGTCCATCGATAGTGCGCAATCGCGCTTCTATCCGCGCATCGACGCCCAGCTCTTCGCTGATGGGAACTATGGTCTCTTCTACCGTGACCGCTCGCGCTATGATGCATCGGCCCTGCTGGTCCTGCGCCATAATCTCTATCGCGGCGGCATCGATACGGCCCGGGTGGCGGAAGCGCGCGAGCGGACCACCGAGGCGCGCGACGCCGCCGAAAATGCGCGCCGCGTGGTTGAGCGCGAAGTCCGCTTCGCCTGGAGCGCCATCCAGAGCGCGCAGGCGCGCGGCGCCGCTCTCGCCAGGCAGATCGAGCAGAACCGCCTCGCTTTCGGCGGCTATGTCCAGCAATATGAACTGGGTCAGCGGACCCTCATCGATATCCTCGACATCCAGAACGAGACGTTCATTACGCAGACCAACATGGTCACCGAGGAGTTCTCGGGCCGCTACAGCGTCTTTCGCGTTCTGGCAGGCATCGGCCGGTTGCTGCCCGCTCTTGGCATCAATCCGCCCGAGGAAGCCCTCTGGCCCTCCGGGGAGCCGGTGCGCCGGCCGCAAGGGGCGCTCTGACGCTGTGGTTCCATCTCATTGCGCCATGCTCTAATTGTCCCGTCGCCCATCATTGACGGTCCCTTAACCATGATTCCCCATGGTTGGGCGGCGGCCGGACACATCGTCCAGCCCGGGAAGATGCGTCACGATGACAGGGCTATCACCACAGGCGATGGTGGCGAAAATCGAGGCCAGCCTCGCTGCCAGCGGGGAGGTGCCTGCGCCCGGCGCTCCTTTGTCCGAAGCTCCTCCTCTATCTGAATTTCCTGCGCCTGCCGATCCGCTGGTTCTGGCGATCCTGCACATCGCCCGCCATTACGGATTGTCGGGCGCCGTCGAAGGCCTTGCCGCAGGATTGCCGCTCGTGCGCGGAAGGCTGCCGCTCGCGCATCTCGCCCTGGCCGCCGAACGGGTTGGCCTCTGCGCCGAGGTGGTGGAGCGGCCTATCATGGCGCTTGCTCCCCATGATTGTCCGCTGCTCCTGCCGATGAAGAACGGCGCCGTGCTGATCGCGGCCGGCATCGAGGGGCAGGGCGCCGACAGGCATGTCGTCGTCGAGATTCCAGGGTCCGGCCATCCGGCGAAAGCGGTGCCGATCAGGGGCCTCGCCAAGGTCGCGACAGGCGAGATCGTGCGGCTGCGGCCGGAAGCAGGGTCGGTTGAGCCGGCGCCCGCCGCGCCATCGATAACCGCGAAGCGCTGGCTGGCTTCCGGCTTCAAAGGCGGCGGCGTCAGCTACGGCCATGTCGTCCTCGTCACCATCGCGCTGAACGTGATCGGGGCGGCGCTGCCGCTCTACACGATGAATGTTTACGACAGGGTGATCCCCAACGGTGCGCTCGACACTCTCGCGGCGCTATCGATCGGGGCGCTTCTGGCCATTGCCTTCGACTTCCTGATGCGCAGCCTGCGCGCCGATCTGCTCGACATAACCGGACGTGCGGTGGATGTGCGGCTGTCGAACAGCCTCTTCGCCAGGCTTCTCGGCGCGCGGCTCAACCCGGCTCCCAGCGCCACCGGCGTTCAGGCGAATACGCTGCGCGAATTTGAATCGCTGAGGGAGTTCTTCCAGTCGCTGACGCTGACGACTTTGGGCGATCTGCCCTTCGCCCTTGCATTCTTCGTGGCAATCTACCTGATCGCCGGCCCGCTGGTTCTGGTTCCGGCGCTGATGGCTCCCGTGACCCTGATTGTCTGCCTGCTGATCCAGCGCAGGCTTTCCAGCCTGATGCATGATCAGTTCCGCGATATGGCGCAGCGCAATGCCGTTGCCGTCGAGGTGATCGTGGGCCTGGAGACGCTGAAGTCCATCGGCGCCGAAAGCTGGGCCGCCGACCGCTGGGAGCGCGCCACGGCGGATGGCATCCGAATCTCGACCGAAATCCGCAGGCTCACCAACCTCGCCTCGCATGTCGTGGTGGCGAGCCAGTCGCTGGTGACGGTTCTGATGGTCCTGCACGGCGCGCAGCTGGTGCTCGCCGGCAGCATCTCCACCGGCGCGCTGATCGCCAGCATCATGCTGGCCGGACGCGCGCTTGCGCCCGTCGGGCAGATCGCCCTGCTGATGACGCGGGCCTTCCAGGCGCGCCAGGCGTTCAACGCGCTGAAGCCGGTGCTGGAAGCGCCGCAGGAGCGCGAAAGCGGCAAATCCTTCGTGGCGATGGAGCGTCTGACCGGGGCGCTCGCCATGGAAGAGGTGAGCTTCCGCTATGCCGAGGAAGGCGAGAGCGTGCTGAAGCGGATCAGCCTGTCGGTCAAGCCAGGCGAACGCATTGCGATCCTGGGGGCGATCGGCAGCGGCAAGAGCACCCTGCTGCGGCTCTTTCCCGCGCTGTTGTTGCCGCAGGAGGGTCAGGTGCTGGCCGATGGCGTCGCCGTGCAGCATATCGACCCGGCGGTCTTGCGCCGCTGCATCGCCCATGTGCCGCAGGACGCGATGCTGTTTCGTGGCACGATCCGCCAGAATCTGGTCATCCATGCGCCAAGGGCGGCCGAGCGCGATTTGCTCGAGGCATTGGCGGTATCGGGCGCCGGCGACTGGATCAGCCGCATGCCCAAGGGCCTCGACACGATGATCGGCGAGCGCGGGCAAGGGCTTTCCGGCGGTCAGCGGCAGGCGGTCGCGCTCGCCCGGGCGCTCGTCACCCGGCCCAAGGTCGTGCTGCTCGACGAGCCGACGGGGGCGATGGACGGCCGGACCGAGACGGCGCTTCTCGCGAGGCTCGCCGGATTCGTCGCCCGTCATCGCGCCACGCTCATCATGGTCACGCACCGGCCGGCGGTGCTCGATATCGTCGATCGCGTGATCGTCATCGACAAGGGCCAGAAGCTGCAGGACGGCCCCAAGGCCGCTGTGCTGGCGGCGCTCACGCCAGCCAGGCCGGAGAAGCCCGCCGCCGCGCCGCGCGCGCAGGGAGCGCCGGCATGAGCCTGCCTCCCGTCGTCAGCGAAGCGCCTGCCGCGATCCTGCCGCAGGCCCGCGCGATAGGCCTGCCCAGCGCTGTCAGCGCCGATCTGCTGCAGCCTCCGCGCCGGCTTTACCACGCCAGCATGCTGGCGCTCGTCGGCCTCGTCGCCGGGTTCTTCATCTGGTCCGCCCAGGCGGCGATGACGGAGTTCACGGTGGGGCAGGGCAAGGTGATCCCGGCCCGCAAGGTGCAGGTGGTGCAGAATCTCGAAGGCGGCATCGTGCGCGCTATCGCCGTCCGCGAAGGCCAGCAGGTGAAGCAGGGCGACCTGCTCCTCTCAATCGACCCCACCGCGCCGGGCGCGCAACTCGCCGAGGCGCGCGAGAAGACCGCCGGGCTTATGGCGCTGATGGCGCGCCTCGACGCGGAGCTGAAAGGCTCCAAACCGCAGTTTCCGCCCGAGGTCGCGGCGCGGCGTCCCGACCTCGTCGCCAACGAGCTCGCCCTGTTCGAAAGCCGCCGGCGCGAGATCGAAAGCGCGCTCTCCGGCCTCGATCTGCAGATCCGGCAGCGCGAGCAGGAGGTGATAGAGACAAAGGCGAAGATCGCGAGCCTGCAGAGCGGGCTCGCACTCGCGAAGCGCGAGTTCGAACTGGTGCAGCCGCTGGTCCTGTCGGGCGCGGCAGCCCGCATCGAGGGTATTCGGGCCGAGTCAAAAGTCGTCGAAATCGACGGAGCCCTGCGCTCGGCCGAACTCGCCATTCCCCGCATCGAGGCGGCTTTGGCCGAGGCGCGCGACCGCCGGATCGAAAAGGAGCAATCCTACCGCGGAGAGGCGCTGATGAAGCTTTCGCAGGCGGATAACGAGTTGGCGGGCCTGATGCAGGGCATGCGCAACAATGAGGATCGCGTGCGGCGCACCGACATGACCGCGCCGGTCAACGGCATCGTCAAGAGCCTGCATGTCACGACGATCGGTCAGGTGATCCAGCCCGGCTCAAGCGCGGTCGAGATCGTGCCGATCGACGAGACCCTGCTCGTCGAAGCGCAGGTGCGGCCGCAGGACATCGCCTTCCTGCGGCCCGGCCTTGATGCGATGGTGAAGCTCTCGGCCTATGATGCAACCATCTACGGCGGGCTGCCGGCCCGTCTCGAACATATCGGCGCGGACAGCATAACCTCCGACAAGGGCGAGACCTATTACATCATCCGGGTCCGGACCGATGCCAATTCGCTCCATTACAAGGGGCGCGAACTGCCGATCATTCCCGGCATGGTCGCCGATGTGGAGATCAAGACCGGACAGAAGACCGTGCTGCAATATCTGATCAAGCCGATCACCCGTATGCAGCAGCAGGCTTTGCGCGAGCGTTGAGCCATTTCGAAACTGCAGCGGGAACGGGAACGATGCGTCTGCTTCTGATCAATCCGAACACGACGGAAGCGATGACCGCGAAGATGGCCGCAGCCGCCCGCGCCTTCCTGCCCGGCGTAGAGGTCGCGGCCTCGACGGGGCGCTTCGGCGCGCAATATATCGCGAGCCGGGCGAGCTATGCCGTCGCCGGCCATGCGGCGCTCGATTGCTGCGCCCGCGACGGCGCGGGAGCCGATGCCGTGCTGCTCGCCTGTTTCGGCGATCCCGCACTGGACGCCATCCGCGAGGTCTCCCCTGTGCCCGTGATCAGCCTGGTGGAGGCCGCCTGCGCGGCGGCGGGCGACAAGGGCCGCCGCTTCTCGATCGTCACCGGCGGCGAGCGCTGGGGACCGATGCTGCGCGAGCAGGTGCGCGCGCATGGGCTCGATGGCCAGATCGCCTCCATCCGCACCGTGGCGCCGTCAGGCGGCGTGATCGCGGCCGATCCCGAGGCGGCCTATGCGCTGCTGGCCGAAACCTGCCGTCTCTGCGTGGCGGAGGATGGCGCCGAGGCCGTCATCCTGGGCGGCGCCGGCCTGATCGGCATCGCCGCAGCCATTCAGCCGCGCGTGCCGGCGCCGGTCATCTGTTCGGTCGTCGCCGGACTTGAGGCGGCGAAATTGGCGCTTGGCCGGGCCAGCGGCGGCGATGGCCGAACCGATGCCGTCGCCACGACAGGTTTGAGCGCCGAACTCGCGGCGCTCTTCAGCCGCGGGACGCTGACCTGAGGCTCACTCCGCCGCGTTCAGCGTCAGGACGCCGCGGCGGATCTGGTCCTCCTCGATCGATTCGAAGAGCGCACGGAAATTGCCTTCGCCGAAGCCGTCATCGCCCTTGCGCTGGATGAACTCGAAGAAGATCGGTCCCAGGATCGTGCCGGAGAAAATCTGCAGCAGCACCTTCGACATGCGGCCCTCCTTCGAGCCGAGCGCCACCGCGCCTTCGCCGTCGATCAGGATGCCGTTCTTCGCCATGCGCGCCACATCCTCGCCGTGGCCGGCGAGGCGGCCATCGACCTTCTCGTAATATGTGACGGGGGGCGACGGCATGAAGGGCAGGCCATTGGCGCGCAGCGTCTCGACCGTGGCGTAGAGGTCGCGCGAGCCGCAGGCGATATGCTGGATTCCCTCGCCCCTGTACTGGCGCAGATATTCCTCGATCTGCGACTTGTCGTCGAGGCTCTCGTTGATCGGGATGCGGATCTTGCCGCAGGGCGAAGTCAGCGCGCGCGACATCAGGCCGGTCAGCTTGCCCTCAATGTTGAAAAAGCGGATCTCGCGGAAGTTGAAGAGCTTCTCATACCAATCCGCCCAATAATCCATGCGGCCGCGATAAACATTGTGGGTCAGGTGATCGAGGTAATGCAGACCCGCAGGTTCCGGGTGCGGATCCCGCTCACCCGTCCAGGTGAAATCCACATCCCAGATGGAGCCCTTGTTCGTCGGGTGGTTCGCGTAACGATCGACAAAGTAGAGGAGCGAACCGCCGATGCCCTTGATCGCCGGGATGGCTAACTCCATCGGACCCACTGTGCCGACGAAGGGTTCGGCGCCGAGCGCCAGCGCCCGCTCATAGGCCGCTTTGGCATCGGCCACGCGGAAGGCCATGGCGCAGGCGCAGGGGCCGTGCTCGCGGGCGAAGCCTTGCGCGAAGCTGTCCGGCTCGGCGTTGACGACATAATTCACGTCGCCCTGCCGGTAGAGCGTCACGTTCTTCGAGCGGTGCTTCGCCACCGGCGTGAAGCCCATGAGGCGAAAGGCCTTGTCGAGTTCGGCAGGGTCTGGATGGGCGAATTCGACGAATTCGAAGCCGTCGGTCCCCATGGGATTGGCGGCGCTGATGGCGGCAGGCGGTGCGTCGAACGGAAACGGTCCCATGGTGTCTCTCCCTTTGGCGATGATTTGAGCCAAGGATGCCACATTCGGTGTGCATCGTCCTTGCGATCTGGCCTCCAAGCGACGTGCTTTATGCACAGATGATGCATTTTGTGATCAATAATGCTATTCTCACGCGCATGGATCCCTTTGACCGCAAGATCATGCGCGCATTGCAGAGTTCTGGCGCACAGACCAACCAGGAGCTTGCCGACCGCGTCGGCCTGTCGCCGTCGCAGATATCGCGCCGCCGCCAGCAGCTGGAGGCGGAAGGGCTGATCGAGGGATACGCCGCGAGGCTATCGGCCGATAAACTGGGCTTCGGCGTGCGCGTCTTCGTGCATGTCACGCTCGCCGCCCATTCGCCGGACAACTCGCGGCATTTCGCCGAGCTCGTGCGGCGCACGCCCGAAATCCTGGAGGCGCATGCGCTGACCGGCGAGGCCGATTATCTGCTGAAAGTGGTCGTTCGCAGCCTCAAGGACCTGTCGGACCTGATCAACGAAAGGCTGCTGCCGCATGCCAGCGTCGACCGGGTGCGCTCCGAGATCGTGCTGGAAACGCTGAAGGAGAGCACGGCCCTGCCGCTTTGATTATTCCGTTCCGCTTCTTGTCATCTCGCCATGCGGTTGACACATAGGCCTGTCAACGGACCCCAAACTTGCAGGAGTTGATCATGTTCGACGCGAAATCTCTTCTCGATATGGTGATGGGCGCCGGTCAGCAGGGCGGCCAGCAAGGCGGCGCGGCGGGCGGCATCGGCGGCCTCCTGGGGTCTGTCCTGGCGCAGGCGACGCAGGGGCTGAAGCAGGGCGGACAGGACCTCAACACGGCCAGCGGCGGCATGGGCGACAAGCTCAAGGGCATGGCCAGCCAGGCTGCGGGCGGCCGCTCGCCGCAGGATCTGATGCAGCAGGCGAAAGAGATGATCGCCAAGAATCCCGGCATGGCTGCCGCTGCGGCGGCTGGCCTCGGCGGTCTCCTGCTGGGCACCAAAAGCGGGCGCGGCCTCGCCATGGGCGCTGCCCAGGTCGGCGGCCTCGCCCTGATCGGCGGCCTCGCCTATTCCGCCTACCAGAACTACCAGAATGGCAAGCCGCTGATCAGCCGCAGCGGCGAGGTCCATACCGCCCCGCATGGCTCGGGCTTCGCCGACGATGACGGCGACGATCAGAGCCGCGCGCTGCTGATGCTGCGCGCCATGATCGCGGCGGCGGCCTCCGATGGCGAGATCGACAATGCCGAGCGGGCCCGCATCTTCGGCAACCTCCGTCAGGCGGGGCTCGAGGACGAGGCGGCCGCCTATATCGAGGCGGAGTTCAGGAAGCCCCTCGATGCGGCCGGTCTGGCGCGGCTCTCCGACGGTCCCGAGACCGCAGCGCAGATCTATACGGCGGCGCGCCTGGCGATTGACCCGGACACCGGCGAGGAGAAGGTTTTCCTCGCCGCACTCGCCGCCGCGCTGCGGCTTGATCCGGAGCTCGCGACCCAGATCGATGCGGCGGTGGCCTCCGTGATGGAGAACCAGCCCGTCTAAGCTGGCGGCGCTTCCCTTGGCTGCGCTTCCCTTGGCGGCGCTTCCCTTGGCGGCGCTTCCCTTGGCATTCTGTTGAAGAACGCTTTGCTTCCTCGTCTTTGCGAGCGCAGCGAAGCAATCCAGACGACCAGCGCCAATCGGACCTAAGTTCTGGATTGCTTCGTCGCTCACGCTCCTCGCAATGACGTCGTTGCTTCGTCGCTGTCGCTGCTCGCAAAGACGGTTTCAGCATTTTTCAGCGGCCTGCTAGAGTGCGGCCCTCCATGTCCTTCTCCCCCGTGCAATGACTCCGCCCGCCAAGAAGCGCCCGCTGTTTGACTGGGCGTTCCTCGTCGTCGCTTCGCTCTCGGCAGGCTCGGCCGCCTATGTCTTCGTCAAGGAGGGGTGGCCGGTCTCCCTCGACATCCTGACGGAGGATCTCGTCCTCTTCGCGACGATCCTGCCCAAGGTGGCGGCGGGCTGCCTGATCGGCGCGCTGGTCAGGCTGCTGGTGCCGCGCGAGGTGATCGTGCGCTGGGTGGGCGAGGGATCGGGATTGCGGGGCCTGCTGATCGCCGCCTTCGTCGGCGCGCTCTTCCCCGGCGGGCCTTTCACGATCTTTCCGCTGGCCGGCGCCTTCATGCTGATCGGGGCGGACAAGGGCGCCGCCGTCGCCTTCGTGACCGGCTGGCTGCTGCTTGGCATCAACCGCGCCATCATCTGGGAATTGCCCTTCTTCGGGCATGATATCGTGCTGATGCGCATGGGCGTCTCGCTGCTGATCCCCGTGGCGGCGGGCCTGATGGCGCGCTGGCTCGACCGGCTGCTGCCGGAATGGAAGAGCGAGTCGTGATCGTCCTCGCCTTCAGCATCGTCCTCTTCATCATCGCGCTCACGCTGCTCGCCATCGCGCATCGGCGCAACGACGGCTCGGCGAAGGCGGGACTGCGCGAGGCGCGGGCGGATTTCCTGCATCTCTTGCCGCGGCTTGCCGTGGGCGTCATCGGCGCGGGCTTCATCGCGAGAGCCATGCCGCAGGATATCGTGACTGAGTGGCTGGGCCCCAATTCCGGCCTGGGCGGCGTGACGATGGCGGCGCTGGCCGGCGCGCTGACGCCAGGCGGGCCGGTCGTCGGCTTCGCGCTGGGCGCGGCGGCGCTGAAGGCGGGCGCCGGCCTGCCGCAGGTGATGGCCTATGTCACCGGCTGGTCGCTCTACACCATCAACCGCGTGCTGGTGTGGGAGGTGCCCACCATGCCGGTGCGGTTCATCGTGCTGCGCATGCTCGTGTCGCTGCCCTTCCCGTTCCTCGTGGCGGGGGTGGTGGCGTGGCTCGGGTGAGGGATGGGCGAGGGGCGGGGAAGCCCCCTCTCCCCGCATCATATCGGGCTCGCCCGATATGAACATCTAAGGTGCGTAAGTCGGGAACACCCGACTTACGAGCGGGGAGAGGGCTGGGGTGAGGGGCAGGGCGAGAAGCCGCCACGCCAACTCCCCCGGCCCCTCATCCTGTCCTTCTCCCCGTCGAGAACGGGGAGAAGGGACGCGCGCATGGATCGGCAGAGCGGCCCGGACCAAAGACAGGCTCCGGCCCACCTTGCCTCGGGTGCGAATAAATCATACTTTGCTGGGAGAGGTATCGATCCATGGGCCATGTCGACAAACGCAGCATCAGTCTTTCGCCGGAACTTGCCGCAGCGGTTGATGGCGCGGTCGAGGCGGGGGAGTTCAATTCCGCCAGCGAGGTGGTGCGGGATGCGCTGCGGCAATGGAAGGAGCGGCGCGATCTCCTGGGCTACACGGTCGAGGAATTGCGGCTTCTGTGGGAGGAGGGCGTCGCCAGCGGCCATGCGAAGCCGGGCGGCGCGGTCATGGAGCGGCTGCGCGTCAAATACGCCGCACTGGCCGGTAAGATTCCTGATCGGGGATGAGTTACCGGCTCCTTCCGCAGGCGGAGCGGGATATTGAAGCCATCGCCGAGCGCGCGCCATCCCTCCCCTTTGCGGGGAGGGTCGGCCGCGGGAGCGGCCGGGGAGGGGGTCTTTTAAGCTGACCAGATAGGTCGCCGCGCCCCCCTCCCGGCCCTGCGCTTCGCTTCGGGCCACCCTCCCCGCAAGGGGGAGGGATGGGAGCGCGCCCGACGCCCGGCGCGGGGAAACTCCCTCTCCCCGCCTGCGGGGAGAGGGTTGGGGTGAGGGGCGGGGTGACTGTGCTGAACGCCCGATGCCAACTCCCCCGGCCCCTCATCCTGTCCTTCTCCCCGTCGAGAACGGGGAGAAGGGACGCGCACGGATGTCATTGCTTCAAAACGGCGGTAAGGAAGGAAGGGGCGAAACTCCCTCTCCCCGCCATTGAGGGTATGGACCTGGAGGATTATCACTGATGGCCATCACCCTGCATCCGAGCTTCGCTGTGCATCCCGGCCCCTGGCTGCGGGCCGAGATCGTCGAGCCCCACGGCCTCAGCGTCACCGCCGCCGCCGAAAGGCTGGGCGTAACGCGGCAGGCGATGAGCAACCTGCTGGGCGGCCGGGCCGGCCTCTCCGCCGAGATGGCGGTGCGGTTCGAGGGTGCGTTCGGGTTGCGGGCGGAAACGCTGCTCAGGATGCAGATGACGCATGATCTGGCGGCGGTGCGGCGGCGGTGCGGCGGCGGGCGGGGTTGGAGGGAATGGGGGTAAGGTCGGCGTGATTCCGAGCCGAGCCCCCCCGATCTGAAAGCCGCGTGAAGGCCCGTGACAAACTCGCCACTGTCAGGTGATTGCCGTCTTTCTGCAATTGAGGGGTGACTATCGGCTGTCGTCGGCATAAATGAATAGCCTATCATTTTGCAATTCGGGTCACCAATCCATGTCAGTCATGCTAAAATTGAACGCGCTGCTATGACCATAAAATATGAGAATCCACCGATCAATGAGGTCATCATCGGGGCGTACTTCGACCAACCGATCATGCAGCTACACTCTCAGCATGTAGGTTTGCTCTGGGCTCAATTGCGTGACCGCTTTCCGATAATGCAACAACAACCAGAGCTACCCACACCACTTATTGGTCAATCGATTAGTTTTCAATTGGCAATGTCAGATGAACCATATCCGATGCCACGATTTTGGTTAATCTCCACGGATGAAACTCTAGTGATTCAGATCCAGAAAAACGCTTTTATATTTAACTGGAGAAAGAGATCAGGTGATTACCCTCATTTTGAAAATGTAAAGGCCAAATTCGACGAGTATTTCGATGAATTTTCTACGTTTATAAAATCTGAATTTTCAATTGAATCTATCAATGTAAAAATTTGTGAATTAACTTATAGTAATGTTATAAATAAAGATAATAATTTGATTTCAATAAGTGATGCAGGAGTTGTTTTAAATGAATTTTCTATACCTGATGTTAAAATACATAATGCATCTATTTCGGACTTCAATCAAGTATACGTTTATAGAATTGAACCTGATCTGTCGTTGAATATCTCATTCCGCAGTGGCAGAAAGGCGGATGACAGCAGCCACCAGGCTCTGGTGCTGGAGCTCCGGTGTTTGGGGCCAAATGCGACCGGCAGCTTGGATGACGCAAATGGTTGGTACGCGCGCGCCCATGATTTCATCGGGCATTGCTTTAACTCGATCACAACCACACATATGCAAACATCAGCTTGGAAACCGAAGTGATTCGCTATGTCCTTTGACGGTACGACGGCCACAGCTTCATTAGCCCAAATCCCAAGCGCATTGCATGAGCGTGATGACCGGCGAGGCACGGGGAGCGCTCCTGCAGGTCGGCAGCCGAGTCAAAAGATAATGAGCCCTTTCCTGACCTCGGCGACCGAGCCATTTCAGGGCTCGATCTCTTGGCCGGCTGAGCCTGCCCGACCGATTGCAGGACAATCAAGTCGAGCGGCGCTGTTCGCCGAGATTGATAAGCGCATCCTTAATCTAAAAATCGAAGCGCAGGCTGAACAGATAAATATCTCCGAGAAGTCAATCGATACGTTGGTCTTTTTTCTTCGATCAACGATTTTTTCAAACCGGCCAGCAATTTTCCTGTCAGATAATGGCAATTTCCGCGCTGTTTGGAAGAATCAGAATCGAGAGCAGATTGCTATACAGTTTGGTAGCGATTTGACATCTCAGGCAGTTTTTTTCTACATTAACCCTGCTACACTGCTGATGAACCGCGAGGCCTTGGAATTGAAAAATGCTGACCTTCTTGTGGAAATTCATAAGCGAAAGATTGGTTATTTGCTTGGAGAAATTGGGAAAGCTGGATAATCTGAAATTGAATGACGGTCACTTAAATGACAATCATAATGTGGTGAGGTATATAAAGCCGCGTCATATTGATAACGGCGTTATCAATGGCGAAGGTTTTCTATGCCGACCCGGAGAAGACGCTCCTTCCGTGAATTGGCTTGAATGCTTCAGTGGACCTCTTGAAAATCAACTTTCGGAAATTAAAAAACTCAAAAGAATAAGCTATGCGAGGACAGGCCGCTTGGCCAAACTGAATGTTGGGAATACAAAGAAATACATCTCAGATAATCATAGAGATAGGCTAAAAGTTTACTTCATAATCGATGCAAAGGACGCTGAAGGTACCTTTTTACCTGATCCTTCGCATTCGCTTATAACAAATATACCCGTTGAAAACACGCCTGAGGCCGCTCTTATAAAGGACTTGATTTCGGATTGCGTCGTTTGCTCATTCCCTACTTGATTTAGGAAGGACATAGCACATCGATCTAAAAAATTCGCGATCATCGTTCCAATTGTGTTCGATGCCACCCAGAAGTGGATCTGCGTCAAGGTGGGCATAACGCGCGGTAATGGCGCTGTTAGCTTGGCCAACCAGCTTCTCGCCAATGAATTTACCGACATAACCCCTAATCGCACAAACATCCGTTCCGTCCTCGCCGCACTTCGTCCCGCCCGCAAACCGAGTATACCCTCCACCTCACTCTCCAAACACATCCCCCCTCAATGCCGGAAATGCCTCACGCCCGTGAACACCATCGCCAGCCCGGCGGCGTCCGCCGCTTCGATCACCTCGGCGTCGCGCATGGAGCCGCCGGGCTGGATCACGGCGGTGGCGCCCGCTTCAGCGGCCGCGAGCAGTCCGTCGGCGAAGGGGAAGAAGGCGTCTGAGGCGACGACCGCGCCTTTGGCGAGGCTCTCGGTCAGGCCCCCGGCCTTCGCGGCCATGGATTTTGCTGCTTCTTGCGCCTTCCAGGCCGCGATGCGGGAGCTGTCGACGCGGCTCATCTGGCCGGCCCCGATGCCGACGGTGGCGCCCGCCTTCGCATAGACGATGGCGTTCGATTTCACATGCTTCGCCACGCGGAAGGCGAAGCGCAGGTCGGCGAGTTCGGCCTCGCTCGGCGCGCGCTTGGTCACGGTGCGAAGCGCCATATCGTCCACCACGGCATTGTCGCGGTCCTGCACCAGCAGCCCGCCCGCCACGGAGCGCAGGCTCTTGCCCTTCTGGCGCGGGTCGGGCAGCCCGCCGGTGACGAGCAGGCGCAGGTTCTTCTTCGCGGCCACGATGGCGATCGCCTCCGGCGTGGCGTCGGGCGCGATGATCACCTCGGTGAAGATTTCGGTGATGGCGCGGGCGGCCTCGGCATCGAGCCTGCGGTTCAGCGCCACGATGCCGCCGAAGGCCGAGACGGGATCGCAGGCGAGCGCCGCCTCGTAAGCCGCCAGCAGCGTCGCCCCTTCCGCCACGCCGCAGGGGTTGGCGTGCTTGATGATGGCGACCGCGGCGGTGCGGGCGGGGTCGAATTCCGCCACCAGCTCGAAGGCCGCGTCCGTATCGTTGATGTTGTTGTACGAGAGCTGCTTGCCCTGCAGCTGCCGCATGGTGGCGACGCCGGGGCGGTTTTCGGGCCCGTGGTAGAAGCCGGCCGCCTGGTGCGGGTTCTCGCCATAGCGCATCGCCTCGGCGAGCTTGCCGCCAAAGGCGCGCCAGGCGGGCGTCTCGTCGCCAAGCTCCGCCGCCAGCCAGTTGGAGATGGCCGCATCATAGGCGGCGGTGCGGGCATAGGCCTTCTGCGCCAGCTTGCGGCGCAAGGTCAGCGTCAAATGGCCGTCATGCGCGTCGAGATCAGCGAGCACGGCGGCGTAATCGGCGGTGTCGGTGACGACGCCCACATCGTGGTGGTTCTTCGCTGCGGCGCGGATCATCGCCGGGCCGCCGATGTCGATGTTCTCGATGCAGGTGCCGTAATCGGCGCCCTTCGCGACCGTGGCCTCAAAGGGGTAGAGATTGACCACCAGCAGGTCGATCGGCTCGATCGCATGGGCGAACATCGCGGCCTGATGCTCGGGATTGTGTCGGATGCCGAGCAGGCCGCCATGCACCTTGGGATGCAGCGTCTTCACCCGCCCGTCCATGATCTCGGGAAAGCCCGTGACCTCGGAGATGTCGAGCACGGGGAGGCCGGCGCCAGCGAGCGCCTTGCTTGTGCCGCCGGTGGAGATCAGCGCGATGCCTCTCGCGGCCAGCGCGGCGGCGAATTCAATAAGGCCGGTCTTGTCGGAAACGGAGAGGAGCGCGCGGCTCAGGCGGCGCTGTTCGTGAGGCATGGCGTTGGTCCGGAGCGGTGGCGGTTTTGCGGCCTATCACGGACAGCGCCTTTTCAACATCACCTGCCTGCAGTTTTCCGGAACGACCATTTCAGGCTGGCGTCGGCTTTCGTGTTGGCCTGCACGACGATCTG
Organism: Methylocystis sp.; assembly: GCA_020252485.1. Taxonomy (GTDB): domain Bacteria; phylum Pseudomonadota; class Alphaproteobacteria; order Rhizobiales; family Beijerinckiaceae; genus JADCCX01. The sequence continues at coordinate 77,483 of JADCCX010000036.1, forward strand.
TTCGGCCCGCCGCATGCCCTCGGAACTCGCAAAGAAGATCGATTCCTCCAGCGCAAGCGGCTGCCCTGCCGCCTCGAAGGTCCAGGTGCTGTTGCCCGGCAGCGTCAGCGTCACGGATGTCCCGTCCGGTTCGAGGGTTGCCTTCACGGCGGGGTGCAGGTGAAAGCGCAGGGCGAAGTCGAGATCGCGGCGCTGCTTGACGGCTTTCAGCGAATCCTGCCCCTCCAGATGCAGCCCGTTGGCGGCCAGCGCCAGCTTGCGTTCATGGATCACGCCATGGGCGCTGAGATAGCCGTCGTGGTCCACCACCACCATCGAGCCGGCGGCGCTGTCGTTGCGGGCCATGCCGACTTTGCGGGCCTGCCCCACGAATTGTTCGCCGACCAGCGCCTTCAGGGAGGAGGAGCGCGCGAAGCGCCCCATCGTCTCGTCGCCGATCACCAGGGTCGAATGCGCCGCCGTCAGCCGCGAGTAGACCAGCATTTCCGGCCGGTGCGAGGGCGGCGAGCCGCAATTCACCACGATGCGGTGGCCATCGGCGGAAAACTCGAAGGCGCCGGGCGCCGCGTGGCTGCGGGCGGCGAGGGGCGGCGGCGGCGCCTTGGCCGCGTCGATCAGCACAACCGAGCCTGCCCGCTCCATGCGCTGATAGCCGGAATAGGGTGCGTTCAGCGGCGGCGAAGCGACGCTGTCGTCCTGGGCGAGGATCGCCGCGATGAAATCCGCGCGCGTCGCGCCCATGCCGTTGAACAGGCCGATTGAACCATCGGCATGGCGCATCATGCGCAGCATCGGCATCATCCGGTCGATGGCGGAGACCACGGGCTGCGGCGTCTGAATGCGGCGCCAGAGGAAGGCGAGCTTCAGGGGCAGCAGGTCGAGGAGCAGGTTGATGATGACGTTCGGATTGCGGCTGACATGGCCGCCATCGGAGAGGATCTGGCGGTCGAGCAGCGCGCAGAGGCCGCTTGCGACCTCCTTGAGCTCCGCGTCGCTCTCGGCGGAGCTGACGGCATAATGGGCCAGCGCCACCTGAATCATCAGGCGCAGTTCCGTATCGGGCGAGGCCGCCTTGAATCGCCTCAGCCGCGCTGCATCGGCGGCCAGCGTGCGCACGAAGCTGCGGTAGAAGGCGGCGTCCGAGCCATCGAGCAGCAGCGGCGTCTGGCTGAGCCAGGAAATGATGCGCCGCGCGGTTACTTCCGGGCGACCGGCGACGCCGGCAGGTTTCCCCTTGTTGGCGGCGATCCAGTCGGCGACCAGCGCCCGGCCGTTCGCCCGGGCGAGGGCCGTGTCGGCGGCGCGCAGGTGCCGAAGCCAGCCGAAGCCATGCAATTCCGCCGCGAAGGCCTCGGAAGGAACCTCGAGCTCGAAGGGAGAGCGGCCATGCGTCTCCAGCAGCTTGCCCGCGAATTTCAGCTGCCCTGCATAAACATCGGCGGCGATCGTGGGGTCCGAGGTGCGGATATCCTGCGGCGCGATCAGCAGCTTCTGCGGCGCGCGTTGGCCGAAAGGCTTGAGCAGGCCCGTCGCACGCGCGGCAAGCACGCGCAAACCCTGCCGCGCGGCGACGCCTGCGAATGCTCCGTCCGCCAATCCCCCTTTCAGCGCCAACCGTCAGACCTCCCGTGACGCATCAACCGGCGTTTGCCGGCTTCGCGATCAGACAAAACACGCACCAAGCGTAAGGGGTTACTGGAAACAGGCATTATTGGACCAGCCTTGATTGATACGCCCGCCGCCCCGCCGCCCGCAAGCCCGAAGCCGGAACAGACCATATAACCCTTAAAATCAACGCAGGGCTTCAGCCATGCGCCAGGCGCGCGGCGAAAAACCCGTCCATGCCGGAGAGCCGGTCCTGCGGATCCGGCCAATGGCTGGGCAAGCAGCGCAGCTCCCCTGCGGGACTGATCAGCTGGGCCTGACCGCCGATTTCCGCCGGAGCGACGGGCGAACGGCGGAATCCGGGATGGCGGGCGAGGAAGCGTTCAATCTGCCGCTCGCCCTCCTCGGGTTCGAGCGAGCATGTGGCGTAGACGATGGTTCCGCCCTGTTTCACAAGTTTCGCCGCGTGATCGAGCAGGCGGGCCTGCAGCGCGGCAAGCTTGTGGATGTCCTCCAGCGTCTTCGACCAGGCCACATCGGGATGGCGGCGGATGGTGCCTGTCGCCGAGCAGGGCGCATCGATCAGAATGCGGTCGGGCCGCCCGTCGCCCTGAAAGGCCATGGCATCGGCCGCATGCGTTTGGGCGGTGAGCCTGAGCCGTTCGAGGTTTTCCTGCAGGCGTTCGAGCCGGGGCGCGGAGCGGTCGACGGCGATCACGCGCGCGCCAGTGAGGGCGAGTTGCGCGGTCTTGCCGCCGGGCGCGGCGCAGAGGTCGAAAACGGTTTCGCCGGGCTCAGCGCCAAGCAGCCGGGCCGGAAGCGCGGCGGCCGCATCCTGCACCCACCATTCGCCTTCCGCGAAACCCGGCAATTGCGGAATGGCGGTGCGGATGGTCAGGCGGATGGAGCCGGTCGGCAGCAGCACGCCGCCCAGCCGGTCAGCCCAGCCCTCCGGATCGCTCTTCACGGTCAGATCGATCGACGGCTCGCGCAGATGGGCGGCGGCGATGGCGGATGCGGTTTCGTCGCCGTAGGCGCGCCGCCAGCGCGCGGCAAGCCATTCCGGCGTATCGCGGGCGAGAGGGTCCGCCTCGCTCAGGATGGCCTGTTTTTCCGCGGCGATCCGGCGCAGCACCGCGTTGGCGAGATCGGCGAAATGGCGGGCGTGCGGATCTTCGCGAACGAGGGTCACGGCAGTGTCCACCGCCGCATGCGCCGCCGTCTCCAGCACGAGGATCTGCGCCACGGCGCCGATCATGATGCTTTCGAGGCTGCCGCCGCGCGGCGGGAAGCCCTGCTGCATGCGCTCAGACAAGACGTGCCGGATCAGCCCAAGCCGCCTCAGCGCAGCCGTGGCGATGGCGCGGGTTAACCCGCGGTCATTCGCCTGCAAGGCCTGGAAGGCAGGGGTGCGGGAGAGCTTCTCCAGCTGCTCGTCCAGCGGCAGGCGGCGGCGGATGATGTCCTCGATCACCTGGCTCGCCATGCGCCGCGCGGCGAGCCCGTCCGGGCGGACAGGCATGGGGCCGGGAGGGCGGGCGCCTGCGGATGCCTGGGGCATCAGCCCCAGGGTCCCGTGCGTGCGTTTCCGGGTCGTGCGGCGTTATTCGACCGGTTATCGGGCAGGCGCCCCATCCGCGATGCCTGCTCCATCAGCGCCTGAATGCGGTTCTCGGTGGCCGGATGGGTGGAGAAGAGGCCGTCCATGCGCCGCCCCGAAAGCGGGTTGATGATGAAGAGCGGGGCCGTTGCCGGCCGCAGCTCCGCGGGCTCGTTGGGGATATGGGCAGCGCCGCCGGCGATCTTGCGGAGCGCCGACGCCAGCCAGACCGGATCGCCGCAAATTTCTCCGCCGTGCCGGTCGGCGACATATTCCCGCGACCGCGAGATCGCCATCTGGATGACGGCGGCCGCCAGCGGCGCCATGATCACGACGAGGATGGTGATGATCGGGTTCGGCCGGTCACGTCCGCCGCCGAAGATGAGCCCGAAATTGATGATGGAGGACAGGCCGCCGGCAATCGTCGCCGCCACCGTCATGGTGAGCGTGTCGCGGTTCTTGATATGCGCAAGCTCATGCGCGATGACGCCGGCGAGCTCTTCCTGCGTCAGCGTGGCGATCAGGCCCGTCGTTACAGCGACAGCGCCGTTCTCGGGATTGCGGCCCGTCGCGAAGGCGTTGGGCTGCGCCTCCTCCATCACATAGACGCGCGGATGCGGCAGCCCCGCGCGATCCGCCAATTCATGCACCATCGCCACGAGATCGGGCGCCGTGGCGGCGGTGACCTCCATCGCGTTATGAGCGCGCAGCGCCAGCTCATCGGATTTCCAGAATGCGAAAGCGTTGGTGGCGGCGGCGAAGCAAAGCGCGATGATCATGCCGGTCGTCCCGCCCAGCATCAGACCCACCACCCCGAACAGGGCGGTGAGCGCGGCCAGCAGCAGGCCAGTCTTGAAGAAGTTCATGCGGGTCCAGCCTCCGGCGCTGATGATGGTTCGGACGGACTATAGGTCATGTTTCGCGGCGATCTTTCAAGGGAGGCGATGGCGGAAGCGGCGCGCGGGCGCTGGCTATGCCCGTTCGTCGCTCCAGCCGCAGGCTGCGAGCAGCGACTGCATATGCTCAGGCGGGGGCGCCGTGACCGCCAGCGCCGCAGCTCCGGGTTGCGGCAGGCCGATCGCCCGCGCATGGAGATGCAGGTGGCGCGCGGCGGACCGGGCGCGGTCGCCGCCGTAGACGGCATCCCCCGCGATCGGATGGCCGATATGGGCGCAATGGACGCGCAACTGGTGGGTGCGGCCGGTTTCGGGCCTGAGTTCCAGCCAGGTGAGGCCGTCAGCGCGGCCAAGCACCCGCCAATGGGTCAGGCTCGGATCGCCGGCGGGATCGGCCTTCATCCACCAGCTGCGCTTGTCGGCGCTGCGGCGCATCAGCGGCGCGTCGATGCTGCCGGAAGCGCCTGCGATGTCGCCCGCGGCGATCGCCCAATAGACCTTGTCCACGCGGCCCTGGCTGAACAATTTGCCGAGTTCTGCGAGCGAGGCCTTGTCGCGGCCCAGCACCAGGCAGCCGGAGGTGTCCTTGTCGAGCCGATGGGCCAGCCCCGGGTTTTCCGCCTCGCCGAAGCGCAGCTGGTCGAAATGCGCTTCGAGATTGTCGCCGTAGCCCGCCCCCTTGTGCACGGCGATGCCGGGCGGCTTGTCGAGGACGATCACGCGGCCGTCCTTGTGCAGCACGCGTCTGAGCAGCATGGCCGGATCGAAACTTGGCATGGGGGACCGCGTCGCCTAAATGAGCGGGCGCGTCAACCGTGAGGCCGATCCCCGATGGACGATCCCGATCCCGCCAAGAGCGATCCCGCCAAGAGCGATCCCGCCAAAAGCAATCGAGAGGCCCCGGCCGGGAGCGCGCCGGCGAAGGTTCTGACGCCGGCCGCCCGGCGGGCGCTGGCGGAAGCGGCGGAGCGCCGCGCGGCGCAGGCGGAGAAGGAGCGCGCGCTTGCGGCGGTGTCGGAGGTGAAGGGCCGCGGCGGCAAGGACCCCGTGCGCTACAACGACTGGGAGGTCAAAGGCCTGACCAGCGATTTTTAGCCTATAATAAGTTCATTATCATATTATAGGATTTATTTCTGTTTTCTGTTGGGCTAAGGATGTTCATGCTTCGTGCGCGTCCCATCCCATGCCTGTGCGCTTTTGCGGCGCTTGCCGTTGTGCTGCTCGCGGCCGAAGCTCCTTCGCCGCCGCTTGTCACTGCGTCGATTCCGGTCCGTCCACCCGCAGCCGCGCCTGCGAAGACAAACTCCGCCAGCGAGATGTCCCGGCTGCGGCAGGCGGTGCCGGTCGATATTCTTCGGGTCATCGATGGCGACACGGTGGAGGTGCGCGCCCATATCTGGCTCGATCAGACCATCGTCACCCGTGTCCGGCTGAAGTCCATCGATGCGCCGGAATTGCGCGCCGGCTGTCCGCTGGAGCTGGCGAAGGCGGAAGCGGCGCGGGCAAAGCTCGCGGCTATGCTCGGCGAAGGTCCGGCCTTCCTCACTGGCCTGGCCCGTGACAAATACGGCGGCCGCGTGCTCGGCCAGCTTGTCACCGCATCGGGCGAGGATGCGGGTGCGCGGATGCTGGCAGGCGGCCACGCCCGCGCCTATGGCGGCGGCAAGCGCGCCGGCTGGTGCTGAGCGCAGGCTGGAACGCCTCCTTTCTTGACAGGCACGGGCCTGAACTCGGGTTAACGATTGCCTGCACGAGCACCCATCCCGCCCCCTTGCGGGGCGGGTGGCCCGGACCCCGGACTTGATCCGGGGGAAGGGCCGGGTGGGGGGCTTTTTTCATTTTCACTCTCATGATCACCCCTCCCCGGCGGCTTTCGCCGCCGACCCTCCCCGTCAAGGGGAGGGATGGAGCCCGCATGTAAACCGGATTCATGAGCCCTTTCTTGACAGGCCCATTTCTTGACAGGCAGCGGCCTTTCGCCCATAGGCTTCGTTCAGAAATCAGCCATCGCTGACTTCGAGCCGCCGCCCGGTCCAAGAGGCCGGAGGTCAAAGCCCCGCAGCGCGTCGCGCCCCGGGGCTCGAAACCTTTTGGGGCTTCGGGGTTCGCCAAAGGAGATGACAGACGGATGTTCGACGGCCTGCAACAGCGCCTTTCCGGCATTCTGGACAAGCTGAAAGGCCGCGGCGCGCTGTCGGAGAGCGACGTCAACGAGGCTTTGCGCGAGGTGCGCCGGGCGCTGCTGGAAGCGGATGTGGCGCTCGAGGTCGTGCGTCCCTTCATCGACAAGGTGCGCACGCGCGCTGTCGGCGCCGAGGTCGTCAAATCCGTTACGCCCGGCCAGATGGTCGTCAAGATCGTCAACGACACGCTGGTCGAGATGCTGGGCTCGACCGCCGATCCGATCGATCTCAACGCCACGCCCCCGATGGCGATCCTGATGGTCGGCCTGCAAGGCTCGGGCAAGACGACGACGACGGCGAAGATCGCCAAGCGCCTGTCCGGCCGCTTCAAGAAGAAGGTGCTGCTCGCCTCCCTCGATACGCGCCGGCCCGCCGCCATGGAGCAGCTGCAGATCCTGGCTGGTCAGGTGGAGGTGGATTTCCTGCCGATCGTCCCCGGCCAGAGCGCGATCCAGATCGCGAAGCGCGGCCAGGAAGCGGCGCGGCTTGGCGGCTTCGATGTGCTGATCCTCGATACGGCAGGCCGCACGACCGTCGATCTTGAGCTGATGGCGGAAGTGGCGGATGTGAAGACCGCGACCAATCCGCATGAGGTGCTGCTGGTTGCCGATGCGCTGACCGGCCAGGATGCGGTGAAGACGGCGACGGCCTTCAATGAGGCGCTCGGCATCACCGGGATCGTGCTGACCCGCGTCGATGGCGATGGCCGCGGCGGTGCAGCGCTTTCCATGCGCCATGTCACCGGCAAGCCGATCAAGCTGGTGGGTGTGGGTGAAAAGGTCGATGCGCTGGAGGAGTTCGATCCCGCCCGCGTCGCCAACCGCATTCTCGGCATGGGCGACATCGTCGGCCTGGTCGAGAAGGCGGTGCAGAACATCGATCAGGAGCAGGCCATGGCCCTCGCGCAGAAGATGCGCAAGGGCAAGATGGACCTCTCCGACCTGAAGGCGCAACTGCAGCAGATGATGCAGATGGGCGGCCTCGGCGGCGTCATGGGCATGCTGCCCGGTGTCGGCAAGATCAAGGATCAGATGGCGTCGGCCGGCATCGACGACAAAATGCTCAAGCGCCAGATCGCCATCATCGACAGCATGACGCCCTGGGAGCGCGCGCACCCGGACGAGCTGAAGCACAGCCGCAAGATGCGCATCGCCAAGGGAGCGGGCGCTACCGCCGCCGACATCAACAAGGTGCTCAAGATGCACCGCGGCATGGCCGACATGATGAAGATGATGGGCGGGCCCGGAAAGCGCGGGCCGATGCAGGGGCTGAAGAACATGTTCGGCCTGGGAGGAGGCGGCGGCATGCCGTCGCCTGAGCAGATCGCCGAGATGCAGGCCAAGATGGGCGGCAAGCTGCCGGGAGGGTTGGGCGCGCCGCCTCCAGGTCTTGGTAGCCCCCCTCCCGGCCTTGGGGCTCCGCGCCTGCCTGGTCTGCCCGGCCTTGGCGGGCCAAAGCCGCCATTTCCACCCGGATTCAACCCGTTTGGCGGGAAGAAGAAATGACGGAAGATAGCAAGCCGATATTTGGCTATGTGATGGTTGGTATATCATTGGGCGCAAGTGCTTTTATCTTGCTGATTTCTATTGGTATGAGGAAACCATTCATTACAATGGATATCGGCAATCTTGCGGTTGGTTTAGGTACCCTCGCTGTTGCATTTGTTTCATCGCGAAGCATCCTTTCATTAAATCGCCAGAAAGTTAGTGAATATCAAGTTCGTTGGATTGATGAGCTACGCCACGATACAGCGCTTTATGTAAAAAAACATCAACATATTATGCTTGCTCGGCGCGAATCTCCGTCTGGAAAAGTACCTAAAGGTGAAAGAAAAGATCTTCTTGAATTAACCGAAGTAAGAGCAAGATTGCAGATGATGATAAATGCCAATTCGGACGACTTGAACGAGCGTAATTTTTTAATTTACGTTAGTCAAGATGTGGATAGAACTGAAGATAATGCAATAAATCAAAGAAAAATGATTATTGAATTGTCTAGATCGATACAGAAATCAGCCTGGAAGCAAGCCAAGCTAAAGATCCTCAACTAACTGACAAAGGAACCATTCAATGCCCGTTAAAATCCGCCTTGCCCGCGCCGGCGCTAAGAAGCGCCCGTTCTACCGCATCGTCGTCGCCGAGGCGACCGCGCCGCGCGACGGCAAGTTCATCGACCGCATCGGCACCTTCGATCCGATGAAGCCGAAGGATGCCGCCGACCGCGTGATCATTGATCTCGAGGCCGCCAAGGCTTGGCTCGCCAAGGGCGCGCAGCCGACCGACCGCGTGCTGCGTTTCCTCGATGCCGTCGGCCTCATGAAGCGCGATGCCCGCAGCAACCCGAACAAGGCCAAGCCCGGCGCCAAGGCGATGGAGCGGGAAGCCGCGAAGATCAAGAAGGAAGATGCCCGCGCCGCTGCGCTGGCTGCTCCCGCTCCTGCGGTGGAAGCCGCCGCGGAGTAAAGCGGGCCGATGGCTCCTTCCAGCGCCTCTTGCCTTCTCCCCTTGCGGGAGAAGGTGGTCGGCGGATGCCGACCGGATGAGGGGTCGCTCAATTCTGGCAGGTTGGCTAAACCCCTCATCCGCCCTTCGCTCACGCAAAGGGCACCTTCTCCCGCAAGGGGAGAAGGAAGAGCGATGCCATGACCTCCCCCCTGATCATCCTTGGCGTCATCGGCGCTCCGCACGGCGTCAAGGGCGAGGTGCGCGTCAAGTCGTCAACCGCCGATCCGCTGGCGATCGGCGATTACGGACCGGTGACGCTGCCGGATGGCCGCAGGCTGAAGATCAAAAGCGTGCGGCCGGGTACCGAGGTGGTGATCGTCAAGCTCGAAGGCATCAATGACCGCAATGCGGCCGAGGCGCTCAAGTTCCAGACGCTGGCCGTGCCGCGCGGGAAGCTGCCGGCGCCCGACGACGAGGATGATTTCTACCATGCCGATCTCATCGGCCTGCGCTGCGAGACGGCGGAGGGCGCGCTCGTCGGCCATGTCACGGCGGTGCATGATTTCGGGGCCGGCGACATCCTCGACATCAAGGTCGAGAAGGGCCCGCCGATGACGCTCGGCTTCACGAAGGCGAATGTCCCGGTCGTCGATATCATCGGCGGCAGGCTCGTCGTCGTGCTGCCCAACGTCGTCGAAGTGAAGGGCGGGGAGTGAGGGGCCGATGCATGCGCCTTTCCACGCCACCGTGCTCACGCTTTATCCCGAGATGTTCCCCGGCACCCTTGGCCAGAGCCTGGCGGGCGAGGCGCTGGCGAATGGCCTCTGGCGGCTCGATATCAAGCAGATCCGTGATCACGGAACGGGACGCCACCGTGTCGTGGATGATACGCCGGCGGGCGGCGGCGTCGGCATGGTGCTGAAGGCCGACGTGGTCGCCGCCGCCATCGACGCCGTGTCGCCGATGGATGATCCGCGGCCCCGGCTGCTGATGTCGCCGCGCGGACGCCCCTTCCGGCAAGAGGATGCGCGGGCTCTGGCGGCGGGTCCGGGCGTCGTTATTGTCTGCGGCCGCTTCGAGGGCGTTGACGAGCGGGTCATCGCCGGAAGGGGGCTCGAAGAGGTTTCCATCGGCGATTATGTGCTCTCCGGCGGCGAAATCGCCGCCCAGGTGATCCTCGACGCCTGCGTCCGGCTCATCCCCGGCGTGATGGGAAAACCGGGCTCCGCCTTCGAGGAAAGCCACGAGAACGGCCTGCTGGAATATCCCCATTACACCCGCCCGAGGGAATGGGAGGGCTTGAGCATCCCCGAGGTCCTGCTTTCGGGCGACCATGCGAAAATCGCCCAATGGCGGCGCGATCAGGCCATCAAAATCACGGGCGAGCGGCGGCCCGAGATTCTGCGCGAACACAAGCTTAAGCCCTGACAACCTACCGCCTCGGCCGGACCGGAGAGCGCAGATGATCGGCGGAAGGAACAAGACGGCGATGCTGCCGGTGCTGGCCCTGCTGGCGGGAGGCATGGCACCGGCGGTCGGGCAGAGCTTTAACGACGCGCCGATTTCCTGCGGCCAGCGTTCACACTACAAAAACTGCACCGCCGCCTTTGACGGCTGGACGCTCACGATTTCCCATAGGCATCCGGAAGGCAAGGATTCCGTCGCGGTTTACCGGCGTTGCGCGGTCGACGCGATTGGCATCCATTGCGCGGTTGGCGAGTGGCGGTCGGAAGCCGGCAAGGGGCCGCTCGGGGGCCGCAGCATCGGGCTCAGGAACGGCTTGCCCTTCCCGGATTGACCGCAAATTCCCAATCGACATCGGCGGCCGCGTGCTGTATGCGAACCTCCTAACTTAAAAAAGCGTCCCGAAACGCTCAGGCCATAGAGCCGAAACGGAAAAAGGTTCCTCCCGATGAACATCATCGAAACGCTCGAGAAAGAGCATCTCGCCAAGCTTGGCAAAACCATTCCCGCCTTCCAGCCCGGTGACACGGTGCAGGTGAACGTTAAGGTCGTCGAAGGCGACCGCTCCCGCGTGCAGGCCTATGAAGGCGTCTGCATCGCCCGCTCCGGCGGCGGCCTGCAGGAGAGCTTCACCGTCCGCAAGATCTCCTATGGCGAGGGCGTCGAGCGCGTGTTCCCCGTGCATTCGCCGATGATCGACAGCATCAAGGTCGTCCGCACCGGCAAGGTGCGCCGCGCCAAGCTCTATTACCTGCGCGATCGGCGCGGCAAATCGGCCCGCATCGCCGAGCGTCAGGACAACAAGCCGGCGGTCGAGACCAAGTCGAGCGCCTGAGCCGCTTGCAGCTTCAATCCGAAAAGGCCGCCGCAAGGCGGCTTTTTTGTTGCCGCTTTCCGGACGCCGACGATATCATCTGCCGACAACAAGAAAGTTCAGGGAGAAGACATGTCCAAATCCAAGATTGACCGGCGTCTGTTCGTGGCGTCGTCCGCGGCGATGCTGACCGCCCCCGCCAGCCTTCGCGCCCAGAGCGCTTGGCCCGCAGGGCGCAACATCCGCATCGTCGTGCCCTTTCCGCCTGCGGGCGCCACCGATGTCCTGGGCAGGATCATGGCGGAGCGTTTCGGTGAATTTTGGGGCGCGCGCGTGGTGGTGGAGAACAAGCCGGGCGCGGGCGGCAACATCGGCGCCGAGCAGGTGGCGCGTTCGGCGCCGGATGGCGACAATATCCTGATCTTCTCGGTCGGCATGGCCACCAACCCTCATCTCTATCAGAACATGACCTATGACCCGATCAAGGATTTCGAGCCCGTCTCGTTGATTGCGATGGTCCCCAATATCCTGATTGCCGGCAAGCACACGCCCTACAGCAATGCTCAGGAATTCGTGGCTTTCGCCAAGGCGAACCCCGGCAAGATCACCTATGGGTCATCGGGCATCGGCACCTCGCTGCATCTGGCCGGCGAATTGTTCCAGAAGATGACGGGCACGAAGATGCAGCATGTGCCCTATCGCGGCGCGGCGTTGGCGATCCAGGACCTGCTGGCGGGCCAGATCGATGTCGTGCTCGATAACATCACCTCGGCTTTGCCGCAGGCGCGGGCGGGCGCCGTGAAGGGCCTCGCGATCACGACGGCGAAGCGCTCGCAATTCGCGCCGGAGCTGCAGCCATTGGCCGAGGTGGTGCCGGGTTTCGACGTCACCTCCTGGTTCGCCTTGTTCGTGCCGAAGGGCACGCCCAGGCCGATCATCGACCGGATCGCGGCCGATGTGCGTAAGGCGCTGGCCGAGCCTGCGGTGAAGGAGAAGATGGCTTCGCTCGCCGCCGATTCGGTTGGCTCGACCCCGGAGGAATTGGCCGCCCTGCTGCGTTCGGAGACCGAGAAATGGGGCATCCTCATCCGGGAAGCCGGGATCAAGGCCAATTGATTCCCGCATGAGCCGGCCGCTCAATATCCTCTCGATCCAGTCGCATGTCGCCTATGGCCATGTCGGCAATGCCTCCGCCGTGTTCCCCATGCAGCGGCTGGGCTGCGAGGTCTGGCCCATCCACACCGTGCAGTTCTCCAACCACACGGGCTATCAGGAAGGCTGGACCGGCCGCGTCTTCGATGGTGCGATGATCGACGAGATCGTCGAAGGCATCGCCCGCCTCGGCAAGCTTGGGGAATGTGACGGCGTGCTCTCCGGCTATATGGGCTCTGCCGACATCGGCCAGGCGATCCTCTCCGCAGTCGGCCGGGTGCGGAGCGCCCGGCCCGGCGCAATCTATTGCTGCGATCCCGTCATCGGCGATGTGGGGCGCGGCATTTTCGTCCGTCCCGGCGTGCCGGAGTTCTTCAGGGAGAGGGCGGTGCCGGCGGCGGATATCATTACCCCCAATCAGTTCGAGCTGAACTACCTGGCGGGCTTCGAGACGCCGACGATGGCGGAGGTCAGGCGGGCGCTCGCCGTGGTGCATGCGCTCGGGCCCAAAGTGATTCTGGCGACCTCCGTGCTGACCGAGGCGACCCCCGCCGACAGCATCGATCTGATCGCCTCGGGCGATGGCGGGATCTGGCGGCTGCGGACGCCGTTGCTCAAGCTCAATGTCAATGGCGCCGGCGATGCGATCGCCGCGCTTTTTCTCGTGCACTGGCTGCGCAGCGGCTCGCTGGCAGAATCGCTCTCGCTGGCGGCATCCTCCCTTTTCGGCGTGCTGCAGCAGACCGTGGCGGCGGGTTCGCGCGAATTGCTGACGATTGCGGCGCAGGAGGAATTCATCCGGCCGTCCCTCAGGCTTTCGCCCGAGCGGATTTGAAATTCCGCCAGACGGATTTGCTGTTTCGCGCGGCTGCAGCCGATCCTTTTTCTTGCAGGCGCCGGGACGCGTCTCTATTTGGAGCGCATGCCAGTGCGTGTCCAGGAAGCCATTGATGCCATCGCCAGAGGCGAGCTTGTTGTCGTCACCGATGATGATGACCGCGAGGGGGAGGGCGATCTCGTCATCGCCGCGACACTCTGCACGCCGGAGAAGATGGCGTTCATCGTGCGCCACACCTCCGGTATCGTCTGCGCGCCGATCACGCAGGAGGACGCGCGGCGGCTCAGGCTCGATCCAATGGTGGCGCATAACGATTCCAACCACACGACCGCCTTCACCGTGTCGATCGATTACAAACCGGGCATGACGAGCGGCATTTCCGCCGAAGAGCGGACCTCGACCTGCCGGGCGCTCGCCAATCCGAATGCCGGCGCCAATGATTTCGCCCGGCCCGGCCATATCTTCCCGCTCATCGCCAAGGATGGCGGCGTGCTGATGCGCTCCGGCCATACCGAGGCGGCGGTCGACCTTTGCCGCATGGCCGGGCTGCCGCCGGTGGGCGTGATCAGCGAACTGGTGAATGACGACGGCACCGTCACCAAGGGAAAGCAGGTGGCGGATTTCGCCGCGAAGCACGGCCTGAAGCATGTCACCATCGCCGACATGATCGCCTTCCGCCAATCGCGCGAGAAGCTGGTGGAGCGCGTCAGCCAGTTCACGGTCGAAAGCCCGATCGGACCCATGCAGGGCTACGCCTACCGGACGCCCTTCGATCCGGTCTATCATCTGGCGTTTGTCTATGGCGGCATCGGCAAGGGCGAGAATATCCTGGCGCGCTTCCACAAGCCTAATCTCATGAACGATATCTTCCAGGCGCCGCCGGCGATCGGCAAGGCGCTGAAGCGCTTCAAGGCGGAAGGCAGCGGCGTCATCGTCTATCTCCGGGATGGAACCGCAGGCGTTCCGGCCGAGCCGCTGGAGCGGCCGGTCTCCTCGGATGCGGCGCGCAGCCAACAATGGCGCGAGGTCGGCGTCGGCGCGCAGATCCTGCGCGACCTTGGCGTGTCGTCGATCCGCAATCTCTCGGCCAGCAACCGTTCGTTTCCCGGTCTCTCTGGGTTCGGCATCGAGATCAACGGCACGGAAACGCTGGAATGAGGGGCTGGACGGCGGTTCCCGTCGTCGATCCCGCTGCCGAACGGCGCTTCATGGCGGAGGCGCTGGCCCTCGGGCGAACGGGGCTTGGCCGCACCTGGCCGAACCCCTCGGTCGGCTCGCTCGTCGTGAAGGATGGCGTTGTCGTCGGGCGCGGCGTGACGCAGCCCGGCGGCCGGCCGCATGCCGAAGCGATCGCGCTCGAAGCGGCGGGTCTCGCGGCGGTCGGCGCCACGCTCTATGTCACGCTGGAGCCCTGCTCGCACCGTTCGGTGCGCGGCGGCACGCCCTGCCTGGAGCACACGATCCTCTCCGGCGTGCGCCAGGTCGTCTCGGCGATCGACGACCCCAATCCGCATATCAGCGGCATCGGGCATGCGCTGCTCAGGAGCGCCGGCGTGTTGGTCCGCGTCGGCGAGGGCGGCGCCAAGGCGCGCGAGGACCATCTCGGCCACATCCTGCGCGTGCGGGAAGGTCGGCCGATGGTCACCCTCAAGCTCGCCCAGACGGCGGACGGCTATTGCGCGCCGGCGGATGGCAGCCGGATGCAGATCAGCGGCGAGGCGGCCATGCGCGAGGTGCATCTGCTGCGCGCCAGCCATGACGCGATCATGGTCGGCATCGGCACGGTTCTCTCCGATGATCCGCAGCTCACCGTGCGGCTGCCGGGGCTGGAGGACCGCTCGCCGCTCCGGGTCGTGCTCGATAGCGCCCTGCGGCTGCCGCTCACCTCCGCGCTTGTCCGCACCGCGGCGGTTGTGCCGGTGGTTGTCATCGCAGCCGAGGACGCGCCGGCCGAGCCCGAATTGCGCCTGCGCGATCAAGGCGTCGAGGTCTACCGGGTGGGCCGGGAGCCTGACGGGCGGCTCGATCTGCCGGCGGCGCTGCGGCTGCTTGCGATCTGCGGCATCACCCGCATCTTTTCCGAAGGCGGCCCGATCGTGGCGCAATCGCTGGCCGAACGGGGTCTTGCCGACCGCCTGATCGTGTCGACGGCGGATCATGCGCTCGGCGCAGCGGGGACGTTGGCCCTGCGTCCTGAGCTTCGCGCAGCCCTGCGCGATCCGGCCCGGTTCCGCTTGCTGGCGACGGCGCGGCATGGTTCGGATGTGTTCACAACCTACGGGAGTGCCGCCTGATGTTCACGGGTCTGGTCAGCGATGTGGGCGTGGTCGTCGAGGCGGAGGGCGATCCGGCCATGCTGCGCCGATACGTGATTGAATGCGGCTATCCGGCCCATGAAATCGCGCTTGGCGCATCTATCGCCTGTTCGGGAATCTGCCTGACGGCGGTCGCCATTGCCGAACAGGGCGGCAGAACGCGTTTCACGGTGGAAGCCGCCGCCGAGACGCTCGGCCGCACGCTGGCAGGTGCCTGGGCCGTCGGCACGCGGCTCAATCTCGAACGGTCTCTCAGGGTCGGCGACGAGTTGGGCGGCCATCTCGTCACGGGCCATGTGGACGGCATCGCGCGGATCAGCCGCCTTGAACCGGTCACGGATGCCTCAGGTCCATGGGGACCAACGGCGAAGTTCACGATCGAAGCGCCGGCCGCTCTTGCGCGGTTCATCGCCGGGAAGGGGTCAATTTGCCTCGACGGCGTGTCGTTGACCGTCAACAGCGTCGCCGGCACGGCATTCTCGGTGCTGCTCATCCCGCATACGCTGGCTGTCACGACCTTCGGCGAACGCAAGAGCGGCGATCCGGTCCATATCGAGGTGGACCTGATGGCGCGCTATGCGGCGCGGCTGGTGGAAGCCGGCGCGATCAAGGTTTGATGGATTTCTTACCCGCTCTCGTCATGGCCGGACTTGATCCGGCCATCCACGTTTTCTGAGCCCAAAGATGTGGCAGCAAAAGACGTGGATGGACGGGTCAAGCCCGTCCATGACGTGATGGTCTGTCGCCGTGATCTGCAGTAGCCTCGGTTCCGTGCGAGCCCATTCTCATCAGCCTTCGGATACCCCATGACCATCCAACACCTCGACATTGACGCTGTGAAGGCCGGTCTGGCCGATGGCAGCATGCTGATCATCGACGTCCGTGAGCCGCATGAATTCGTGGCCGGGCATATTCCGGGTTCGGTCAATCTGCCGCTCTCGCGGTTCGATCCGGACGAGATTCCGACGGACAGCGGCAAGCGCATCGTCTTCTCCTGCGCGGCGGGCGTGCGTTCGATGCAGGCGCTGGCGCTTGCCCAGCAGGCGGGGCTGCCCCTCGATGAGCATTACCGGGGCGGTTTCAAGGAATGGGCGATGCTGGGCGAGCCGGTCGAGGCCTGAAACCCGCAATCGCTGGCGACCATTCAGGGTGCTTTCGGCGGGCGGCGGCCCGCCCTTGGCGGCAGGGTCTTCAGATATTCCGCCATGGCGCGCCGGTCTTCGAATCCGGCGGGAACATCGCCTTGAATTTCGGCGCATGGTCCTCGACGACTTTGACGTAAGCCTGGAAGGCCGCAAGATCGAACGGAACCTGATCGCGCGTCATCCGGAAGGGAGGCACTCCGGCTTTCGCTATGATGCGCATTTCTTCCCTGCGCTGCTTGATGATATCGGCATTCTGCGCATGGGCCATCGTTGCGCCGGTGATCATCAGGCAAAGAATGGAAACTGGTTTGGCAAGCCGCATATCTTTCCTCCGGGTCTTAAGCTCCCGATGTTAGCCATCTCAGGTCAGGCCAGCAGAGGCAATGCTTTGCACCCTTGTCAGAATTCACGATTTTGTTTGCGTCCCTGCAATCGCCTGCCAGATCCGTTCCGGCGTGGCCGGCATGTCGATATGCGTGATTCCATAGGCGCGGTTCAGCGCATCCACGACCGCGTTCATGATCGCGGGACATGAGCCGATGGAGCCCGCTTCGCCCGCACCCTTGATGCCGAGCGGATTGGTGGTCGATGGCACATTGCGCGTGGTGAAGGAGATCGGCGCCATATTGTCGGCGCGCGGCATGGCGTAATCCATGAAGGATGCGGTCAGGAGCTGGCCGGAACTGTCGAACACCGTGCGCTCCAGCAGCGCCTGACCGAGGCCCTGCACCACGCCGCCATGCACCTGGCCGGCGAGCAGCAGCGGGTTCACGGTGACGCCGAAATCATCGACGATCGTGTAGTCAAGTATGCTGACGACGCCTGTCGCAGGGTCGATCTCGACCTCGGCAACATGCGTGCCGTTGGGATAGGTGGCATCGGGCGGCACGAATTCGCTCGTGGCCGCCAGCATTTCGGGCGTGGCCTTCGGCAGCGCGGCGACCTCCGAGAAGGTCAACCCCTTGTCGGTGCCCGCCACGGTCACGCGCCCGGCGGCCAGCACCAGATCGCCGACGGCGGCCTCGAGCTTTTCCGAGGCCAGATCCTTGAGCTTGTCGGCGAGGCCTTCGGACGCCCGGTAGGCCGAGACGGCGCCGACCGGAATCGAGCGGGAGCCGCCGGTGCCGTGGCCAGTCTTCACACGGTCGGTGTCACCCTGCACGACGGTCACCTGCTCGGGCGGGATATCCAGCGCCTGGCTCACCGCCTGCGCATAGGCTGTCATGTGGCCCTGGCCGTTCGACTGGGTGCCGATCAGCACCGTCACGCCGCCATCACTGCCGAGCGAGACCTCGACATCCTCGCCGGAGCCCCAGGCCGTGCATTCGATGTAGCTCGCGAAGCCGAAGCCGCGCAGTTTTCCGGCCTTCTTCGATACCCTCAGCCGCGCGGCGAAGCCCGTCTGATCCGCCTTCTCGAGCGCCGAGCGCATGTGGCCCTCGAATTCGCCGACATCGTAGGTGCGCTTGGTCTGCGTCTTGTAGGGCATGGAGCCGGGCTTGACGAAATTGCGGGCGCGGATCGCCTCGGGCTTCAGGCCAAGCTTGCGCGCGCAAAGATCTACAAGCCGCTCCAGCACATAGGCCGCCTCGGGCCGCCCCGCGCCGCGGTAGGCGTCGATCGGCACGGTATGAGTGTAGATGCCCTGACAGCGCACGAACATCGCCTTGATGTCGTAGGGGCCCGTCGCCATCGTGGCGCCGAGCCAGGGGATATAGGGCCCATATTGCGAGGCATAGGCGCCGAGATTGCCCATGATGTGGACGCGCATGGCGAGGAACTTGCCGCGCGCATCGAGAGCCATTTCAGCCGTCGTCAGGTTGTCGCGGCCATGCGCGCAGGAGAGGAAATGCTCGGTGCGCTCCTGCGTCCATTTCACCGGGCGGTTCAACGCCTTCGCCGCGAAGAGGACGAGCGGATACTCACGGTAATTGAAGCTCTTGGTGCCGAAGCCGCCGCCCACATCCGGCGTGATGACGCGCAGCTTCTCCGGCCCGATCCCCATGATCTTGGCGACCGCGCCCTGGATGCCATGGACGCCCTGGGAGCCCAGCGTCAGGGTATAGCGCTTGTCCTTCGCATCATACGCGCCGATGCAGGCGCGCGTCTCCATGTAATTGGTGATCAGCCGGTTGTTGTCGACCGTCAACGTCACGACATGCGCGGCCTTGGCGAAGGCCGCATCGGCCTCTTCCTTGCTGCCGAGCGTCTGGTCATAGGCGATATTGCCGGGCGCCGCCTTGCTCCAGACGGTGACCGCCTTCGGCTTGATCGCATCGGCGATCGTAGTGACCACGGGCAGGGGGCTGTAATCGATGGTGATCGCCTCCGCCGCATCGCGCGCTACCGCCAGCGAATCAGCAACGATCATGGCGACCGCGTCGCCGACATGCATGACCTTGCCTTTGCAAAGCAGCGGCCATTCCGGCGCCTCCATCAGCTGGCCATCGGCCTTCTGCATGGGGGCCGCGCAGGCGACGCCCGGCATGTCGCCGAGATCGCCGGCTGTGAAGACGGCGAGCACGCCTTTCATCGCTTTCGCGGCGGACGCGCCGGTGATGGTGAAGGTCGCATGGGCATGCGGCGAGCGCAGGATGAAGGCATGCGCCGCCCTCTGCGTGAGGATGTCATCCGTGTAGCTCCCGGCGCCGGTGACGAATTTATGGTCCTCGACGCGGCGGACCGGCTGGCCGATGCCGAATTTCTTCATATTGCCTGGGTGAATCGTCATGGGTTTGCCTCTGCAATTGGTGGTCTAGCCTAGCATGGGATTGCTCGCAGGAAAGGGGAAAGCTGCCGCGTCACCTGTCGAAAATGACGCGCTGGCTATTCCATCACCGCCGCTTTCAGGATGCAGACCATGGTGGCGCGGGCAGGCTCGCTGCCGCGATTGCGGATGACATGCGGCCTGTCGCAGCGGTAGCGCAAGGTTTCACCTGCGACCGCCGTATCGATGATGCCCGCCACCTCGACCTCGAGCGCCCCGGTGAGGACCGACAGGCATTCGATTGAGCCCCGCTGGTGGGCGTCGCTCTCCAGCACGCCGCCTGGCTGCGCTTCGAAATCATACCATTGCAGCCATTCGACCGTCTTGATCCAGCCGATGATGGCGAGCCGGCAGCGGCCATCGTCGGAGGTCAGGATCGGCGTGTCGTTGCGGGAGGATTTCTCGACGAATGGTTCGTCGTCGCTCTGCACCAGAAACCGGTCGATTGAGATATCGAGGGCCTGCGACAGCCGCCAGATGGTCGCCAGCGTCGGATTCGTCTCGTTGCGCTCGATCTGGCTGATGATGGATTTCGCCACGCCGGATTGGTCGGCGAGCTCCGACAGCGACATGTTGTAGGACTTGCGCAGGCGCTGGATGGTGCGGCCAAGCTGGCCGGAAAGGGCCTGTGCGCCGGCGTCCATCGTCTTTGACCGTTCCTTGCCCTCAATCCCCATGCTTCGGCTCCGTCGCGGTTCGTTCCTCTATCCGAACGAAATCGTTTCGAATGACGAACGATATGTGCCTGAAGGAGGGAACGATTTCAAGAGGCGGCGCCACGCGAGCGGACTTTCCGACGCTGGATCGTCAGATGGCGCGGTTGGGTCCGCTTTCCTTCTGCCGGCGGCGGTCGAGGCCCAGCTGCCGCTCGCGCCAGATCACATAGATGCCGGCCGCCACAACGATGCTGGCGCCGATCATGATGATCGACTGCGGCAATTCGCCGAACAGGAACCAGCCGACGATGATCGCCCAGATCATGCTGACGTAATCGAAAGGCGCGATCAGTGATGCATCCGCGTAGCGGAAGCTCTGGGTCAGCGTGATCTGGCCGATGCCGCCCATGATTCCCATCAGAACGAGGAGAATCGCATCATTCTGGCTGGGCCAGCGCCAGGCGAAGAAGGGGTTGAACCAGCCCAGCAGCAGCGTGGCGAGGCCGATCAGCGTCGTCAGCAGCATGAAATAGGAGACGATGGCGCCGGTCGTTTCGGTCTGCGTCAGCTTGCGGGTCTCAATGGTTGCGAAGCCTGCGGCAATGGCGCCGAGCATGCCGAATCCGGCGCCGATCATGCGCATCTGCGTATGGGGGGCGGTGGCGTCGAAATAGGGGTACAACATCACCAGAACGCCGAGGAAGCCAACGGCGACGGCGCTCCAGCGGTAGACCCGCACGGTCTCCTTCAGGATCACCGCGGCCAGAACCACCGTGAAGAGGGGAGCGGCATAGCTGATGGCCGTGGCATCGGCCAAGGGCAGCAGAATGAGCGCTGTGAAGCCCGAGAACATCCCGATCGAACCGAAGAAGCCGCGCCGGGCATGATTGGCGAGGCTCGATGTCGCGAAGGCGCGGCGCAGGTCGCCGCGCCAGCCGAGCCAGATGAAAACGGGGATGAGGGCGAAGAGAGACCGGCAGAAGACCGTCTGGCCGACGGGATAATACAAAGGTTCGCCCGGATGCGCGAAGCCGATCAGCTTGACGGCGGCTGCCATGAACGTGAAGGCGAGTGTCGAAACAAGCTTGAGGCCAATGCCGAGAAACATGGGAACCGATTGTCGGGGGTCTGGATCAAGGTAGCCAACCGGGCTTGCCGAGCGCAACCGGTAAAGCGGTCAAGCTGCAACGCGCCGCGTCGCCGGATCAGCCTGCCGCCGCCCTAGGGCGAAAATTCATAATTGGAGGGCGTTTTGATGGGATCAGGGGCCAAAAATGACCGCAAGCGGCTCGCCGCCTTGACGTCCGTCAAGGCCAGAGGCGGTTGTGAGGCAGTTTTGACCCCTCATCCCACCGCAGGCGCGGCGAATTCGGGCCAGATTGTTCCGCTTGTTCCTCGAAAACCGGACGGTTTCCTTCGAAACAACCGAAAAAAACTTGTCTCCGAATTCCCTCGCGTCAAAATGCCCTCCAGTTATGAGTTTTCGCCCTAGCTGAACAGCCGCGTCCGCTCTTCGACCGACATCAGGCGCAGCGCATCGAGCGCCCGCGCCGCCTCCTCTGGTGATAGCTCGCCCCCCGCCCGCACCTTCAGGATCGCCTCGCCGACGGCCGGCTGATCGTGCACCAGCTTCAAATGCTCGCCTTCGGCAGCCGCCCGCACCGGCTCCGGCGTTGCGGTCGGCCGCGAGAAGAGGATTTCGTCCACCTCTTCGGCGGCTGGGGTTTCGACCAGCGACGCGGCGCCGCTCTCGAACTCCCTTTCGATGGCGGGCGGAAGCGTCGTCTCCAGCGTCACGGCTTCGGCCATATCGAGTTCGACATCCTCATGCCTGGAGGATGTTGCCGGCGCGGCGCGGCCTGCAGCGTCGGGACGGCTTGCGGTTACCGGGAAGGGGTCATCGACAAACGCGATGTCCACATCGGCCTGGCTCATGGCGGGATGGTTGGCCGGTCTCTTCGCAGGGGGGATGGGCTCGCGATCGAAATCCCAGATGGCGACCATGGCGTTGATGCGCGTCTCGAGGAAGCCCAGCGTATCGATGATCTTGCGGATGCGCTGCGATGTCAGGTCCTGGAACGAGCAGGCCATGTAGATTTCGGTCGCCCGCTGATCAAGCCGGTCGCAGGCGGCGCTGTCGACACTGGATTCGCGCAAGGTCCACGCGGCTTCCTGGATGCTTTCCGCCGCCGCGAGGATGGCGGAGGTGGCTTCCTCCGTTGTGGAGACGATGGCGTCGAGTTCGCCGGAGGCTTCAAGCAGCTTGCCGCCTTCCTTCGAATCATCCGGTTTGATCGCCGCGATTTCCTGGCGGGTGCGGGCGATCGCTTTCGACATTTCCAGAACATCGAGGCGGAAACGGTCGATTTCCGCTGGTTCCGCGGGGACCGATATCGATTTTTCAATGCGCGACAGCGCTGTCAGGAGCATGTTCGTGTCGGCCTGGCGGTTGCGCCGTGCGAATTCCTGCAGAAACCAGCGGCCGCGCTCGGTTTCTATGACAGCGAGCTCGATCTGGTTGTAATCGGCCTCAAAACCCTGTTTTTGGGTCACTATCCCTGTCATCTGGCGTTCCAACCGGGTCATAGCCCTGGCTCAGATCCTGAGCGGGGCGGTTCCAATGTCCCGCAGTGAGCCACGGTTCCCCTAAGGAAAGGTTACCGTGTGGCTTCTGTACCAATCAGAAACAACATCCCGGTTGTCTTTCCGTTGCTGGCGCGCCATTTCTGTCGTCTTGCCGCGACTGGAGCATGCCTTGCTGGATAACCGGCAGATCGACAGCCCCGACATCCCCCCGACCATGACAATCGACGGTCAGGCATCGGGTCACAGGCTCCGGTTCGCGGGGGACTGGACCATGCGCCATGGACGTGCCGTCGAGAAGCTTATGGAGCAGGCGCTGTCATCGGCGCCAGGCGCCGGCCGCGTGACGGTCGATCTGTCCGGTATCCGTCGCTTCGACACCATGGGCGCGCTCGTACTCTGCCGCCTGCGGAACAGCTTCGAAGCCAAGTCCGTGGGCTTCGAAATGACCGGGGTCACGCCGTCTCAGAAGATTCTGCTGACCGAGGTCAATCCGGAAAAGCAGGTGTCGAAGCCGCATCGGTCTATCACGGCGGTCGATATCCTGACGGATATCGGACAAGGCATGGCGGGCATCGGCCGCGATGTCACCAGCGGCATCAGCTTCCTGGGCGGCTTTGTGCTGGCGCTCGGACGCTTGATCATATCGCCATCGCGCTTCCGCTGGCCCGCCCTGGTGAAGCAGATCGAATTGTTCGGCTTCCGTTCGGTGCCGATCATCGCGCTGATCTCGTTCCTCGTGGGCGGCATCATCGCGCAGCAATCGGTCTTCCAGCTCAGGACCTTCGGCACCACCGCCTTTGTGGCCGACCTCCTCGGCATCCTGATCCTGCGGGAATTGGGCGTGCTGCTGACCTCGATCATGATCGCCGGCCGATCGGGATCCGCAATCACAGCGGAGATCGGCTCGATGAAGATGCGCGAGGAAATCGACGCATTGCGGACGATGGGCCTTGATCCGATGGAGGTGCTGATCGTGCCGCGCATCCTGGCGCTGGTGATCTCGCTGCCCATTCTCACCTTCATCGCTTCGATGTCGGGGCTGCTGGGCGGCGGTCTTGTGGCCTGGGTCTACGGCGATGTGAGCCCAGATGTCTTCCTGGCGCGGCTGCAGGGCGCCATCAAGCTGAACACCTTCATGGTCGGCATGTACAAGGCCCCGGTGATGGCATTGGTGATCGGCCTGATCGCCAGCATCGAGGGCATGGCCGTGCGGGGCTCAGCCGAATCGCTCGGCCGGCAGACGACCGCCTCGGTGGTGAAGGCAATCTTCATGGTGATCGTCGTCGACGGTCTTTTCGCCATGTTCTTCGCGGCAATACGCTACTGATGATGAAACCCAAGCTGGAAAACCGCGAAAAGGAAGAGGTGATCACCGTGCGCGACCTGGCGGTCGGCTTCGGCGATCATCTGGTCAACGACGGCCTGTCGCTCGATGTTTACCGCGGCGAAATCCTTGGCGTCGTCGGCGCCTCGGGCACCGGCAAGTCGGTCCTTCTGCGCACGATCGTCGGCCTGCTCGCCAAGAAGCGGGGCACGATTGAGGTGTTCGGCCAGAACATGCAGGATTTGTCCGAATCGGCGCGACAGGCCATCGAAAAGCGCTGGGGCATCCTGTTCCAGCAAGGCGCGCTCTTTTCCGCGCTCACCGTGAAGCAGAACATTCAATTGCCGATGCGTGAACACCTCGATCTGTCCGAAGCAATGCTTGATGACCTCGCCATGATGAAGATCGAGATGGTCGGCCTGAAGGCTGATGCGGCGGAAAAGCTTCCCTCCGAGCTTTCGGGCGGCATGATCAAGCGCGCGGCCCTTGCCCGGGCGCTGGCGCTCGATCCGGAGATCGTCTTCCTCGACGAACCAACCTCAGGCCTCGATCCGATCGGTGCGGGCGATTTCGATGCGCTGACGGCGACACTGCAGAAGACTTTGGGCTTGACGGTCTTCATGGTAACGCACGACCTTGATAGTCTGAACACGATCTGTGATCGAATCGTGGCTCTTGGCGAGGGGAAGGTGCTGGCTTCCGGATCGATGGAAGACATGGTCAAGGCCGAACATCCCTGGCTCAAGGCCTATTTCACCGGGCCGAGGGCGCATCGCGCCTTCGGCGCAATGTAGTTTTCGGCCGTATTTCGCAAGGATCTGCATGGAAACCCGGGCCAATTACGCATTGATAGGTTTTTTCACGCTGGCGGTCTTCGCCGGCATGCTTGGCTTCATCTACTGGTTCGCCTCGGGCCGGTCCAACGCCCAGACGGCCAGCTTCCGCGTGATCTTCACAGGCTCCGTTTCCGGCCTCAACCGCGGCTCGCTGGTCAGGTTCAACGGCTTGCGGGTGGGTGAGGTGACCGCCATCGATCTGGTGCCGAGCGATCCGAGCCGCGTGATGGCGATCATCGATATCGACCAGAAGACGCCGGTGAAGACCGATACCCGCGCCCGGCTCGAGTATCAGGGGCTGACCGGGCAAGCTTCGGTCCAGCTTTCGGGCGGCACCTCCGGCGCGCCTGCCCTCGTGGCGGCCGATGGCGGCCGGCCGATCATCTATGCCGACCGGTCGGATTTCCAGGATATCGTCGAGACCGTGCAGCGCCTTTCGGGACGGGCCGACAGCGTTCTCGCCAGGGTCGAGAAGCTGGTTTCCGATAACGAGGGATCGGTAAGCGGCACGATCCGCAGCGTCGAGATCTTCGCGAAGGCCCTCGCCGATAACTCCGCCGGCGCGGGTGCCTTCCTGTCCTCCGTCGGCGATACGGCGCAGCGCATCTCCTCGTTGTCGGCAAAGCTCGAGACGCTCTCGGCGGCTGCCGAGGACATTCTCCGCAATATCGACTCCGCCAGCGTCAACCGCGCGATCGGCAACGTCGAATCCTTCACGCGGGCGCTCGCGGAGAACCGCAGCAATATCGACGGCATCCTGACGGATGGGGCGGCGCTGACGAAGCGCCTTGCGGAGACCTCGATCAAGCTCGATTCGGCCTTTGCCGAGATCCAGAGAATCGGCAAGGCGATCGACAGCGAGAAAGTTGGAAGAACCATCGATAATCTCGACAAGGTCGCCGCAGCTTTCGGCAATAATGCCCAGGAGACGGACCGCGCCATCAAGGATGTCGCCGCCATCACGGCTACGTTGCGGGCGGCTTCCGAGAAGGTGGACGGCGTGCTGACGGCTGCGACGCGTTTCCTTGGCTCGAACGAAGGCGAAGGCAAGGGAGCCTTCGCGGAGATCGGACTCACCGCCAAGGCCTATCGCGACCTCGCCGCATCGCTCGAGACCCGCGCCACGGATTTCGGCGAGATGGCCCGATCCATCGAGAAGCTCGCCCGCAATCTTGACCGCAGAACGCAGGACATCACCGCCGCCATCAACAGGCTGACCAGCGGGGGCGGGCGTGACCTTGAGGCGCTCGCGGCGGATGCCCGGCGCGCCGCGAACGAGATCAACCGGACCGTCCGCAATATCGGCCGCGATCCCTCGCAATTGATCACCGGGGGTCGCCCGACCCTTCCGGAATTTCCAGGTCAGCGATAATGATCCCTGATTGTTTTCTTCCTGTCTGATGGTCGCATGCCCCACCTTTCCCGCCGATTCGTCCTCTTGTCCGGTGCGGCTTCGTCGGCATTGACGGTTGCCGGTTGCGGCGGCGGTTCTGCGCCGACGACCTTCGACCTCTCCCCCGCCGGCGCGGCCAAACGGTATGTCGGCGGTCCCACGATCGTCGTGCCGGAGCCGACCACGATCTTCGCTCTGGACAGCGAGCGTATCGTCATCCGCACATCGGCCGGCGATCTCGCCTATCTTTCGCGCGCGCAATGGTCAGACCGGCTGCCGCGCCTCTTCCAGGCCCGGCTCATCCAGACCTTCGAGAACCAGGGACGGCCCGCCGTGGGCCGTCCCGTGGATAGGCTCAGCTCCAGCTATCAGCTTCTTATCGATATCCGCTCCTTCGAGGCTCGCGAAGCAAACCGCGACGGTTACATCGAGGTGGCCGCGAAGATCGTGACGACAGCCTCCGGAAATGTCCGCAAGGCGCAGCTCTTTTCCGCCAGCACGCCCGTGGCTGCGCTGGATGGCAGCGGCGTAACGGCCGCTCTTGATGCTTCCCTGGGGAAGGTGCTGCTCGATATCACGGCCTGGACGGCTGCGCCGGGCTAGATCGGCAGCCTCCGTCCCTGCGGTTCCATCTCATCGCGCCATGCACTGGAGCATTTTCCGAAGAAGTGGATGCCGGTTCTTCGAAAGAAAATGCGGTAAATCAAGAGCTTAGAGCGGCCGATCTGATTCAGTCAGATCGGCAACCGCTCTAGCCTTGATCAGTCGAAGCGTCCCGCCGCATGGGCCAGCATCGTGTAGACCTTGCCCGTATCCGACATGAGATAGGACCGCGCCAGCGCGCCGTCACGATCTTCAGCGGCGACATCCTTCAACAGCCGTTCGAATTCCTCAATGTACCGGTCAATCGTACCGCGGAAGTCGCCATCACGGCGATAACGGCGGCGAACCTCATCGAAGGTCTGCTGACCCTGCAGCGTATAGAGCCGGCGCGAGAACACATTGCGCTCGCCGACGGTGTAGCTCGCCCAGGCATCGGCAACCGCATCGGTATCGACGAGCCGCGCGATATCCCCGGAGATCGCATCAAGCGCGCCAAGGCCGTTTTCGCTCGCGCGGTTCCGGGACGCCTTGGATTGGCTCTCATCGCCTGATGAGGCCTTGACGAGAAGCTCGGTCAGCCAACCGTCGCGTCCGCGGGCCGAAGCTGCGGCCTTGGCCGGGGGCGGCGGGGGCTCCGCGCGCGCCGGCGCCGGCCTTGGCGCGGGGCGGGCCGGCTGAGGCGCCGGTGCGGCGCGCAGGGCCGGCGCCGCAGCGGCCACGTCCAGTCCTGAACGTTCGACGAGGCTGTTCAGCTCGTTCAACGCATTAAGCTGTTCGCCAACGGCGCGCTTGATGGCGCTGGTCTGCGCCTTCAGCTCCCGCGGCATGCTGAGGCTGCCGCGGCTGATCTCGTTGCGCGTCGCTTCCAGCTCCTGCGAGATTTCGGCCGTCATCACCCGCAATTGCTCGGCGGTTTCGCGGAAGCGTTCACGCTCCTTGGCGGAGAGGTTTCGGATCAGCTCATACTGCTCCGCGATCTGCTGGTTTGCGGCTTCCGATGTGCCAAGCAGGGTCGTGTTGACTTCGCGGGCCCGCTGCTCGGCCGAGGCGAGGCTTTCCTGCAGCAATTGCTCGTAGCCCCGCAGCATGGATTCCATCTCCGCGCTGCGATCGCCGATGGCGGTTACCAGCCGCTGCAGCTCCTCGTGCTTCATATCGAGCGCCGAATCCATCCGGGACTGGGCGGCCGCCATCTCCTTGGCCGCCTGGCTCAGCGCCAATCCCTGTGCCAGAATGCTCTGACCCAGGTTGTTGGCCTCGGTCAGCACCCCGCCGGAGACGTTGCGCAGCACATCGATCTGCTGCTCCACCTTGGTCGCTGTCCTGGCCGTATCCTCAATGATCTGGCCCATCGAGGTTTCGAGCTGGCGGACCCGCACGGTCAGATCGCTTTCCATCGACTCCAGATTGTTGGTTGCGGCGGACAGGATGTTGTTCAGCAACGAATTGGCCTCACCAAGGCGGCCAAGCACGTCCGTAATGTCGCCGGTGAGGCGCTTTTGCGCAGCGCCGAGTTCCTTGATCGATTGTTCGGCGCCGCCTGCGATGGCCGTATGAAGATTGTTCGTTGCGGCGTTGATGTGCTGCGCAAGCTCCTGGCCCTTCGCGCCAAGCACTTCCGCTGCGGCGCTCGCGCGGGATTCGATGCCGCGGATCACCGATTCGCCGACCTCCGCCACTTCCCGCGTGATGGCTTCGCCGCGGGCGCCAAGCTCGCCCACCAGGTTGCTGCCGCGCTCGACGAAGATCTTGTTGAGCTCATCCGTCCGCTGTCCGAGGACGGCGGCGATCTGGAAGCCCTTCTTGTCAATGACCTCCGACACGGTGTCGAGACGCCGGATGATCCGCTCCTCGAAATTGTCGACGCGGGTATCGAGCGTCGAGGCGATTTCAGTCACCCGGTTGCCGAGGAGGGCATTGATCTCGCCTGCCTTGCCGCCGAGCACGACGCTGATCTCGTCGGCCTTGCCGCCGAGCACGACGCTGATCTCGTCGGCCTTGCCGCCGAGCACGACGCTGATTTCGTCGGCCTTGCCGCCAAGCAGAACGCTGATTTCGTCGGCCTTCGCCGTGAGGATGGCGGCGATCTGGACGGCGCGCCCGCCGAGCTGCTCGGTCATGGCCGAGGCGCTGCGGTTAATCGACTGATCGATCTCACGCGCCTTTGTGTCCATGGCCGCCGTGACATCCCTGCCGCCTTCGCCCATCAGCCGTGCGATCTCGATGGCGCGCTGCGACAACGTCTCGTTCAACTGCTGGCCACGGCGCTCGAGACCGGTATCGACGCGCTGGATCAACTCGTCGAACGAGCCGCCGAGCAGCGTGGCGCGCTCCCTCGCGCGCTCGTCGAATGCCGCGATCTGCGCTTCGAGTGCCGCGGCCGTCGAATCCGTCTCGTAAGCCAGCCGCTCCACCAGAGTGGCGCCGTGGGTGGTGACGAGCGTTTCGACATTGACGAGCCGCACGCCGACGGTTTCATCGAACTGCGCCAGTTTCTCCGCGACGCCAAGCGAATGGCCTTCCAGCGTCGCCGCCAGGCTGCGGGCGTTCTCCGAAAGGGCCTCGTTGACCCGGTTGCCCTGTGTGGCGATCGCCATCATGACGTCCCTGCCGCTGTCGGCAAGGCGCGCGGTCACAATGTCGGCGTGGCCATCGAGCGCCGCCTCGGCATGGCGCGTCTGGCTGTCGATCATCGCGGCGATCACGTGGCCGGCGCCCTCGAAGGCCGAGCGGGCATGGCCGACCTGATCCGAGATCAGCTGCGCAGCCTGATAACCGGTTGAAGCGATGCCTTCCTCGAGCGACTTGCCGTGGATGGTGATCGATTCGTTGATCCTGTCGCTGGTCTCCACAAGCCGGGTCGCGAGGCTGTCGCCGCGCGAGGTGACGGTCTCGGCGATGAGGGCGCCGGTTTCCTCAAGGCGCTGCGTGACTTCCGCACCGCGGATGCCGAGATCGATGACGAGGGCTTCGCCCGTCGCGCGCATCGTGTTGTTGACGTCGGTCGCACGCTCGGTAATGGCGTCGATCAGCGAGCGGCCCGTCTGGTCGAGCGTATCGGCGACGGCCTGCGATTTCTCGCTGATCGACAGGATCAGGTTCGTGCCCGTCGCCTGCAGGGTTTCGGTCACGATGGCCGAGCGCTCCGTCATCGTGTCGATCAGCAGCGTACCGGTGCCCTGCAGCGCTTCATTCACGTGCTGGGCGCGTTCGGTGATCGCTTGGACGAGCGTGCTGCCGGTCAGGTTCAGCGCATGGTTCACCGTCTCAGCGCTGGCGCTGAAATGACTGGTGACGGCATTGCCGGTGTTCTCGATCTGCGCCGTAACGGTATGGCCGCGGTCAGCGATTTCAGCCACGAGCCGCACGCCGCTATCGGTGATGGTGCGGGTGACGTCGAGGCTGGTCGCCGCGATCTTGTCATTGACGCTCTCGCCGGTGGTCGAAAGGCGATCGATCAGTTCGGAGGAGCGGACAGTGATCTGTTCGATCATCTGGTCACCGACGCGCGAGAGCGACGTGGCGATCTGCTCGCGGCGGTCGTCGAGCGCCGCCGTGACGCGGCCGCCCGCTTCGCTCACGGTATCCGTGATGCGCTGCGAAACGGTCTGCATGTCGGCGGCGAGATTCTCATGCGCGCCGCGGATGGCGGCCTGCACGGAGGCGGCGTTGACCTGGATCGCATCGCGCTGGCTGGCGAGCCCGTCGAGCAGCATGCGTATCTTGATCTCGTTGTCGGTGTAGGAGCGCTCGAGCTGCGACACCTCGGCATGCACCAGCGCCTCGAGCTCGCTGGCGCGGGCCACGGCGCGTTCGATGCCGTCGCCCATCGACGCGACCTCGCGGCGGATCGCCTGACCGAGCGAGAAGACGGAATCGGCGGCGATCGCTTCCGGCTGGGCGAGCCGCTGGGCGGCCTCCGCCATCGCCCTTGCCGCGATGCGCATCTCCTGCGCGCGGCGCAGCATGGCGGTGATCGCGAACATCAGGATCACGGGCAGCAGCGCCGCGACGGCGATGGCGACCAGGACCGCGGCGTCGGCCGGCGCCTGCAGGCCGCCGGCCGCCTGAACGGCGGGCAGATAGGTCAGCGATGCGAAATAGAAGACGATGCCCAACCAGCCGAGCGACAGCAGCAGCGCCAGCCAGAATGGCGCGCGGGAGGGCTTCTGCTGCAGGGCTGCGAGGACCACCGAGGCGTCGCGGCGGTCATCGTTGGCGGCGGCGCGGGGCGGCAGCGCCGGCGGCGCGGCTGCGGGCGATTCATCGGCCGCAGGTCCCGGCGAGAGTGTGGGGGAGGCGGGCTCGGCCAAGGGCTCCCTTGCCGGTCTGGCATCCGTCTTGATCTCGAGCTCGGGGGCATCGGCCTTGGGCAGCTTCGGCATCCTGGCGCGCATGACGGGACCATCGGTCCCCGTCGCCTTGCCGTTGAGCGCTTCCTCGATCGCAGAAAGCGCAGCTTCCGCCGGATCCGGAGTCTTGCCTGCCTTGGCCATGTTCGCCTCGCCTCGATACACCATACAGGATCAGTCGGCTGCCGCTCCCTCGCCCCTTGCGGGGCAGCCACACCGGGAATGCGAAACAGCCTGAACATCTGATCCTGGCCCGTGAAGGGCCAGCGTGCTTTGTAACAATGAAGCAGCCATCAGCGCAAACGTCCTGTTAATCTTTTGGAAAACTTCGTTAACGCATGTGGGCAGGCGGTGGATGAAGCGCCCGAAAGGCGCTAACGGACTGGTCATGAATGCGCTTGTGGATATCGCCGCGCTCAACCGGCAGACGTTCGACGACGCCGAAATCCGGCGCACGGTCATCGGGATGTTCCGCGAGCAGGCCCCGGTGGTGATGGCGGCGATCGAGGCGAGCGAAGGGGCGGCGCGGGCCGATGCGGCGCACCGCCTCAAGGGATCGGCCCTGTCGCTGGGGGCGGGCCCGCTCGCCAGGGCGGCGGGCGCGCTGGAAACGGCGCCGGACGACGCTGCCCTGCGCCACGCGCTGGCGGCGCTGCTGGCCGGGACGCTCGCGGCGCTCGGCGCAATCGAACCCGGCTGAGGCGGCGTTTTCCATCTCGTCAGATGCGTCGCTGTCAGCTAGAGCATGCTTTAGAACCCAGCCTTCACTGCTCCCGCCGCAGCGTTTCCAGCGGCGCAATCGAGGTCTTCTTATGCCGACGATCACCTTCATCGACGCCGCAGGCACGGCGCGCTCCGTCGAGGCCGACAATGGTTCGACGGTCATGGAAGCCGCGATCCGCAGCAGCATTCCCGGCATCGAGGCGGAATGCGGCGGCGCCTGCGCCTGCGCCACCTGCCATGTCTATGTCGCGGAGGAATGGACCGCGAAGGTAGGAAAGCCGCAGCCGATGGAGGATGACATGCTCGATTTCGCCTTCGACGTGCGCCCGGTCTCGCGGCTCTCCTGCCAGATCAAGGTCAAGCCCGAGCTCGACGGCCTGATCGTCACGACACCGGCGAAGCAGGGATAGGCCGACCTCCGGCCGCGTCATTCTCTATTGCGAAGGCGGCGTTGCGGTTCTCGGCAGCACATCCTCCGGGATCCGGTCCACGGTGAAACCGCGCGGGCGGTTCCGGCCGAGATAACGGACGGTCCACCAGGCGAAATAGGCCGTCAGCGCGCCGGTGATCATGGCGACGGGCAGCGTCCCGTTCAGCACGGCCTGGCCGGTCACGATGGCGAGCGCGGCAATGGCGAGGAGGCCGGCGGCGGCCGTGGCCAGATGCAGCCAGCGCGGCATGCCGGCCTGCAGCAGCACGCCGGGGTTGGCCGCATGCACCTCGCCGATCAGCCGTCCGACGAAGCGCCGGTAGGGCTCATCCTGCCGCTCCATATCGACGAGGCTCTTCCAGGAGAGATTGGTGAGCGAGACGGTGTGTTTGTCGCGCCGGTAGAGCTTGGCCAGATAGCCCTCGTTGGTGGTGTTGCGCGGCCGGTAGACGAGGCGGATGAGCACGATGTCGCGATAGGGAAAATCACCCGAGCGCCGCCCCTGATCGACATGCAGATGGTCGCGGAAAAGCGTGAACTCCGCCTCCTGCGCATAGGGCTTGGCGCGGTGGCTGTAGCGGGCGATTGGCTGGTCCGGCATTGCGGCGTTCTGGCGGGGAACGGCCGCCTTGGCAAGGGCGCGGAGCAAGGACGCGGACCGCTGGCGGCGGACGTTCGAAACCATGCCTTAACCATGATCCGCCATGGTGCCTGCCAAGGAAACGGCATGGTTAACAGAACATCAACCGCGATGACCGACGCAACCGCCACCCCCCTCCAGCGCTCCTGCGGCGCCTGCACCATGTGCTGCAAAGTCTATGATGTGCCGCCTATTGACAACAAGCCGCGCGGCCAGTGGTGCAAGCATTGCAAACCAGGCCGGGGCTGCGGCATCTGGGAAACGCGCCCGCAATTCTGCCGCGACTTTCATTGCCACTGGATTTACGACCTCTCCTTCGGCGAGGAATGGAAGCCGGAACGCAGCAAGCTGGTGATGAACTATCGCCCCAACGAGAATGCCTTCGTGGTGATGGTGGATCCGGGCGCACCCGGCGCCTGGCTGCGCGAGCCCTATCACAGCAGCCTGCGGGCTCTGGCGGGCAGGCTGGCGCAACAGCGGCATGCGCTCGAGATCGTTATCAACCATGATACGACGGTCATTACCCCGACGCGGGATTTCCCGGTGGGCAGCAAGGCCGACGCGCTCGAATTCAAATGGGCGGAACGCAACACGCCGTCCGGACCGACATACGAATTGATCGGCGTGATCGTAAAGACGCTGCGTCTCGCTTGATCGATACCCCCGGGACATCAAATGACAAAGGCGGGGATAGCTCCCCGCCTTCGCTTGTTCTTTTGAAGCGGTCTGGATCAGAAGAGACGCAGGATCGCCTGATCCGAACGGGAAGCCAGCGAGAGGGCCTGAACGGCCAGCTGCTGCTTTGTCTGCAGAGCGGAGAGGTTCGCGCCTTCCTCGTTGATGTCGGCGAGGGTCAGGTAATCCGCGGCGCCGTTGACGTTGCGGACATAGGCCTTGGTATAGTCCTGACGGATCTGGATCGCCGACGCCTGAACCGACACGTTCGAAGCGGCCGTCTGAACCCTCACAAGTGTGGCGGTCACGTTCGAGATGAACGTATCGAGGATACCGTTACCGGTGCCTGCGGTGTCCCAGTTGCCGCCGTAGGTGAAGGTCTGCGCCTGACCGGCAGTGGTGGTTGCCAGAATTCCGTCCGTAGCGGTCGCAAAGTTGGCGAAGCCGGCCGCACTGTTGAACCGGGCATCGACGGGGACCAGCGTGATCTTCGTCTGGGCCGCGCCGGTCGAGACGTTGGTTACGACCACCGTTGAAGCCGGAACGGTGGCATCCGTCTGGAACAGGGTCGAGCCGTTGAAGCTGCCGTCGTAGGCAATACGAGCAACCTGGTTCAGCTGTTCTGCGACCTGTGCGCCGATAATGTCGCGGTTAACGTCCGTTTCACCGAGGTTCCGCGCACCACGGGCAAGAGCCTGAGCGGACTCAAGAAGCTTGCGCATGCTGTCGAGGGCCGAGTTCGTCCGCTGCACAACGCGAAGGCCGTTGTCCATCGAGTCGAGAAGGTTGCTGTAGTCACGGCCCTCCTTATAGAAGTTCTGGGCAGTGAAGTAGGAACGGGCATTGTCGATCGCGTCATTGACCTTCTTGCCGGTCGCCAAACGCTTGTTGGCCTGATCGATGCCTGCCTGGACGTCGCCGATCGAATACAGCGCAGTCTTCATGCCGGTGGAAAGAGAGATAGACATTGTGAAACTCCTGTTTCCTGGGTGGCCCATTCTGGACCGCCGGAGCGTTCTGCTCCGGCTTAGCCTGCGGACCATGCTAGGCCAGGAGGTAAATGAGCGTTAGGAAACGTGGTTACGAGCCCGGTAAGCTTACCGGCGGGCCAACAGAGACGATGAACAGACCGTTAAGCTGGCCGGTTTTTCAGTAGAGATTTAATTTTCACAATTTATTTCAATGGCTTATTATCTTCACGAATTGGTAGGATCAACGAGTCCGGCAACCGGCCGGCCCTCTCTCCCGCGACGCGCCTGTCCCTGTTTTGCGACGTCGCGCGGGCTCGGATTGCCGGCTGGCCGCCGCCGGAGCCGGTTTCACTCCATCCGCCAGAGATGCTGGAGCTTGACGCAATGAGATGGAGCCACATCGACGGAGCAGATTTGGTCCGGCTTTCGGAAGCGCGACGGGATCGCTCTCGGTCAGGATCGAACAGGATCATCTCATCCCAGCCGCAACGCAGTTGTTTCCATCTCATCGCGCCATGCTCTAGGAGAAGCCCATGAGTTTGGGCATGAATGACCTGCGGCAGGGTGCCTCCGCCTGCCGGTTCTTTGACCGGAGCGGCTGCGCTTGAGCGTGCTTGACGATTTCTCCCTCGCGATCCGCAACCTCGCCGGCTTCACTGGCGGGCTGGTCAATCCCGCGCTGCGGCTGGGCGTCACCGGCCTTTCCCGTTCGGGCAAGACGGTGTTCATCACCGCGCTGGTTCATGCTCTCACGGCCGGCGGCCGGCTGCCGCTTTTTTCGGCGATGAGCGAGGGGCGCATCCGCCGGGCCAGCCTCGCCCCGCAGCCGGATGACGCGGTGCCGCGCTTTCCCTACGAGGATCATCTCGCCGCGCTTACGGGGGCGGAGCGGCATTGGCCTGAATCGACCCGCCGCATCTCGGAACTCAGGCTTGTCATCGAATACGAGAGCAAGGCCGGCTGGCTGGGCGGCGTCTCGACGCTGGCGATCGATATCGTCGATTATCCCGGCGAGTGGCTGCTCGATCTGCCGCTTCTCGGGAAGAGCTATGCGGAGTGGTCGCGCGAGACGCTGGCGCTTGCGAGGCAGCATCCGCGCCTGCTGCTTGCTGGCGATTATCTGGCGCTTGTCGGCGGGACGGAGGCCTCGGGCGAAGCGGATGAGGCCAGGGCGCGCGCTCTGGCGGAGCGCTTCACCGCCTTCCTGCGCTCGTGCCGCGACGAGAAAGTCTCGCTCTCCTCGCTGCCGCCAGGCCGCTTCCTGATGCCGGGCGATCTCGAAGGCTCGCCGGCCCTGACCTTCGCGCCGCTGGACGGCCTAGCGGACGTGCCGGATGGCCGCTCGCTGCAGGCGATGATGGAGCGCCGTTACGATGCCTACCGCAACCATGTGGTGCGGCCCTTCTTCCGCGATCATTTCGCCCGGCTCGATCACCAGATCGTGCTGATCGACGCCTTGTCCGCCCTGAACGCAGGGCCGGCCGCCGTCGCCGATCTCGAGGCGGCGCTGGGCGACGTGCTCAAGGCCTTCCGCACCGGCCGCAACGGCCTGCTCGCCCGGATCTTCGCGCCGCGCATCGACCGGGTGCTTTTCGCCGCCACCAAGGCGGATCACCTGCATCACACCAACCATGACCGGCTGGAGGCGATCGTGCGGCTGCTCGTCGACCGCGCCGCGTCGCGGGCCGAGGGGGCGGGGGCGGCCACCGATGTGGTGGCGCTGGCTGGCGTGCGCGCCACGCGCGAGGTCATGGCCAAAGAGGGCCGGCGGATGCTGCCCTGCATCGCGGGCGTGCCGCTTGCGGGCGAGCATGTCGGCGGCGAGGTCTTCGATGGCGTGGCGGAGGCCGCGGTCTTTCCGGGCAATCTGCCGGATGATCCTGCCGCCGCCCTTGCGCCGGGAGCGAAGGGCCTCGATCTGAGATTCGTGCGCTTCCGCCCGCCGGCGGCGGAACGCCATGCCGATGGCCGTCTCAAGCCGCTGCCGCATATCCGCCTCGACAGGACGCTCGAATTTCTCTTGGGCGAAAGGCTGAGGTGAGCCATGGCCGAAGCGCCGAAGCCAAGAGCCTTCCGGATCGGGACGCCTGCGGAGAAGCCCGCCGCCGCGGAGGAGCCGCGCAAGGCCGCGCCGCGCCCTGTCGAGATCGTCGATCAGCCGGACGCCTTCCGGCCCGCGGAGCAGACGCGCACCGATGCGGAGCTGGTGCTGAAGCCCGGCAGGACCGGTCTTTCCTTCTGGGCGCGGCTGCTGCTCTCCTCGCTCGCCGGGCTCGTCTCGATGGCGATCGGCCTCTGGTTCTGGCGGCTGGTCGATGATCTCGCCAGAGCCAATCCCTATTTCGGCTGGGCGGCGACCGGACTGATCGCGCTCGCCGTACTGGCGCTCGCCGTCCTCACCATACGCGAGTTCAGAGGCCTCAGAAGCCTCGCCGCCGCGACGGAGATGCGCGAGGAGGCCGAGGCGGTCGCCGCTTCCGACGATGGCCCCAGGGCGAAGGCTCTCGTTCGGCGGCTGATCGCCTATCAGGCCAAGGATCCGACGACCGCCGCGCCGCGCCGTGCGATGGAGACGCATCTCGACGAAATCATCGACGGGCGCGGCATGCTGACGCTCGCCGACAGGATCCTGCTGCTGCCCCGCGATGAAGAGGCGCGGATCGTCATCGCCAGCGCCGCCAAAAGGGTCTCGGTGGTGACGGCGATCTCGCCCCGCGCCATTATCGACATCCTCTTCGTCGCAGCGCAATCGGTGATGCTGACGCGGCGCATCGCCGATATCTACGGAGCCAGACCCGGCACGCTCGGGTTCCTGCGGCTCGGCCGGCGCATCCTCGGCCATCTGGCCATCACGGGCGGCGTGGCCATCACTGACAGCGTGCTTTCGCAGCTGGTGGGCCATGGTGTCGCGGCGCGCCTGTCAGCCAAGCTCGGCGAAGGCGTGCTCAACGGACTGCTGACGGCTCGGGTCGGGCTTGCCGCCGTAGCCGCCTGCCGTCCGCTGCCGTTCCTCGCGGCGAAGGAACCCAAGCTCCAGGATGTCGCCGCCGATATCCTCACCAATCCGCTCGGCAAGGAATGAGGGCCGCAGCCTGATCCCGGCAAAAACTGCCGACCCTGCCCGCGCAGCTGGGCGCTCCTTGCCGCCAGAGCGTGGTAAACAGAGATTTACCCATTGAAATCACTCAGCAATTTTCTTGGCACGTACCCTGCTATGGAGGTTGGGCCGGGGCGTGCTTCAGGTGCCTGCGTACACGCCCCGCACCGGATGAAACGGTTGTTTGCGGCAGGCAGCGAGGAAGGGCGTGTCATGGGTATCTTCGGAGCAATGACGACAGCGGTGTCGGGGCTGAAGGCTCAGTCCTACGCCATGGAGAATATCTCGGGCAATATCGCCAACTCGCGGACGGCCGGCTTCAAGCGCGTCGATACGAGCTTTGTCGATCTGGTGCCGGATCGTCCGGCCAACCAGGAGCTTGGCGGCTCGGTCCGCGGCAATTCACAGGCGACCAACACGATCCAGGGCGACTTGAGCAGCACGGGCCTCGCCGAAAACATTGCGCTCAACGGGAGCGGCTTCTTCGTCGTCCGCGAACGCACCGGCTACGCAGGCGGCGTCCCCACCTTCGGCGGAATCGACGTCTACACCAGGCGCGGCGACTTCCAGCGCGACAACTCGGGATATCTCGTGAACGGCGCGGGCTATTACCTCAAGGGTATTCCGCTCGATTCTGCAACCGGAGCGCTGCAGGGTTCCAATCCGCAGCTCATCCGCATCTCGAAAGCCAACGTTCCGCCCAAGCGCACCGACAACATTGCTTACGGCGCGACGCTGCCGCAGTTCCCGGAAACAAACTATTCGCGCACCAGCAGCAATCCGCAGGATCCCAACAATGGTCTGATTGGTTCGGGCGGCGCCCTTCCCGCCAACCCGGCGGCGATCTCGACCGCTCAGAACCAGGCGTTTCTGGACCGCAGCATTCAGGGCGGCTCCATCACCATCTACAACGATCAGGGCGCCGCCAAGCCGCTCAACCTGCGTTGGGGCAAGGTGCAGAACGCCTCGATTACGCCGCCGCCGGCCCTGGAGCAGTGGAACCTCTATTATCAGGACAACACCCTGCCGACGGCGCCATCCTGGGTGCAGGCGGGCACGACCTACACATTCAACGCTTCGGGGCTCCCCGCCCCGCCGCAGAACGCCGTGATCCCGGCCTTCACGATCGATGGCGTTCCCTACAATGGCCTCACCATCAACACTGGCGCATTGCAGTCCTTCCCGGCAGAGGATCTGGCCGCGAACCGGACGCTCGCGGATGTCTCGCAAATCCAGCAGGATGGCTATGCGTCAGGTCAGTTCCAGTCGACGTCCATTGATGGAGCAGGCCGCGTCATCGGCAACTACACCAACGGTCAGGTCGTCGGCCTTGCGCAGATCGTCGTGGCTCAGTTCGCGGCAGAAAATGCCTTGAAGCGCCGCGACGGCGGCGTCTTCGAGGGCACACTGGAATCGGGCCCGCCCATTATCGAGCAGGCCGGCAGCAATGTCGTCGGCGGCACGGTGGAGAATTCGAACACGGATATCGCAGACGAATTCTCGAAGATGATCGTTACGCAGCAGGCCTATTCGGCGAACACGCGGGTGATCTCCACCTCGTCGGACATGCTGCGCGACGTCATCAATATCATTCGCTGACGGCTGATCGAACGAACCGTCAAGGCTGACAGGAGGTCGCCATGGGATTGTCAGCGGCGCTCAACAGCTCCCTGGCGGGACTGCGGATCACGCAGTCGCAGATGGAGGTGGTTTCCAGCAACATCGCCAACGTCGATTCCGTTGGCTACAGTCGCCGCAAGCTCAATATCGTCCAGCAGCTTTCGGGCTCGAACACGACAGGCGTACGCTCGGCCGGCATCGGGCGTCAGCTCGAGGCGCAGGTCCAGAAGCAGCTTCGCCTGGAGACGGCCGGCGCCGCCTATACGGATGTGAAGGCGAATTACGCCGAGCAGCTCGACAGGCTGTTCGGGCAGCCGGGACAGGATGGCTCGCTCGATTCCGCCGTCAATGCTTTCACCTCCTCCCTGCAGGCCTTAACGGCCAACCCCGCCAACTACACCGCGAGAGCGCAGGTGGTGAGCTATGCCACCCAGCTCGCCTCGCAACTCAGCGGAATGACGCAGGATATCCAGCGGATGCGCTCGGCAGCCGAGAGCCAGATCGGCAGCAGCGTCGATCAGGTCAACAGCTTGCTTTCGCAGATCAAAGCTGTGGATACCAAGCTCTTCGCCAACGGACAGCTCGATGCATCGTCGCCGGGACTGCTCGACGAGCGCGACCGCGCCGTGAACGAACTGGCCGGCCTCATCGATATCCGCACAAGCATCGAACCAAGCGGGAAGATGGCCATCTTCACCAACGGCGGCCTGCAGCTCTACGGCGCGTCCGCAGTGAAGCTGACCTTCGATGCGCGCGGCAATCTCAATGCGAATGCCTTGTTCACCGCCAATCCCAATACCCGTGGCGTGGGCAGCATCCGCGTCAACAGCGCATCGGGCGGGGGCGTCGACATCATCGCCAGCGGCCTCTTCCGCTCCGGCTCGATCGCGGCGGAGATCGAGATGCGCGACAAGGTGCTGGTCGAGGCGCAGACCCAACTCGACGATCTCGCCGCCGCCCTGGCCTCGGCCCTCGGCGACCGCAATCCGGTGACGCCGGTCACCTCCGGCGCGAACGCCGGGTTCGATGCCGCGCTCGCGGATGTTCTCGTGCCCGCCAACCTGGCGATGAAGGCCGGCAACACGCTCACGGTTGAGGTGAATACGCCGGCGGGGCCTCAGCGCTATCAATTCATCGCCACGGATGGCGCGGCTCCCAACCCCATTCCGGCTTCGGAGGGTGAGGGGGGCGCGACAGTCATCCGCTACGACCGCGCCGGCGGGTTCGCCGGATTGCAGGCCGCCGTCGCGGGGGCGCTTGGCGGCGGTTTCTCCGTATCGCTGCAGCCCGGCAACGTCCTCAGGGTGCTGGATGCCGGCGGCGGCAACAGCGTAACGAATGTGCGCGCGAGCTTCTCGACCTCAGGCCTCACCGGCGAGGGACCCGAGCTGGCGCTGTTCGTCGATGCAGCGGCCGCC
Organism: Methylocystis sp.; assembly: GCA_020252485.1. Lineage (GTDB taxonomy): Bacteria > Pseudomonadota > Alphaproteobacteria > Rhizobiales > Beijerinckiaceae > JADCCX01. Next base: position 118,030 of record JADCCX010000036.1, read on the forward strand.
AACATAACCTTCACCGGCTCGCTCGATGGCGCCAATCCGCAAAAACGCGGCTTCGCCGGGCGAATCGGCGTGAATGCCAACATCATCTCCGACAATTCGCGCCTGGTGATCTACGACACCACCCCTGGCGCCGTGACGCCTCAGGGCGACGGCACGCGTCCGCAGCTGCTGCTCGACCGCATGACGAAGGCGCAGCGGGCCTTCTCCCGCGGTTCCGGCATCGGTGATCCGGCGAACGGCTATCGTTCGACAGTGGTCGATTTCGTCCGGCGCGTCGTCGAGGACCAGGGGGCCAAGGCCACGAAAGCCATTAACCTCGACAAGGGACAGAAGGTCGTCCTGAACGCCGTGCAGGCCAAGTTTTCCGAGACGTCAGGCGTCTCCATCGATCAGGAAATGTCCGACCTCGTCCAGATCCAGAACGCCTATGCCGCCAATGCGCGCGTCGTGGGAGCCGTCAATGAGCTCCTCGATACGCTGCTGAGAATCGGAGCCTAAGCCATGGCCATCACGCCACTTTCTCCAGGCGCCTTCAAGGCAACCAATTCAGCCAGGTTCCTCACCGCCACCCGTCAGCAACTGGACGACCTGCAGCGCCAGCTCAGCACCGGCAAGAAATCGGAAACCTTCGGCGGCCTGGGCGCCAGCCGCATCACGTCGCTGGAGATGCGCGCCAAGCTATCGGAGGTCGCAAGCTACCGCGAAACGATCACGGGGCTCCAGAACCGCGCCAAGCAGCTGGATCTGAACCTCACCTATCTCGGCAAGATCTCCGACGACCTCCGTTCCTCAGCGATTCTGCCGCAATACAACATCGATTCATCCGGGCAGACCTCGATCCAGAAGGTGATGAAGACGCGGCTCGACGAAGCGGTCGACCTGCTCAACACACAAATCAATGGCGAGTATCTTTTCTCGGGCCGCACCACCGACAGGCGTCCCGTTGTTGATGCGACGACGATGCTGAACGGCGATTCGGCGGGACGCGCCGGCGTGAAGCAGCTGGTCGCCGAGCGGAAGGCCGCCGATTACGGCGCCGCTCCCGATGTTGGCCGTGTGGTCCAGGGCGGTGCCGGCGCCAATGCGACGCTGACCGAGGATGGCGCGCATCCCTTCGGCTTCAAACTGACGGCAGCTTCCGCCACCGGCGCCGGCATCACGGCGGCGCTGACGGCCGGTCCGCCGGCGAACATCGCCTACAATGTTGCGGCCAATCCCGCCGCTGGCGACGAGGTCCGCTTCGAACTCACGATGCCCGATGGCTCCAGGCAGGCGATCGCGCTCGTCGCAAGGGCGGCTCCCGCATCCTCTGTCGCCGACGCTGGCGGGTTCGAGATCGGCGTGACGCCTGCGGCGACAGCGGCCAACCTGCGCGCGTCCATCGCGGCGGTGATGAACCGCGAGGCGGCGACGACGCTGCCTGCCGCTTCCGCCTTGGCCGCCGCGAAGGCGTTCTTCGCGGGCTCGAACAATACGCCGCCGCTGCGCGTTTCGGGCCCTCCTGCGACAGCCACGGCCCTCGTGGCGGGCACGGCCGCCAACACCGTGATCTGGTATATGGGCGATGACACCTCTGCGTCGCCCCGCCTTACCAAGCAGGCCAGGATCGACAACGGCATCACGGTAGGGGTCGGCGTCCAGGCCAATGAAGAGGGTATCCAGCGGGTCATGTCCAATCTGGCGGCCTTCGTCAGCGAAACCTACAGCGCGTCGAATTCCAACGATCAGGGCCGCTTCAACGCCATGAGCGAGCGCATCCGCGCTGACCTCGGACAGCAGACCGGCGTGCAGCGCGTGCAGGATATCCAGGTCGAGATCGCGCTTACCACGAACCAGATGAAGCTCGCCGACGACCGCCACAAGGTGAAGGCCAATCTGGTGCAGACCGTCATCTCTGATGTCGAGGACGCCAACCAGGAAGAGACGGCGGCCAAGCTCCTGTCGCTGCAGACGAAGATGCAGGCCGCCTATCAGACGACGGCGATCATCAGCCGCCTGAACCTGACCGATTATCTGAGATAGAGCAATTTGATTGAGCGTAGAGCATGCTTATGACAGCATGCTCTTCGCGCTTCAGGGCCGCACGACCCGCCACGCCTTGACGCCGCTGCCGGCGCCCATGTCGATCGGCTGCAGATAGGCGGGAATGCCTTCCCCTGATTCGATGGCGCGCGCGAAGCTGTTGTTGTCGGCGCCGAGCGCGTAGAAGCGCTGGCCGGCGCAATAGGCGACGATATCGATTTTCCAGTCATCGAGCAGCGTCCTGGCATCCTGGACGGGAGAGGCAAAGATTGCCGCTGCCTTTGCGATCTCGCGGTCGAGCCGATGGTAATTTCCGATCATCACCTGATGATGCGTCAACAGCGACAGGACTCCACCGAGGTTGGGCTGGGGCAGGATGCGCGCGGATGGCAGCGCGGCCAGCGCCGCGAAATCCTTCTCAGCCGAGCAGCCGGGACCGGCATCGGCTTCCTTTGTCTCCGCGCGGGTCACGTTGGAGGCCGCCAGCATCAGGGGGATGGGGGTCGCCAGAAGCGTTGCCAGCATTGCCGCGGCGCGCGGCGTGATCTGCGGATACGGCCATCGGAGTTCGAAAGCGGCCCGTGCGAGACAGAAAAATCCCAGAAGCTGCGCATAGGAAATGAACTTGATATAGCGAAAGCCGATGATTGTCAGCAGGATCAGCAGCGTCAGCCGCATGATGTCGGACGCCGTCCGCTTTTGCGCGGCCATGGCCGCCTGCGCGGCGAGGCAGGCGAGCATCGATGCGGCAAGCGCGAAGGCCATGGCCGGCTGCGTATCCGCCAGTTCCAGGAGCGGTCTGGCCTCCCGCACGTGATTGAGCCAAAGGGGTCCCATCGCAGGGTCGATCCGGGCGAAGGGGCCCGCGAGGCAGACCGGATCGACGGCGGCAAATCCGGCGGCAGCCGCGCCGCCAGTGGCCAGGAGCGCCGCGATATGCCAGCGCCGCCTTCCCGCGCAGAGTCCGGCTGCAAACAGTCCGGCTGCGCCAATGACGGCGACCATGACCACGTTGAGGCCGAGGGCATCGCATGCCACCGGGCGCCATTTTGACGGAGGAACGGTGAGGATCAGCGCCGCAGCCAGGGCCAACGCCAATCCAACTGCAAAGGCCTGCGCGACCTGGCGCCGCCTGGGGTCGATCAGCGAACAGATGGCCAGCAGCGCCGCGAGCAGGCCCATCGCCGGCAGGGCCTCATAACCGATCGCCAGGCCGAGGCCTGCGATCAGTCCTGCCGCAAACGCTGAGCGGGCGCTGGCAAGGGGCGATGTCGCCAGCACGATGGCCAGCGCGGCGCAGGCGTTCTGCACATTGTGATGATCGATGCGGGTGAGCTGGAACTGGACAAGCGAAACCAACGACAGCCAGAGCATTGCAGCCAACGCCAGTGCCGCCTCGACCGAGGTCTCACGGATCATCTGGCGGAAGAAGGCCGCCGTGAAGACGAACAGCACCAGCTTCGGCCAAACGAGCAGGGCGAATTGCTCGGCGGCCGGGCCGTCGAAAAAGACGCGCGCCGCGAGGATCAGACCCGCGATCGGCAGATCAAGCAGCCGCGACCAATGCGAGTGCAGGCCTTCGCCGTCGCCCATGCTGGCGATGATCGGCTCGAACCAGCCTCCCCCGGCCAGAAGCGTGCGCACCTGCGCCAGCCGCAAGGCGTCGTCGGTATCGAGGAAACGGACGATGGATGGCGCCCAGGATTGCGGACGGTCGAAGAGGAGGGACGCCGCCACGAAGACCGCTGCAAGCGCCAGCGGGATCCACGGGAGGCTGGCCCGGCGCAGCCAAAGGAAAGCGACGGACGCAATCGACGAGATGCTTCGCCGACCGGCAGATGGGAAACTGAGCGACACGGTCAGGAAGGACTTTCTTTACGGGTTTTCGCTATTCTCAAACCATAAGTCCCAGAGGTTACGATTTGCTCAAGGCCGCCCCGCAGGCAGCCGCCTTGCGGGACGAGAGGGAGTGGCGGCGTGTCGCATACGGATGTTTTTGTGATCGGGGCGGGCCCCGCCGGCCTGACAGCGTCGTACCTCCTGACCAAAGCCGGCGTGTCGACCCGCGTCATCGAGATGGACCCAGTCTATGTCGGCGGCATCAGCCGCACGGTGAATTACAAGGATTTCCTGTTCGATGTCGGCGGTCACCGCTTCTTCTCGAAGTCGAAGGAGGTCGTCGCTCTGTGGAACGAAATCCTGCCCGACGATTTTATCACAAGGCCGCGCCTGTCGCGCATCTTCTACGATGACAAGTTCTATTCCTATCCGCTGAAGGCCTTCGAGGCCCTCAATAACCTTGGCTATGTCGAAAGCTCGCTCTGCGTGCTCTCCTACCTTTTCAAGAAAACCTTCCCGAACGAAAACCCCGAGACGTTCCACCAATGGGTGTCGAACCAGTTCGGCGAGCGGCTGTTCTCGATCTTCTTCAAGACCTACACGGAAAAAGTGTGGGGCATGAGCTGCGACGAGATTTCCGCCGATTGGGCGGCGCAGCGCATCAAGGGCCTCGACCTCTGGGGCGCCATGGCGGCGGCCTTGCGCAAGTCGATGAATCCGAACGGCAGCGCCACCGGCGCCAATGGCGAAGTCGTCAAGACGCTGATCGAGAGCTTCGAATATCCCCGCCGCGGCCCCGGCATGATGTGGGATGCCGCCGCCGCGAAGACGCGCGCGCAGGGCGGCGAGATCCTCATGGGCCAGGCGCTCGAAACTCTCGTACGGAACGAGGCGACCGGTGTGTGGACGATCACAGCGCGAGACCAGCAAGACGGCGTCCACAACTTCACGGCCAACCATGTCATCTCGTCGGCGCCGATCCGGGAGCTCATGCATGCGCTGCGCCCGGCGCCGGATGCGCTCGAATATGCTGACAAACTTCGCTACCGCGATTTCCTCACCGTGGCGCTGATCGTCGAGAAGGCGGACCTCTTCCCGGACAACTGGATCTACATCCACGACCCTGCCGTGAAGGTCGGCCGCATCCAGAATTTCCGCTCCTGGTCGCCCGAAATGGTGCCGGATGAGAAGCTCGCCTGCCTCGGCCTTGAATATTTCTGCTTCGAGGGCGACGGCCTCTGGACGGCCTCGGACGACGAACTCTTTGCTCTAGCCAAGAAAGAGCTGGCCCATGTGGACCTTGCCCAGCCGCACGAAGTCATCGATGGCCATGTCGTGCGCCAGAAGAAGGCCTATCCGGTCTATGACGACAGCTACAAGCACAATGTCGAGATGATCCGCCACGAGATCGACACGCACTACCGGGGCCTGCATCTGGTCGGGCGCAACGGCATGCACAAATACAACAACCAGGATCACGCGATGATGACCGCCATGCTGACGGTGAAGAACATCATCGCGGGCGAGACGCTCTACGATGTCTGGAACGTCAACGAGGACGCCGAATATCACGAGGGCGGCGAGTCCGGTGTCCGCGAGGCGCTGAGCAGCGTCCGCATGGTGCCGCAGCGCGTCAAATCGGCGGCCTGAGCAGGGTGATGGGGAGGGCGCTGTCCGGTCTCTGGCTGCGCCTGCCGCATTTCATGCGGCAGCTCATCCGGTTCGGGTCGGTGAGTGCGACGGCGTTGATCGTTGATGTTTCCGCCTATGCCCTGCTGATACCGCTTATCGAACCGGCGGCCCTCGCGGCCTTCATCGCTTATTGCACCGGCGGGATCTGGCACTACCTGCTGTCGACAACGCTGGCCTTCCGCCAGGAAATGCCGAACCTCAGTCCCGCTGCCCAATTTGCCCGGTTCGTCAATTACTTCGCCTCGACCCTCGCGGGGCTGACCGTCACGACCCTGACGGTTTCGGTGCTGGTCGACCACCTCAGCTTTCACCCTTACGCCGGCAAGATGATAGCCGTGCCGCTGTCCTTCCTTACGGTGTTCACCATGGTGAGGCTGACCGTGTTCGCGCGTGGCGGCGTTGGCGAAGCAGCAACGCCGGTGAATCCGCGTATTTGAGCGGCGCGCAAATCTGTTAAAGTCGTCTCATTAAACGAATTTCTGTTTTTTTTCTGCGAGATCTGGGCCTGCACTGGAGGCTTCATGCGGTATATTCTCTTTGTAGTAACGGCAATGCTCTCCCTATGCGGACCAGTGCATGCCGTCGATCCTGCGACCGGTATCGATTGGGAGGTCAAGAACCGCTTCCGGGTCGTTCGTGAGCATCGTCACGATGTGTTCATGGCCGATTTCAATTCCTATTTTCAGCGGGCGGCGGGGCGGCGGGGGCTCGATATCCCGTCGGGGAGCCTGATGCGTTACCCTTCGCCTTTCCGGCAAAATCTCCCGACGCATTACCTGCCAGAAGCAGCGCAATACCGTCATTCCTGGTTTCATGGCGACGAGCGGGACATCATCGTCAGGCTGGCTTTCCGGCAGGAAGCCAGGAAGCGCTGCGCCTGGAGCGTCGATGGCGGCCGCGCGCAATCCGCGCCTTGCTCCGAATCTGCCACCTTGCCCGTCACGCTCGGCACGCGCCAACTCTCCGTAAAGGTGGATGCGCTGGACGGCAGCCCGCCCGCCGAACGCAAGCTGACCATCGTTGTGAAGGACCTGAAGTTCGTGGCGCTGGGTGATAGTTTCGCTTCCGGCGAGGGCAACCCCCATGTGACATCGTTCGGCTCCCCATCCGCCCGGCTGGTCGAATGGTGGGATCACCGCTGCCACCGTTCCCTGATCGGTTCATCGGCCCAGGCCGCCGTGGCGCTGGCGCAGCAGCGGCGCGACACATCGGTCACCTATGTGAGCTTCGCCTGTTCGGGGGCGACCATCGACGCCGGCATCCTGAAGCCCTATGCGGGCCGCGAAACCGCAGAGCAGGCGCGCGACAGGCTCGGCAAGGCCGGGATCGGTCCTGTCCCTCACTTCGAGGGGATCAATCTGCCGCCGCAGATGGACCGTGTTGAGGAATTGCTCTGCGCGCAGCGCGTCGCGGCATTATGCTTGCGCCGGGCCAGGCCCGACATTCTCGTCATCACCACCGGAGGAAATGAGCTCGATTTCGGTCCATTGGTGGCCCGCTGCGCATCAGGCGGCTGCACCTTTCCAAAGGCTGAGATGGACAGACGGTTTGCGCAGCTCGACCGGCTCTTCGCGTCGCTCGCAGAGCGCGTGAAGCCCCTGGATGCTGTTCAGGTCTATCTTTCCGGTTACCTCGACATGACGCGGAACGAGCGGGGACGGTTCTGCGGCGATCAGCCATTCGATGTCCGGCCGGATTTCGTGCCGTCCTGGCTGACGGTCTTCGGTTTCGGCATTGCCCGCGCCGAGGCGCGCGACGCCTATTCCAAGGTGCTGAAACCCCTTGAGGAAAGGCTCTCGCGCTATGCGGGCGACTATGGCTGGGTCAATGTCGCGGATTTCCGCCGTGATCGCGGCTTCTGCGCCCGCCCGGGCTGGTTCCATACCTATGCCCAGGCCCGCGACAAGCAGGGGTTCATCGGCGTCATCGGCGGGGACGGGCAGTTTCTCGACGATATTCCGACGGGAGCAATGCACCCGAATCTGTTCGGGCACGCCGAGGTGGCGGGCCGGCTGCTGAAAGCGGTTCAGGCTTCAGGCCAATAGCGCCAAGGTGTTGAGGGCCAATCGCCGCCTTCATCCCGCAAAGCGCTCCTGAAGGCCCCGCCGCAGCGGGGCCCGGATGGTAGGAAGACGTCAGGCCGACTTGATCGCCGCGTCGTAAATTTCCGCCACATATTCCCAGTTGACGAGGTTGTTGATGAAGGCCTCGCAATATTTCGGGCGCAGGTTGCGGTAGTCGATGTAATAGCTGTGCTCCCAGACATCATTGCCGAGGATCGCCTTGGCGCCGTGCACCAGCGGGCTCTCGCCGTTGGGCGTCTTCATGGTGATGATCTTGCCGTTTTGCACGGCGAGCCAATGCCAGCCCGAACCGAACTGGGTGACGCCGGCCTGGATGAAATCCTCCTTCATCTTGTCGACGGAGCCGAAGGCATCGACGATGGCCTTTTCAAGCGCGCCGGGAATCTTGCCGCCGCCGTTGGGCTTCATCCACTTCCAGAAATGCAGGTGATTGTAATGCTGGCCAGCATTGTTGAAGAGGCCGGCATTTTTGCCGAACGAGCCTTTCACGATTTCCTCGAGGCTTTTGCCTTCGAATTCGGAACCCTTCAGCAGGTTATTGCCGTTGTTCACATAGGCAAGGTGGTGCTTGTCGTGGTGATACTCCAGCGTTTCCTTCGACATATAGGGTTGGAGCGCATCATGGGCGTAGGGAAGATCGGGGAGCGAGAATGTCATGGCGCAAGCCTTTCTGTTGAAAGAGACGGGTTGGCCCAAGGGCCGCTTCCGTTCTTGAAAAGGTAGGACGTTGGCGGCGGTTCGGCAACTCTCATCGGTTGTCCTGGACAAGATCGGGCGAGACGATTCGCAATTGCCGCCAAATCATGTTTAAATTGAATGTTTAAGCGGCTTTGCTTGATTCCATAGGGGTGCTCCTTGGCGTTGTTCGTGGTCATAGCGGGCGCTTTGCTCATCATCGGCGGCGGCACTTCTCTGGTCCTCGGTTTTGACATCGTGATGACCGAGCGGGGCTCCGCGATGACGCTGGGCGGCGTGATGGCGTTGTCGAGCGGCGTGATCGCCGTCGGCATTGGCTTCGCCTTGATGCGCATGACGCAGATGCTGCGCATGCTGGACATCCGGGCCAAAGGATTTCAGGGCCCGGGCGGCAGAGGGAGCAGGCCTGTCGTTCCCCTGGTGCCCGCCGAGCAGGAAGTCAGCGATGCGGCGCCTGTCGAATCGTCAGCCTCCCGACGTCGCCCATCGATTGCTGCCGGTGGTGCAGGCGCTGTTCTGGCCGGTGGGGCAGCCCATGCGGCTGCGGCCGCAGCGCATGAGGCGCTCTCCCCTGCTCCGGCCGCAGCGAGCATGATGTCATCCGACGCATCATCCCCCTCGCAGGTGAGCGTGCCGCCCGATCTCGAGGCAGAGCTGGCGCGCGCGCTCCTGGATACCGGGCCATCCTCTGCACCGGCCCGATCCTTCGCGGATGGTCTCTACGAAACTCTCGCAGAACCTGCTGAAGCCAGGCTTATGCCGCCGCCAGATGAGTCCGTCGCGGCGGCCTATGCCGGCGCCGACCTGCCCGCAGTGGAAAAACAGGAGCTTTCACCGGATGATGGCGATGCTGGCGCTTCGTCCGCTGACGAACAGGAAGGGATCGCAGACGGAGCGGATGAGGAAACTTCCGACTCTCCCGCCGCCGAGGAAGCGCCCGCGCATGATCCGGCGATCGCTGCGGCTGCGCCCGATATTGCCCGATCGATCCTCGAAACGCCGGGATCGGGTTCAATCGCGATGACGACGCCTGGCGCGCGGGATGCCTTCCTGGACGAACCGGATTTCGATGACCTGAAGGTTGGCCCGCGCCTGCCGCCGCAGCACGGGGAGGTCCTGGGAACCTACAACATCGGCGGCCGGACCTACAGCATGTATTCGGACGGTTCGGTCGAAGCCGTTACAGAGGGGGGCATCGAGCGGTTCAGTTCGATGGATGATCTGCGTCAGCATCTCGCGAAAAACTGAAAGACGCGGCCTGCGTCGATGCCGCAGAAGCGCCGTGCGCCTGTTCTGGGTGGCAATGCGGGCCAGCATCCTGCGCAGATGCGCCGGTAGCCTGGCGGGAGCATTGCGAGGCCGCAATATCCCGAGCGCGAGGTGGGATTCGTTTCGGCAATTTTGCCAGGGCGAAAACTCATCAATGGAGGGCGTTTTGATGGGATCAGGGGCCAAAAATGACCGCAATCGGCTCGCCGCCTTGACGTCCGTCAAGGCCAGAGGCGGTTATGAGGCAGTTTTGGCCCCTCATCCCACCGCAGGCGCGGCGAATTCGGGCCAGATTGCTCCGCTCGTTCCTCGAAAACCGGACGGTTTCCTTCGCAACAACCGAAAAAATCTGATCTCCGAATTCCCTCGCGCCAAAATGCCCTCCAGTTACGAGCCTTCGCCCTGGGATTTTGACGCAATCAGTATTCGAACCGCCCATAAAATATTGTTAACTTTCTAGACTTCACTTGCAATTCGGTGTTTTTCAGGTACTCCTTCGCCACGTCTCCAAATCAGAGGCTGCAGGATTCGTCAGCGTTCGTAGGAAATCCAACATTAAAACGCGGCATTCGCATCGACCCGAACCAGGAAAATCAACATGTCCAGCATTGAAGAGCAAAGCGGTCTTATTGAGCTGACCGCCGATATCGTGTCTGCCTATGTCAGCAACAACACCGTCTCCGCGACGGATGTGCCAAGCTTGATCGGAGAGGTCTTTTCTGCGCTTTCCCGCGTCGGCACGGGTGTCGTTGTTGCGCCATCCGAGCCGGCGAAGCCCGCCGTAAACCCCAAGAAATCGATCACGCCCGACTACTTGATCTGTCTTGAAGACGGCAAGAAGTTCAAATCGTTGAAGCGCCATCTTCGCACGATGTATAATCTTTCGCCCGAACAGTATCGCGAGAAGTGGGGCTTGCCGGCCGATTATCCGATGGTCGCTCCCAATTACGCCGAAGCGCGTTCGCGCCTCGCCAAGGAGATGGGCCTCGGCCAAAAGCGCAAGCGCGGCTCGCGCCGTTGATATTCCCGATTCACGACGGCCCGCCTGTTTCCTGGTGAGGCCGTCCAACGTTCCAAGCGCCGCCCCCGCCGGGCGGCGTTTTGCTATGTGCGATTTAACCTCTTGCTTTCCTATAAAAGGATGATATTCCTATATTGGGAACCACGAGGAATTCAGCAATGCGAAGGGCGGAAAAACCAAAAGCGAAGTCGGTAAAGAGCACCCGGCCTTCATCCGGCATCGGCGACGAGCCGGAACTTCCCAAGAACTCCGCCGCCGAGAGTCCGCTGCTGTGGATGGCGCGCCGCAAGGACAAGTCGGGGGAAACCATGATCGGCCCGGCGGCGTTTGCGGCCGGCGAGCGGCTGCGCGCCGATCTGACCTTCTCCGGCATGCTTCCCAGGGTCACGATGGATTGGTCCGGCCGCATGCCGGGCGCCAGGGGCGGCGACGGCACGTCGCTCAATCCCACCGAGGCGGCGATCGCCGCGCGCCAGCGGGTGGACAGGGCGCTCCGCGGCGTCGGCCCCGAGTTCTCGGGCCTGCTGCTGGATCTTTGCGGCTTCGCCAAGGGCCTCGAACTGATCGAACTGGAGCACGGCTGGCCGGCCCGCTCGGCCAAGGTCGTGGTCCGGCTGGCGCTGGCCAGCCTTGCCCGCCATTACGGCTATGCCGATGCTACAATGGGGCGGGAGCGCAGCGCCATGCGCAACTGGCAGGCGCCGGGCGCGCGCCCCAGGATGACCAACGCGCCCTTCGAATCGCCGGGGCGCGGCTGAGCTTCACAACAGTCCGTTGTCGATGGCGAGCTGCCGCAAGCTGACCAGGGGCCGCGGGCCGACATGGGAGATCACCTCGGCGGCGGCCAGCGCGCCAAGCCTTAGACAGTCGCGCAACTCCCGGCCGCTCGTTGCGCCGAACAGGAAACCGGCTGCGAAGAGGTCGCCGGCGCCGGTCGTGTCCACCAGAGTTTCCACGGGGAACGCCGGCGCCGAAACCGTCTGTTCGCGCGTGAGCGCCATCGCTCCCAGTTCCGAGCGGGTGACGATCGCCAGGCGGGCATCGCCGCGGATCGCGGCGGCCGCGCTGTCGAAGTCGCCGGTCGTGTAAAGCGACTTCAGCTCGGCCTCATTGGCAAAGACGATGTCGACGACGCCCGACCGCATCAGGTCGAGAAATTCCGTCCGGTAGCGATCGACGCAGAAGCTGTCGGAAAGCGTCAGCGCCACCTGGCGGCCGGCCGCATGGGCGATCCCGGAAGCCTTCCGGAATGCCTCCTTGGCTTCCGGCGGATCCCAGAGGTACCCCTCGAGATAGGTCACCGCCGCGGCTTCAACCGTCTCCTTGTCCACGTCCGCCGGTCCGAGGCGGGTGCAGGCGCCGAGGTAGGTGTTCATGGAGCGCTGGCCGTCCGGTGTCACGAAGATCATGCAGCGGGCGGTCGATGGCCCGCTCCTGGAGGGTTTGCTCGAAAAATCGACGCCGATCGCCTGGATGTCATGGGTGAACAGGCCGCCGAGTTCATCGTTCCTGACCTTGCCGATATAGGCGCCCCGGCCGCCGAAGGAGGCGATGCCGGCCATGGTGTTGCCGGCCGAGCCGCCGGATGTCACCGTCGCCGGCCCCATAGCGGCGTAGAGATGCTCCGCGCGCGGCTCGTCGACCAGGGTCATGCCGCCGCGCTGGATGGCTTCGCGGCGCAGGAAGTCGTCTTCGGCCGAGGCGATGATATCGACGATGGCGTTGCCGATGCCGAGAACGTCGTATTGTGCGCGGGTCATGAGAGTTTCCGGTGGGACGAAGAGATGCGCGCCCGTTCCCACGGGATGCGGCTGAGGTCAACCGGCAAAGGCCACATCGAGGCCGGGGAGAGCAAGCCCATCGATCGAGGTTGTCCAGCGTTCGCCCGGATGCACCGGAAAGGCGCGGGTGATCGTCCCGGTCGTGATGATATCGCCCGCCGCGAGCGGGCTCGCTTCCGGGTCCTGCGCGATGGCCTCCGCCAGATGACGCAGCGCTGAAAGGGGGCCGCCCAGCACGTTCGCGGCATGGCCCTTGTCCATCACTTCGCCATTGCGCCGGATCGTCACGGAGAAATCCGTCAGCGCGCGCAGCATGGCAGTGCTATTGGCCGCCGTGATAGCGGTACGCGGGCCGCAAAGAAGCGCGCCATGCAAGCCGAAAGCGGCGATGCAATCTGCGCCTTTGAATTTCCATTCCGGAAACAGCGATTGCACGATCTCGAAGCCATGGGCGATCCAGCCGATGCAGCCGATCAGGGCCGTCTCACCCATCCCCGGTTCGGGTTCCGCACGAAGAGCCAGCACGATTTCCGGCTCGATCCTGGGCTCGACGAAACGGCCGAGCGAAACGCCGGTGACAGCGCCCGAGATATGCGAAACGGTTGTGTCGTACATCGGGCCATCGATCGGGTGATGGACGCCGTATTCATCCCAGATGGTGCGGTTGGTGAAGCCGATCTTGCGGCCGACCGGCTGCTCCCCCCGCGCCTGCCGCAGCTTTGTCACCGCCCGCGAAATCCGGCTTGCGTCATCAAGGCCGAGGCCGCCTGCCTGCGCTGTGAGGGGCGGTATCGAGCGGCGCTCATCCAGTGCGGTCAGCACATGGGCGGCAGCATCATCGATCGAAAAAGGCGCGAGCGGCATTGTTGGTTTCCGTCTTTGGCGGCGACCCTTAATAGCGGCGTGGATCACCGTGTCCAGCGCGGCATGCGGAAGGGCAGCATGCGCTGCACGATCGGGTTGGTCAGCCGGTCAAGCATCAGGCTTTCATGGAAACAGGTGAGCGTTTCACCCCGCACGCGCGTCTGAACGAGCGATCGCGCATAGAACGGCGTATCCTCGAATGTTTCGATTACCAACGGCTGGAAATCAGCATCGGCCTGCACCGAGCGGCCCGCCCGCCACAGCCTTCCCGGAGGCAGCGGGCGGCGCGGCGGCGGGGAGAATTCCACGACACTGCCATCAGCTCCGATTGCGAGCGCCAGCACCTTCCGTCCTCCCGCTCGCCTGTCCATGTCGTAGAGAATGGTCGTGCGGTCGCGCGCGGGTGCGCGCGACCAGTCCCAGCGCTCGAAATCGTGCTCGGGCAGGCGTGCGCCCCGGTTGCTGTCCAGATAGCCCGAACCGCTCCAGGCAAGCTTCGGATCGTCGAAGGCGACCTCGATCCGGCAGGTCGGCGCAATCGGCCGCCAATGGTGCAGGCCCGCCTCGTCGAGCGCGAAGCTTGCACCGGTCAGCGCCGTGGGCGTGAGGCGGACGGCGCCCCGCAGCGCGAAGGGCAGGGGGGCGGCGCGTTCGTCAATCGATGCTTCCAGCCTGCCGTCCTCCGTCCAGGCGAGCCGGCTCGGACCTACCCTGAAACGCCGCGCGCTGCGGGAGAGCTGCCGCTTGCCGCGCTCGGTCATGCACCAGCGGCCGCCCGGCCCATAGAGCGCCACATTAATCGCGACATGGTCTTCGGGATCGGCCACGCCGCGCGCCAGCGCCCTACGGTAATAGGGGGAGAAGACGCTGCCGACGAAGGCGATGAGGGTGATGCCGTGGCGGCCATCATTGCTGATGCCGTCGAGATACCACCAGAGGTAGCCGCCCGAGGGGATGGCCTCGCTGAAGTCCGGGCCGTCCGGCAGGGCGAAGCTCATCGGCGATCCGCCAGCAGGGCCGCAACGGCGAGCCGTCCGGAGATGGCGGCCATCGGCACGCCGGGCGCGGGATGGACGCTGCCGCCGGCGAGATAGAGGCCCGGGATCTTGGTGCGCGCTCCCTCCCGCTCGAAAGAGGCCATCCAGCCATGCGAGGCCGGACCGTAGAGCGCGCCGCCGCTCGCCGGGAACAGGGCGTTGAACTCCCTCGGCCCCGTGACGATGGCGCCTGGAGTCGAGCGGTCGATGGTGAGCCCGCAGCGCTGCATCAGCGCGAAGGCCCGCGCGCCGCAGGCGGTGATGGCGGCGTCGGATGGTGCGTCACGGTCTCCATCGGCGGGCGCGTTGACGAGGCACAGCAGCCGGTCCGGTCCGCTGGCGATGCCGTCATCGCCGCGATCCTGCGCGCAGACATAGACGGTCGGGTCATGCGGCAACCGCCTCTGGTCGAAGATCGCCGTGAACTCCGCCGGATAATCCTTCGAGAAAAAGACATTGTGCCGGGTGAGCGGAAAACCCTCCGTCCGGGTATCGAGGCACCAGGTGAGCGCCGAGAGCGAGCGGCGGGCGGGGGGCGTCAGCGCGGCCGCGCTCCTGACGGCGTTACCCAGAAGGCCCACACCCAATGCCGAAACGTCCGCGTTGAGGATGATGCTTCGCGCCCTGATCTCGCCGCCATCCGCTAGGCGAACGCCGGTGACCCGCCCTCCGCCGGTCAGGATTCGCTCGACGCCCGCGCCGAATCGAAACGCCGCTCCCTGCGCCTCGGCGAGCCGCTGCAGAGTGGCGGCGAGTGCGTGCATGCCGCCCGCCAGCGTCCAGACGCCCTCCTGCTCGGCATGGGCCACGAGCATGAAGGTTCCCGGCGCCTGGAAAGGCGAGGAGCCGCAATAGGTCGTGTAGCGCCCGAACAATTGCCGCAGCCGTGGGTCAGCGAAATACGCGCCAAGCGCCGACCACATCGTCCGGAAAGGGTTGGTCGCCAGCAGGTTGCCGATGTTGGCGACGCCGGCATTCATCGCCAGTCCCATGGGCGAGGGGCGCTGCGCCCGCATGAAGGGTTCATAGAGCGTGTTGAAGATGCGCGAGGCCTCGCGGTTGAAGCGCAGGAAGCCATCGGCCTCGGCCTTGCCCGCAAAAGCGCCGATCGCCGCGGCGGAAGCCTTGACGTCCGCAAAGAGATCGAGGCGGCTCGCGTTATCCGTCCCCCCGCCGTCCCAGGCATGGCGGGCGAGCACTTCGAGCTTCGTGATGGCGATCTCGGCTTCCAGCGACGTGCCGGCCTGATCGAAGAGTTCATCGAAGATTCGCCGCAGGGTGAAGACCGTCGGCCCGGCATCGACCGGACGGCCGGCGGGAGAGACCTGCCGCATCTTGCCGCCGGGACGCGATTCCTTCTCGATTACGATGACGGGAATTCCCCGGCTCGCGAGATCGAGTGCGGCGGTGAGGCCGCCGACGCCGGCGCCTATGACAACGACCGTTTCGGTCAATAGTAGTTCCCCTCATAAGGTGTCAGTCTGGATTGACAGAACGAAGCAAACTGTCCAGTTTTGATAACAGTGTCTATTCCGTCCTGTCGGCATAGGCGTTTATCCCGATGGGGAACAGCATGGACGTGATCGGTCGAATCGAACGGGCTCTGACGGCGGCGCTGATGCCAACGGAGGCCAGCCCTTGTCCACCCAAACTCGCCAACGCCCTGCATGCGGCGGTTTTTCCTGGCGGGCATCGCATCCGCCCCAAGCTCTGCCTCTCGGTCGCCATGGCCTGCGGCGATCGTGATTCCGATGCCGCGGATGCGGCGGCTGCGGCGATCGAACTCCTTCATTGCGCCTCTCTGGTGCATGACGATCTGCCCTGCTTCGATGACGCGAATCTCCGCCGCGGTCTGCCGTCCATCCATGTGGCCTTCGGCGAACCGATTGCGGTGCTGGTCGGCGATACGTTGATCGTCAACGCTTTTGAGACGATCGCGCGCGGCATGACCAAGGCGCCGCACCGGATCGCCCGGATGATCCGGCTGATCGGCGAGGCCACAGGCGCGCCCTACGGCATCTGCGCCGGACAGGCCTGGGAGAGCGAAACGAACATTCCGCTGGAGGCCTATCATCGCGCCAAGACGGGGTCGCTTTTTGCCGCGGCCACGGGCGCCGGCGCGCTGGCGGCGGGAGCCGATCCAAGCCCCTGGTTCGGCCTTGGCGACAAGATCGGGCGCGCCTATCAGATCGCCGACGATATCCGCGATGTGGCCGATACGGTCGATTCCTTCGGCAAGCCGACGGGACAGGATGAAGCGCGCGGCAGGCCGAGCGCGGCGCGCGAACTCGGGCTCAGGGGCGCAGTCAAGGCGCTCGCGGCCCTCACCGATGAGATCATCGCCGGTGTTCCTGAATGTCCGGGAAAGGCGCATCTGCAGGCGGCGATCCGCGCCGAAACAAAGCAATTCCTGCCCAAGGAACTGGCCCTGATGGCTGCCTGAGGCGGCGTTGCCGCATCGGCGCTGCGCTGACGTGGCCAGGAAGCTTTTGGCCAGGAAGCTTTTGGCCAGGATTCTGTGCTGGCCGGAAGGAGCGGGAATCGCCGATGTCGATGCTTGATCACATGTCGCACCGCCCAAGCTTGAGCCTCGCCGACCGCATCCTTGGCTGGCGCGACCAGCTGCTTGGCAGCCACCGCTTCCAGTTGTTTGCCGCCCGAATGCCGTTTTTCCGCGGCATCGCGCGCAAGCGCAGCAGCGAGCTGTTCGATATCGCAGTCGGTTTTGTTTACACGCAGGTGCTGTTCGCCTGCGTCAAGCTCAAGGTCTTCGACATGCTGGCGCAGGGGCCAATGGCGCTCGCTGAAATTGCGCGCCGCACCGGCCTCTCCGATGATGCGACCGGGCGCCTGATGACAGCCGCCGTCGCCATCCGCCTGCTGGAACGGCGCCGGGATGGGCGCATCGGCCTCGGCATGCTGGGCGCCGCCCTGAATGGCGCACCGGGCGTCAAGGCGATGATGCACCACAATCAGGTGCTCTACCGTGATCTCGCCGATCCTGTCGCGCTGCTTAAGGGCGAGACACGGCCGACGGAACTCTCGCAATACTGGCCCTATGCCGCCGATCACGCCCGCCGCGGCGCCATCACGGCGGAGGAGATCGCCGCCTACACCGATCTCATGGCCGAATCGCAAGGCTTTGTGGCTGACGACATCCTCGATGCCTATGATGTGAGGCAGCATCGGCGGCTGATGGATGTGGGCGGCGGCGATGGCTCGTTCCTGCGCTCGGCAGGAAGGCGCGCGCCGCAATTGCAGCTGTCCCTCGTCGATCTGCCACCCGTGGTGGAGCGGGCGCGGCATCGGTTCGACGCCGCAGGCATGGGCGGGCGCGTGACGCTCCATGGTCATGACTTCCAGAACAACCCTCTGCCCGGAGGGGCTGACCTCGTTTCGCTCGTTCGGGTGGCGCATGATCATGATGATCCGGTGGCCGAGGCGCTGCTGGCCGCAATCCATCAGGCCTTGCCGCCAGGGGGGACCCTGATTCTGGCTGAGCCGATGGCAGGAATTGCCGGCGCCGAGGCCATGGCCGATGCCTACTTCGGTCTTTACCTATGGGCGATGGGGACCGGACGGGCCCGTACGCCGGAAATGCTGATTTCGATGCTGAAACAGGCCGGATTCGTCTCTGCGAGCCCGATTCCCACCCATCGCCCGCTATTGACGGCGCTGATCGTGGCCAAGAAAGCCGCCTGAATTAAGTGTAAATCCCAAGTGACATCCAATTCTGTCAGGATAAATTGACAGTTGGCCGCACTCTCTGTGCTGGCAATTGTTCGAAGGGTACGCGATGCGCGCGCTCGCGGTTGTTATGAAGGAACCCCGTCACCTCGCAGTCAGCGAAGTGTCCCTGATTCCGGCTTCGGAATCGGATGCGGTGATCGAGGTTCTGTGGTCTGGCATCAGCACGGGGACGGAGAAGCTTCTCTGGTCCGGCACAATGCCGCCCTTCCCCGGTTTGAGCTATCCGCTGGTGCCAGGCTACGAAACGGTCGGCATTGTGCGCGAAGCCGGCGCCGCCTCGGGCGTCAGAATCGGCCAGCATGTCTTCGTTCCCGGTTCGCGCGGCTTCAGCGATGTCAGCGGCCTGTTCGGCGGCGCGGCGCGGCGGCTGGTCGTGACCGGTTCGCGGGTCATTCCGGTCGATGCAGCGCTTGGCGAGGACGGCGTCCTGCTGGCGCTCGCCGCCACAGCCTATCACGCGGTGATCGGCGGCCGTTTGCCCGATCTCATCGTCGGGCATGGCGTGCTCGGCCGCCTCATCGCCCGTGTCGCCATCGCTTTGGGCGGCAAGCCTCCCACCGTCTGGGAGAAACAGGCGGAGCGGATGTCCGGCGGCGAAGGTTACACCGTGGTGGAGCCAGCGGCGGACAGCCGTTGCGATTACGCCAGCATCTACGACGTCAGCGGCGATTCATCCCTGCTCGACACGCTGATCCTGCGTTCCGCCAAGGGAGGCGAAATCACGCTCGCCGGGTTCTACAGCGCCCCGCTCTCCTTCGTCTTTCCGCCCGCCTTCATGCGCGAGATGCGGCTGCGCATCGCGGCCGAATGGAATCCCGGCGAGGTCGCCGCCGTGCTTCAGCTGATGGCCGACGGCAAGCTTTCGCTTTCCGGCCTGATCTCCCATCGGCGGTCAGCCGCAGATGCGGCGTACGCTTATCCGGTCGCCTTCAGCGATCCCGCCTGCACCAAAATGATCCTTGATTGGAGGGAGTTGCCTTGAGCATTTCCGCGCCTGCCAAACCAGCCTCAGCGAAGCCTGCCAGCCCGCCGCCCGTCTGGAATCCGGAGACCGGAACCTCATCCGCCGGCATCGCCGCCATGATGCAGGGCATCGAGGTTGCAGTGCCCGAAGCGAAGAAAGAGACGCAGGTCATCGCCATCTACGGCAAGGGCGGCATCGGCAAGAGCTTCACGCTCGCCAACCTCAGCTACATGATGGCCCAGCAGGGCAAGCGCGTGCTGCTGATCGGCTGCGATCCCAAGAGCGACACCACCTCGCTGCTCTTCGGCGGCAAGGCCTGCCCCACCATCATCGAGACTTCGTCCCGCAAGAAGGCGGCCGGCGAGGAGGTGCAGATCGGCGATGTCTGCTTCAAGCGCGACGGCGTCTTCGCGATGGAGCTCGGCGGGCCGGAAGTGGGCCGCGGCTGCGGCGGGCGCGGCATCATCCACGGCTTCGAACTGCTCGAGAAGCTCGGCTTCCATGATTGGGGCTTCGATTACGTGCTGCTCGACTTCCTGGGCGACGTGGTCTGCGGCGGCTTCGGCCTGCCGATCGCCCGCGACATGTGCCAGAAGGTCATCGTCGTCGGCTCCAACGACCTGCAATCGCTTTACGTCGCCAACAACGTCTGCTCGGCGGTGGAGTATTTCCGCAAGCTCGGCGGCAATGTCGGCGTGGCCGGCATCGTCATCAACAAGGATGACGGCACGGGGGAGGCTGCGGCCTTCGCCGAACGCGTCGGCATCCCGGTGCTCGCCTCGATCCCGGCGGATGATGACATCCGCCGCAAGAGCGCGAGCTACGAGATCATCGGCAAGCCTGACAGCCAGTGGGGTTCGCTGTTCGAGACGCTGGGCGCCAATGTCGCCACGGCGCCGCCGATGCGGCCCACGCCGCTCTCGGGCGATGAGCTGCTCGGCCTCTTCAGCGCTTCCAGCACGGGCCGCGATTATGTCCTGCAGCCTGCGACGCTCGCCGACATGTGCGGCGGAACCGTCGTCGAGAAGCAGAGTCTCGAAGTCATCTACGACAACGCGTGAACAGCAGCGAAGCCATGGTCACCTTGATCGACAACCTGAAGGGCAAGCTCGGCAAGCAGGACATCGCTCTTGCCGCCGCCGCCTCTTCCTCCCTCCCCCTTGCGGGGAGGGTGGACGGCCTTCAGGCCGGCCGGGAGGGGGGCGCGCTGCCCCTTTCGGACGCGTTGCACGACCCCCTCCCGGCTGCTGCGCAGCCACCCTCCCCGCAAGGGGGAGGGATGGATGGCGGCGTCTCCTGCCACGCCGGCAAGGAGCAGCTGCAGGAAGCCGCGCGCGCCGCCGGCAAGAGCGAGGTCCTGGATCAATACGCGAAGGATTATCCGCTGGGTCCCCATGACCAGCCGCAGAGCATGTGCCCCGCCTTCGGCTCCCTGCGTGTTGGCCTCAGGATGAAGCGGACGGCCACGATCCTGTCAGGCTCCGCCTGCTGCGTTTACGGGCTCACCTTCACCTCGCATTTCTACGGCGCGCGCCGCACGGTGGGCTACGTGCCCTTCAATTCCGAGACGCTCGTCACCGGCAAGCTTTTCGAGGACATCCGCGACGCCGTGCATCTGATGGCGGATCCCGCGCTCTATGACGCTGTCGTCATCATCAATCTCTGCGTCCCCACCGCCTCGGGCGTGCCGCTGCGCATCCTGCCCAAGGTGATCGATGGCGTGCGCATCATCGGCATCGACGTGCCGGGCTTCGGCGTGCCGACCCATGCGGAGGCCAAGGACGTGCTGGCCGGCGCCATGCTGGCCTATGCCCGCGCCGAGGCCGAGCAAGGCCCCGTGCAGGCGCCGCGCGCCGGCAGGAGCCAGCGCCCGACAGTCTCGCTGCTGGGCGAAATGTTCCCGGTCGATCCCGTGGGCATCGGCCAGATGCTGGAGCCGCTGGGCCTCGCCGCAGGGCCTGTCGTGCCGACGCGCGAATGGCGCGAGCTTTACGCCGCGCTCGATTGCCAGGCGGTCGCCGCGATCCACCCGTTCTATACGGCCTCGATCCGCGAGTTCGAGACGGCGGGACGTCCCATCGTCGGCTCCGCCCCCGTTGGCCATGACGGCACGGATGCCTGGCTCTCCGCCATCGGTGAGGCCTGCTCGGTGCCCGCCGCGCTGGTCTCAGCTGCGAAGGACAAGTTCCTGCCCGCGATCCGGGGCGCATTGGCCGCCAAACCGATCAGCGGCAAAATCACCGTATCGGGCTATGAAGGCTCCGAATTGCTGGTGGCGCGCCTGCTGATCGAAAGCGGCGCGGATGTGAAATACGTCGGCTCCGCCTGCCCCAAGACGCGCTGGTCGGAGGCCGATCTCGCCTGGCTCGAGAACCGCGGCGTCGAGGTGCAGTTCCGCGCTTCGCTTGAGCAGGATCTCCGTGCGGTTGATCGTTACCAGCCCGGTCTCGCCATTGGCACCACGCCGGTCGTCCAGCACGCCAAGGAGCGGGCGACGCCCTCGCTCTATTTCACCAACCTCATCTCGGCGCGGCCGCTGATGGGTGTGGCGGGCGCGGGTTCGCTCGCCACCGTGGTCAACGCCGCCATGGCCAACAAGGCGCGCTTCGATGTGATGAAGGATTTCTTCGAGGGCGTCGGCGAAGGCGAGAATGCCGGCATCTGGCAGGATACGCCGCGTGATCGCCCCGAGTTCAAGAAGAAGCAGCTCGCCAAGCTCGCCGCCATGCAGGCCGCGCTGAACAATTCCCTCGAAAAGCCGATCGGGGAGACCGTCTGATGCTGGTTCTCGATCACGACAGGGCAGGCGGATACTGGGGTGCGGCCTACGTCTTCACGGCGGTCAAGGGCCTGCAGGTCATCATCGACGGCCCGGTGGGCTGCGAGAATCTCCCCGTGACCTCGGTGCTGCACTACACCGATGCGCTGCCGCCGCATGAGCTGCCCATCGTCGTGACGGGTCTTGCCGAGGAGGAGCTCGGCCAGAAGGGCACCGAAGGCGCCATGAAGCGGGCCCACAAGACGCTCGATCCCGCGCTGCCTTCGGTGGTCGTCACCGGCTCGATTGCGGAGATGATCGGCGGCGGCGTGACGCCCGAAGGCACCAATATCCTGCGCTTCCTGCCGCGCACCATCGACGAGGACCAGTGGCAATCCGCCAACCGTGCGATGGCCTGGCTGTGGAAGCAGTTCGGCCCGAAGCGGACGCCCGCGCTCAAGGCCCGCAAGGAAGGCGCAAAGCCCAAGGTCAACATCATCGGGCCGATCTACGGCACCTTCAACACCTGGTCCGATCTGGCGGAAATCCGCCGCCTGATCGAGGGCATCGGCGCGGAAGTGAACCTGAGCTTCCCACTCGGCACGCATCTCGCCGATATCGTCAGGCTCGGCGACGCCGAGGTGAATGTCTGCATGTACCGCGAGTACGGCCGCGCGCTCTGCGAGGCGCTGGAGCGGCCCTATCTGCAGGCGCCCATCGGGCTGCATTCGACAACGGCCTTCCTGCGCAAGCTCGGCGAATTGCTGGGCCTCGATCCCGAGCCCTTCATCGCCCGCGAGAAGCACACGACGATCAAGCCGCTGTGGGATCTCTGGCGCTCGGTGACGCAGGATTTCTTTGCGACCGCCTCCTTCGGCGTGGTCGCCAACGAGACCTATGCGCGGGGTCTTCGCCTCTTCCTCGAGGATGAGATGGGCCTGCCCTGCAACTTCGCCATCGCGCGCAAGCCCGGCGAGAAGACCCTGAACGACGATGTCCGCAAGCTCGTGCAGACGAAGACGCCGCTGGTGCTCTTCGGCTCCTACAACGAGCGCATGTATATGGCCGAGACGGGTGCGCGGGCGATGTACATCCCCGCCTCCTTCCCCGGCGCGATCATCCGCCGCCACACCGGCACGCCTTTCATGGGCTACGCCGGCGCCGTCTATGTCGTGCAGGAAGTCTGCAACGCGCTGTTCGACGCGCTCTTCAACATCCTGCCGCTGGCGACGCAGATGGATGCCATCGATCCGACGCCGGCCCGTCTCCACGAAGAGCTGCCGTGGAGTGAGGAGGCGAAGGCCATGCTCGACCGGGTGGTCGAGAGTCATCCCGTCCTCGTGCGCATCTCGGCGGCCAAGCGCCTGCGCGATGCGGCCGAGAAGGATGCGCGCGCCGGCGGTACCGGCGAAGTTTCCATATCAAGCGTGTCGCGGGCGCAAGGCGCCATCGGCGCGAACGGGGGAGGCTGACGCCATGCGCCCGATGCCCCTGACACAGAATGGCCAAGAGGGAGACCGTTGATGACCTATGCCGATATGCAGAGTTCCAAGCCGATGGCGCGGCAGCTTGCCGAGTCCGGGCGTCCCGTGAGGCAGGGGCGGCGGCTGGCGCATCGCCGCAGCCTTGAGCGCGTCGAGGTGCGAATCCTCGTGGCGCTCACCTATCCGCTTTTCCTGGCCGTCGCGGTTCTGTCGCGGCTGGGGCTGCGCCGCTCCGGTTTCGAAGCGGTGGTTTCCACCAGGTCCAACTCCGTCTTCGCGGAAGCGCGCGAGACGGCGGAAGCCACGATACCTTCCGCATTCCTGGGGTGAATGCGGCTCTCGGGGGAGAGAATTCCATGACGTTCCGCGAGGGGCGCCATGGAGCAGTCGGAGGCGGATCTTCGGACCCGCAAACGGCGATCCCCGCCGCGCGGGATGGGCGCGGTAACGGCTTTCGGGCCGAGTATGAAGGAGTGTCAGGTCATGGCTGACCATAAAGAGTCCCTCACGGGACTGACGGATGCGGAGGCGCAGGAATTCCATAAGTTCATGGTTCAGGGGACCTTGGGATTTGGTGCGGTGTCGCTGTTTGCTCACATCCTGATTTGGATGTGGCGCCCCTGGTTTTGATGAAGAGCCCCACACAAAGGAGAACATGACATGTGGAGAATCTGGCTGATATTTGATCCGCGCCGTGCGCTGATCGGCGTGCTGACCTTCTGCTTCGCGATGGTGTTGTTGAACCACTTCATCCAGCTGAGCACGCCACGCTACGGCAGCTGGCTCAATGCGCCGCTGGCCGTCAAAGCGGCCCAGAAATAGCGTCGTGACCACCATCGGGGCGGACGATTGCACCACTGCTGTGATGCTTATATCGCCCGCCTCGTTTCCCCCTGACTATTCGATCAACCGAAGTGGAAGCCGCACGGAGGCCTAAACCATGGCAATGTTGAGCTTTGAAAAAAAATACAGGATCCGAGGCGGAACCTTGATCGGCGGTGATCTGTTCGATTTCTGGGTTGGTCCGTTCTACGTCGGCTTCTTTGGTGTTCTGTCCGTCTTTTTCATATTCCTGGGAGTTGGGCTCATCCTGTTTGGAGCTTCTCTGGGGGATACCTGGAACCCGTTGCGGATCAGCATCAATCCGCCGGATCTGAAATATGGTCTTTCCTTTGCGCCGCTCCAGGAGGGCGGGCTCTGGCAAGTCATCACGATCTGCGCCATCGGCGCCTTTTCTTCCTGGGCGCTGCGCGAGGCTGAAATCTGCCGCAAGCTGGGCATGGGGTACCATGTGCCCTGGGCGTTCGGCACGGCGGTTTTCGCCTATGTCACGCTGGTGGTGATCCGGCCGGTTCTCATGGGCGCCTGGGGACATGGCTTCCCCTATGGAATATTCACGCACCTCGATTGGATGTCCACGACGGGCTACACTTACGGCAACTTCATGTACAATCCCGTGCATATGGTCGCGGTAACGTTTTTCTTCACAACAACGCTTGCCCTGGCCTTGCACGGCGGACTGGTTCTTTCATCGATAGCCCAGGCAAGGGGCGAACCCGTCAAAACGCCAGAGCATGAGAACGCCTATTTCCGCGATCTCATCGGCTATTCGATCGGCACGCTGGGCATTCATCGCCTCGGCCTGTTCCTCGCCCTTTCCGCCGGGTTCTGGAGCGCGGTCTGCATCGTGATCAGCGGCCCGCTCTGGGAAGGCGCTTGGGCTGACTGGTGGAACTGGTGGCTGAACGCATCATTCTGGGCGAAGTAAGGAGGCGATCATGGCATTTGGTCTCGAATATCAAAACATCTTCACCCGGGTTCAGATCCACGGACCTGACGACATGGGTCCCAAGCGGGACGAATCCGGGATTTATGGGCGCGGCAAGCCGTCCCATAACTATTGGCTGGGCAAGATCGGCGACGCGCAGATTGGCCCCTTCTATCTCGGGGTGTGGGGCCTTCTGTCCCTCGCCTGCGGGTTCATTGCCTTCAACCTGATCGGCATAAACTTCTGGATGCAGGTGAACTGGGATCCCGTGCAGTTCGTCCGCAGGCTCTTCTGGCTGTCGCTGGACCCGCCGGATGCAAAGTACGGTCTTGGCTTTCCGCCGCTTGCGGAAGGCGGCTGGTACATGATCGCCAGCTTCTTCTTCGGCGCCTCGGTTCTCCTCTGGTGGGCCCGGACCTACAGCCGGGCGCGGGCGCTCGGCATGGGCACGCATGTCGCCTGGGCGTTCCTCGCGGCGATCTGGCTGATGTTCGTGCTGAACTTCTTCCGCCCGCTCCTGATGGGAAACTGGAGCGAGATGGTTCCCTACGGGATCTTTTCGCACCTCGACTGGACGAGCAATTTTTCACTGAGGTACGGGAACCTGTTCTACAATCCCTTCCACGCTTTTTCGATCGTGTTCCTCTATGGCTCGGTCCTGCTGTTCGCCATGCACGCCGGCACGATCCTGGCCGTCAGCCGCTATGGCGGCGAGCGCGAGATCGAGCAGATCGTGGATCGCGGCACGGCCTCGGAGCGTGCAGCGCTCTTCTGGAGGTGGACCATGGGCTTCAACGCCTCCATGGAATCCATTCACCGCTGGGCCTGGTGGTTCGCGATACTGACTCCGCTGACGGGCGGCATCGCCATCCTGCTCACCGGCACCGTGGTCGATAATTGGTATTCCTGGGCGCAGCTTCGCGGTTATGCTCCGCCGAACTGATCGCGCGACTCTCCAACGGAATGCAAAACGGCGGGTCTCGGCCCGCCGTTTTCTGTTTGCCTATGCCGTGCGGAAGCGGGGGCCGTTCAGCCGGAAAGCTCACCCGCCCGCCGCTTGGCCGCAGCCACCGCGCGCACCATCAGGGGCGTCAAGCCGTCCTCCGCCATCAGCACGTCCAGCGCCGCAGCCGTTGTGCCGCCGGGGGATGTGACGTTCTGGCGCAGCACGGCGGCGGAGGTGCTGGTTTCACGGAAAAGCAATTCGCCCGCGCCCTCGACCGTGGCGCGAGCGAGGCGCAAGGCGAGATCCGGCGGCAGGCCGGCCTGCTCGCCCGCTGCCGCCATGGCCTCCACGAGATGGAAGACATAGGCGGGGCCCGAACCCGAGACGGCGGTCACCGCATCGATCAGCGCTTCGCTCTCCACCCATTCGACGCGGCCGATTGAGGCCAGAAGGCCCGTCGCGAAGGCCTTCTGCGCGGCCGTTACCTCCGGCGATGCCGCGCAGCCGGTGATGCCGCGGCCAACAGCCGCCGGCGTGTTCGGCATAGCCCTGACAATGGCGCGGGCGGCGGGAGCGCGCTCACGCAGGTTTGCGATGGTCTTGCCGGCCAGCACAGAAATCAGCAGAGTCTTTTCGCTCGCGACCCTGTCCAGAAGCGGTGCGGCGGCGTCGAGGTTCTGCGGCTTGATGGCCAGCACGATCACGTCAACGGGCCCGATCTCATCGACCGGAGGCGAAAGCCGGAGGCCGTCGAGCGCCAGGTCCCTGATCCGCTGCGAGGGATAAGGGTCGATGACGGCGATGTCCGCCGTGGCCAATCCCTGACGGAGCCAGCCTTCCAGCATGGCGCCGCCCATCTGGCCGGCTCCGATCAACAGCAGGTTCGTTTTCTTCGTCATCAACGGTCCATCGCGACATGCTCTCTCACGCAGGATGAGGCGCTGGCGAATCGGCCTTGCGCGGCTCAGGCTTCGCCCACGGTTTCGAACATGATTGCGTTCAGGGCCTCTTCCGCCTTCTTGCCGGCCCAGACCACGAACTGGAAGCCCTGGTAATGCTTCTCGCAGGCCTCCGTCGCGGCCTTCATCAGGGCTTCGCATTGGCGGACGCTCGGCTCCATGCCGCCCGAAAGGACGAGCGCGTGGCGGAACATGATGACGTCTTCCTTCGACCAGATGTCGAAATGGCCGATCCACAGCTGCTCGTTGATGGCCGCGACCAGTTTCAGCATCTCGCTCTTGCGGCGCTCCGGCACCTTGAGATCGAAGGCGCAGGCGAGATGCAGCGCCTCCAGATCCTCGAGCCAGGTGAAGGCGATGTGATATTCGCTCCATGTGCCCTTGATGGAGATGCAGATCTCGTCGTCCTCATCCCGTTCGAAGGACCATTCGTTGAGGGCGGCCAGGCGCTCGATTGTGTCAACCGGATGCTCAAGGCGCTCTTCGGCCGGATCGTTGAGTGGAATCATGGTCTCGGTACGGCTCATTCTTGGCCCCCATTGCTGGCGGGCAGCTGATGGTCCCGCCGTCGCTGAAAACGCGATACGCCTCGACACTCATCCGATGCTCCCCGGGAATGGTTAATGCAGCCTTAACCTGCTGGCGAATCACCTGATCAGCCAGACGTAACACGGGGGAATCAGGGAATGCACGCGACAGCTGAGACCTTGAGCGAACCTTGAGGATTCGGGGGGCCCCCACAACGATTCGTCTGCGCTGTTCACAGATTCGGCAGCTGCTCGATCGGGCCGACTTTCGGGAGCACGTCGGCTGGCGCCCTGTTATTCGGCGGCCCTGCTGTCCGCCTTAACATTCTCCCGCTGGGTGCGGGCGATTTCCAGCTTTTTCAGCTCCCAGAGCTGATACCACCCCAGGACGCCGACAACGACGAAGAAGCTGAGGAGCTTCAGGATCGAGAAAAGGACATCGGATGACATGCTATTGGGCCTGAGGAGCCTTGGCGGCTTTCGCGGCCGGCTTGATGGCCGGGGAGGCGACAGGCGCAGCCACGGCCTCCAGCGCCGCGATCCGGGCCTTCAGCGCTTCGTTTTCCTCCCGCGCGAGCACGGCCATTTCGCGAACGGCCTCGAATTCCTCGCGGGTGACGACATCGACGTCGCGCAGCATCCGCTCGATCTGCGATTTGACGATGCTGTCAACCTCGCGGCGCACGCCCGAGGCCACGCCGGCGGCATCGGTCATCAACCGGCCGAGATCATCGAGAATGCGGGAGGAGGAGCTGCTCATGGTGTCATGACTTTCATTTTGATTATCGCCGCCTCCGGCTATAGCACATTCGCGGGAATACGGGGATCGCCCAAAATCGCGCAGCCTGTCGGGAGCCTGACGTGAACGGCCTTGCCTTTCCCAACATCGATCCGGTCGCTTTCGCCCTCGGGCCGATCGTGATCCGCTGGTATGCGCTGGCCTATATCGCCGGCTTGTTCGGGGGGCTCCTTTACGCAAAGAGCCTCGCGGCGCGCGATAGCTTGTGGGGAGCGATCCCGCGCCCCAGCGCGGCCGATCTCGATGACCTCCTGCTTTACGCAACACTGGGCGTTATTCTTGGTGGCCGTCTCGCCTATGTCTTCTTTTACCAGCCGGGCTATTTTCTCGGCAAACCGCTGGAGATCCTCGCCATCTGGTCCGGCGGCATGTCGTTTCATGGCGGCATGGCGGGCGCGGCGCTGGCGATGGTCCTGTTCGCGCGGGCGCGGGGCCTGCCGGTGCTCTCGCTTTTCGATCTGGCGGCGACGGTGGCGCCGCTCGGCCTGATGCTGGGGCGGATCGCCAATTTCATCAACGGGGAGCTCTGGGGGCGCGTGGCGGATGTGCCCTGGGCGGTGGTGTTTCCCCATGGCGGCCCCTTCGCCCGCCATCCCAGCCAGCTCTACGAGGCGGCGACGGAAGGCCTGCTGCTGCTGATCGTGCTGGCGGTGCTTGTCCGCCGCGTGGGCTATCATCGGCCGGGTCTGATCACCGGCGTCTTCGGGGCGGGTTATGCTCTGGCGCGGATCGGCTGCGAATTCTTCCGCGAGCCTGATGCGCAGCTTGGCTTTCTCTTCGGCGGCTTCGCCACGATGGGCATGCTCCTCTCCCTGCCCATGCTGGCGGTCGGCCTCTGGCTCATCTGGCGCGCGCGGACAGTGGCGTGAGCGCCCTGCTCACGGACATCCGGCGGATCATCGCGCTTGAAGGGCCGATCCCGGTCGAGCGCTATATGGCGCTTTGCCTCGGGCATCCGCAGCATGGCTATTACATGACGCGCGATCCCCTGGGGGCCGCGGGAGACTTCGTCACCGCGCCGGAGATCAGCCAGATGTTCGGCGAATTGATCGGGCTCTTCGCGGCGCAATGCTGGATGGATCTCGGCTCGCCTTCGGCCTTGCGGCTGATGGAGTGCGGCCCCGGTCGCGGGACGCTGATGTTCGATGCGCTCAGAGCCATGGCGGTTGTGCCTGGCCTGCGCAAGGCCATAACGGTGGACATGATCGAGATGAGCCCTGTGCTGGCCGCCATCCAGCGGCGGCGGCTGCAGGGCGACGGCATCAGCGTCCGCTGGCACGCGCGCATCGCTGACGTTCCGGACGATGGGGCGCCCTTGATCGTGCTTGGCAATGAGTTTCTCGATGCCCTGCCCATCCGCCAATATGTCCGCCAGAACGGCCAATGGCATGAACGGCTCGTTGGGCTGGATGGAGAGGCGCTGATCTTCGGGCTTTCGCCGGCGCCGGAACCTGCGATCCGCCAGGATGGGCCGGAGGGCGCGGTGCTGGAAACCTGTGTTCCCGCGCATGGCTTTGTCGCGGAGCTGGCGACCCGCTTGCGCCGAACCGGCGGCGTGGCGCTTTTCATCGATTACGGGCACGCCCGTTCGGGCTTTGGCGATACGCTGCAGGCGCTCAGACGCCATGCCTTCATCGATCCGCTCGCCAGTCCCGGCGACGCTGACATCACCGCGCATGTGGATTTCGCGGCCCTGGCGCGCAGCGCCCGCAGCGCGGGGCTGGCGGTCCATGGGCCCGTCGGGCAGGGCGCGTTCTTGCAGGCGCTCGGACTGGAAGCCAGGGCCGACCGTTTGATCCGCAATGCGCCTTCGGCTGAGAAGGCGGATGCAATCCGTGACGCGGAGCGGCGGCTGACCGAGATGACGCGCACCGGCATGGGCAGCCTCTTCAAGGCGATCGCCTTCACCGCGCCCGGTCAACCCCTGCCGCCGGGCGGATGGTGAGCCAGCCGTCGGCCAAACAGGATCGTCATTCGGCCATGGACGAGATCGCGGGCAACATGGCAAGAGAGTCCCACCGCGCCAACCTTTCCGGGAAGCCCCATGTCCGCCATCGCCTATGTCAACGGCCAGTTCGTCCCGCAGGATCAGGCCACAATCTCGATCATGGATCGGGGTTTTCTGTTCGCGGACGGCATCTACGAAGTCTCGGCCGTGCTGGACGGCAAGCTCGTCGATAACGATCTGCACATGGCGCGGCTCGAGCGCTCGGTCGGCGAGATCGAACTGCCGCTGCCGCTGCCTGTCGCCGAAATCGCGGAGCTGATGCGCGAACTGGTGGTGCGCAACCGGCTGCAGGAGGGGCTCGTCTATCTGCAGGTGACGCGCGGCGCAGATGCGACGCGAAGCTTTCCTTTCCCCGCGAACGTCAAGCCGACGCTCGTCATGTTCATCGACCAATTCGATTTTCTGGCGAGCCCCAAGGCGAAGACCGGCATCAAGGTGAAGAGTGTGGAGGATATCCGCTGGGCGCGGCGCGACATCAAGAGCGTGGCGCTCCTCGCGCAGGTTCTGGCCAAGCAGGCCGCGGCCGCCGAAGGCTGTCATGAAGCCTGGATGCATGAGGGTGGAATCGTTACCGAGGGCGGCTCGTCAACGGCCTATATCGTCAAGGGCGAGGGTGCCTCGGCCCGCATCGTGACCCGCGAGAACAGCCGCAAGATCCTGCCCGGCTGCACGCGCCACGCCCTGCTCGATCTGGTGCGCGAAACCGGCATCGAACTCGAGGAGCGCGCCTTCACCGTGGAAGAGGCTTATGCGGCGAAGGAGGCTTTCGTCACCTCAGCCACGAATTTCGTCATGCCGGTGACGGAGATCGATGGCCGCAAGATCGGCGGCGGGCAGGTGGGCCCCGTCGCCCGGCGGCTGCGCGAGCTTTACATCGCGCATGCGCGGAAGGGTTGAGCGGTCAGCGACGGCAGACTGGCTGCTTCGTCATTGCGAGCCCAGCGAAGCAATCCTGTATGTTGTGATTGCGTTTGGATTTCGGACCGAGCGTGAGGGTGGCCGGGGCGCGTAAGCAATCCCGGGTATGACCGTAAACTGGCGAGCGCACGGCCATCCTCTGTCATACTGCCGAACAGTCGCA
>JADCCX010000037.1 GCA_020252485.1 Methylocystis sp.
TCGGGAAGCGGCAAAGTGACCATGATGACGACGGGCGAAAACCCAATTGCGAGACGGTCAATTTGCCGCGCCAGGAATCGGGTGGCCACCTTCTTCCTGGCATCCCACCTTCGCACAATTTGAACAGACAATTGCGAGCGGAGCGAAGCAATCCAGGGCGACATTGCAAACGCTCTGGCTTTTGCCGGCCTTGGTCTGGATTGCTTCGTCGCTAACGCTCCTCGCAAAGACGGTACAGGGCAACGCCGCTCCTCACAATGACGGTGGAAGGGGAAATCACCGCCGCCGTTTCGCCTCGTTCCACAGCGCATCCATCTCGGCAAGATCGCTGTCGGCCGGGGATTTGCCCCTTGCCCGAAGCAGCTCTTCGACGATCCTGAAGCGGCGCTCGAATTTGGCGTTCGCCTGGCGCAGCACCATGTCCGGATCAAGGTTGCGCCAGCGCGCCACATTGGCAAGAACGAAGAGGAGATCGCCAAGCTCCTCCGCAATGTCGGCATCGCTGCCTCCCGCGACAGCATCCTTCAATTCGCGGATTTCCTCTTCCGCCTTGTCGAGCACGGCCTCGATTGCGGGCCAGTCGAACCCGACCTTCGCGGCCTTCTCCTGAAGCTTCACGGCGCGCTGCGCGGCGGGGAGGGCGGCGGAAACACCATCCAGCACGGAGGACGCTGCGGTGCTTGCCGCTTCGCCCCGCCTGAGGGCGCGTTCGGCCTTCTCCTCGGCCTTGATCCGCGC
The DNA here is from genome assembly GCA_020252485.1 of Methylocystis sp. Lineage (GTDB taxonomy): Bacteria > Pseudomonadota > Alphaproteobacteria > Rhizobiales > Beijerinckiaceae > JADCCX01. The sequence continues at coordinate 739 of JADCCX010000037.1, forward strand.
CCAGCTGGCCTTCACTTCGGCCGGCGTCCAGTTCCTCCGTTCGCCGAAGACATGCGGATGCCGGCGGATCATCTTGCGCGTCACAGCCTCGACAACGCCGCCGAAATCGAACGACCCTTCCTCTTCCGCCATGCGGGCGTGAAAGACGACCTGCAGCAGCAGATCGCCCAATTCCTCGCGCAGATCCTCGCGGTCGCCGGAGGCAACCGCCTCGGCGACCTCATGCGCCTCTTCGACCGTGTAGGGCGCGATGCTCCCGAAACTCTGCTCGATATCCCAGGGGCAGCCCGTGTCACGATCGCGCAATGCGGCCATGATGGCGATGAGATCGGCAATATCGCGGGAGGGGGAGGGCATAGATCAACGGCTAGCATTGGCGGCCGGCGGAAGTCTATCGCCGGGAGTCCGGCAGGAGGTCTATTCGGCAGCCTTCGGGCGCATGGAATGGGTCGCCCCCATGCCAGCATCCTTGGCCGCCGCCTGCAATTCCGCGCGGAACACGTCCCGCTTCTCGTGAATCGAAGCGATCACATAGCCTGTCGGAACGCCGACTCCGACCAGCGCGGCTTCCGAAAGCTGCAGGCTCGCCTCGATCGTTTCCGGAACCGCGTCGTTGACGCCCAATCGGTAGAGCTTGCGGGCATGTTCCGCATCGCGGGCGCGGGAAATGATCGGAATGTCGGGCTTGATCGCCCGGATCGTCGTCACCAGCCGCTCGATCGCACTTGGCGTATGGATCGTGATGATGACGGCCGCTGCGTCGCCAATGTTGCAAAGATCGAGAAAAGCTGGATCGGTCGCATCGCCATAGAAGACCTGATGTCCCTGCCGTCGGTCGGCGGCCACCGTGCGGCCATCGAAATCGGTGGCGATGAAAGGAATCTTGTGCTGGTCGAGCAGGGAGCAGACGACCCTGCCGACCCGCCCGTAGCCGACGACAATGGCATGGCGCGATTGCGGGGACGGCCGCACGAAGAGTTCGGGATCAATAGGTTCGCTCACCCTCAACCTGCGTCCGAGGCGCTGAGCCAAGCCGGCGAGCAAAGGCGTCAGGGCCATGGAGAGGGCGACCGTAACCAGCAGGAAATCCGCGACAGGCGAGGCGATGACCCCGCCGAGCTTGGCCGCTCCGATGCCGACGAAGGCCAGTTCGCCGCCGGGCGCCAGCAGCATCGCGGTTTCCACCGCGACCGGCCAACGCGTGCCGGCGGCCCGCACCAGACCCAGAAGGATCGCCATTTTCAACGTCAGCAAGCCGAGAATGGCGGCGATCATCGTCATCGGCTCCGCGATCAGCAGGCGGATGTCGATCAGCATGCCGACCGTGAAGAAGAAGACGCCCAGCAGCAGGCCCTTGAACGGGTTGACGATCGCCTCGATGCTCTTGCGGTATTCCGTTTCCGCGAGAAGCAACCCGGCCACAAAGGCGCCGAGCGCCATGGAGAGACCGGCCAGAGCGGCAATGACGCCGGTCCCGACAATGACGAAAAGCACCGCCGCCATGAAGATTTCAGCGGAATGGGCGCTGGCGACCAGGCGGAAGAGGGGCCTCAGGAACACCCTTCCGATGAGCACGATCAGCACCAGCGCCAGCGCCGCCTGGAAAATCGCGGTGTTCAGCGTGAGCAGCAGGCCGGATTGCGTGCCCGCGGCAAGCGTGGCGATGAAAATCAGCAGCGGCACGATCGCAAGGTCCTGCGCCAGCAGGACGGCAAAGCTTGTCCGGCCCACGCTGGTGCCAAGCCGGTTCTGTTCCGCGAGCAGGTCGATCACGATCGCGGTCGACGACAAGGCGAGGCAAGCGCCGATGACGATGGCCGCCGCGGCGGGTTGCCCGAAGGCATAGGCTATAAGCCCGACCACAAGGGTCGTGACAAGCCATTGCGAACCGCCGAGCAGAAAGATCGCGCGCTTGAGGGAGTTCAGGCGCTCGAAGGTCATTTCGAGGCCGATCAGGAACAGGAGGAAAACGATGCCGAGCTCGGCGATGGCGTCAAGCGTCTTGGGCTCGGAAATCGTCACCCATTTGAGAGCAGGCACCGTCTGCGTCAGCGCCCCGAGGCCAAGCGGCCCCAGCGCCATGCCGGCAGCCAGATAGCCGAGGATCGGGCTGATCCCGATGCGCCGCAGCGCGGGCGTGAGGATGCTCGCCGTTCCCAGCACGATCAGCGCATCGCTGTAGGCCGCCATGTTGATGGTTGTCGCCAGAGAATCCTCCTGGGGCGATCAAACCGGTCATGGCACGCGAACGCAAGGCTTTCGGTGGGTGGGGGGGGTGAGTGAGAGGGATGGAACCGATGGCCAAAAGGACTAATTGGCGGCCCGCTCAAGCAAGTTCGCAACCCATCGGTTCAAACTCATGCCTTCCCGCTTTGCCGCGGCAACCGCCGCACGGTGCACAGGAGGGTCAACGCGCACCACGAATTGGCCTGAGAATGGCTTCTCGGGCTCCTCGCCACGTTGCTGGCAGAAGGCAAGGTAATCCTCGATCGACTCAGCCATAGCGGTCTTCAGCTCAGTGACCGACGCGCCCTGGAAGGTGATGACGTCGCGTGTGTTCATCACTTCGCCGTGAAACAGCTCCGCATCCTCATCGTAGGTTACAAGCGCATCATAGCCCTTGTAGTTCATCGTATTCATGGGCCAATCTCCTTCATGGCCTGATCTCCGCCTCCGAGAGAAAGCGCCTGACGGATTTCACGGCACCCTTGTCAGTTTCCTTCTGTGGATGCGGAGGGTGAAAAACCGCGCGCACACCATTCAGAGCGACCCGCACGCGGGAGCCGTTTCCTTCGCTGATCTCGGCCCCGCAAGCGATGAAGAGGCTCTCGATGTCGCGCCATGCGATATTCGCCGGTTCCGGTTTGGCATAAACCGCCGCGAGGGTGGCGAGGTGTTTCCCACTCAGCTTCATATAGTATCTGTTTTCAGTATCATAAGCAAGGTGCTTTGGAAATAGCTCCGACGCCTGATGCTAGACGATAACCTGACAGGCGAGCATTGTGCAGGGGCCTAACTGCATTCAGCCTTGCGAAGGGGCGTTCTATTCGCAGAAGATATATTATGGAACTTTCTTTGTTATATCCACGCTCACAGGCAAGCCTAGCGACGCTCATTCCGACCTTAAAATACTCCTCTAACCCTCTGATCTTCCTAGATCTTGCGGCTCAAACCAGCTCCGGCCGTCGCGCTCGATCAGGGCGATGGCCTGCGCTGGTCCGTTCTGGCCAGCAGCATAGCGGTGCGGCGCCGGATAGCGCTCGGCCCAGCCCGCGGTGATGGGGTCGATGAAGGCCCAGGCGGCTTCCACCTCGTCGCGGCGCATGAACAGCGTCTGCTGCCCGCGCAGCACATCCGTCAGCAACCGCTCGTAGGCGTCCGGCGAACGGTCGATGAAGGCCTGCCCGAAGCGGAGGTCGAGTTCCGTTTCGCGCAGGCGCAGACGGCCCGAACCCGGGATCTTCGCCATGGTGATGAATTTGACACCGTCATCGGGCTGCAGCCGGATGATCAGCCGGTTGGGCGAAAGCTCGCCATCGCTGCCCAGCGATGCGAAGATGGAATGCGGCACCGGCCTGAAGGTGATGACGATTTCGGAAAACTTTTCAGCCATGCGCTTGCCGGTCCTCAGGTAGAACGGCACGCCGGCCCAGCGCCAGGTGTCGATTTCGGCCTTGATCGCCACGAAGGTCTCGATCTGGCTTTCGCGGCCGAGCTCGTCCTCGTAACCCTTGACCGGTTGCCCGTTGACCGACCCGCGCCGGTATTGGCCGCGCACGGTCCTCGACAACACATCCGCTGCAGCAATCGGCCGCAAAGCTTTCAGAACACGGAGCTTTTCGTCCCGGATCGCGTCGGCGCCGAGGGTGTTCGGCGGCTCCATCGCCACCAGGCAGAGCAGCTGGAGGAGGTGGTTCTGCACCATATCGCGCAAGGCCCCTGCTCCTTCGTAATAGCCCGCACGGCTTTCAAGGCCGACCTCCTCGGCCACGGTGATCTGCACGTGATCGATGTCGGCGTTGGACCAGAGCTTGCCGAACAACGTGTTGGCGAAGCGCAAAACCAGCAGGTTCTGCACGGTTTCCTTGCCGAGATAATGATCGATCCGATAGGTCTGCTTCTCAGTGAAGACCTTTCCGATCGCGTCCATGATTTCTGTCGCCGAGGCGAGGTCGTGGCCGATCGGCTTCTCGACAACGATCCGCGACTGCGGCGTGGCGAGGCCTGACTCGCCAAGCAGGGTGCAGGCCCGCGCGAAATAGCCGGGCGCCACCGACAGATAGAAGGCGCGGGTGCGATCCGAGCCTTCGAGCGCCTTCGCCAACCCGGTGATGCTGGCGGGATCATCAAAATCGACGCTGAAATAGTCGATCTTGCGGAGGAAGCGGTCGAGCGTCGCCCGATCCGCCCCGACATTCACGAGGCCCGGCTCGAGCGAGCGGCGAAAGGCGTCATCATCAATGTGGCCGCGCCCCGCCGCATGGATGCGCGAGCCTTCCGGCAATACGCCTTCGGCGTCGCGGTGCAGCAAAGCCGGAAACAGCTTCCGGCCAGCCAGATCGCCCGTGGCGCCGAACAGAACGAGGTCGAATGGGGGAACGGGACTGCGTCCTGGGTCCTGCCCTGGGTCCTGCGGGCCCGTTCCAGTTGGCGCGCTCACAGCTGCACCACCATGCCGTCATGGGCGGGCGTGATGTGGTCCGGCAGCCGCGCGGCGAGTTCGCCGTAATCGAGATCGGTGTGCAGGTTGGTGAGGATGGCCCGCCGGGGCCGCATCTTCTCTACCCATTCCAATGCCTGTTCCAGATGAAAATGGCTGGGATGCGGACGGACGCGCAGCGCGTCGATGATCCACACCTCGAGATGCTGAAGGTAAGGCAGCGCGTCGTCCGGCACGGCGCTGACGTCGGGCGTATAGGCCAGTTTGCCGATCCGGAATCCCAGTGCATCGACACTTCCATGCGCGAGCCGAAAAGGCGTCATCGCGATCGCACCACCCGATCCCGCAACCTCGAATGCCGCGCCGCTTTCAATCCGCCGCTCGGTCAGGATCGGCGGATAATCGCTGTCCTTCGGGGTCCTGAAGATATAGCCGAATTTGCTGGTGATGGAGTTGGCGGTCGCCTCATCCATGAAAGCGTCGATCCGCTTGCCGCTCCTGATCACGAGGGGCCGCGCATCGTCGATGCCATGGGTGTGGTCAGCGTGGTCATGCGTGTAGACAATGCCGTCGAGGTGCTCGACGCCCGCATCGATCAGCTGCTCGCGCATATCAGGCGACGTGTCGATCAGCACGCGGGTCAGACCTTCAGCGCCCTCCCTGTCGACGAGCACGGAGCAGCGCCGCCGGCGGTTCCTGGGATTGGCAGAATCGCAGGCGCCCCACCCCTGCCCTACGCGCGGCACGCCGCCCGACGAGCCGCATCCGAGGATGGTGAGGCGAAGGCTCATGCCGCCATCGCCAAAAGAGGCAACCTGGTGAACAGCCGCTCGGCATTCCGGGTGGTCGCTTGCGCGATTTCGGTGAGCGGCAGGCCTCTCACGCTGGCCAGCGCTTCCGCCGTAAAGCGCGTATAGGCAGGCTCGTTGCGCTTGCCGCGATGCGGCACGGGAGCGAGATAGGGCGAATCCGTTTCGACCAGGAGACGATCAAGCGGGGCCTCGGCCGCGATCGCGCGCAGTTCATCGGAGGCTTTGAAGGTCAGGATGCCCGACATCGAGAGATAGAATCCGAGCGCGAGGCCACGGCGCGCCAGTTCGGGCCCGGATGAAAAGCAATGCAGCACCGCAGGAAAGGCGCCCTTCCCCGTTTCCTCTTCCAGAATACGGATCATGTCCTCATCCGCCGCACGGGCATGGATGACCAGCGGCAGCTGCGTGATGCGCGCCGCTGCGATATGGGTCCGCAGGCCCTGCGCCTGCGCGCTGCGGGGTGCCTTGTCGTAATGATAGTCGAGCCCGGCCTCGCCGATGCCGACGCATTTGGGATGATCCGCCAGCCGGACAAGCTGCTCCGCCGTCACATCGAGTTCCTGATCGGCATAATGCGGATGGGTGCCCAATGTGAAGAACACATTCTCATGCGCTTCGGCGAGGGCGCGGTAGGTGTCCGCCTTTTTCACATGCGTCGAGATTGTGATCATCCGGGTCACGCCGGCGGCGTTGGCGCGGGCGAGAACGCCGTCGAGATCGCCGACGAGATCGGGAAAATCGAGATGGCAATGCGTATCGATCAGCATCAGGCAGCTTCGCCTGCTGGCTCAAGATAGCGGGGGAAGATGCCCTCGGGCGCTGGAAGGGCCGTGCCGCTTGTCAATGCTTGGCCGATTTCCGCGTGGAGCAACGTCCGCTGGTCCGCGGGTACGCTCAACAGATCGAGCAGCTTTGCCGCAGCTGTCGGAATGAATGGCAAACAGCAAATGCCGACGACGCGCAGCAGTTCCGCAGTCACATAGAGCACCGCGTCGCGGCGCGGGACATCCGTCTTCGCCAGCTTCCACGGCTCCTGGGCCGCAAAGTAGCGGTTGGCCTCACCCGTCACGGCCCAGATGGCGTTCAACATCTCGTGGAGTGCGAAATCCTTGATGTGCTGGCGCTGCTTGTCGGGAAGCCCATAGGCTTGCGCGAGCATGGCGCGATCCGCCTCGTTCAGCTCTCCCTTGGGCGGCACCTTCCCGTCGCAACCCTTCGCAATCATGGACAGCGAGCGCTGCGCCAGATTGCCCAGATCATTCGCCAGTTCGGCGTTGATGCGGTTGACGATCTGCTCGTGGCTGTAGCTGCCGTCCTGCCCGAAGGCGACCTCGCGCAGGAAGAAATAGCGCAATTGATCGACGCCGTAGGCCTTCACCAAATCGAAGGGGTCGATGACGTTGCCGACGGACTTCGACATCTTCTCGCCCTTGTTGAACAGGAAGCCGTGGCCGAAGACGCGCTTGGGCAGCGCCAAGCCCGCCGACAGCAGGAAGGCTGGCCAATAGACCGTGTGGAAGCGCACGATGTCCTTGCCGATGATATGCACATCCGCCGGCCATCGTTTCCATTGCGGATCGCTCTCATCCGGGAAACCGACGCCGGTGATGTAATTCGTCAATGCGTCGACCCAGACATACATGACATGCGCGTCGTCTTCCGGCACCGGCACGCCCCATTTGAAGGTCGTGCGGCTGATCGAGAGGTCTTGAAGGCCACCCTTCACGAAGCTGACGATTTCATTGCGCCGGCTGTCAGGGCCGATGAAATCCGGAACCTCGTCATAGAGCTTGAGGAGACGATCCGCGTAAGCCGACAACCGGAATTTGTAGTTCTGCTCGGTGACCCATTCGACAGGCGTGCCCTGCGGCGAAAGCTTCTGACCATCGGGGGCGGCCGTGAGCTCCTTCTCGGCGTAGTAGGCCTCCTCGCGAACCGAGTACCAGCCCTCATATTCATCGAGATAGATATCGCCGTTCGCCTTCATGCGCCGCCAGATTTCCTGGCTGGCCGCATAATGCGCTGGCTCCGTCGTGCGGATGAAACGGTCGGGCGACGCGTTCAGCGCCTCGCCCATGGCCTTGAAGCGAGCGGCATTGCGATCGGCAAGCGCCCGGACGGGAATGCCTTCCTTGTCCGCCGTTTGCTGCATCTTCAGGCCATGCTCGTCGGTGCCCGTCATGAAGAAGACGTCGTAACCGTCGAGGCGCTTGAACCGCGCGATCGCGTCAGCGGCGATCAGCTCGTAGGCATGCCCGATATGCGGCACGCCGTTGGGGTAGGAGATCGCTGTCGTAATGTAGAATGTCGGCTTGTCGGCCATGGAACCTGTGCATCCGCTTTGAGACCATCAACCGCGGGACCGCCGCTCGATCTCGGCGAGTTCCGAGAAAACCGAGAGAAGAAGCGGACGGCGGTCCAGATTATAGATCTCGACATCCCGCGCTGATCGCCTCAGCTTTTCCCACAGCTCCGCCCTTGCGGCAAGCGCGGCGGGCGGTGACCGGGCGGCGGCGCCCACGTGAACACTCTCCTGCAGATGGCCTTCGATCATCGACAGAATGACCTCGAAAGCGGCGGCGCCGGCCTTGCCGGTCGTCTTATCGAACAACGTCATCGCCGCTTTGGCATCATGATTGGCCGGGTCATCGAGCAGCTTTTGCGTCTCCCGGCGGATCGTCCCTGTGGCGGCGTCAAGCAAGGCGAGCGCCTGCCGCAGGCTTCCGCCGGACGCGCCGGCGGCCTCGGCGATGGAGGCTGGCGTTGCCTGGGTCAGCTTGCCCAGTCCGGTGCGGACGGACGCCTCGCTGAGGGGCGGTACCCGCAAGACCCGGCAGCGCGAGCGGATCGTGGGCAGCAGCGCCCCAGGCTGATGGGCGATGAGCATGAAAACCGCCCGCTGCGGCGGCTCTTCCAGCATCTTGAGGAGGGCGTTGGCGCTGGCGCGGTTCAGATCATCCGCCGCATCGACGATGACCACCCGCCAGCCGCCCGCGCCGGCGGTGACGCGGAAAATGCCGAGCCCGTCGCGGACATCTTCAACGGCTATTTCGGCCCTGAGCGACTTCCCGTCCTTGGCGAGCCCGCGGCGGATCACCGCCATGTCCTGATGCGACATCCGCGCCACCTGCCCGACAACAGCATGGTGCGGATCGACGCCAAGATCGGAGGCCTGCTGAAGAGCAGGCGCATCAGGATCGGGATTGGCCAGCAGAAACCGCGCGAAGCGATAGGCCAAGGTCGCCTTGCCGATCCCTTCAGGCCCCGTCAGCAGCCAGGCGTGGTGCAATTTGCCGGAGCGAAACGCGTCGAGGAGCGCCTGCTCCGGTCCCGGCATTCCGCCATACCAGAGCATTTCCCGGGGATGCGGAAACGCCCCATAACGGTCGGCTTCCAGACCAGCATCGTCGCGGTCGATCTCAACGAAATCAGCGGTCATGATCGAGGCGGCATCCGAAGGCTGAACCGGTGGGCGCATAGCTTCGTGATCGCATCCGCCACGGCACCCTCCTCCTGGTTGGCATCGACCATAACGCAGCGGTCCGGTTCGGCTGCGGCGATGGCGAGGTAGCCATCCCGCACGCGCCTGTGAAAGGCGAGATCGGAGGCTTCGAACGCATCGGCGGCGCTGTTCTCGCCGCGCCGGCGGTTGGCGCGCGCCAGGCCGGTTTCCGGCGGAATATCGAGGATGATGGTCAGGTCTGGCACGGTCTCTCCGATAGCGGCGCGCTCAAGGGTCCGGACGAGACCGGCATCGATATGGCCGGCTGCGCCTTGGTAGGCGCGGGTGGAATCGGCGAAGCGGTCGCACAAAACCCATTGTCCACCAGCCAGCGCCGGCCGGATCAGCTGTACGACGTGATCGCGGCGCGCCGCGCAGAAGAGCATGAGCTGCGTCATGGCGTCGAGGTTCGCGTCGGGATCAAGCAGCAGGCCCCTGATCTTTTCCCCAGTGGGAGAGCCGCCCGGTTCGCGCGTGGTCAGCGACGCATGGCCGTTTTGCATTAGGAAGGCGGCGAGATGTCTGATCTGGGTGGATTTTCCGCCCCCCTCGCCTCCTTCGAAGGTGATGAAGCGGCCCCGCCCTCCTCCTGCGGTCGTGCTGCTCATGCCCGGGGACTCCGGCGGAACAATCCGGCGAACCATTCGAGGCCGTTGTCCCAGGCGCGCTTGACAAGCCCGCCCTGCGGGACGCTATCGAGTGTCACAATCGGATACTCGGCAGCGAGTGAAGGCCCCCGCCGCACCTCAAGCCGTCCGACTTGCTGACCGTCGGCGAGCGGGGCCCGCACCGGACCTTGGTAGCGGATCGTCACAGTCACGGGATCCTGCGCCGATTTCGGCAGCAGCATGATGATATCCTCCGCCAGTCCGAGGGCGACCGAGCCTTGCGTCCCGCCGATCACCTTGGCCTCGGTCAAAGGAATTCGCTTGTTCAGGAGCGTCCGGCGCTCGAAGTTGGAGAACCCCCATTCGAGCAGCTTGCGCGCATCGGCGGCGCGGTTCAGGGCCGTATCGGCGCCCATGAGAACGACGATCAGCCGCCGCCCCTCCTGTTGGGCGGTCCCAACCAGATTGAAGCCGGCATCCGGCAGGTTGCCCGTCGCCATGCCATCGGCGCCGATGTTCATTGCGAGCAACGGATTGCGGTTCGTCTGCCGGATCTTGTTCCAGGTGAATTCCCGCTGGTTGAACAGGGCCATCCGGTCCTGGTGGTTGTCGAGGATGTAGCGCGCGGCCATGGCCAGTTCGCGGGCCGTCATCTTCTGTTCGGGGTGGCTGTAGCCGGTGGCGTTCCTGACCTGCGACACAGTGAGGCCGATTGCCTTCGCCCGCTCCTGCATTCGGATCACGAAGGCCGCTTCGCCGCCCGCGACGGCATCCGCCAGCGCTAGCGCCGCATCATTCGCCGATTGCACGATCAAGCCCTGCAGGAGGTCCGCGACCGCAACGCGGCTGTTCAACGGCGCGAACATCGCGGCGCCGCCGGCGGGCGCGCCTCCCCGACGCCAGACATTCTCGGTGATCGGCGCCTCCTGCTCGAGCGTGATCTTGCCCTGGCGCAGCGCATCGAACACCGTTTCAGCCGTCAGCAGCTTGACGAGGCTGGCTGGCGGATGCGGCTGATCGGCCTTCTTGTCGAAAAGCATGCCATTCGTGCCGGCATCGAGCAGAAACGCGATGGGGGCCGTCACCTGCACCGACTGGGCCCGCGCCGCCATATCACGGCCGTCAAGCAGGAGCAGCAGCGCCAGAGGCAGCAGGAAGGGACGTTTGAGCATCGGAGAAATGATCATGGGGCGCGGCGTGAAGTCAATCAATTCGGGCCCATTGACTGCCCGTCAGAGCGCACGGATGAGCCTCGGCAGATGCTCCATATGCCCGGCGACCGACACAGCCCCCGCCTCCAGAAGCCGCGCCTGCATCGCCTGCGGCTCGTGGGCGGAGCCCGTGTAACCGATCACAATCATCCCGGCCCGGCGCGCGGCTGCGACGCCCGGGATCGAATCCTCAATCACGATGCAATATCTCGGATCGTGCCCCATTTGCGATGCCGCGAACAGAAACACATCCGGCGCGGGCTTGGCGCGGCGCACCTGGGACGCCGAGAAGACATGCTCGCCGAAGAGATCGGCGAGCCCGGCGCGGCTGATATTGGCCTTCAGACTGCCGAGAGGGGTCGATGAGGCGACGCAGCGCCTCCCGCCAATCGCCGTGACGGCATCCCTTACGCCCGGCAGAGGCGACAGTTCGGCCTGAAAAAGCGCCCCGATGTCCTCGTCGACACGGTCCCGGAATTCGGCGTCGAGCTCGCGGCCCAGTTCCCTGGCAACGGTTCTCCAGCCGACTTCGCCCGGCATGCCGACAAAGGCGGCGTAATAGCGCTCCATGGTCCAGTGCGTCAGTCCGAGCGCATGGATTTCCGCGAGGCAGACCTTGGCGACCAGACGCTCGCTGTCGATCAGCGTGCCGTCGCAATCGTAGATGATCAGTTCAGACACCCGGCTTTTGCCCCTCATGCGGATTTCGTCGGTCGCACGCCTTATGCCTCTTGATCGGCGCACGTCCAGCGTTAACCTGACCAAAAAAAGGGAAAACCGGCCCCGCGCCATGATTCGAGAATCGATACCGCGGCGAAACGGCTCTGCCGCTCTGGTCATTCTGGCCTGGAGCGGCGTGATCGCGGCAGCGCCGCCAACCGTAGCCCAGGGGCGCGCCTGCGCCCCCGTATCACACGAGGGCGATGGTTACATCGTCTGCCAGATCGACCTTCGCGTGCACCGTCTGGAGCTGTTCTGGCGGGACCGCAAGGGCGAGCCCTTTGGCTCACTCGGCGCGCTCAACCGGCAACTGCAGGCGGAGGGACAGCGTCCTCTCTTCACGATGAACGCCGGCATGTATCACGCCGCGCTCGATCCCGTGGGGCTTTATGTCGAGAACGGCCGCCAAATCGTGAAAGCCTCGACCACGAATGGTCCCGGCAATTTCCACATGAAGCCGAACGGCGTATTCTTCGTCGCCAACGGCAAGGCCGACATACTCGAAACCGGCCAGTTCCTCAAACGCAACATCCGCCCGGAGATCGCCACGCAATCGGGGCCGATGCTGGTGATCAACGGCAAGCTGCATCCGAAGTTTCCGAGCGAGGGCGTGTCCCGGAAAGTGCGCAACGGAGTCGGCGTCAAGGACGCTGACACGGTGTATTTTGCGATCTCCGAGGGGGCCGTCACCTTCACCGACTTTGCGAAACTCTTTCTTGACCGCCTCGGCACGCCCAATGCGCTGTTTCTCGATGGCTCGGTCAGCAGCATCTCCGCCCCTGGCATCGAGCGCGCCGGCTTTCGGGCGCTCGGGCCTATGATCGGCGCGTTCGAACGCGGCCGCAAGTCCGATCCGCAACTCTCAACCCGTTGAAACATCCGCCAATTGAGCGTTAACTGGCCGCGCAAGCGAAGGGAATGACGCATGGCCAAGGCGAAATCAGGCAGGAAGCGCATGCCCGAGGTCGAGATGCCAAAGGAGGAACGGCCGGAGATCAGCGTCAAGGAGCTGCTCGCCCCGTTTCGGGTGACCAATAGCAAGAATTTCCGGCTCAAGGATCATCCGACCGAGGACACCCGCTCGGATTTCGATTTCGACAAGATGATATCGGCGGCGCTGCTCACGGATGGCGTCAGCGACCTGCAGAAGCTGCAGGATCGCCTTTATGCCGATGACCGCTGGTCAGTGCTGTTGATCTTCCAGGCCATGGATGGAGCCGGCAAGGATTCGACGATCAAGCATGTCATGTCGGGCGTCAATCCGCAGGGCTGTCAGGTGCATGCCTTCAAGCGGCCTTCGGAGGAAGAGCTTGACCATGATTTCCTCTGGCGCACCAACAAGGCCCTGCCGGAACGCGGCCGGATCGGCATCTTTAACCGCTCCTATTACGAAGAGGTGCTGGTGGTGCGCGTTCACCCCGCTATCCTCAAGAAGCAGCGCATCCCCGATCAGTTCATCGATGACCGCATCTGGGAGCGGCGGCTGAAGGCCATCCGCCAGAGCGAGAGATTCCTGTCGCGGCAGGGGGTCAAGATCATCAAGTTCTTCCTGAATGTCAGCAAGGACGAGCAGAAGCGGCGTCTGATCGACCGGATCGACGACCCCGGCAAGAACTGGAAGTTCGAGGCCGACGATCTCGATGAGCGGGCCCGATGGGACGATTACATGACCGCCTACGAGGAGGCTATCCAGGCCACAGCGACAAAGCAGTCGCCATGGTATGTGATCCCGGCGGATGACAAGAAATTCATGCGCGTGGCCGTGATGGCGGCCATCCGGCGCGAACTGGAGAAGCTCGATCTTGTCTATCCTGCGCTGTCGGTCGAGGATCAGGTGACGCTTGGCGAGGCGCGCCGGCGGCTATTGGCCGAACGGCCGGCAAAGTAACGATCCTCAGCGGCGACTGGTTCTTCGCGGCAACCATCAACTCACTTCGCCGCGCAGGGGGTCTCCTGCAGGATTTCAAGCCGCTTGAGTTCGCCGCCGAAGGCGAAATCGCCGAAATCAAGCTTCAGCGCGCCCGAAACCCCGTTCTCGTAGAGATCGAAACTCAACACATAGACGGGCCGCCTCTCGCCATTGCCGGGCTCGAAATAGCTGATCGAGACGGGCCAGCGCGCCATGGACTTGAGTCCGGCCTTGTCGGCGGCTTCCTCGACGGCGCGGCCGTCAGGAGGCACCTGCATGCCGATAATGGCGGTCGTGTCATAGATTTTCTCGCCGCCGTCCGAACCGTCATAGATGCGAACCTCCATGAACCGCTCGTTGGCTTTGGCCGCATTGATGAGGCGCAGCATATGGTCGGTCGGAAACACGGCGATGCCGTCCACATCCATCTTGCTCGGCTTGGGCTGGCGCACGTCGATCGAGAGCCCGCCGTCGTCGGCGCGCTCGGCCTGGCCGGACGTGACCTGAGGATTGCCCGAATTGATGCGCTTCTCGCTGTTGAACCGGAGCAGCTTGCCGTCGCCGCCTTCGAATGTCGTCATCCGCACGTCGGATCGATGCGGCTTGCCTTCCTCGTCTGCAAACTCGATCAACTGCCGGAAATTGGTCGCATAGCCGTCGCAGCTGCTGCCGGTGAATTCGATGCCGATACGGCCTGTGGCGGTGGAGACTCCCTTGCCGCGTGAGCTGAGGAGCTTGAGCTCATAGGCCGCCCGATGCGGAGCAAGCGGCGTGGCGGCTGCGGCGATGCCGGCCGTTGCGGCCAGCAGCAAGAGCGACAGGGAAAACGTGGAGGCGCGATGGATCATCTTCGGCTTTCGGAAAGAGTGGCAGGCAAATGACGTCGTTGGATTCGAATGTGGTGGAAGCGAGGCGCGGTCCGATGTAACGCTCTCCAATGGAAACCAGCATCTTGGGAGTAAAGCCTATCATGAGCAAGATCGCAAACCGGTTGCAGGAATTGCGGATCGCATTGCCGCCTGCGGCGGCGCCCGTCGCGAACTATGTGCCCTATGTCATCACTGGTAACCTTTTGGTGATCTCGGGCCAGGTTTGTTTCGGCCCGGACGGGAAACTCGCGCCAGAACACACCGGAAAGCTCGGCGGCAGCGTGAGCGCCGAGCAGGGCAAGGCGGCGGCGCGGCTTTGCGCGCTCAATCTGCTGGCCCAGGCGCAGGCGGCGCTCGGCGATCTCGACCGCATCACGCGCTGCGTGCGCCTCGGCGGCTTCATCAACGCGACGCCCGACTTCACGGCGCTTCCCGCCATCATGAACGGCGCATCGGATACGATGGTCGAGATCCTCGGCGACAAGGGCCGGCATGCGCGCTCCACGGTGGGCATGGCGGTCCTGCCGATGGATTGCGCCGTCGAGGTCGAGGCGATGTTCGAGTTCGCCTGACCATGGCGGATTATCTCAACGCCCTGATGGCGAAGCCCATCGCCCATCGCGGTCTGCACGACCGCAGCATCGGCGTGATCGAGAATTCGCAGGCGGCGTTCCTTGCCGCGGTCGAGCGGGGCTATGGCATCGAATGCGATGTCCAGATTACGCGCGATGGCGAGGCGGTCGTCTTTCACGATTTCAATCTGGACCGGTTGACCGGAGA
Source organism: Methylocystis sp. (assembly GCA_020252485.1). Lineage (GTDB taxonomy): Bacteria > Pseudomonadota > Alphaproteobacteria > Rhizobiales > Beijerinckiaceae > JADCCX01. The sequence goes on from JADCCX010000037.1 coordinate 15,810, forward strand.
GAGTGGGCGGGTGGATGAACGCACGGCGGCGGAGCTGGGCGAAATCAGCCTCACGCAATCCACAGCCGGAAACGCCATTTATCCCTTGGCCAAGATGCTCGACGCCGTCGCAGGAAAAGTGCCGATCGTGGTGGAGATCAAGAGCCGGTTCGACGGCGGCCTGCGCCTGACCCGCCGCGTTACGGAGATCGTGAAGAGCTATCCGGATCATCCGATCTGCATCGAATCCTTCGATCCGCAGATCGTGACGGCGCTGCGGACGCTGCTGCCATCCCATCCGCACGGAATCGTCGCCATGGCGCGCTACGAATATCCCGATTACGCGGGCCTTTCGGTGGAGGAAAAGCATGCGATGGGCAATCTCCTGCACTTCAGCGACATGCAGCCGGCTTTCCTGTCGTGGAACGTCAAGGATCTGCCGCAAGCCGCCCCCTACCTGTGCCGGACAGCGCTTGGCCTGCCAGTGTCCGCCTGGACAGTGCGCACGCCCGAAGATGCGGCAAGAGCCTCGATCCATGCCGATCAGATCGTCTTCGAAGGGTTTCTCCCGGAGGCATGACGGTCCGCATGCTTTCTTTCAGCAGCGTCGGTCTCCTCTGATAAGGTCGGAGGAAACGGATAGGCCACTTTTGATCCATGCGTCCCTCGCTCCTTGATCCGCTCTTTGCACCGCTCACGGGCGTAACCGGTGTCGGACCGAAGATCGCCCCGCTGTTCGACCGCCTCGTGGGGCGTGACGGCCAGCCCGCGCGCGTCGTGGACCTGCTGATGCATATGCCGGGCGGCGGTGTTGATCTCAGCCGGCGTCCGGTCCTGCGCGATGCGCCGCTCGATGAGACCGTGACCATCAAGGTGCTGGTGGAAGAGTATCGTCCGCCCCTGCCCGGACGCGACCGTTCCCCGTTCCGCGTGCTGGTTTGCGATGAAACCGCCGATATGGAATTGGCCTTCTTCAAGCCGCGCCCCGGCCAGATCGAGGCGACGCTGCCGGTGGGTTCCACCCGCTGGGTCTCAGGCAGGATCGAATTGTTCGACGGTCATCGGCAGATGGTTCATCCCGAACGGATCATGGACGAAAAGCAATTGGCCGGCATGCCGGCGGTGGAGCCGATCTATCCGCTCACCGAGGGCCTCGGCGCCAGGCTTGCCGCCAGAATCGCCAGAGCTTCGCTGGCTAAACTACCGGCATTGCCGGAATGGCAAGACCCGTCGGTGCTGGCAAAGCGCCAATGGCCGGGCTTCGGCGAGGCCATGCGCGCGATCCATAACCCGGAGGATGTCGCGTCGCTGTCTCCTGCGTCTCCGGCGAGGCAACGCCTGGCCTATGACGAATTGCTGGCCAATCAACTGGCGATCATCATGATCCGGGCCAGCATGAAGAGGGCAAGCGGCCGCCCCACGATCGGCACGGGAGCGCTCGAACCGAAGATACGCGCCGCCCTCCCCTTCGCGCTCACCGCCGGTCAGGAGCAGGCGCTGGTTGAGATCGGCAAGGATATGGCAAGCGCCGACCGGATGCTGCGCCTGCTGCAGGGCGATGTCGGCTCCGGCAAGACAATCGTCGGCGTGATCGCCATGACGCGGGCCATCGAGGCGGGCCGCCAGGCCGCCATGATGGCGCCGACGGAAATCCTGGCCCGGCAGCATTTCGAGCGGCTGAAGCCTCTGGCCGAGGCAGCAGGCGTCAGCATCGCCCTCCTCACCGGCCGTGACAGAGCAGCGGAACGCCGCGCGACTCTGGAAGGCCTGGCCTCTGGCGCGATCGACCTCGCCGTCGGCACCCACGCCCTGTTCCAGGATCAGGTCGTGTTTCACGATCTGGCCCTCGCCGTTGTCGATGAGCAGCACCGCTTCGGTGTGCATCAGCGGCTGGCGCTCTCCTCCAAGGGCGCAGGCGTCGACCTGCTGGTGATGACCGCGACGCCGATCCCGCGCACATTGGTGCTGACCTATTTCGGCGATATGGATGTCTCGCTCCTCCGCGAGAAGCCGGCGGGCCGCCTGCCCATCGACACCCGCTCCGTCAGTCTCGACCGGCTGGAAGAAGTGGTGGATGGCATCGGCCGCGCTGTGGCCAACGGCTCGCAGGTCTATTGGGTCTGTCCGCTGGTGGCGGAATCGGAATTGCTCGATGTTTCCGCCGCTGAGGAAAGGTTCGAGGACCTGCGCCAGCGCTATGGCGACGCGGTCGGCATCGTGCATGGCCAGATGTCCGGTCCGGAAAAAGACCGTGCCGTCGAAGACTTTGCCGACGGCAGGACGCGCATCCTCGTCAGCACGACCGTGATCGAGGTCGGCATCGATGTGCCCAATGCCTCCATTATGGTGATAGAGCATGCCGAACGGTTCGGCCTCGCCCAGCTGCACCAGCTGCGCGGCCGCGTGGGACGCGGGTCGAAATCCTCGACCTGCATCCTCCTTTACAAGGCGCCGCTCGGCGAGACGGCCAAGGCCCGGATCGCGACGATGCGCGAGACCGAGGATGGCTTCCGGATCGCCGAGGAGGATCTGCGCCTGCGCGGCGAAGGCGATGTGCTGGGCGTCAAGCAAAGCGGTCAGCCCGGCTTTCGCATCGCCGACCTCGCCATCCACGGCGATCTTCTGGCCCTCGCGCGCGACGATGCGATTCTGCATCACAGCCGTGATCCGGAATTGGCGACACCGCGCGGCGAGGCCTTGCGGGCGCTCCTCTATCTTTTCGAGCGCAATGAGGCCGCGCGGCTGCTAAGGGCCGGCTAAAGCCCTCGGCGGCGCATCATCGTCCTCCGCCGATTTGCGCCGCGCCTTGGTCGCTATGGCCGCCAGCTTCTGCTGCTCCTCGGGCTGGATCAGCCCTGCCGACATGACAAGCTTGGCCGCTTCGTCGGGCGACATGGAAATCTCGATCACATCGGCCTTCGGCAGATAGAAGAAGAAGCCCGTCGTCGGGTTGGGGGCGCAGGGCAGGAAGACGCCGACATACTCCCTCCGGCCCGGCAGGCTGCCGGCAAGATCGCCCTTCGGATCGGCTGAGATGAACACGACCGACCACATGCCCTTCGTGGGATATTCGACGAGGCCCACCTTCTTGAAGCTGGTGCCGCTTTGCGAAAACACCGTCTCGAAAATCTGCTTGATGCTCTTGTAGAGGCCGCGCACGACCGGCATGCGGTCAAGCAGGCTCTCGCCAAAGGCGAACATCGTGCGGCCAACGAGGTTGGCAGTGAGAAATCCGAGCGTCGTCAGCAGGAAGATCGCGACCAGCAGCCCAAAGCCCGGAATCGCGAAAGGCAGATGCGTTTCCGGCAGGTAGAAGGCGGGGATGATCGGCTTGACCCAGCCATCGACCGAGGAGATGAACCACCAGGTGATGTAACTGGTGAGCGCCACCGGCCCGGCGATGACGACACCGGTGAAGAAATAGGTCCGCAGCCGTTGCCAGCCGGACCCCTTGGCATGGGGCGCCGGTTCTGCCGTTGGCAGCAAAGGTGGATGGTTCGGCTCAGGGTTCATCAGGATTCCGCGTGAGTCGGCGTCGTCCGCAAGATGTGGTGGTTTTCCGGCCGGCAGGCAAGGGATGAGGAAAGCAAGCGCCGTGCCGCCGAAGCGGATTCAGCGCTTCCAGCTGATCACCACCAGACCCATGACGATCAGCACGACGGCCGCCGACTGATAGATACCGGGCCATTCGCCGAGCATCGGAATGGCCGTTAATGTGCCGATCACCGGAATCAGCGGCGGGTAACGGCTGGTGCTCTGCGCTCCAACGGTGCGTGCTGCCCAGCCCCAGAGCCAAAGCCCCACAATCATGTTCAGGATCGCCTGGTTGAAGGCATGAAAAGCAATGATCCAGAGCGGGATATTGGCGAGGTTGGAGGGCAGGAACAGCCAGTAGATCGGCATATAGGCCAAAGAGAGCACGCAAAGCACCGAAGTCGCCACCAGGGGATCGATCCTCCATTTCTGCACCGCCAGCGGATAGCCGCCCCAGATGATCGCCATAAGGAAGAAGCAGAGGTCGCCGAGGAGCACATCCCGCGTCGGGGCGCTTGTCGCACCGAGCGCGAAACAGGCAAGGCCGGCCAGAACAATCGCGAGGCCGAAGATCGCCTGACGGGTGATCGTGCCGCCGAAGAGGTAAGCCCCGCCGAGCAGGCTCATCAGCGCGACGATGCCCGGCCCGATGGTCGCGCCATGGGCGGCCGGCGCCAGCGACAGGCCGGTCATCTGCAGCAGCGACATCGGCGCGCCGCTCATGATGGCGAGCACGATTCCCCTGCCCCAGCCGACGCCAGCGCAATCGGTGAAGCCGCCCTGCCGCAAGAAAAGCGGCAGCAGGATCAGGCCGGAGAAGCCGAACCGCAGGGCCGCGAGGTCGAAGGGCGTGAAACCGTTCAGCACCGCATGCCGGCTGATGACGAAGTTCACGCCGTAGATGGTCACGCTTCCCAGCATGGCCAGGATGGCCAGCCGCTTCAGCCTTGGCGTCGGTGTGGGGTTCGTGTTCGCGTCCATCGGACGCGACCCGGTCAGCCCAGCGCCTTGAGAGCGCTCTTCCCAGCGTAGAGCGCCTGATCGCCCAATTGCTGCTCGATGCGCAGCAGCTGATTGTACTTCGACGTCCGGTCCGAGCGCGCGAGCGACCCCGTCTTGATCTGCCCGCAATTGGTGGCGACGGCGAGATCGGCGATCGTGCTGTCCTCGGTCTCGCCCGAGCGGTGCGACATCACGGCGGTGTAGGCGGCGCGCTGCGCCATATCGACGGCGGCGAGCGTTTCGGTGAGCGTGCCGATCTGGTTGACCTTGATCAGGATCGAATTGGCGGTGCCGCCCTTGATGCCGCGGGAGAGGCGCTCGACATTGGTGACGAAGAGATCATCGCCAACGAGCTGGCACTTCGCGCCGATGGCGTCCGTCAGGAGCTTCCAGCCTTCCCAATCGTCCTCGGACATGCCGTCCTCGATGGAGACGATCGGGTAATCGCCGACGAGCTTCGTCAGATACTTCACCTGCTCCTTGACCGGCCGCTTTTTGCCTTCGCCGTGGTAATCATAGACGCCGTCCTTGAAGAACTCCGTAGAGGCGCAATCGAGCGCCAGGTGGATATCCTTGCCCGCCTTGTAGCCGGCCTTGTCGATGGCCTTCATGACGAAATCGAGCGCCGCTTCGGCGGACGGCAGGTTCGGTGCAAAGCCGCCCTCATCGCCGACATTGGTGGTGTGGCCGCCGTCCTTCAGGAGCTTCTTGAGGGTGTGGAACACCTCCGCGCCCATGCGCAGCCCTTCGGAGAAGCTCTTGGCGCCGGTGGGCATCACCATGAACTCCTGGAAGTCGATCGGGTTGTCGGCGTGGGCGCCGCCGTTGACGATGTTCATCATCGGCACCGGCAGGACGCGAGCCGATGCGCCGCCGACATAGCGGTAAAGCGGCAGGCCCCGGGCCTCCGCCGCAGCTTTGGCGACGGCCAGCGAAACGCCGAGGATGGCGTTGGCGCCGAGCTTCTTCTTGTTCTTCGTGCCGTCGAGCCTGATCATCGTCTCGTCGATGGCGGCCTGATCCTCGGCGTCGATGCCGACGATGGCGTCGTGGATCGTGGTCATCACATTGTCGACAGCCTTGCTGACGCCTTTGCCGAGATAGCGCTTGCCGCCGTCGCGAAGCTCCACCGCCTCATGCGCGCCCGTCGAAGCGCCCGAAGGCACGGCGGCGCGCCCCATGGACCCATCCTCCAGGATGACATCCACCTCCACCGTCGGGTTCCCGCGGCTGTCCAGAATTTCGCGGGCGACAAGATCGACGATGGCGGTCATGGCAAAGGGCCTTTCACGGCGGCAAGCGTTATGGACCGGGCTTGTAGCTGACGCTGTTATCGGCGAAAAGCCCGCGACCCAACCAATTCGTGCAAGGCTGCCGCCCATGGCAAGGATCGAGACCAGAGAGCTTGGCAAGGCGAGCGTCATGCCCCAATCGCCGGAGGAGGCGACGCTCGACCGCGTGCCCAATCCGCACCCCGATACCGATTACGTCGCCCGTTTCACCTGCCCCGAGTTCACCTCGATCTGTCCGGTGACGGGGCAGCCCGATTTCGGCATCCTGGTGATCGATTACGTGCCGGGCAAATGGCTGGTCGAATCGAAGTCGCTGAAACTTTATCTCACAAGCTTCCGCAACCACGGCACCTTTCACGAGGATTGCACGATCGGCATCGGCAAGACTCTCGTTGAGCTTCTGAAACCCCGCTGGTTCCGCATTGGCGGCTATTGGTATCCGCGCGGCGGCATTCCGATCGATGTGTTCTGGCAGAATGGCAAAATGCCCCAAAACCTTTTTCTGCCGGATCAGGGCGTGCCGCCCTATCGCGGGCGCTGAACCTTCGCTGCCAGCAGCAGAGCCGCAGCCAGCACGCCGATGCCGCCGAGCACCAGCGACAATGGCGCGCCAAGCAGCGGGATCGCCTGTCCATAGACGACCGGGCCGATGGCCATGCCGAGAAAGAGACAGAAGGCATGCAGCGCGATGGCCGAGCCCCGCGCCTCGGGCGCGAACTCGGTCACCTCCACCTGGATGCCGGTGTGCAGCATATAGAATCCAAGGCCCACCACCGTGAAGGCGGCCATCTCGGCCTGCCAGGTCGCCCCGGTCGCGACGCCGGTCATGCCCGCCAGGATGACCATCCCACCGAGCGCCATCACCGTCGGCCGGGACGTCCGGCGCAGCAGGGATGGCAGAACCAGATTGAAAAGGAGCCCGCCAACCCCGATGCCGGCCACGACGAAGCCGGCCTCGCGGACGCCGCCCGAACCGCGCTGTTCGAGCAGATCCGCCACATAGGGCAGGAAGCCGTAGATGAGCACGCCCTCCGCGAAGACGGCACCGTAGCAATACTTCGCCAGAGGCCGCGAGAGTACCAGCCGGTAATTCGCCTTGATCGCTGCAAGATTGAACGATGAGCGCACGGCTCCGCTCTGCGGTTTGATCATCACGCCCACGGCAATGCCGGCGATGAGCGCGAAGAATGCGGCAATGCCGAAGACCGGCCGCCAGCCGATCGTATCGGCCATGATGCCGGCAAGCGGAGCGCCTGAAAGCTGGCCAACGATGATGGCCAGCAGATAGCGGCTGAGCGCAACCTGTCTTTCCTCCAAGGGAAAGCGATCGCCGATCAGGGCGATGCCAAGCGGAATGGTTGCACCCGCCGCCAGGCCCGAAATGGCGCGGAACGCCGCCATTGATGCGATATCCCAGGCGAACATGCTGCCTGCGAGGCCCAGCGCGAGGACCAGCAGGGCGAACGACATCACGCGGGCCTTGCCCTTGGCGTCGCCAAGCGGCCCCAGGATTGGCTGGCCGAGCGCATAGGGCAGCGTGTAGGCCGAGGCCAGCAGGGCCGCGACCGCGACCGTCACGTTGAACTCCCGCGCCAGCACGGGAACGATGGGATCGACGATGCGGATGGCGATGTTTGAGGCAAATCCCGTCAATCCGAGAACGGCCAGCAGCCTGTTGGGGTTCACGCTGCCTCTGCCTCCGTGGCTGACATCTTGCGTCCCGGCGGCGGCAGATCCTCGTCCGTCGTTTCCTCGAAAGCCAGCACCACGCCGAACGCGGCGCCGGAGGGCACGACGATCCGCTGCCCCTCGCGCCGGTGTGGAACATTGTTGGCGAGAAGGCATTGCGCGACGGAGGACAGGCGAAGGACCGCGAAGACAATGACCCCGAATCTGGCCCTGCTTCCGTTGAACAGAACCGGATCGGCGCCAAATTCCGCTGCCGCGGCGTCCGGCGTCCAGACGGAGAGATCGCCCCTCGCTGTCCGCAAGGTGACGCCACGCGCACCATATCCGGCGAAACCGCCGAGCCACTGGTTCAGGAACGCGGCGGCTTCGTCAGGCCGGTCGCGCACCACGACCACCCGGTTCACGCCCGTCGCCGAATTTTCATGCTCCTGGAAGGCAGGGTTCCAGAAGTTTTCAGGATTGTGCTGCTGGCAGAAGAAGAAGCAGAGGTCCGGCATGACAGAGGGTGTGGCGAAGGCGAGTGAAAACGCCACCTCCATCGGCGTTCCATCCGGCCGCTGGCCCTTGCGGCCAAACCAGAACGGTTCAAACTCAGCGATGCCGGCCTGATTCAGCCAAATGGCATCGGCTTTCGCATCGGGACTGTCGCAGGCGAGCATCGACATGCCGTCACCCTCGCTGGCGAGCCAATTCCCGACATGCGCGCCGAACGAAAAGAAGCGCGGCGCCGGCGCTGGCGGAACGACGGTCTGGCCAAGCGTAATCAACTCGAGAAAGCAGCCGTCAAACTGCACGAGGCGGTTTTCCGTTCCCCAGGGATGCACATTGCGCGCGCCGACGCGGAAGCCGAGCCTCTGGTAGAAGGCCGCCTGCGCCTCAAGATCACGGGCGGGAAGGACAAGGTGATCAAGACGCCGCTTGGAGGCAATGACTGGCATGGATTTGGATTAGCAGGCGGATCGTGCCGCTGTCATCCCCGGACGTTTGCGCAGCAGCCCTTCCGGTCAAACGAGCTCGATGACGATTCCATCCCGCAACGTCACGCGACGGTCCATGCGGCGCGCCAGATCGAGGTTATGCGTGGCGATCAGGGCGGCCAGACGGGACGCCTTCACCAGCGACGTCAGCGTCGCAAAGACATGCTCGGCTGTATGCGGGTCAAGGTTCCCGGTCGGCTCATCGGCCATAAGCAGACGGGGCGCATTGGCCACCGCGCGGGCGATGGCGACCCGCTGCTGTTCGCCGCCGGAGAGCTCTGCTGGACGATGATCGAGCCGGGCGCCCAGGCCAAGGAACGCCAGCAGTTCCTTGGCTCGCGCCTGGGCCACCGCCTTCGGCTGCCCCCGGATGAGCTGCGGCATGGCGACATTCTCGGCGGCGGAAAACTCCGGCAGCAGATGGTGGAACTGGTAGACGAAACCGATCTCGCTGCGCCTGAGCGCCGTGCGGCCTGCATCGTCGAGCGTGGCTGTCGGCTGGCCGGCCAGCATGACTTCGCCGCCGTCGGGACGTTCGAGCAGGCCGGCGAGATGCAGCAGGGTCGATTTCCCCGCTCCCGAGGGCGCAACAAGGGCCACCGATTGCCCGGCGTAAAGCGAAAGCCGCGCGCCGGTGAGAATATCGAGGCGCTTCTCGCCTTCGCCGAAATGGCGCTGGACATCGATCAGCTGCAGCGCCGACTCACTCATTGCGGAGCGCTTCCACCGGATCGAGCTTGGCCGCCTTCCAGGCGGGATAGAGACTCGCAAGCAGCGACAGCACGATCGCCATCGTCACCACCGTCAGCACCTCGCGCCAATCGACGATCGCCGGCAGGCGGCTCAGGAAATAGAGCGTCGCCGGGAAGAGATCGCGGCCGGAGAGCCAGGAAAAGAAATTCTTCAGGCCGTCGATGTTGCGGGCGATGAAGACGCCGATGACCAGTCCGGCCAGCGTTCCGGAGATGCCGATGCTGGCCCCCGTCATCAGGAAGACGCGCAGGATCGAGCCCTGCGTCGCCCCCATCGTGCGCAGGATCGCGATATCGCGTGACTTGCTGCGGACCAGCATGATCAGGCCCGAAATGATGTTCAGCGCCGCCACCATGACGATCAGCGTCAGGATGATGAACATCACATTCCGCTCGACCTCCAGCGCGCCCACGAAGGTCTGGTTGCGGATTTTCCAGTCGCTGGTGATGATCGGCCGGCCTGCGACGTCGATGGCGATCTGTGAGATGCGCTCCGCCTGCTCCGGGTCGTCGATCGTCAGTTCGATGACGCTGACATCGTTGTCGCGGTCAAAATAGATCTGCGCTTCCTTGAGCGGCATATAGACGAAGGAGCTGTCGAATTCCGACATGCCGATCTGAAACACGGCTGCGATGTTGTAGACCTTGCGTCGCGGCGTCTGGCCAAAGGGGCTGGCGGGACCGTTCGGCGACAGCAGCGTCAGCTTGTCGCCGGCCCGCACGCCCAGCTGATCGGCGAGCCGTTGCCCAATGGCGATCCCTTCGCCGCTGTCGAAATTGTCGAGCGTTCCGGCCCTGATATTGCGCGAGATGGACTCCAGCCGCCTGATATCGGCCTCGCGGACGCCGCGCACCAATGCTCCGGTCGAAGCGAAAGGCGAAGCCACCAGCACCTGACCGTTGATGACCGGGATCGCCTGCCGAACGCCCTTGATCTGCTCGAAACGTTTGGCAAGCTCCTCGTAATCGGTCAGCGGCTGGTCCATCGCCTGAATGAAGACATGCCCGCTAATGCCGAGGATCTTGGAGATCAGCTCTTTCCGGAAGCCGTTCATCACGGACATAACGATGATCAAGGCCGCGACGCCCAGCAGGATGCCGGCGAAGGAGAACCCCGCGATGACGGAGATGAAGCCTTCTTTCCGGCGCGGGCGCAGATAGCGGAAGGCCAGCATGCGCTCGAACCCGGCGAAAGGCCGGGGCGGCGCCGGGTTATCGGCAAGCGCCGCGTCGGTCATGAGCCGCCCCTTCCTTCTCCCCTTGCGGGAGAAGGTGGCGGGCGGAGCCCGACGGTTGAGGGCGGGCGTCTCTGACGCGGTGTGGCGTGACCCCTCATCCGGTCGCCATCCGGCGACCACCTTCTCCCGCAAGGGGAGAAGGACGAAAGAGAGGCGGGCCTTTTCACGCTTTCAACCTCGCAACCACATCGTTGAGGGCCACGATTTCCCGCGCACCCGACTGACGCCATTTGATCTCGGCCTTGCCTTCGGCGAGGCTCTTCGGCCCGACGATCACCTGATACGGCAGTCCGATCAGATCGGCAGTCGCGAATTTCGCGCCCGGACGGTCGTCGCGGTCGTCGTAGAGCACCTCGTAACCAGCCGAGGTGAGATCGGCGTAGAGCTTGCCGCAGGCGCCATCCACGGCGGCATCGCCGGCGCGAAGGTTAATGAGGGCCACATCGAAAGGCGCCATTGACCGGGGCCAGATGATGCCCGCCTCGTCATGGCCGGCCTCTATTGCCGAGGCGACGACGCGCGAGGGACCGATGCCGTAGGAGCCCATATGCACGGGCCGGTCCAGGCCATCGGGACCGGTCACCTTCGCGTTCATCGGTTCGGAGTATTTGGCGCCGAAGTAGAAGATATGTCCGACCTCGATGCCGCGGGCCGAGACCTGGCGATCAGCGGGGATGGCGGCATAGGCCGCCGCATCATGCATTTCGGATGTCGCTGCATAAAGCGAGGTCCAGCGATCAACGGTCGCCTGCAGACCGGCGGCATCGTCGAAATCGGTATCTGCGCCAGGAACCGCGAAATCGAGATAATCGCCGTGGCAGAAGACTTCGCTCTCGCCGGTCGAGGCCAGAATGATGAATTCATGGCTGAGATCGCCCCCGATCGGTCCGGTATCCGCGCGCATGGGAATCGCTTTCAGGCCCAGCCGTTCAAAGGTGCGCAGATAGGCGACGAACATCTTGTTGTAGGCATGGCGGGCGCCCGCCTCATCGATATCGAAGGAATAGGCGTCCTTCATCAGGAATTCGCGCGACAGCATGACGCCGAAGCGGGGCCGGACCTCGTCACGGAATTTCCACTGGATATGGTAGAGGTTGAGCGGCAGATCCTTGTAGGAGCGCACATAGCCCCGGAAGATGTCGGTGATCATCTCCTCGTTGGTCGGCCCGAACAGCATGTCGCGTTCGTGCCGGTCGGTGATGCGCAGCATCTCCTTGCCATAGGCCTCGTAGCGGCCTGATTCGCGCCAGAGATCGGCGGATTGTATCGTCGGCATCAGCAATTCGATGGCGCCCGACCTGTCCTGCTCCTCGCGGATGATGCGGTTCACCTTGTCGAGCACCCGCAACCCGAGCGGCAGCCAGCTGTAGATGCCGGCTGCCTGCTGGCGGATCATGCCGGCGCGCAGCATCAAGCGGTGCGAGACGATTTCGGCTTCCTTGGGGGTATCGCGCAGGATCGGCAGGAAATAGCGGGAAAGGCGCATCGAAGGCACTCGCGGACAAGAATCTGACGGTCGGTCCTCGCGTCTATAGGCGATCGGATGCGCGGGGACCACACCGGTCTTTGCGCACAAGGCCTGTCGTCTTCAGCGAGCGGCCCGGCGCAGCGCAGCGATGTAGAAGCCGTCCGTCCCGGTCCTGAGCGGGGTGAGCAGCAGGCCGGAGCGGGTCTTGCGGATGGCCTTGGCGAGCGTCGGCATCGCCTTGAAGGCAGAGGAAGAGCTGAGGTCGAGCGGTTCGAACCCGGCGTTGCGCGCGAGAAACGCCGCGATCTGCTCATCGTTCTCTTCCGGCAGAAGCGAACAGGTCACATAGATCAGGACGCCCTCTTCACGGACGAAGGTTGAAGCATTATCAATAACCTCCACCTGTTCTTTCAGGCGCGATTCGAGGCTCGCGGGCCGCATGCGCCATTTCGCATCGGGGTTGCGCCGCCATGTGCCAGTGCCGGTGCAGGGCGCGTCCACGAAGACGGTATCGATCCGGCCCTTGATGTCGTCGAGCGGCATCTGACCCTGACGCGGCGTGCGGACCTGAATGTTGCGGACCCCTGCCCGCTCGATCCGGTCATGGATCGGCGCCAGGCGGCGCGCATCCGCATCGGTTGCGAAAATCTGCCCCTTGTTGTTCATCAGGGCCGCCATGGCGAGGCTCTTGCCGCCGCCGCCAGCGCAGAGATCGAGCACCTGTTGACCCGGTTGCGGATCGGCGAGCCGCGCCACGATCTGGGAGCCCTCGTCCTGGATCTCCACCATGCCCTTGATGAAGAGCGGATCGGCCTGCACCGGCCGAATGCGGCCATCCGCGCGTGGCGGAATGCGGATCGCATCGGGGCTGTGCAGGCCCGCCACCGCCTCATATTCGGACAGCGCGGGAAGCGCCTTCAGCCTGATGGTTTTCAACGCATTGACGCGCAGGTCGAGGGGCGCGCGCCTGGCCAGGGCCTCGCCCTCGGCGGCGGCATCAGCGCCGAAAGCTGCGGCGAAGGAAGGGTCCAGCCATTCGGGATAATCGCCACGCACATGCGCCGGCGCATCGTCCGTGGTGCGGAACCGAAGCGCCAGAACTTCCCCCTCGCTCAAGGCCTCTGGCGCAAACCGGCTGCCGCCGCACAGGGCTCCGATCTCGCCTGCGTCCATGCCCCGGGCGACCTTCAGCATGCCGAGCGCCGTGGCGCGCGCCGTGTCTTCGCCCATCACATAGCGCGCCGAACTGCGCCGGCGCAGCGCGTCATGGACCATGGCGCCGATACCCGCGCGGTCGCCGGAGCCTGCGAACCGCCTCGAGAGGGCCCAATCCTTCAAGGCATCATTGACCGGTCGCGGCCGTTCGTCGAGGCCGGACAGCACTTCGATGACGGCGGAAAGGCGGGCGGCAGGAGTCATTGCGGCGCATTGACATGATTTCGCCAAATCCGCCAGCGCAGCTTGCATTTCACCGGAAACGGAAGCAAACCCCGCTCGTCCGTTTCCACATCAGAGACTCGTCAGGAGAATTTCCATGCGCCCCATCATTCTGGCGAGCGTGATCGCCGCCGTGCTTGCCGCCTGCGCCACAGCGCCACAGCCAGTTCCGCAGGCTCCGGCCCCCGGCCGCGTTGATGCGAAGACCAGCCTGGAGCGCGGCCGCTGATATCCCTCAGCGCTTGAATTAACGGAAAGGGTCGCCTCGGCGGCCCTTTTTTCGTGGACGAAAGCCAGGACAAGGCCCCAGCTGGCATGCCGCTTGCATGAGAATTTCTGTCGTCACAGGAGCCGCCGCATGAATGCGATAACCCGCCGTACTCTTCTCGCCAGCGCCGCCGCCACAACGCTGGCGGGCGCCACCGGACGCCGGGCGGAAGCGCAATCCGCCAATCCGCCATTGCGCATTGCCATGTCGCTTTCCGATATTCCCCGCATGTGGGGCGGCCCGGATGCCGGGTTCGAAGGACTGCGCTTCGGCGGCTATTTCGTCTATGACGCGCTGATCAACTGGGACATGTCGAAGGCCGATGCGCCCTCGCGGTTGATTCCGGGCCTCGCCAGCGCCTGGAGCGTCGATCCCGGCGACCGCCGGCGCTGGCTGTTCACCTTGCGCGACGGCGTGACATTCCACGACGGCACGGCTTTTGACGCCGATGCGGTGATCTGGAACCTTGATTCCGTCTTCAACCAGCAGGCGCCACAGTTTCACGCGCCCCGCGTCGGATTGATCCGATCGCGCCTGTCGTCGTTGGGAAGCTACGAGAAGATCGACGCCCGCACCGTCGCGATCACCACCAATACCATCGACGGCATGTTCGCCTATCAGATGTCCTTCCTGCTGATGGCGAGCCCCTCTCGCTGGCGGGAGTTGGGTGGCGACTGGCAGCGCTTCGCCATGCAGCCGGCCGGCACCGGGCCTTACCGCGTCGTCGCCATCACGGCGCGCGAGCGCTGCGAGCTTGCCGCTTTCGACGGCTATTGGGACAAGGCGCGCGTGCCGAAGGTTGCCCGCACAATCCTGATCCCGATGGCCGATGGCGCCGCCCGTGTGGCGGCCTTACGGTCCGGCCAGATCGACATCGTCGAAAGCGTGCCGCCCGACACGATCGCCTCGCTCAAGGCGGCCGGCATGCAGGTGCTGATGAACAGCTATCCGCATATCTGGGCCTGGCGGTTGAACGTCCAGCCCGGATCGCCTTTCCACGACCTGCGCGTCCGGCAGGCCACCAATCTCGCCATCGACAGGAAGGGCATGGTGGAATTGCTGGCGGGCTCCGCTCTCCCGGCAGCGGGCAAGGTGACTCCCGGCGACCCCTGGTTCGGCAAGCCGAAATTCACCATCGGCTATGATCCGGACCGCGCCCGCGCCCTCCTCCAGGAGGCGGGCTTCGGCCCGTCCCGCCCGGTCAATGTCAAGGTGATCATCGCATCGGGCGGCGGCGGGCAGATGCTGCCCCTGCCCATGAACGAGTTCATGCAGGAAAACCTCAAGGCCGTCGGCATCAATGTCGAGTTCCAGGTTGTCGATTTCGGCACCATCATCGGCATGATGCGGGCGGGCTCAAAGGACCCGGCGCAAATGGGAGCGCATGCCATCAACATCGCCATCCCCTCGATCGAGCCGACAACGGGATGGATCATCTACGATTCCGCGCTTGTGAACCCGCGCGGCGTGAACTGGGGCTATTACAATTCGCCGGCCGTCGATGCGCAATTGCAGGTGGTGCGCCAGCAGTTCGAACCCGCCCGGCAGGATGCCGAGATGGCCAGATTGCACGAAATCCTGGTGGACGAGGCGGCGGCGCTCTTCGTGGTCCATGATCTCAACCCGCGCGCGCTTGCCTCGCGGATCGGCGGTTTCGTGCAATCGCGCAACTGGTTCCAGGATTATACGCCGGTGACGATCCGCAGCAGTTGATCCTCACATCCGTGAGGGATAATTGGGGCTTTCGCGCGTGATCGTCACGTCATGCGTGTGGCTTTCGCGCAGGCCGGCGGAGGTGATTCGCACGAATTCCGCCTTCTCCTGCAATTCCGTGATCGTCCTGGCGCCGACATAGCCCATCGCCGCCTTGAGACCGCCAGCGAGCTGGTGGACGACTGCGCCGACGGGGCCCTTATAAGGCACCTGACCCTCGACGCCTTCCGGCACCAGCTTCATCGTATCCTTGATATCCGCCTGGAAGTAGCGGTCGGCGGAGCCCCGCGCCATCGCGCCAAGCGAGCCCATCCCGCGATAGGCCTTGTAGGAGCGGCCCTGATAAAGGAAGGTTTCTCCCGGACTTTCGTCGGTTCCAGCGAGCAGCGAACCGATCATCACGCAATCCGCGCCGCCCGCGATCGCCTTGGCGAGATCGCCCGAGAACTTGACGCCGCCATCGGCAATGACGGGTATCTGCTGCGCGCGGGCAGCCTCGGCCGTTTCCATGATGGCGGTCAGTTGCGGCACGCCGACGCCCGCCACGATCCGCGTCGTGCAGATCGAGCCCGGCCCGATGCCGACCTTGATCGCATCCGCGCCCGCGTCAATCAGCGCCTTCGCGCCGGCTGCTGTGGCGACATTGCCGGCCACCACCTGAACATCGTTCGACAGGCGTTTCACGCGTCCGACAGCGTCGATCACCTTCTGCGAATGGCCGTGCGCCGTGTCGATCACGACGAGATCGACGCCCGCGTCCACCAGCCGCTCGGCCCGTTCGAAGCCTGCGTCGCCAGTCGTTGTCGCCGCTGCGACCCGCAGGCGGCCCGCTTCGTCCTTGCAGGCGTTGGGATTGAGGATCGCCTTCTCGATATCCTTCACCGTGAGCAGTCCGACGCAATGGCCATCGTTGTCCACGACAACCAATTTCTCGATCCGGTGGATATGAAACAGGCGCCGGGCCTCCTGCTGGGTCACGGACTCGCGCACTGTGATGAGGCGGTTCTTCGTCATCAATTCGCTGACAAGCTGATCGGGATCATCGGCAAAGCGCACGTCGCGGTTGGTGAGGATGCCTACCAATTTGCCGGTGCGGCCGCCCTCCCCGCCCACGGTGACCGGCACGCCGGAGATCCCCTTGGCGCGCATCAGCGTGAGCGCCTCGCCGAGCGTCGCATCCGGCGCAATCGTGAAGGGGTTCATCACGATGCCGCTTTCGAACCGCTTTACCTGGCGCACGTGATCGGCCTGCTCTTCGGGCGAAAGGTTGCGGTGGATGACGCCAAGCCCGCCGGCCTGGGCCATCGCGATCGCCAGCCGCGCTTCGGTGACCGTATCCATGGCGGAGGAGATGATCGGCAGGTTCAGCGAGATGCGTTTGGTGATGCGGGAGCGGATATCGGTTTCGGAGGGCAGCACCTCGGAATGGCCAGGGCGCATCAGCACATCATCAAAGGTGAGCGCTTCAGGAATCTCGTGTGAGGAAAGGATGCGCGCCATGCCAAAGAGCCTTGAGGAGGTTCCGGGCGCGGCTCCTGCCGGCGCCTGTCGATTGGCGCTTGGCGTTAACACGCGGATGCGCTGGCAGTCGAGCCCTTCGCTCCCCTGTTTTTCGGAAACGGCCGCACGGGCTGTCCGGCGAACTCCGCTTCAGCTCTTGAACCCCGTCGCCAGCACGTAAAGCTCCGCCGAATCGGCGCGGCTCGCCTGCGGCTTCACGTGCTTCACCACGGCGAAATGCTGCTTCAGCAAGGTGATCATCGCTGCCGTTTCGCCGCCCTGGAACAGTTTGGTGACGAAGAAGCCGCCTGGCTTCAGCACCTCGATAGCGAAGTCGACGGCCATCTCGGTGAGGCCCACGATGCGCAGGTGATCGGTCTTGCGATGGCCCGTGGTGTTGGCCGCCATATCGGAGAGAACACCGTCCACCATCCGCTTGCCGGGCCCGGTGCCGAGCATCTCCAGCAATCGGGCTGGCGCATCCTCCTCCGTGAAGTCCATCTCCGCGAGCGTGACGCCCGCGATCGGCTCGATCGGCAAAAGATCGATGCCGATCACCTTGCCGCCCCTTCCGGAGACCGATCCCACTTTCTTCGCGGCATATTGCGACCAGCCGCCGGGCGCAGCGCCGAGGTCCACAATGATCTGGCCGTGCTTCAGGATGCGGTGCTTCTCATCGATCTCGATCAATTTGAAAGCGGCGCGCGAGCGCCAGCCTTCTTCCTTGGCGCGCATCACATAGGGGTCGTTGAGCTGCCGCTGCAGCCAGATGATCGACGAAAGCGAGCGCTTGTGCGCCGTATGGACCCGCTCCGCGAAGCGCGGATCCTTGGGCTTCGCTGAGACTTTCTTGCCGGAGGAATGCCCGCCGGGCGTTTTGGGCGCCGAGGCCGCGCCACCCTGTTTCCCGGCGGCCTGAGGCTTTCCCGCAGAATTTTTCGGCTTCGGCGGTTTTCCGGCGGACGGACGATCCTTCGTCATGGCCGTGCCCGCCGGTCGGCGAGCCAGACACCATTGCGCATCATCATCTGCATCAGGATGCCCTCGCGCAGCCCCCGATCAGCAACGCGGATATGCTCGGCCGGGAAGGTCCGCGCGATAGCGTCGTAGATGGCGCAGCCGGCAATCACAAGATCGGCCCGGTCGCTGCCGATGCAGGGATTGTCGGCGCGCCGCTGGTAAGGCGTGGCCATCAGGTCGGCGATCACCTGGCGCGCCTCCTCGGTGCGCATCCAGAGTCCATCGACCTGACGCCGGTCGTAGCGGGGCAGCTTCAGATGCATCGCGGCGATTGTCGTCACCGTGCCGCTGGTGCCGAGCAGGTGAAAATTGCGGCCGAGGCGGCGGCTGTCGATCCCGTCTGAGAAGGGGCGCAGCATCGCGGCCACTTCCTCCACCATGGATTCATAGATGCCGTGGCTGACGTCGATGCCGCCATGCTTCTCCGAAAGCGTCACGACGCCCACCGGCAATGACGTCCAATGCCGAATCCGCTGTCCGATGCTCGTGCCGTATCGGTCGGAGGCAAGCCAGACGACTTCGGTCGATCCCCCGCCGATATCGAAGAGCAGGACGCTTTCGGCGGAACGCGACATCAGGACCGCACAGCCCGCCGCAGCCAGTTCCGCTTCGGCCTGCCGATCGATGATCTCCAGCCGAAGTCCCGTCTCCTGGAACACGGCATCGAGAAAGGCTTCGCCATTGGCGGCCGCCCTGCAGGCTTCGGTGGCGATCAGGCGGCGGTTGCCCACCCGCCGTTCGTCCAACCGCTCCTTGCAGGCCTTCAGGGCATCGATCGTGCGGCCGATTGCGCCTTCGGCGAGCCTCCCGGTGGAGCCAAGCCCCTCCCCCAGCCGGACAATGCGCGAAAAAGAATCGAGGATGCGGAAACCTGCGGGATTCGCCCTCGCGATCAGCAGGCGGCAATTGTTGGTGCCAAGGTCGAGCGCGCCATAGATGCCCGCATCCAACGCCTCAACAGGCGGGAATGCGCGCAGCTTGGCCACCGGCTGCGCCGGCGGCTTCCACAAACGCGATTTCACAATTTTTCTCCAGGCGGTGGAGAGCCGGCGGTCAATTCCGGCGCTCGACACCGGTATTTTGTCGATGCTGAACGGTATATTAGGCCATAAACAGGCGGTTTGTGAAGCGGCTCGCGCAAGGCCTCCGTTTGCGTCAGCCTCTCGCCGCAGCGAGCACCTCTTCAACATGGCCCGGCACCTTCACCTTCGGCCAGATCGCCTTCACGATCCCGTCCTTGTCGATCAGCACCGTCGTCCGTTCGATACCCATGTACTTTTTCCCATACATGCTCTTCTCGACCCAGACGCCATAGGCTTCCAGCGCCGTCTTGTCCTCGTCGGAGACGAGCGGAAACGCGAGATCGTACTTCTTCTTGAACTTGTCGTGGCTGGTGACGCTGTCGGCGGATATGCCGATGACCTCGGTATTGCTGCGGGCGAATTCGGCGAGCTTGTCGTTGAAGTTCTTCGCCTGCAGCGTGCAGCCAGAGGTATCGTCCTTGGGATAAAAATAGAGCACGACCTGCTTGCCCTTCAACGAGGCGAGCTCGATCGATTTGCCGCCGTCGGCGGGGAGTTTGAAATTAGGCGCTTTTGCGCCGATCCCGATCTGTGTTGCCATGCTTTGGCCCTTTCCTTGCGCGATGCGGAGACATAATCCCGAAAGCGCTCGGGAAGTCTACTGGCGCTTGCGATCAGTGAATGGCAGAGAAAAGCTCCACCTGCGGATTCGGCCGGGAGCCGGACCGGATCCGTGCGACAGATGTGAGGCCAATGAACGACTGTCCCACCAGTCAATCCGCTCAGGTGACGGCCGCTGAGGACATGCCGCCGCAGGCGGCCGTCCGCGCGCCGATGGCGCGGCGCAAGCGGTCCCTTTGGGGGCGCTTCGCCGTTGCATTCGTGTCCCTTGTCATGATGACCGGCATCGCGGTTGCGCTGGCGGGGATGATGCTGTCGCGCCGCCCGATCGAAGTCGATTTCCTCTCCGAGCGCATTGCGTCCAGCCTCGAGCAGCGGATCGGCGCGGGCGTCGACGTCGGTGTCGGCAGAACGGTGATCGAAAAAAGCGATGGCGGCCTTTCGCTGCATATCCAGAACATCACGATCAGGAACGCCGCCGGGCGCGAGATCCTGCGCTCTCCCGACGCCGTCGTGGCCTTCACGCCGCGGCAACTGCTGACGTTTCGACTCTCTCCTGACCGGCTGGCGCTGAGGGGCATGGCTTTACGGGCCGAGATCACCGCAAACAATGAGATCCTGTTCCATGCCGGGGCCGTTCCTTCCGGTCCCGGCTCCGCGCCTCCACAGACCAGCCTCTCCTTTCAGGATATCGTCAGCTTCGTGATGGGGCTGGGCGAATCGGGCGGCCTGTCGGCGCTCGCGATCGACGATGCGTCGCTGACCGTGCAGGACCGCCGCAATGGGAAGGAAATCACCTTCCAGTCCATGGCGCTCGCCTTCGAAAGCGCTGGCGACGGCAGCTTCGAAGCGAGAGGCTCCCTTCGCAAGGACCAGGAGACCGTCCCGATGACGGTCAAGGTGTCAGAGGCCGAGGGCCGCAGGAGGATTGAGGCGCGCATTTCCCAGCTGGGCAACGCGGTCCTTCATGCCCTGCTTGGAGCGGAAACCAATCAGTTTACTCTGGAGTCGAAGCTGTCGCTGGGCGCGGATGTCGTGGTGGCGCCGGACGGGTCGGTTTCCGACCTCATCCTCGTCGGCGCGCTGGGCGCGGGTCAGGCGCTGCTTCCGCATTGGGACGACAATCCGATCCGCATCGACGAAGCAACCGTCCGCGCCAGTTGGTCGGCAGCTTCGCCGAACGGCGGCGAGATGAAGGCCGCCTTCCGGGGCGGCGGCGCAGCGATCACGCTGGCCGGGCCTATCGACGCGATCGACGGCTGGGGCGGCCCTGTCCGATGGCTGGCGTCCGGCGGACAATGGGCGTTGCCGCGCCTTGCGCCTGATGACGACATCGTGACGGTCGACAAGGCCGAAATGGTTGCGGCTTTCACGCCCTCCGATCTCAGCCTGAACATCGAACGGCTTGCCCTCGCGGGCCCGGGGACAAACCTCAATCTGTCGGCAAAAATCGTCAACGATGCCGGCCTTCCGGGGCTTCATGCAACCGCCGAGGCCCGCAACATGCCGATCCGGAACCTGTTGCGCTGGTGGCCGCCGAAGAGCGCGATCCCGGCGCGGCTTTTCCTCATTGATTCGGTGCGCGGCGGTGAACTGACGAGAGTGAACATGCGGCTCGCGATGCCCGGGCCCGTCTTCCGCGATTCGGTCAATCTCAAGCCATTGCCGCGGGAGGCAGTTGATGTGGAGGTGGCAGTCGAGAACGCCGTTGTTGCTCTCGCGCCCAATGTTCCGCTGATCGCCGGCATCTTCGGCAGAGGGAAGCTGGATTCGCTTTCCTCAACATCCACGATGAGCTCCGGCTTCGTCGATGTGAGGCCGGGCCAGCGCATCCAGCTGATGGACGGAACATTGATGTTGACCCGGCTCGACACCTTCACTCCGGAGGCCAGCTTCCAGGCCAAAAGCACGGCTCCGCTCGAGGCGTTGGCGGAGGTTCTGCGGTTGCCGGGGGTCAGGGATCTGCACAGCCTCGATATCGATCCGGCCAATATCCGGGGTCAGTTCGAAGGCGATGTCACCGTTTCTTTGCCGCTGGGCACCGTTCTGACGCCCGCCAATGTGACGACGGAAGTCAATGGCAAGATGACCGGCGTCACCATCGAGAAGGCGATGGGCAGGGACCGTCTTGAAAACGCATCCTTCACGATCTCGACCGATGCGTCCGGCATCGATGTCAAGGGCGAAGGACGCTGGCTCGGCGTTCCCGTCTCGCTGACGCTCGAGAACGATGCCAGGGACAAGAGCCTCACGACGGTCTTGACCTTTACGCTCGACGATGCCGCCATGAAGCGGCGCGGCATCCACCTCGGCAGCCATCTGACAGGCCCCCTTCCCATCAAGGTGACAGCGCTCAAGCCGCCGAACGGCGTCACGACCGCCGCTGTCGAGATTGATCTGACGAAAGCCGCGATCGACGGCCTGTTCCCCGGCTTCCAGAAGCCGGCTGGACGGCCCGGACGCGCGTCCTTCGATGTCCAGGAGAAGCCGACCGGCTTCAGCGTCCAGAACTTCGTGATCGAGAGCGGGGTATCCGCGTTTCGCGGTCAGGCTGAGCTTCTCACGGACGGGACGGTGAATTCGGCGAAATTCAGCCTCTTCCGCGTCTCGCCCGGCGACAATGTGCGCCTCGACTTTGACCGGCAGGGCGCCACCTCCCGCGTCGTCATTCGTGGAAACAATCTTGACGCCCGCCCCTTCCTGCGTGTCCTCAACCAGGGCGATACGCAGCGGAAGGATCCGGACAAGGATGTCGATATCGACATCAAGACGACCTTGCTCTCCGGTCATGGCGGGGAAGTCATGACCGGCGCGGATGTGCGGGTGATCATCAAGGGCGGGCAGCTGCGCCAGCTCAACGTGGGCGGACGCATCAACGCCCAGCCGCTGACGATCACCAGCCGCCCAGTGGGCGATTCCGCTCTGGTTACGATTGAAAGCGACGATGCCGGCGCCTTCTTCCGCTACCTGGATCTCTACAGCCGCATGTATGGCGGCGATCTCACCGCCCAGATCACGCCTGCATCGACCCGCATCTCCGGCTTCATGATCGCCCGCAACTTCACGCTCCGGAACGAACCGGCGCTGCGCCGCCTGGTCGCCGAATCCGGCCCGGATCAGCAGCGCGTGTCGGTGACCGACACGCAATTCACCAAGATGCGGATCGATTTCAGCCGCGAAGGAACGGAAACGATCATCAAGGACGCTGTGATTTTCGGCAACCAGCTCGGGCTGACATTCAACGGCGTCGTCGACCAGGCGCGGGATCGCATCAGCCTTTCGGGAACCTATGTTCCAGCCTATGGGCTGAACAATGCTTTCTCGCAGATTCCGCTTTTCGGCAGCCTGCTGGGCGGCGGGCGCAACGAAGGGCTTCTGGCCGTGACCTTCGGCGTCGCAGGCCGAGCCTCGCAGCCGATTGTGACTGTCAATCCGCTATCAGCCGTAGCGCCCGGCATCTTCCGCAAGATCTTCGAATTCCGCAACGAGACGACCGTAAACCCTTTGCCGCGGGGCAACGGCGACGCCAGATCCAGTCCTAACTGAAAAAGCCGTTTCGGCCACATTGCCCTCGCCGATTGAAGCGGCTAAGGCAGCGTCGCGTTGGGGCGTCGCCAAGCGGTAAGGCAGCGGTTTTTGGTACCGCCATTCCCAGGTTCGAATCCTGGCGCCCCAGCCAAATCCCATTTTTCTTTCGTATGACGCCTTCCGGCGTTCTCGCCGGGATGGGTGCGGCGACGGCTTCCGCGATGATATCAAAGGATTGCCGGAATATGGCGGTGAGTTCGCCATCATTCCAGGTGCAGTCCGATCCTAGGCCGTTCACCGCGTTCAGCCTCCTCACGAAGACCGGCAGATCATTGGCGGGCAAGGCAGCATGGCGGCCTCGGGCCAACCGCTTGCGAGACGGGAGCAGAACAGCAAGGTGACCCCTCCAACGAGCAGGATTCCCATCGCTCCGGCGGTTCCTTGCTATCGCAGCGTCAAGCACCCTCTCAATACGGCCGCGCAAGCGCGAAGCCGTCTCATTCTTGGTGCTCCAGATTGGATTGAGGATC
Organism: Methylocystis sp.; assembly: GCA_020252485.1. Taxonomy (GTDB): domain Bacteria; phylum Pseudomonadota; class Alphaproteobacteria; order Rhizobiales; family Beijerinckiaceae; genus JADCCX01. The sequence goes on from JADCCX010000037.1 coordinate 39,380, forward strand.
GCCAGGACATGATCGGTCGTGATCTGATCGACGCCCATGCTCCAGATCGGCTTCGCATAGGTGGTCAAGGTTGAGCGCCATTGCGCCTTATGCTTCTCGTTCTTGAAGCTGCCTTCGATTGAGGCCATGAGATCTTCAGCCGCCTCGCCGAAAGTTGGGGTCCTGCGCAGAAACCGCTCAAGCGCGGCACGAACCGAGATGGGATCATTTCCGGCAGCTACGAGGGAACGGGCATACGCTGCTTTTTCCCGGGCTTGCGCCAAGCTGACGGATGCAGCCGCGCCTAGCCCCATCTCGCGCGTTCGCCCGGCGTAGGTATACCGCATGACCCACTGCTTCCGGATGCCTTCACCGGATATTACAAGGTAGAGGCCTCCGCCGCCGCTGTGCCGTCCATCCGGCTTCGGCCCTGAGACCTCACGCGCAGTCAGCTTGTCAAGACCCCGACCCATCTTCAGCCCTCACTCGATCCCACTTCCAATCCCACCTGCAGCGCGCGCTATCGAGCGTCTCCCGGATGCATCGAGCGTGAAATCACGATTTTAAGCTATTGCAATCAATCGATAATGTGCGTTATCCAGCGTCATCGGGAAGCCTCCAGAACCCGTTGTGAGGCGGACACTCTCTCCGCCACCCCAAGGCGGGCAATGAGTCTGATCACCACGACCGAGGACCTGGCGGCTCTTTGCAGCAGGCTCGCCACGCATCCCTATGTCACGGTCGATACGGAGTTCATGCGCGAGACGACGTTCTGGCCGAAGCTTTGCGTCATCCAGCTCGCCAGCGAGGAGGAAGCCGCAGCGATCGATGCGCTCGCCGATGGCATCGATCTTTCACCGTTCATCGCGCTCATGAACAACGAGGCGGTGCTGAAGGTTTTCCATGCCGCGCGGCAGGATATCGAAATCATCTGGAAGATGTCGGGGACGACGCCCAAGCCCCTGTTTGACACGCAGGTCGCGGCCATGGTCTGCGGCTTCGGCGATCAGGTATCCTATGAGCAGCTTGCCGCCAGCCTCGCCAATGCCCGCATCGACAAATCGTCACGCTTCACCGATTGGTCGCGGCGGCCGCTGACCGAGGCTCAGATCACCTATGCCCTTGCGGATGTGACGCATCTGCGCGTCATCTATACGAAGCTCGCCGCGAAACTGTCCAAAACGGAGCGGACCGCCTGGCTGACCGAGGAGATCAGCTTCCTGACCGCGGTCGAGACCTATGAACAGAAGCCGGAAAACGCCTGGCTTCGGCTGCGCGCCCGGGCCCGCAAACCCCGCGATCTCGCGATCCTGATGCAGCTGGCCGCCTGGCGGGAGGAAGAGGCCCAGGCGCGCGATGTTCCCCGCTCCCGTGTGCTCAAGGACGACACGCTTGTCGATATCGCCTTGTCGGCGCCCGACAGCATCGAGGCGCTCGGCCGCTTGCGCACCATTCCTCAGGGTTACGAGCGCTCAAAGACCGGTCAGGATGTCGTCAGCTGTGTCCAGCGTGTCCTGCACCGGGATGCATCGACCTATCCCAAGCCGGATCGGGACAAGCCGGCTTCCGGCGCAGCTTCCGCCGTTGTCCAGCTTCTCAAGGTTTTGCTGCAATCGATCTCGGAGCGGCATCAGGTGGCCGCCAAAATGATCGCGACCGTGGACGAACTCGAGATGATCGCCGGCGACGGCAACGCCGATACGCCGGCCCTCAAGGGCTGGCGCTACGAGCTCTTCGGCCAGCAGGCGCTGGAGCTCAAGGCGGGCCGTCTGGCGCTCTCCGTCGAGAACGGCAGGATCGTCACCCGCGCGGCAACGGCCGCCGATTGAGTTCGGGCTGTTTTCTTCGGCAAATGCTCTGCGAGTCTTACAGCTGCAATGCCCCCTAAATCCGGGGAGAGATGATGATCCTCGGCTCAAGCGCCAGCAGGCGCGCGAGTTGCCGCATCCGGTTCGCCAGCCTGTCGCTGTTCAATGCCGCGAGCTCCGGCGCCAGGAAGAGCACGAGCGTCCTGCCCTCGCGAAGCAAAGGCGCCCGCGGCAGCACGCCAGGCATCGACGCCGAGAGGATATAGGCCACCCGCATCGCGGCGCCCAGGATGCGCGCCCTTTCATGCAGCCGCGTTGAGGCCAGTTCGCGCAGACGCGGGCTCAGCTCATCGTCGGAAAGTCCGACATGCCGGTAGAAGACGGCCAGCGCCACAAACACCCGTCCCGGATGGTCAACGCCGCCGAAGGCCGCATGCGAGATGATGTTGAGGCTCTGTTCGCCCCGGTAATCGGGATGCGCCCGCCAGCCGATATCGGCCATCAGACAAGCCGCTGTGCGCAGGCGCTGGTCCTCTGCCGTCTCGTCCAGGCCGGTCGAGACAAAGAGCTTATCCGCCCAATCCACCAGTTCGTTGCCGTGGCGCGGCGATCGCGAGCGCAGGAGATTGAGTTCGCTGGCGCCCACGATCAGCGGATCCTGGCGGCGCTCCGCCGGCTCCAGCAATTCATAGAGCAGCCCCTCACGCACGCCCATGGCGGAGAAAACGACCTGGCTGCATTCGCTTTCCTGCAGCGCCTTCTCCAGCACCAGGGCTCCGAGCGCGAGCAGCGGGCGGCGCGCCGAGGATACGGTTTCGATCGAAGTCATCGTCTCGGGCTCGACACGCTGGACCATCCGGCAGAAATCGATCGCTTCGCTGGCCGCCAGGGAATAACCGTGCATGACGTTGAGGGGGTAACCCACTTGCCTCATGTGGAGGCGTGCGAGCGACCGCCAGGTGCCGCCCACGGCATAGAAGCTGCGCCGCTTGCCTTCGAGCTTCACCTTGGAGAGGGCGGACCGCACGATCTTCGCCGCCTTCTTGAGCGAACCGTCGGATGCATCCATGAGCGCCAGCCCGCCGAGCTTGACGCTGGCGCCCTTGCCCATCCTCGCGCCATGGATGTCGATCAATTCGAGGCTGCCGCCGCCGAGGTCCCCGACAATGCCGTCAGGTTTATGGAAACCCGACAGAACCCCCATGGCGGAGAGCAGCGCCTCCCGCTGGCCGGAGATCAATTCGACAGGAGCGCCGATGGCGGCCTGCGCCTTCCGGATGAAATCGTCGCCGTTGTCGGCATCGCGCGCCGCAGCCGTCGCCAGCACCTTGACCGACCGGATGTCCATCAGTTCGATGAGCAATCTGAACCGGGCCAGCGATTGAAGGGCGAGGATGACGCCATCCTCGGGCAATTTGCCGGTCTTCGTGACGCCGCGGCCCAGCCCGCACAGCACCTTTTCGTTGAAGATCGGCGTCGGCGCGCGGGTCAGACCCTCGTAAGCCACAAGCCTGATCGAGTTCGAACCGATATCGACAACCGCGACAGGCTCCGCCAGCCGCAGCCGACCCTTGGGATCAGACATTGCGTCGTTGCTTAAGCAGGCTTCTCGGGCTGGATTCCTGAAGAGATTTACCACGGCCGGAAAGACTCGGATTCGTCATGAAATAGCGATGGGCGTTGAACGCGTGCTCAGCATCCTCGGGCGCCAGGCGAACGCTGGAGCCATCCGCCAATACCCGCCAGCTCTGCTCGTTGTCGAGCAGGTTGGCGGCCATGACCTGGTCCAAAACCTGTTCATGCACAGTTGGATTGAGGATCGGGACGAGCGATTCCACCCGCCGGTCGAGGTTGCGGGGCATCAGATCCGCCGACGAGATGTAGACGGCGGCTTTCGGATGGGGCAATCCATGCCCGTCGCCGAAGGCATAGATGCGGGTATGTTCAAGAAAACGCCCGACGATCGATTTGACGCGGATGTTTTCCGACAGGCCCGGCACGCCCGGCCTCAGGCAGCAAATCCCGCGCACGATCAGATCGATCTGCACCCCGGCGTTGCTGGCATCATAGAGCTTGTCGATAATGACGGGATCAACCAGCGAGTTGCATTTCGCCCAGATGGCTGCAGGCCGTCCGTTCTCCGCATGATCGATCTCGGTCTCGATATGCTCGATCAGGCGGGGCTTCAGGCTGATCGGCGACACGGCCATGTGCTCAAGGCCCTGCGGCTCGGCATATCCGGTGATGAAATTGAAAATCCGTGAGACATCGCGGCCCATGGCCGGATTGGCGGTGAACAACGACAGATCAGTGTAAACCTTCGCCGTCTGGGGATGGTAATTGCCTGTGCCGAGGTGGCAATAGGTGACAAGATTGCCGGCCTCGCGCCTGACGACCATCGACAGCTTGGCGTGCGTCTTCAGCTCGATGAACCCGAAGACCACCTGCACGCCCGCGCGCTCCAGGTCGCGCGCCCAGCGGATATTGGCCTCCTCATCGAAGCGGGCTTTCAATTCCACAAGCGCCGTAACCGATTTTCCGGCTTCCGCCGCCTCGGCCAAAGCCTTCACGATCGGCGAGTCGTTGGACGTCCGGTAAAGCGTCTGCTTGATCGCCACCACGTTCGGATCCCGCGCCGCCTGATGCAGGAATTGAACGACCACATCGAAGGATTCGTATGGGTGGTGGACGATCAGATCCTTCTGCCGGATGGCGGCGAAGCAATTGCCGCCCTGCTCCCTGATCCGCTCCGGAAAGCGTGCGTTATAGGCCTCGAACTTCAGGTCCGGCCGCTCCAGAGAGACGAGTTGCGAGAGGTCGTTCAACGCCAGCATGCCATCGACGAGGAAGACTTCATCGGCCTTGACGCGCTGTTCGCGGATGACGAAGGCCCGCAGACTCTCCGGCATCGACTCGTCGATCTCAAGCCGGATCACCACGCCCCGCTTGCGCTGCTTCAGCATGGTCTCGAAGACGCGGACGAGGTCTTCCGCCTCCTCCTCGATCTCCACGTCGGAATCGCGGATGACGCGGAAGGCGCCGACGCCGCGCAAGGCATAGCCGGGAAAAAGCTTGCCGATGAACAGCCGGATGACATGTTCCAGCATGATGCAGCGGTAGCCGCCGGCTTCGCCCGTGTCGGGCAGCTTGATGAACCGCTCGATTTTCTGCGGCATGCGGATCAGCGCGCGCAGCTGCCGCCCGTCGTTCGCCCGCTGCAGCGACAGCGCCATCGAGAAGCCGAGATTGGGAATGAACGGGAACGGATGCGCCGGATCGATCGCCAGCGGCGTCAGGACGGGAAAGATTGCGTGGAGGAAGTGATCCTCCAGCCAGCGCGCCTCCAGCTCGGAGAGCGTGTTCGCTTCGGCGATCGTGATGCCGGCCGCCTCAAGCTCGTGACGGAGCGTCTTCCAGCGGGCCTGCTGGTCCGCGGTGAGCCGCTGCACCCGCTCTCCGATCTTCACCAATTGTTCGGCGGGCGCCAGGCCATCCTCGGACACGGTTGTCACCCCGGCCACGACCTGCTCCGTCAGGCCCGACACCCGCACCATGAAGAATTCATCAAGATTGGTGGCCGAAATCGAGAGGAAACGCAGTTTTTCGAGGACGGGATGATGCGGATTGGAGGCTTCCTCCAGCACGCGGGCGTTGAATTCAAGCCAGGATAGCTCGCGGTTGATGAACCGCGCCGGCAAATGCCTCAGGGCCATGCCCTCATCTTCCGCTTTCCGGGTCATCGGACGCCGCCTTCCGGGCATGGTTCTGTCTCTCCCGCCGCCATGGTTTCTGTTGGCAGAGCAGTTGTGACACGATCATGACGGCAAACGCCACCCGTAACCGCAATTACGTTTCCGACGTCCAGCCCAGGACCTCCGCCGCCAGCGGGCGCGACAGCCGGCGGCCCCGCGCCAGCGCCTCACGGTCGAGGCGCTCGACCATTGCCCGGACGGCGGCGAAGGAGCGCCCGGTGCGCAGGCAAAGGTAATCGACGAGCGCTGTATCCACGACCAGCTGACGATCGACGAAGAGCTTGACGAAGAGCGCCTTGATCAGCGCATCGTCGGGCGCAGCGATCCTGACCATCGGCATCCGCCGCAGGCGCGAAAGAAGATCAGGCGTCGCAATCCTGAGTTCGGACGGCGCCCGGTCGCCGGTGATCAGCAGGAAGGCCTGGCGCTCCTGCGCCAGATTGATCAGGTGAAAGAGCGCCGCCTCGTCGAGCCCCGGGCGCTCGATATCCTCGACGACGACAGCGCCTGCGGCGGCCAGCGCCGGAAGGTCGGCTTGCCCCAACCCCCTCGCGGAGAGGGAACGCGCGCCAGCCCGCGACGCCCAGATCGTGGCGAGATGGGTCTTGCCCGAGGCAACCGGGCCCGCGAGGAACACCATCCGCGAAGCCCAGTCCGGCCATGCGTCGATCGTGGCGTAAGCCTCGGCATTGGATTGGCTGACGAGAAAATCCTCCTCGCCGAAGCGCGGCTCCAGCGTCAGGTCCAGAGGCAACTGGCGCGTGTCAGCCATCGGAAGCCGCGCTGGCGTCCCCGCTCTCCGTCGCAAGACCGCTCCTGCCGCTGTAAAGCGGGCTCGCCAGATATTGCTTGATCGCGAAGCGCACCAGAACACCGATCGCCGCCGAGACGGGAACCGCAATCAGCAGCCCAAGGAACCCGAACAGCGAGCCGGCCGCAATCAGCGCGAACATCAGCCAGACAGGATGCAGCCCCACCGACTCGCCGACGAGCTTGGGCGAAAGGATGTAGCCCTCAATGAACTGCCCGATGCCGAAGACCAGCAGGACAAGGCCCACCATGGTCCAGTCCGGCCAGAATTGCGCAATAGCCACGCCCACCGAGACCACAAGTCCAAGCATCGAGCCGACATAGGGAATAAAGCTCAGGAGTCCCGCCGAGATGCCTATCAGCAGGCCGAAGTTCAAGCCGACGAGCATCAGGCCGACAGCATACATGCCGCCGAGGATGAGGCAGACCAGCGTCTGCCCTCTGAGAAAGCTGGAAATCGCGGTGTCGATATCGCCCATGATCTGGCGAACAGTCTCGCGCTGATCGACGGGAACCCAGCTGTCGACCCTGGCGACCATGCGATCCCAATCGAGAAGGATGTAGAACGCCACGACCGGCGTGACGACGAGAAGCGACAGGATCCCCAGCAGTGCCTGCCCGCCCGACCAGATCGATGTCAGGAACGTGCCAAGCCAGCTCATCGCCTTCCCGACGAAGTCGCCAAGCGAAGTCTGGAGATCATCCAATGCTTTCTCGCCGCCGACCTTCTGGAGGAGCGGTCCGCCTTGCTCGACCAGCAGAATCTGCAGCCGCGTGACGTAGCCGGGCGCCTTCTCGATGAACGCCATGACCTGCGTTCCCAGAAGCGGGACCGCAACGACGAGCAGCATCACAAACAGAAGCACGAACGCGATCAGAATAAGGAGCGACGCTCCCATCCTGCCGAGGCCCCATTTTTCCAGGCGGTCCGCCAGCGGATCAAGCAGATAGGCCAGCACCATACCGGCCGCGAACGGCATCAGCACGTCGCGCAGGATCCACACGACAGCGGCGAATATCGCGAAAGCCGACAGCCAAAAGCCTATTTTTCTTTGTAAAGTCATCTTTTTACAAGCATTTCTCAATGTTCCATATGACGAAACCATGTGGCGAGATAAGCAACCATCGATCCCAGGGTCAAGGCGGCGACGACGATCACCCCGCCTTGCACCAGCCGTTCCGACGTCACCGAGAACGAAAGCATGAACAGCATCAGCGCCGCGAAGGAAAGCTGCACCATCGTGTTGATCTTGCTGAGCTTCAGCGGATTGATCTCCACCGGATTGTCCATGATCCAGGAAACGATCACAGCGCCGATGATCATGATGTCGCGCGAGACGATGATGACGGTCAGCCAGACCGGCACGTAGCCGCCGCTCGCCAGGGTGATGTAGATGGAGACGAGCAGCGCCTTGTCGGCAAGCGGATCGAGATAGGCGCCAAGTTCCGTGCGCATGTCGAACCGGCGCGCAATGAAGCCATCGACCGCATCGGTGATGCTCGCCGTCGCGAACAGGACGAAGGCGATGGTCCATTCGCGGTTGAGGATCGACACGATCACGATCGGCACCAGGCAGAAGCGAAGCACCGTCAGAAGATTGGCCAGATTGAGCGCGGAAGGCTGCATGCTGCCGCGACGATAGCGAAGTTGCTGCGCTTGCCAAGGCGGACCTTAGCGACTACCCGGCCATGGCGAGGTTTTTTCATGGCGAAACAGGCGAAAGACAATGGATTGACCTATGCGGATGCAGGGGTCGATATCGATGCCGGCAATGCCATGGTTGACGCGATCAAGCCGCTGGTCCGGTCTACGCGGCGCCCCGGCGCCGATGCCGAGATTGGCGGCTTCGGCGGCCTTTTCGACCTGAAGGCCGCCGGTTTCGCCGATCCGATTCTCGTCGCCGCCAATGATGGCGTCGGCACCAAGGTGAAGATCGCGATCGAAAGCGGCATCCACCACACCGTCGGCATCGATCTCGTGGCCATGTGCGTGAACGACCTGATCGTGCAGGGCGCCGAACCCCTGTTCTTCCTCGATTATTACGCGACCGGAAAGCTCGTGCCGAAGATTGGCGTCGAGATCGTGCGGGGCATCGCCGAAGGCTGCAGACAGGCGGGTTGCGCGCTGATCGGCGGGGAAACGGCGGAGATGCCGGGCCTCTATTCCGGTGAGGATTACGATCTCGCAGGGTTCGCCGTGGGTGCGGCCGAGCGCGGACAGGTTCTCCCGCAGGGCGTCGCGGCCGGCCAGAGCGTGATCGGTTTGCCCTCCTCCGGCGTGCATTCCAACGGTTTTTCGCTGATTCGACGGATTGTCAGCCATGCAGGCCTTGGCTGGAGCGACGCTGCCCCGTTCTCTCAGGGCCAGACGCTGGCAGAGGCGCTGCTGACGCCAACCCGGATCTATGTGAAGCTGGTGCTGGACCTCATCCGCAATGTCGGCGGCATCAAGGGGCTCGTCCACATCACGGGCGGCGGCTTCATCGACAACATTCCGCGCATCCTGCCGGACAATGTCGGCGTGGCGCTGGATATCGAGAGGATCGCGGTCCCTCCGGTTTTCAAATGGCTGGCGAAAACCGGCGGCGTTGCCGAACACGAGATGCTGCGCACCTTCAATTGCGGGATCGGCATGGCCCTGATCGTCGACGGCGGGAAGCTCGACACGCTGATGACCGTGCTCCAAAGGGCGGGCGAAGCGCCAGCCGTCATCGGCAGGACTGTCGCAATCACCCCCGGCGAACCGCAGGTGCGCAGCACAGGCTCGCTGAATCTGCGATGACGGCCGCGCCGGACCGCAAGCGGGCCGCCATCCTCATTTCGGGGCGGGGCTCTAACATGGCGGCGCTGATCGAGGCCGCGAAGGCCCCCGCCTACCCGGCGTCGATTGCGCTGGTCATCAGCAACAATCCCGAGGCTGCGGGACTGGGCCATGCCAGGGCAGAGGGCATCCCGACCGTAGCACTCTCCCATAAGAATTTCCCCGATCGCGAGAGCTTCGACCGCGCCGTTCACGCAGAACTGGAGGAGAAAGCAATCGATCTGGTGGCTCTGGCCGGCTTCATGCGCGTGCTGTCCCCGTGGTTCTGCCGACAATGGGAGGGCAGACTCCTCAACATCCATCCCTCGCTGCTGCCGAAGTTCAAGGGCGTGGATACGCACCGCCGGGCGCTCGAAGCCGGCGAAGCCGAACATGGCTGCACCGTCCATGTCGTGACGCCGGACCTCGACGACGGGCCGATCATCCTGCAGGCCAGGGTGCCCGTTCTGCCGGATGACACGACGGACAGCCTCGCAGCGCGCGTGCTCGCGGAAGAGCACCGGATCTATCCGCTGGCGCTGGCGAAGGCGGCTGGCGGCTGAATGGCCGCAATCTTTTCCCTCTCCCCGTCCTTACGGGGAGAGGGTCAGGGTCAGGGGCATGGTGATGGAACGCGGAGCGAACTCACCCTGCCCCTCATCCGCCCTCCATTGCATTCGGGCGACTTCTCCCCGTTCACGGGGAGAAGAAATGAGCAGCGTTGCACAAATTCCCTCTCCCCGTTCACGGGGAGAGGGTTAGGGTGAGGGGCATGGTGATGGAGCGCCGAGGAAACTCACCCTGCCCCTCATCCGCCCTCCATTGCATTCGGGCGACTTCTCCCCGCTTCATATCGGGCTTGCCCGATATGAACACCGAGATCTGCGTAAGTCGGGTAAACCCGACTTACGGGCGGGGAGAAGATGTGAGCAGCGCCGCGCCAA
>JADCCX010000038.1 GCA_020252485.1 Methylocystis sp.
CCTCGCTTCGCGCTCCTCTCCCTCTCCCCTCGCTTCGCGCTTCTCTCCCTCTCCCCGCTGGCGGGGAGAGGGTTGGGGTGAGGGGCCTGGTGATGGGGCGGAGGGAAATCACCCCGCCCCTCATCCTGTCCTTCTCCCCGTGGAGAACGGGGAGAAGGGACGCTCCCCTCGCTTCGCGCTCCTCTCCCTCTCCCCTCGCTTCGCGCTTCTCTCCCTCTCCCCGCCAGCGGGGAGAGGGCCGGGGTGAGGGGCCTGGTGATGGGGCGGAGGGAAATCACCCCGCCCCTCATCCTGTCCTTCTCCCCGTAAGGGACGGGGAGAAGGGACGCGCCGCCTTCTCATGGCGGTCACCCCCCGCTATGAAGGCGCTTCATGGCCAGAGCCCTTCCCTCCGACACGATTCCGCTGCTTCGCCGCCTGTGGCGGGAATGGGTGCGTCCGCACCGCTTGCAGATCGTGCTGGTGCTCGTCCTGATCGCCATTGGCGCGGCGGCCAATGCGCTCTATCCGCTGCTGGTCAAGGGCGCCTTCGACCTGCTGGAGAAGAAGGACTTCGACACGCTGAAATGGGCCCCGCTCATCGTCATTGCGGTCACCGCGACCAAGGGGCTGGCGCTCTGGGGCCAGAACATCCTCACCAACCGCTTCGTCACGAGGGTCGAGGCGGATATGCAGGCGGCGCTCTATGGGCATCTGATCGACGCTGATCTCGCCCGCCTGTCGCGTGAAAGCCCAGCCTCGCTGACGCAGCGCTTCACCACGGATTTCGCCTTTATCAAGGAGGCGCTGACCCGCCTCTTCACCGTGTTCTTCCGCGATGTGGCGATGCTGATCGCGCTGGTCGGCGTGCTGCTCTACATCGATTGGCAAAGCACGCTGGTGGCGGGGCTGGTCGCCCCCTTCGTCATTCCGCCCATCGCGCGCGTCGGCAAAAAACTCAGGCGGGTCGCCACCGCGACGCAGGAGCAGGTTGGCGCCATGGCCGCCAATGTCTCGGAGAGTCTGGCGGGCGCGCGCGTCGCCAAGACCTATCAGCTCGAGGGCTATCTCAAGGGCCGCGCAACGCAGACCTTCGACGCAATCCGGGACCTCAAGATGAAGGCCGCCAATGCCAGGGCGCGCATGGACCCGGTGCTGGAGATCGGCGCGGGCCTCGCCATCGCGCTCGTCATCATCTTCGTCGGCTGGCGTCTGCAGAACGGCACGACGACGCTCGGCGATTTCGCCGCCTATAGCGGGGCGCTGATCATGGCCGCCCAGCCGGTGCGCACGCTCGGCAACCTCAACGCCATCGTGCAGGAGGCGCTGGCGGCGCTGGCCCGCTATTTCGCCATCCTGGATGAAGCGCCGGCGGTGCGGGAGAAGCCGGGCGCGAGGCCGCTTTTGGTCAGCAAGGGCAGCGTCGCGTTCAAGGACGTGCGTTTCTCCTATGGCGAGGGCGCCGAGGCGCTGTCCGGCGCAAGCTTCACGGCGGAAGGCGGCAAGACCACCGCCCTGGTCGGCCGCTCCGGCTCGGGCAAATCGACTTTGCTCTCGCTCGCGCCGCGTCTCATCGATGTGGCCTCGGGCAGCGTCGCCATCGACGGGCAGGATGTGCGCGATGTGACTTTGACCTCGCTGCGCGATCAGGTGGCGGTCGTCAGCCAGGATATCGTGCTCTACGACGACACGATCCGCGCCAATATCGCCTTCGGCAAACCGGGCGCCACCGATGCCGAGATCGAGGCGGCGGCGAAGGCAGCTGCGGCGCATGATTTCATCATGGCGCTGCCGGAGGGCTACGGGAGCGCCGTCGGCGACCGGGGCGGGCGCTTGTCCGGCGGCGAGCGCCAGCGGGTAGCGCTGGCGAGGGCCTTTCTGAAGAATGCGCCGATCCTGCTGCTCGACGAGGCGACCTCGGCGCTCGATGCGGAATCGGAGGCGCAGGTGCAGCAGGCTTTGGCCAAGCTGATGCGGGGCCGCACCGCGATCGTCATCGCCCACCGCCTCTCCACCGTGCGCGATGCCGACCGCATCGTGGTGCTCGATCAGGGGCGCGTCGCGGAGGAGGGAGCCCATGCCGCGCTTGTGAAGCGCAAGGGCGGCATCTATGCCGGGCTCTACAAGCGGCAGTTCGAGGAGTAGCCAGCCATGACCACCAGGCCGATCGGCAAAGGCGACCGTGTCTTCCTGGTCGATGGCTCGAACTTTATCTTCCGCGCCTATTTCCAGTCGATGAACCAGGACCGGAAATACAATTACCGGTCCGATGGCCTGCCGGTCGGGGCAATCCGGCTGTTCGCGACGAAGATGCTGCAATTCGTCAAGGATGGCGTGCTGGGCGTGAAGCCCACGCATCTCGCCATCATCTTCGACAAGTCGGAGAACTCATTCCGCAAGGACCTTTACCCCGCCTACAAGGGAAACCGCTCCGCGCCGCCCGAGGATCTGGTCCCGCAGTTTCCGCTGATGCGCGAGACGGTGAAGGCCTTCGGTATGATCCCCGTGGAGCAGGACACCTACGAGGCGGATGACCTGATCGCGACCTATGCGCGCCAGGCCGCCGATGCCGGCGCTGAGGTGCTGATCGTCTCCGCCGACAAGGATCTGATGCAGCTGATCGAGCCCGGCGTCGCGATGTATGATCCGGCGTCCGGCGCCGCTGGCACCAAGGGCGCGCGCGAGGAGCGCAAGATCGGCCGCGACGAGGTGATCGCCTATTTCGGCGTGCCGCCCGAGCGCGTGGCGGACGTCCAGGCGCTGGCCGGGGACAGCACCGACAATGTGCCGGGCGCGCCGGGCATCGGCCTCAAGACCGCCGCCCAGATGATCCAGGATTACGGCGATCTTGACACGCTGCTTGCCCGCGCCGGCGAGATCAAACAGCCCAAGAAGCGCGAAACGCTCACCGATCCCGCCGTCATCGAGAAGGTGCGCATCTCGCGCCGGCTCGTCGATCTCGTGCGCGATGTGCCGCTCGTGACGCCGCTGGCGGATCTGGCGCTGCCGCCCTTCGAGGCGAAGGCGCTGGTTGCGTTTTTGAAGGCGATGGAGTTCAGCACCATCACGCGGCGTGTCGCGGAACTGGGCTCGGTGGATGTCAATGAAATCGAGCCGGATGAGCGGCTCAGGGTGGGCAGTTATGGCCCCCAATCCCTCCCGAATGCGGAGAAAGCGGCAAGCGCCACGACCGGGGAAGGCTTGCCGCCCACCCGGCCCGGCTCCGCCGCGCCGCCCTCCCCGCAAGGGGGAGGGAAGAGCGCCAGCACCCCCGCGGCCCTGGCGGAAGCCCGCAAATCGGAGGGCGCCACGACGAAGATCGATCCGGCGGCCTATCAGCGGATCACCTCGCTCGACGTGCTGGATCAATGGCTGGCGGAAGCGCGCGATCAGGGCTACCTCGCCGTGGATACCGAGACGGATAGCCTCGATGCCATGCAGGCCAATCTCGTCGGCTTCTCGCTGGCGCTGGCCCCCGGCAAGGCCGCCTATGCGCCATTGCTGCACAAGGGCGAGGGCAGTGGCGACCTCTTCGGCGGCGGCGATCTCCTCGCCGGACAGATGGAAACGAAGCCCGCGCTTGACCGGCTGAAGGCCGTGCTGGAGGACGAAAGCGTTCTCAAGATCGGCCAGAACATCAAGTTCGACATGCTGGTCTTCCGTCAGCACGGCATCGAACTCCGCAATATCGACGACACGATGCTGATGTCCTATGCGCTTGATGGCGGCGCGGGCGGCGGCGGTCATGGCATGGATGCGCTGTCCACCCGCTGGCTCGGCCACACGCCGATCAGCTTCGATACGGTGACGGGCACCGGCAAGAACCGCATCACCTTCGACCGTGTCCCGCTCGACCGGGCGACCGCCTATGCGGCGGAGGATGCGGATGTGACGCTGCGGCTCTGGCGCGTGCTGAAGCCGCGCCTGCCGGCCGAAGCCATGACCACCGTCTATGAAACGCTGGAGCGTCCGCTCGCTGCGGTGCTGATGCGCATGGAGCGGCGCGGTATTGCTATCGACCGGCAAATTCTCTCACGCCTCTCGGGCGAATTCGCTCAGCGCATGGCGGGGCTGGAGGATGAGATCCAGAAGCTCGTGGGCGAACCGTTCAACCTCGGCTCGCCCAAGCAGCTGGGCGACATTCTTTTCGGCAAGATGGGGCTGCCAGGCGGCAAGAAGACCGCGACCGGCCAATGGGCGACGGGCGCGGGAGCTTTGGAGGATCTGGCCGAGCAGGGGCATGAGCTGCCCGCCCGCATCCTAGACTGGCGTCAGCTCTCCAAGCTGAAATCGACCTATACCGATGCGCTGCCCGGCTATGTGAACCCGCAGACCAACCGCGTGCACACCTCCTTCGCGCTTGCCGCGACGACGACGGGCCGGCTCTCCTCCTCGGAGCCCAATATCCAGAACATTCCGGTCAGGAACGAGCAGGGCCGCAAGATCCGCACCGCCTTCGTGGCGACTCCCGGCCACCGGCTGATCTCCGCCGATTACAGCCAGATCGAACTGCGCGTGCTCGCCCATATGGCGCATATCCCACAATTGACGAAGGCCTTCGCCGATGGGCTCGACATTCACGCCATGACGGCCTCGGAGATGTTCGGCGTGCCGATCCAGGGCATGCCCTCCGAGGTGAGGCGCCGCGCGAAAGCGATCAATTTCGGCATCATCTACGGCATTTCCGCCTTCGGCCTCGCCAATCAGCTCGGCATCAGCCGCGAGGAGGCGGGGGCCTATATCCGCACCTATTTCGAGCGCTTCCCCGGCATCAGGGATTACATGGAGGCGACGAAGAAGGCGGTGCACCGCGATGGCTTCGTCTCCACCATCTTCGGGCGCAAATGCCATTATCCGCAGATCGGCACCAAGAACCCGTCGGAGCGCGCCTTCCTCGAACGCGCGGCGATCAATGCGCCGATCCAAGGCTCGGCGGCGGATATCATCCGGCGCGCCATGGTGCGCATGGACGGCGCGCTGGCCAAGGCGAAGCTCTCGACGCAGATGCTGCTGCAGGTGCATGACGAATTGATCTTCGAAGCGCCGGAAGCGGAGGTCGGCGAGGCGATCCCGGTGATCAAGGCGGTGATGATCGAGGCGCCGCTGCCGGCCGTGCAGCTGGCCGTGCCGTTACAGGTGGATGCGCGCGCCGCCCTCAACTGGGACGACGCGCATTAGCGCAAAGCCCCGTCCAGCACGCGCACGACATGGACGGCCTCGCGGTCCGCGCCATCCCTGATCTGGTGCCGGCAGGAGGCGCCATCGGCCACGATGATGTCGTCGGCATCCGCCTTGCGAACGGCCGGCAGCAGCGAAAGCTCGGCCATCTGCAGCGAAACATCGATGTGGCGGGCGTCGTAGCCGAAGGCGCCGGCCATGCCGCAGCAGCTTGATTCGATCAGCGTCACCGAGAGGCCGGGCACGGCCTTGAGGCAGGCCTCGACCGCGCCCATCGCATCCGCCGCCTTCTGGTGGCAATGGCCGTGCAGATGCGCCTTGCGGCCCGCCTGATCCTTGAGCGGCAGGCTCACCTTGCCGGAGGCGAGATCGGCGGCCAGCAATTCCTCGATCAGCAGCGCGGCGGCCTTGATCGGCTCGGCCTGCTCTTTGGGCAGGAGCGCGCCGAACTCGTCGCGCAGCGTCAGCAGGCAGGAAGGCTCAAGCCCCACCACTTTCGCGCCCCGGGCGATGAAGGGCAGCAGCGCTTCCGCCGTGCGCGCCGCCTCCTTGCGCGCCTCAGCGACCTGCCCGCAGGCGAGATAGGTCCGCCCGCAGCAGAGCGCCCGGCCTCCGTCTTGAGGCGGGATGCGGTGCAGGCGGTACCCGGCTGCTTTGAGCACCCGCGTCGCGGCCTCCAGGTTCTCCCGCTCGAAGGCGCGGTTGAACGTGTCGCCCCAGAGGATGACGTCGAGGCCATCGCCCGCGACATCGGCAGGGGAGGCGACCGCCCCAGTTTCGCGCCACGGCTCCCGCCAGACCGGCAGCGATCGGCGCGCCGAAAAGCCAAGGAGCTTCTCCGAGAGCGCCGCCAGCCCCGGCACCTGGTCGCGCAGGTTGAGGAGCGGCGCGAGCTTCGCCGCCCATCCGGCATAGCGGGGCAGATGCGCGACCAGCCGCTCCTTCAGCGGCAGGCCGTGGCGGGCATGATAATGGCTCAGGAACTCCACCTTCATCTTCGCCATATCGACGCCGGTGGGGCATTCGCGCTGACAGGCCTTGCAGCCGACGCAAAGGTCCATCGCCTCCTTCATGGCCGGAGACGTGAAGGCATCGGCTCCCAACTGTCCCGAGATCGCCAGCCGCAGCGCATTGGCGCGTCCCCGCGTGACATGGGTTTCGTCCTTTGTGACCCGGTAGGACGGGCACATCGCGCCGCCCGAGAGCTTCCGGCAGGCGCCGTTGTTGTTGCACATCTCGATGGCCTGTCCGAAACCGCCGGCAGCCGACCAGTCGAGCGCTTCGTGGCCGGGCAGGGCGGTCCGGTAGCCTTCGCCGAAGCGCATCAGCCGGCGATCGTCGAATCGGAGCGGCTCCACGATCTTGCCCGGGTTGAGCCGGTTTTCGGGGTCGAAGGCTTGCTTCACCTCGCTGAAGGCCGCCGTGAGCCTCGCGCCGAACAAAGGCTCGATGAATTCCGAGCGCGAGATGCCGTCGCCATGCTCGCCGGAATAGGAGCCCTCGAAGCGCTTCACCAGCGCCGCCGTCTCCTCGGCGATGCTCCGCATGGCCTTCACGCCCTCCGCCGTTTTCATGTTGAGGATGGGGCGCACATGCAGGCAGCCGACCGAGGCATGGGCATACCAGGTGCCGCGCGTGCCATGGCTGGCGAAGATATCGGTGACGGCTGCCGTGTAATCGGCGAGCCTGTCCAGCGGCACGGCGCAATCCTCGATGAAGGAGACCGGCTTTCCATCGCCCTTCATCGACATCATGATGTTGAGGCAGGCCTCCCGCACCTCCCAGACCTGCTTCTGCCGGGCGGGCTCGATCACCTCAACGATGGCATCGGGGAAGCCGTGGTCCGCCATGCATTGATCCAGCCGCTTCAGATCGCGCTTCAGATCATCAAGGGAATCGCCGGCGAATTCGACGAGCAGCAGGCAATCCGGCTGGCCTTTGGTGATATCCGCCAGCGTGCGCCGGAAGAGCGGGATATCGGCGCCCAGCGCCAGCACGTTGCTGTCGACAAGCTCGACCGCCACAGGGCCGAGCGCCACCAGATGCCGCGTCGTTTCCATGGCGGCGCGAAAGCCGGGAAAATGACAAACGCCCATGACGCGGTGGGCGGGCAGGCGCGAGAGCTTCAGCGTCACCGCCGTGAAGGCGGCAAGCGTTCCTTCCGAGCCGACAAGCAGATGCGCGAGGTTCGGATCAGGCTCGATGAGGCTGTCAAGGTTGTAGCCGCCCACCCGCCGCTGCACCTTGGGATAACGTGCGATGATCTCCGCGCGCTCCCGCTCAGCGATGCGCAGCATGTCCTGCGCCAGCGCCTGCGCCGTGGTCGCGTTATGCGTGGCGAAATGGATCGCCTCACCGCTCGCCAGCAGGGCATCGACGGCCAGAACATTGTCGACCATCTTGCCGTAGCGGATGGACCGCGCGCCGCAGGAATTGTTGCCCGTCATGCCGCCGATCGTGCAGCGGCTGGCGGTTGAGGGCTCCACCGGGAAAAACAGCCCGTCCGCCCTGAGCCGCGCATTGAGCTGCTCCAGCACCATGCCCGGTTCGACGGTCACGGTCTGGGCTTCGGGATCATAATCGAGCAGCCGGTTGAAGGCGCTGCTGCAATCGACAACGATGCCGTTGCCGATCGGCTGGCCGTTCTGGCTGGTGCCGCCGCCCCGCATGATAACAGGCACGCCGCGCCTGCGGGCGATGTCGAGGCAGGCAGCGATATCGTCGGCGCTGCGGGGAAAAACCACGCCCTGCGGCATCATCTGATAAATGGACGCATCGGTGGCGAAACGCCCGCGCGTGAAGGCATCGAACCGCACTTCTCCGGAAACGGCTTTTTGCAGCCGCCGTTCGAGGTCGAGATCGCGACTGACTGACGTGTTCATCGAGAGGCTGTACCACAGTGTTTTTTGGGAATACAAAGCCCAAAACAGCGGTCGAAGCCCTTCAATGATCGCAGGACAGGAAACGCACATGCACCAGCCCGGCCGCCATTTTCTGCAATTGCCAGGTCCCTCGAATACGCCGCTGGCGGTGCTGGCCGCGATCGCAATGCCGACGATCGATCATCGCGGACCCGAGTTCCAGAAGCTGGGGCGAGAGGTTCTGGCGCGCATCCGGCCGGTTTTCGGAACCGCGAACCCGGTCATCATCTATCCGGCGAGCGGCACCGGCGCCTGGGAGGCGGCCCTCGTCAACACGCTGAAGCCGGGCGATGAGGTGCTGATGTACCGGACCGGCTGGTTCGCGACGCTCTGGCACAAGATGGCGACCAAGCTTGGCCTTAAGGCCGGGATCATCGAGAGCGACTGGCGCACCGGCGCCGAAGCCTCCGCCATCGAGGCGCGGCTGCGCGAGGACAAGGGCCATGCCATCAAGGCGGTCTGCGTCGTCCATAACGAGACCTCGACCGGCTGCGTCACCGATATCGCCGCCGTCCGGCGGGCCATCGATGCGGCGGGTCACCCGGCGCTGCTGATGGCCGACACGATCTCGGGGCTGGGCTCGCTGGAATACAAGCACGACGAATGGGGCGTGGACGTCTCGATCGCAGGTTCCCAGAAAGGCCTGATGCTGCCGCCGGGCCTCTCGTTCAATGCCGTGTCGGACAAGGCGCTCGCCGTCTCGAAGACCGGCGGCTCGCCGCGCTCCTACTGGGACTGGGCCGAGATGCTCGCCAGCAATGCGACGGGATTTTTCCCCACGACTCCGGCCACCAATATGCTGCAGGGTCTGAAAGTGGCGCTCGATCTGCTGGAGGCCGAGGGAATGTCCAATGTCTTCGCCCGCCATGACCGCGCGGCGGAGGCGACGCGCCGGGCAGTCAGGCATTGGGGCCTCGAGACGGTTTGCACCCGGCCATCGGACCATTCGAGCGTGCTGACCGCCGTCTTCGTGCCGGAAGGGCACTCGGCGGATGGTCTGCGCAAGATCATTCTGGAAAACTTCAACATGTCTCTGGGCAGCGGCCTTGGCATGCTCGCCGACAAGGTGTTCCGCATCGGTCATCTCGGCGATTTCCATGACCTGATGGTCACCGGAACGCTCTCGGGCGTCGAGATGGGGATGGCTGCGGCCGGCATTCCCCATCGTGCGGGCGGCGTTACGGCAGCGATGCATTACCTGCAGGGCAACAGGGGCCCCCTGCTCGCCGCGGCAGAATAACGCGTCGGGATCACGGCGGCATCGCATTCTCGGATTCGGTCCTCGCCTCGGCGGGCGGCCGCTGGCGGATGCGCAGGATCGCGACTGCCAGGGCCAAAGCGTGGATGCAGGCCATGAACAGGAACAATGAGGTTGGCCCGAAACGGTCCATCACCGAAGCAGCGATGGAGGGGCCCGCGATCGCGCCGATGCTGTAGAGGAACAGCAGGCCAGAGGCGATGGTGACCGATTGCTGCGCGATCGCCCGGTCATTGGCATGCGCGACCGCCACGGAATAGATCGTCATCGACACCATACCCAGCATGAAGCCCAGAATATTCATGCCCCAGACCGGCAGGCTGCCGAATGTCATCAGCATCAACTCCACTGAGGCGGCGGCGAACATCAGCCCCGCCATGACGATGCGCCTGTCCACGCGGTCCGACAGGCGTCCGATCGGCCAGATCGCCGCCGCCGATCCCAGGATCGTTGCCGTGAGAAAGGAGGCGATCTGCCCGTTCGTCAGGCCCATTGTCACGCCCAAGACAGGGAAGAGCGACCAGAACGAACCATTCGCAACGCCAATGCAGAGGCTTGCCACCACGGAAACGGGTGCATTGTTGAAGAGCCAAGACAGTTCAAGGCGCGCGGTTTCCGGCAAGGCGGGAGGCTCGGTGCGCGACAGCGAGAACGGGATGATCGACAGCGCGAAGAGCATGGCGATGAGGGTGAAGAGCGTGAAGCTCATCGGATCGGCGATCGGCAGCAGCGATTGCCCCGCCGCGACCGCCACGAAATGCACGAACTGGTAGGCCGAGCCGAGCCGCCCCCGGTATTCGTTGACGGCTTTTCCCTGCACCCAGCCGTCGATGACGCCGTAGAGGCCTGCGAAGGCGAAGCCGACCACGCCCCGCAGCACGACCCACCAGGCCGGGTCGACGAATACGGGATAGGCCAGCGCCACGATGATCGCGATGGCGGCGAAAATCCCGTAGGCCTTCACATGCCCTACGCGCCGGATGATCGCGGGTCCCAGCATCGTGCCTGCCAGCATGCCGGCGAAGAAGACCGAGCCGAGAAGCCCGAGCTGGAAACTGGAAAACCCTTCGAGTTTTCCCCGCAATGGCACGAGCGTGTTGTGCAGCGCGTTCCCGGCGATGAGCGCGAGGACGGACAGCATGATGGCGGCGATGGCGGCGTAGGGCGTGCGCATGACGGTCAGCTCTGAAGCCTACGCGTAATCCATGGCGAGGCAAATCGCCTTTCGGCGCCAGCCAGGGCTGTGAATCCGGGTTAACGGGCGAGCTCCATCCCTCCCCTTGACGGGGAGGGTCGGCGGCGAAAGCCGCCGGGGAGGGGTGATCGTGAGGGTGAAAATGAGAAAAAGCCCCCCACCCGGCCTCGCTGCGCTCGGCCATCCGCCCCGCAAGGGGGCGGGATGGGCAATCGTGCGGGCAATCGTTAACCCGAGGCCAGGGCACCGCAGAGCCGCCTCCGCCGGTCTGCCAACAGCACTAACGCTCCATCAGGGCTGTGACATGCGCCGCAGCGCTTTCGGCCAGGCCGATCAGGTCATAGCCGCCCTCGAGCACCGAGACGACGCGGCCTTCGCAATGCTTATCGGCGACCGCCATGAGCTGCCGCGTCGCCCAGACGAAATCCCCGGCCTCCAGCTCGAGGTTGGCGAGCGGATCGCGCCGGTGTGCGTCGAAGCCCGCGGAGATGATGATCAGGTCCGGCCTGTGAGCGGCGATGCGCGGAAGGATCAGGCCATCCATGGCCGCGCGGAAGGCCTCGCCGCCATCGCCGGCCCGCAGCGGCGCATTGACGATCGTGCCATGCTCGCCCGTCTCGGAGCGTTCTCCGGTGCCTGGATAGAGCGGCATCTGATGAGTCGAGGCGTACATGACATCCCTGTCCGTCCAGAAGATGTCCTGGGTGCCGTTGCCATGATGGACATCCCAGTCGATGATGGCGATGCGCTCCGCGCCATGAACTTTCTGCGCATGGCGCGCAGCGACGGCGGCGGTGTTGAAGAAGCAGAAGCCCATGGCGCGCTGCGTCTCCGCATGGTGGCCGGGCGGACGGGCGGCGAGGAAAGCATTGGAGGCCTCGCCGGTAAAGACGGCATCGACCGCCCTGGCCGCGCCGCCCAGCGCACGGAAGGTCGCCTCAAGCGTTCCCGGCGACATCAGCGTGTCGGAGTCGATGCCGGCGAAGCCGCGGGCCGGGGAAAGCTTTTCGATGAGCGCCGCATAATCCGCCGGATGAGCGAGCTCGGCGAGCTCCAGGCCGCCCAAAGGCGCTTCCCCCCGCTGCAGGGCCGCAAAGGCGTCGTCGGAAAAAACCTGTTTCAGGATCCTCAGGCGGTCCGGCCGTTCGGGATGTCCTTCCGGCACGGCGTGGCCGAGGAAGGCTTCATGGGTCAGGAGCAGCGTGGTCACAAAGCGGGTTCCCTGGAGGGGCTGCAGATCATCGTCGCCCCATCCGCGCCAGCATAATCCCTCATGATGCAGCGCAGCAACTCATGAGTGTTGCTGATTTGCACTCGTCTTGTGGCGGCGTGTTTGATAAATGATTCTGATACATTTCTCAGAAATCGGCACCAATCCAATGCGTCCTTTCCTCATATTTGCCGTCCTCGGCATTGCGGCTCTCGCCGCAGGCTGCCGGGTGGAGACCTTTCCCGATCCGGCGTTGAGCGCCAAGGATGTCGAACTTCTGGCGCTGACGCCCGCTTATGCGCGCAATCAGGATCCCTTCCGGATGCGTCAGCGGATGCGGGACGATACGGGTCTGGAGCCGGGAACGATCGTCATCGATTCGGAGAACAAGTTTCTCTATTTCGTTGAGCCGGGCGGGACAAAGCTGCGCTACGAGATTTCGGTCGGCGCGCAGGAATACACATGGCGCGGCAATGCCTTCATCCGCCGCAAGGCCGAATGGCCGAACTGGGTGCCGATGGAGGAGGCCCGCAAACTCAATCCCGCCTTGCCGAAGGTCGTTTACGGCGGTCCTGAAAATCCGCTGGGCGCCCGGGCGCTCTATCTCTACGATGAAGACGGCAAGGACACTTATATCCGCATCCACGGCACCAACGAGCCGGAGTACATCGGTCAGAACGTGTCGCTCGGCTGCATCCGCATGCACAATGTCGACGTGATCGATCTTTTCGGGCGCGTGAACCTGGGCGCGAAAGTCGTGGTGCGCTGAGTTCGGCCTCAGACATTGGAAAAAAGGCCCGGCTCGCCGGGCCTTTTTCGTTTCAGTTTGCCGCCTTCGCCAATCGCCGGAAGCCGGCGGCGAGATCCGCCTTGAGGTCCCGGTTCGATTCAAGGCCGATCTGCAGGCGGATGCAGGGCCCGCCGGGATCAAACCGCGTGGCCGTGCGGTACTCCGAAACGTCGAAGGGCACGGCCAGGCTCTCGTAGCCGCCCCAGGAAAAGCCCATGCCGAACAGGCTGAGGCCGTTGAGCATCGCTTCCACCGCTTCCTGCGGCGCCGGCTTCAGCACGATGGAGAACAGGCTGGACGACCCCTTGAAGTCGCGCTTCCAGATCGCATGGCCCGGATCATCCGGCAGCGCGGGATGCAGCACGCGCAGCACTTCCGGCCGCTTCTGCAGCCAGCGCGCCATATCGAGCGTCTTCTTCTCCTGGGTCCGCAACCGGAGCTCCATGGTCCGCAAGCCGCGCAGGCCGAGCCAGACATCTTCAGGGCTGGGACAGCAACCGAAGGCGACGAAGGTGTCCCTCAACCGCTTCCAGCAGCGCTCATTGGCCGAGATCATGCCGAGCAGAACATCGGAATGCCCGCCGAGGTATTTCGTGCCGGCTTCGATCGCGACATCGACGCCGCGCTCGTGCGGCGGAAAGAGCAGGGGCGTCGCCCAGGTGTTGTCCATCATCACGATGGCGCCCCGGGCGTGGGCCGCCTCGGCGATAGCAGGAATATCCTGCATCTCGAAGGTTTGCGAGCCTGGCGCCTCCGTGTGGATGGCGACGGTGTTGGGGCGCATCAGCCTGGCGATATCCTTGCCGAGCAACGGATCGTAATAGGTCGTCTCCACGCCCATCCGCTTCAGGACAGAGTCGCAGAAGTTGCGGGCGGGGCGATAAACGGAATCAGGCGCCAGGAAATGGTCGCCCGCCTTCAGGAAGGCCATGAAGGCGATGGTGACCGCCGCGAGGCCAGACGGCACGAGCACGGTCCCGGCCGCTCCGGAGAGTTCGGTCCATGCCTTTTCGAGCGCTTCCGTCGTGGGCGAGCCCATTGTGCCGTAGACGAAGCGGGCGTGATGACGGTCATTCAGCGCTTTCACCGTGGGTTTGAGCACGGTGGACCCCCGGTAGATCGGCGTGTTCACGAAGCCGAACTGCTCGTCGGGGTTGCGCCCCCCCAGCATCATCTTCGTCGTCAGGTCGAGCCGGGCGTGCCGGCTGGCTGTCATCTTCTTCATCACGCAAGGCTTTTCGCTGGGGATTGACCGGAATGGCAGAGCATCAGTGCCGCCTGAGGGCAAAACGTCAAGGGCGGCTGGATCAATGATTGTGATCGTGTCTATGATTGCCGTCCGGGCTGAAGCTTCAGCCGCTGCATGAGGGTTACGATGATGAGCGGATCGAGAATTGCATTGTTTGCAGCGGCAGCGCTGGCGATGGGCGGCACGGCGGCGCTGGCGCAAGGACGCACCGCGACCCTTGACGCCGTCAAGCAGCGCGGACAGGTCATCTGCGGCGTCAACACCGGCCTTCCGGGTTTCAGCTTGCCGGACCGGCAGGGCAACTGGAGCGGCATGGACGTCGATTTCTGCCGGTCGATCGCGGCGGCGATCTTCAATGATCCCGCCAAGGTCAGGTTTGTCCCGACCTCCTCGGTCAACCGCTTCGCCACCTTGCAGTCGGGCGAAGTGGATGTCCTTTCGCGCAACGTCACCTGGACCTTGTCGCGGGATACGTCGCTCGGCTTCAATTTCGGACCGGTCACCTATTACGACGGCCAGGGCTTCATGGTGAGGAAGAGCCTGGGCGCCAAATCCGCCAGGGACCTTTCCGGCGCCACTGTCTGCGTCAACCAGGGCTCGACGACCGAACTCAACCTCGCCGACTTCTTCCGCACCAACAACATGCAGCTGAAGGTGGTGTCGTTCCCGACGGGCGAAGAATCTGTCAAGGCCTATGAGTCGGGACGTTGCGACAGCTTCACGACGGATGTTTCCGGCCTTTACGCTGAGCGCCTCAAGATGGCGAACGTCTCCGATCATATCATTTTGCCGGAGATCATCTCGAAAGAGCCGCTGGCCCCGGCGGTCCGCCACGGCGACGACCAGTGGTTCGATATCGTGAGATGGGTTCAGTTTGCCCTGCTTAACGCCGAGGAGCTGGGCGTCACGCGGGCCAATGTCGATGAGCAGCTGAAATCGACGAACCCTGATATCCGGCGGCTGCTGGGCGTCGAGGGCAAGTACGGCGAGGCGATCAGCCTTACCAACGACTGGGCCTACCGGGTCATCAAGGCCAATGGAAACTATGGCGAGAGTTTCGATCGCAACATCGGCGCGAACTCGCCCTTGAAGATCGAGCGCGGCCTCAACGCCTTATGGAGCAAGGGCGGCCTGCAATTTGCGCCGCCGATCCGCTAGCCTCATTTGGATGATGGAAACACGAAAACCGCTTGACCGTTTGTCGGCTTGGCGCTTCTTATGCGAGTGCCAGATAGGCAGCATCAATCCTTTGAATGCCTCCAAATCGCCAGAGGATCATGCGCGTCAGAAAAACACCGGTTGGGCGGCGGGGCCGCACTCAACAGATCGGGAGACCATCAGACAATGAAATCTATCCTCAAGAGCCTTGCGTTCGGCGCCGCCGGCATCCTTGCCGCCACCGGCGCCATGGCGCAGACAAAGACTTCGACCCTCGACCAGGTGAAGGCGCGAGGCGTGCTGAACTGCGGTTCGGGCACCGGGCTCGCCGGGTTCGGCCTGCCGGATGCGCAGGGCAACTGGACGGGGCTTGACGTTGATATCTGCCGCGCGGTCTCGGCCGCGGTCTTCAACGACCCCGCCAAGGTCAAATTCGTTCCCCTCTCCGCCAAGGACCGCTTTACCGCGCTCCAGGCCGGCGAGGTGGATATGCTCTCGCGGAACACGACCTGGACGTCGTCCCGCGATACGTCGCTGGGCCTCAACTTCGCTGGCATCACCTATTTCGACGGCCAGGGCTTCATCGTGAAGAAATCCGCGAAGATCGCCTCGGCCTTCGAATTGGGCGGCGCGTCGGTCTGCGTCCAGCAGGGCACGACGACGGAACTGAACCTCGCCGACTTCTTCCGCGCCAACAAGCTGCAGCTCAAGGCGGTCACCTTCGCCACCAACGACGAGACGGTGAAGGCCTATGAAGGCGGCCGCTGCGACGCCTTCACCACGGATGCCTCCGGCCTTTATGCCGAGCGGCTGCGCATGGCGAAGCCTGACGATCACATGGTGCTGCCCGATATCATCTCGAAGGAGCCCCTCAGCCCCGTGGTCCGCCATGGCGATGATCAATGGCTGGACATTGTGCGGTGGTCTCTCTTCGCCATGATCACGGCGGAAGAGCTGGGCGTCACCAAGGCCAATGTCGACGAGCAGCTGAAGTCGACGAACCCGGATATCCGGCGCCTGCTGGGCGTGGAGGGCAAGTTTGGTGAGGCGATCGGCCTCAGCAACGCCTGGGGTTATCAGATCGTGAAGCACGTCGGGAATTATGGCGAGGTCTTCGAGAAGAACGTGGGCGCCGGATCGCCGCTCAAGATCGCCCGTGGTCTCAACAACCTCTGGTCCAAAGGCGGCCTGCAATACGCGCCGCCCATTCGTTGATTTCGCTGACGGGCGCGCTTTGGCGCGCCCGCTGCATCTTTCGTCACAAAGCATCCTCTCAACGGGACAACAACAAGGTTTGACCATGAAAAAAATCATCGCTTCTTTGGCAGGCGTGGCGCTCGGCGCCATTGCTGTGGCCAGCGCTGCGCAGGCTCAGGGAACATCCACGCTCGCCGCCGTGAAGGCGCGCGGCGTGCTGAACTGCGGCTCCAACACCGGTCTGGCGGGCTTCGGCCAGCCGGACGCACAGGGCAACTGGAACGGGCTTGACGTCGAGTATTGCCGCGCTATCGCGGCGGCGATCTTCAATGACCCGGCCAAGGTCAAGTTCGTGCCGCTTTCGGCCAAGGACCGCTTCACGGCGCTGCAGTCCGGCGAGGTGGACGTGCTCGTGCGCAACACGACTTGGACCATGTCGCGCGATACGTCGCTCGGCCTGAATTTCGAGGCCATCAACTATTATGACGGCCAGGGCTTCATGGTGAAGAAGTCGATCAAGGTGGCCTCGGCCAAGGAGCTTTCGGGCGCCTCGATCTGCGTTCAGCAGGGCACGACGACGGAGCTGAACCTCGCCGATTTCTTCCGCGCCAACAAGATGGAGCTGAAGGCGGTCACCTTCGCGACCAACGACGAGACGATCAAGGCCTATGACGCGGGCCGCTGCGACGCCTTCACGACGGACGCCTCGGGTCTTTATGCCGAGCGCCTGCGCCTCGCCAAGCCGGATGACCACATGGTTCTGCCGGAGATCATCTCCAAGGAGCCGCTCGGACCTGTTGTTCGCCACGGCGACGACCAATGGTACGACATCGTGATGTGGACGCATTACGCCATGGTGACCGCGGAAGAACTCGGCGTCACGAAGGCGAATGTCGATGAGCGCCTGAAGTCCGAAACGCCCGATATCCGACGTCTGCTCGGCGTCGAAGGCAAGCACGGCGAGGCGCTCGGCCTCACCAACGCCTGGGCCTATCAGATCGTCAAGCACGTCGGCAATTACGGCGAGAGCTTCGACCGCACTGTTGGAGCGGGTTCGCCGCTCAAGATCAGCCGCAGCCAGAACAACCTGTGGAACAAGGGGGGATTGCAGTACGCCCCGCCGATCCGCTGAATGAACCGGGGAGCGGCCGTCAGGCGATGGCCGCTCCCGCCTTTGCCGGAAGAGCCCGAAGGGCCGCCGGCGCCGCAGGCGTGGAACTTGTAAGGGGGTGTGCGTGACAGATGCAATCAGGACTCCAGCGTTTGAGGCGAAGCCGAAGGTTTCTCCCCTCTACGATCCGAAAGTCCGAAGCCTGGTTTTCCAGGCGGTGCTTTGCCTCGTCATCGCCTTCCTGCTTTATCAGGCCTATGCCAATGCCGTTGAGAACCTCCGGCGCGCCAAGATCGCCTCAGGCCTCGGCTTCTGGGACAACATCGCCGGCTTTCCGATCAGCCAATCGCTGATCTATTATTCCGAGGCATCGTCCTCCTATGGCCGCGCCTTCTGGGTCGGCCTCCTGAACACTTTGCTCGTCGCCTCGATCGGCATTGTGCTGGCCACGATCCTCGGCTTCATTGTGGGCATCGCCCGGCTTTCCAGGAACTTCCTCGTCGCGAAGATCGCCTATTGGTATGTCGAGATCGTTCGCAACCTGCCGCTCCTGCTGCAGCTGCTGTTCTGGTACAACGCCGTGATCAAAGCGCTGCCGGAAGTGCGTGACAGCATCTCCTTCCCCGGCGGCATCTATCTGAACAATCGCGGTTTTATCTTTCCGACGCCCAACTTCGGCGAAGCCTTTTGGCTGGTGACCGTCACCTTCTGGGCGGGTGTGCTTGG
Organism: Methylocystis sp.; assembly: GCA_020252485.1. Classification (GTDB taxonomy): domain Bacteria; phylum Pseudomonadota; class Alphaproteobacteria; order Rhizobiales; family Beijerinckiaceae; genus JADCCX01. The sequence continues at coordinate 17,973 of JADCCX010000038.1, forward strand.
CGCGCTCTTCTACCGCGCCTATGCGCGCAAGAAGCAGGAGGCGACGGGAATTCAGTCTCCTGTGGGATTGACGGCGTTCGGCCTGATCGTGGGCCTGCCTCTGGCGGTGTTCCTGCTGGCCGGCATGCCGCTCAGCTTCCAGTTTCCGCAGGCGGGTCGCTTCAACATCACCGGCGGCGTATCACTTCTGCCGGAATTCCTGGCGCTGCTGTTCGGCCTCGTGATCTATACGGCGGCCTTCATCGCCGAGGCTGTGCGCGCCGGCATTCTCGCGGTGTCGAAGGGGCAGACCGAGGCCGCCTACGCACTCGGCCTCACGCCGAAGAACACGCTGAACCTCGTGGTCATTCCCCAGGCGATGCGGGTCATCATCCCGCCGCTGACCAGCCATTACCTGAACCTCACCAAGAACTCATCGCTCGCGGTCTTCGTGGGCTATCCCGACCTCGTCAATATCTTCACCGGCACCGTCCTCAACCAGACCGGCCAGGCGATCGAGGTGGTGGCCATCACGATGCTGGTCTACCTGACGATTTCGCTGACAACTTCGCTCATTATGAACTGGTACAACGCCCGCAAGGCGTTGGTGGAACGGTAAGGGGAGGAGAGCGCCATGACCGATATGTCAGCCCTGCCGCCCACCGGCCTCGTCAATTACGTCCGCCGCGATGCAGCCCAGCCGCTGCCGCCGCCCGCCAACATGACCGGTTGGCAGGGCTGGGTGCGCGAGAATCTGCTTTCCGGCCCCTTCAACATCGCGATGACAATCATCAGCGCATTCCTGCTCTACTGGATCTTCGCGCCGCTCCTGAACTTCACGATCTTCCATGCCGTGTGGACCGGCGCCGACCGGGAGGCCTGCCTGATCACGGAGGCGCGGCCGGTGGTGGGCGCCTGCTGGCCGTTCATCACCGAGCGCCTGCAATATTTCATCTACGGCTCCTATCCGCTCGACGAGCGCTGGCGACCGACAATCTTCTTTGCCCTGCTGCTGGTGTCGGTGGCCTGGGTTTTGTGGCTGAACGCGCCGCGCCGCGATATCGGCATGCTGTTCGCCTTCGTCTTCACGCCGGCCGTGTCGTACTGGCTGCTCACCGGCGGCAATCCGGCTTTCGCGCTGGTGGGCGTCCTTGCCCTGGCCATCGATGCGGCCGGCGCCGTCTTCGGCACGGTTGGCTCGATCCTGTCGGCGATTCCCTTTATCGGCTGGATTCTGGCGCTGCCTTTCAACGCCGTCGACCGGGCCCTCAATCTGATCGCCAACGGCGGGATCGGCGGCTTGCGCGAGGCGCTTGGCCGGGGCTTCTTCTGGTTTGACCTCCTGATTTCAGCGGCCGCGCTGGCGGCTTACGTGTTCCGCAACCGCATCCGTTACACGGAGGCGGATTTCCGGACGGCGTTGACGACCATCCTTGGCGTCGCCGTCGCCTTCGGCCTCTTTGTCGGCGTCACGGGGCTGGATGCCGGCCTCAAGCCGGTGCCGACGAACCTCTGGGGCGGCGTGCTGATCTCGCTGATCGTCGCCTTCGTTGGCATCGTCTTTTCGCTGCCCTGCGGCATTCTGCTGGCGCTCGGCCGCCGCTCGAAAATGCCGGCGGTCAAGCTCTTCTCGGTCATCCTCATCGAGTTCGTGCGCGGCGTGCCCTTCATCACTGTGCTGTTCATGGCGTCCAACATGCTGCCGCTCTTCGTGCCCGAGCAATATGCGCCGGACAAGCTGCTGCGCGCGCTGATCGCTGCCGCCATCTTCGCCTCCGCCTATATGGCGGAAGTGGTGCGCGCGGGCCTGCAGGCCCTGCCCAAGGGCCAGTATGAAGGCGCCATGGCAATGGGTCTCGGCTACTGGCAGATGATGCGGCTCATCATTCTGCCGCAGGCGCTGAAGGTGACGATCCCCAACATCGTCAACACCTATATCGGCCTGTTCAAGGACACGACCCTGGTTGTCGTCGTCGGCCTCTTCGACTTCCTGAAGACGATCGAGGCCGCGCGCATCGATCCGAAATGGGCCGCGCCCACCACCTCCGCGACGGGCTACATGTTCGCGGCGATCTTCTACTTCATCTGCTGCTACGCCATGTCCCGCTATGCGAAAGCGACGGAAGAGCGTCTCGGCAAGGCCGACAAGCGTTGATTTGCAAGCGTTAAGAGGAGCCCACATGTCCGCAGCCATCAATTTCAAGCCGGCCCCGCTCAAGAACGCGATCGCCGTGGATCTTAAGGGCGTTCACAAGTGGTATGGCGAGTTCCACGTTCTGAAGGACATCAATCTCTCCGTCGCCAAGGGTGAGCGGCTGGTGATCTGCGGCCCTTCGGGCTCCGGCAAATCGACCATGATCCGCTGCATCAACCGGCTGGAGGAGCACCAGAAGGGCCATATCATCGTCGATGGCATCGAACTGACCAACGACCTCAAGAAGATCGACGAGATCCGCCGCGAGGTCGGCATGGTGTTCCAGCATTTCAACCTCTTCCCGCATCTCACCATCCTCGAGAACCTGACGCTCGCGCCGATCTGGGTGAAGAAGATGCCCAAGAAGGATGCGGAGGAGGTGGCCATGCACTTCCTCAAGAAGGTGAAGATCCCCGAGCAGGCGAACAAATATCCCGGCCAGCTCTCGGGCGGCCAGCAGCAGCGCGTCGCCATTGCGCGCTCGCTCTGCATGTTCCCCAAGATCATGCTTTTCGACGAGCCAACCTCGGCTCTGGATCCGGAAATGGTCAAGGAAGTGCTGGAAACCATGGTCAGCCTCGCGGAAGAGGGCATGACGATGCTCTGCGTGACTCACGAGATGGGCTTTGCCCGTCAGGTCGCCGACCGGGTCATCTTCATGGATTTCGGCTCGGTGGTGGAGATCAACACGCCGGACGCGTTCTTCAAGAACCCGCAGCATGAGCGGACGAAGCTTTTCCTGAGCCAGATCCTGCATTGAGGTCCAACCGCGGCCTATGAGCGCGGTTGTGTTCACGGCCTGGTCAAGCCGCCGTGAGCCTAGCCACCGGCGTCAAGGCACCCCAAGCTCCCGCCTCAGCCGCCGCACAATCCACCAGACGCCAAGGATGACGATCGGCACGGAGACACCGGCCGCGACCTGCGCATCGGGGACGATTCCGGTTCTCGCAAGGGCCTGCAGGGAATAATAGATCAGGCCGACGAGGTAATAGCTGATCGCCGCAACGGACAGGCCTTCGACCGTCTGCTGCAGCCTGAGCTGAAGCCGTGTGCGCTCGTTCATCGTCTTGAGCACATCCTGATTCTGCTGCTCCGATTCCACATCGACCCGGGTCCGCAGGAGGGCCGTTGATCGGGTCAGCTTGCGCGACAGGTCTTCCAGCCGATCCTGCATCGCTTTCAACGTGCGCCTGGCTGGCGCCATGCGCCGGGAGAGGAAGTCACGCCAGGTGGTATGCGTGCCAATCTGTTTGTCGTCGAGCACGTCCAGCCGCTCGAAGACGATGTTGTCATAAGCCTGGCTGGCCGCGAAACGGTAGCTGACCGAGGCTGTCAGCGCCTCGAGATCGGCAGTCAGCCGCGACAATTCCTCGAGGATTCGGCGGTTGTCGGCAATGCCGGCGGCCGTCCGGCTTTCGTCGATCAGCTTGGCGAGCGTGGTTTCGATGGCGCGCACATCCGGGCCGATGCGCCGGGCCTCGGGGAGGCCTAGCAGCGCCAGCGTTCTGTAGGTCTCGATTTCGATGAGGCGCTGGATCAGCGAGCCGGCGGCGACGTCGCCCAGGCCATGATCGACCACCACGATGCGGGTGAAACCCTTCGAGTCGCGCTTGAAATCAGTGAACACTTCACCAAGCCCATCCTCAGTGCGGGAGTGGGCGAGGCTCGTCTCGTCGAAGGTGCTCTCGATGCCGCGCGAATGATTGAGCCGCAGCACGACGATATCGAGCGCCACGAGCATCGGACCAGGCTGCCAGAAATCCTCCATCGGCAAGGGCGTATGTCCTTCCGGCTTCAGCGCCGCCTTGTTGGTCAGCGGAAAATCCCAGGTCTGCGTTGTGAACTCCGTATGCTGCTCCCAGCGCAGGTTGAAGTTCGGCCGCATCAGCCGATGATACGCGGAGCCAGGGGTAGGCGCGAGGAAGAGATGCCGTTCGCAGAGCGCCGCCATCGCTTCCCGGTCGCGGCGGGCTTCCTCGGCATTCACCTGAAAGGCGAAATGCATCAGCCGGCGCGGGGCCGCCAGCCGGTGAAAGGGGCGGGCATGGATCTCATCGAGCGCAGCATCGCGCAGCGGATGGATCGTGAGATCGATCGCTGCTCCGTCGAGGGGGAGATAGGCGGGTTTGGTCATCAGGTCTCCGCTTGGCCCTTGGCTTTGGGCCGGTCCCTGTCTACGTGCGTGCTCCCCGATGGGTTCACCCGCTAGAACAGGCCTTCGATGAGGCCATGCTCGTTCAGCCGGATCGTTTCGGCTGCGGGAACCTTGGGGAGGCCCGGCATCGTCATGATCTCACCGCAGATCGCCACGACGAAGCCTGCGCCCGCCGAAAGCCGAACCTCCCGCACCGGCACCACATGATCGACCGGCGCGCCCCGGAGTTCCGGATTGGTCGAGAAGGAATATTGCGTTTTCGCCATGCAAACCGGCAATTTGCCATATCCCATGGCCTCAAATGCCTTGAGCTGATCGAGCACGCCGGGGCCCGGCTCGATCCGCGCTGCCCGGTAGATGCGTTTGGCGATTGTTTCGATCTTGGCGAAGAGGCTGGCCTCGTCCTTGTAAAGGGGCTTGAAACGCGCCGTTTTGGCGTCCGCCAGCTTGACAACGGCCTCCGCGAGCCCCGCCGCGCCGGCCCCTCCTTCGGCCCAGTGGCGGCAGAGATGCGCTTCGACGCCGAGCCTGCCGACGCCCGCCTGAACCGCCTTGATCTCCCCGGCCGTATCCGCCGTGAAATGGTTGATCGCGACGACGACAGGCACGCCGAAACCCTGCACATTCTCGATATGCCGTTCGAGATTGGCGAGGCCCTTCTTCACGGCGGCGATATTCTCGGTTCCGAGATCGGCCTTGGCGGCCCCGCCGTTCATCTTGAGCGCGCGGATTGTCGCCACGATGACCGCGGCCGCAGGCTTGAGGCCTGACTGACGGCACTTGATGTTGAAGAACTTCTCGGCGCCCAGATCCGCGCCGAAACCGGCCTCCGTCACGATGTAATCGCCCAGCCGCAACGCTGCCCTGGTGGCGATCACCGAATTGCAGCCATGGGCGATGTTGGCGAAGGGGCCGCCATGCACGAGGGCAGGATTGTTCTCGATGGTCTGCACCAGATTGGGCAGGATCGCCTGCTGCAGCAGCACGGACATGGCGCCGTCCGCCTTCAGATCGCGCGCGAAGACGGGGGATTTGTCGCGGCGGTAGCCGATGATGATGCCGCCCAACCGCTTCTCAAGATCGGCAGCATCCTCCGCGAGGCAAAGGATCGCCATCACCTCGGAGGCGACCGTGATGTCGAAGCCGCTTTCGCGCGGGTAGCCGTTGGCGACGCCGCCGAGCCCCACATTCATCTCCCTGAGAGCCCGGTCGTTCATGTCGAGCACCCGCCGCCAGCTGACGCGGCGGCTGTCGATGCCCAGCGCATTGCCCCAATAGAGGTGATTGTCGATCAGCGCCGCCAGCAGGTTATGCGCGGCGGTGATCGCGTGGAAGTCGCCTGTGAAATGGAGGTTGATGTCCTCCATCGGCACGATCTGCGCGCGACCCCCGCCGGCGGCGCCGCCCTTCATCCCGAAACAGGGGCCGAGCGACGGTTCGCGCAGGCAGATGATGGCGTTCTTGCCGATGTGGTTCAACGCATCGCCGAGGCCGACGGTGGTCGTCGTCTTGCCTTCGCCCGCCGGAGTGGGGTTGATGGCGGTGACGAGGATGAGCTTGCCGTCGCGCTTTCCCTTCAGCGACGCCAGGAATGGGGCGCTGATCTTCGCCTTATCGTGCCCGAAGGGAATGAGGCTCTGCGGCGGTATGCCGAGCCTGGCGCCGATTGTCTGGATCGGCAGCTTGTTGGCCGCACGGGCGATCTCGATGTCTGTGCTCACGGCGGACTCCGGTTTCTGCTAGATGAAATAGAGCCAAGCTCCCAGGAAACCAGCGGCGTTTTTGCCGCCTTGCCACTCTTCCACAGACGACTATCCTCACCCTTCGGATTTATTCGACCGGAGTTTGCCTTTTGCGCGATCACATCCGTTTCATCTTCCGGGGAAAGCCTGTGGCGGTGAGGGGCTTTTCGCCCACCCGCTCGCTGCTCGACTGGCTGCGCGAAGACCAGCGCGCCACCGGAACGAAGGAGGGGTGCAACGAGGGCGATTGCGGCGCCTGCACCGTCGTGCTCGTCCGCGTTGAAGGCGGCAGGATCGTCTACCGTCCCGTCAACGCCTGCATCACATTCCTCGGCATGGCGGATGGCGCCGAGCTTCTGACCGTGGAGGATCTGGCTTGCGGACAAACGCTGCATCCGATCCAGCAGGCGATGGTCGATCATCATGCTTCGCAATGCGGCTTCTGCACGCCGGGCATCGTGATGTCGCTGTTCGCTATGTCGAAGGACGATGGCCCGGTGACGCGCGAGCGGATCAACGACCAGCTTGCCGGCAATCTCTGCCGCTGCACGGGCTACCGGCCGATCATCGATGCGGCGATGGCGAGCCTCAACGGGGAAGCGGATCATCTCGACCGGGCTGCCGGGGAGCGCGTCGCCGCCCTTTCCGCCCTGGATGACGGTTCCGGGGCGATGATCGCGGCGGAGGGCGGCTTCTTCGCCGCGCCCCGCTCGTTCACGGACCTGCTCGACATCTATGCGGAGCATCCCGATGCGACGATCCTCGCCGGCGCGACGGATGTGGGCCTGTGGATCACCAAGCAGTTCCGGCCGATCCGGAAATTGATCTGGCTAGGACAGGCGGCGGAATTGCAGGGCATCGACGAAACCGAAGCCCGCCTCGTGATCGGCGCGAGTGTTACGCATGAAGCGGCCCTTCCTGCGCTTGGTATGATATCGCCCGATCTCGCCGAGCTTGGTCGGCGCTTCGGCTCCAAGCAGGTGCGGGCGCAGGGGACGGTTGGCGGCAACATCGCGAATGGCTCGCCCATCGGCGACTGGGCGCCGGCATTCATTGCGCTGGGGGCCGAAGTTCGGCTGGTGTCCAAGAACACGAACCACAAGCCTGCAAAGTCCGACGATCCGAACGATGTTTTGCGAGCAGCGCGAGAATCCAGTCTGTTTCGACAACTCCCGCTCGAATCATTCTTCATCGCCTATGGCAAGCAGGACAAGCAGCCCGGCGAGATCGTCGCCAGCCTGACAATTCCGAAACTGCGAAGCGGCGAACACTTCCGCTGCCTGAAAATCTCCAAGCGCTTCGACGAGGACATCTCCGCCGTCATGGGGGCCTTCAAGCTGACGGTGGAAGATGGCGTCGTCACTGCCGCGCGCGTCGCCTTCGGCGGCATGGCTGCGACGCCGAAGCGGGCTCTGAAGACCGAGGCCGCGCTGCTTGGCGCCTCACTCTCCGACCGCTCGGCCTGGGCGGACGCCATCGCTGCGCTGGCGGAGGATTACCAGCCGATCGGCGACATGCGCGCCTCCGCCCGCTATCGTTTCGAGACGGCGAAGGCGCTGCTCGTCAAGGCGCTGATCGAGATCGGCGGGGGCGCAGGAACCCGCCTCCGCCCGCCGCAGATCGAGGAGGCCGACCATGCGGCTTGAAAGCTTCGGCAGGGAGCAGCCGGTCGCGGACTATGACAAGCCCGAGCATGCGCTCTCGGTTGTCCGCAAGCCGATCCCACATGATTCATCGCGCCTGCAAGTGCAAGGGCTGGCCCCCTATATCGACGACCTGCCGGAGCCCGCAGGCTGCCTGCATCTCGCCATCGGCGGCGCGCCGAAGGCTGCGGGCAAGCTCTTGTCGCTCGATCTCTCCGCCGTGCAGGCCTATCCGGGCGTCATCGCCGTCATCACCGCCCGCGATGTGCCGGGCCGCAACGATATCTCGCCGGTGGCGGGCGACGAGCCGGCCTTCGCGGAAAGCGGCATCTTCTTTCACCAGCAGCCGCTCTTCGCCGTGGCCGCCGAGACGCGGGATACTGCGCGTCGCGCCGCGCGTCTCGCAAAGGTGGAGATCGCGGCCACCGCTCCGCTGGTCACCGTCGCGGACGCCATCGCGGCCGACAGCATGGTGCAGCCGGATTACGCCTTCACACGCGGCAAACCCGCCGAGGCGATCGCCGCTTCGCCCCATCGGCTGGAAGGCCAGTTCCACATTGGCGGGCAGGAGCATTTCTATCTCGAAGGGCAGATTGCGATGGCGATCCCCGGCGAAGGCCAGGATATCCATGTTATCTCCTCGACCCAGCACCCGACCGAGATCCAGCATGTCGTCGCCCGGGTGCTCGGCCTGCCGGACCATGCGGTGGTAGCCGAGGTTCGCCGCATGGGCGGCGGCTTCGGCGGCAAGGAGAGCCAGGCGACGCAATGGGCCGCCATCGCGGCGCTCGCCGCACGGAAGACGGGGAGGCCCTGCAAGCTTCGGCTGGACCGTGACGACGATATGGCCGTCACCGGCAAGCGGCATGACTTCCGCGTCGATTACGCTGTCGGGTTCGAGGCTGATGGCGCGATCAGGGGCATCAGCACGATCTACAACGCCCGCGCCGGCTGCTCGCTGGACCTGACGTCGGGCGTCGTCGACCGCACCATGTTCCATGCCGACAACAGCTATTGGCTGCCCGAATGCGACATCCGCTCGCGCCGCCTGAAGACGAACACGGTCTCCAACACCGCCTTCCGCGGCTTCGGCGGCCCGCAAGGCATGCTCGGCATGGAGCGGATCATCGACGCCATCGCCTGGGCGACTGGCCGCGATCCGCTCGATATCCGCAAGGCCAATCTTTATGCGCAGGGCCGGGATGTGACGCCCTACGGCCAGCATGTGGCTGACAACATCATCCTGCCGCTGGTCGAGACGCTGGAGCAGACCTCCGAATACCGCAGGCGCCGCCGCGAGATCGAGGCCTTCAACGCGTCGAGCCCCATCCTCAAGCGCGGCATCGCGCTGACGCCGGTGAAGTTCGGCATCTCCTTCACGCTGAGCCACCTCAATCAGGCGGGCGCGCTCGTCCATGTCTATCAGGATGGCTCGGTGATGCTGAACCACGGCGGCACCGAGATGGGGCAGGGGCTCTTCCTCAAGGTCGCACAGGTCGTGGCGGAGGAATTCGGCGTCGGCATCGAGCGCGTGAAGATCACCGCCACCCGCACCGACAAGGTGCCGAACACCGCTCCAACCGCGGCTTCCGCCGGATCGGACCTGAACGGCATGGCGTCCCGAAACGCGGCGCGCGTGATCAAGGAGCGGCTGACCGCCTTCGCGGCCGAGATCTACGGCGTCGATCCGGCGCGGGTGCGTTTCCGCAACGGGATGGTCTTCGTGGGCGATTTCAGCCTGCCCTTCGGCGAGTTGACGAAGAAGGCGGTGCTGGCCCGCATTTCGCTCTCGTCCACCGGCTTCTACCGCACGCCGGACATCACATGGGACCGGGCGAAGGCCACCGGCAATCCGTTCTATTATTTCGCTTACGGCGCCTGCTGCTCCGAGGCCGAGATCGATACGATGACGGGCGAGAACCGCGTCAGCCGCGTCGATATCCTGCATGATGTCGGGCGCTCGCTGAACCCGGCCATCGATATCGGCCAGATCGAGGGCGGCTTCGTGCAGGGCATGGGCTGGCTGACGACGGAGGAGCTTGTCTATGACGCGGAGGGGCGTCTGCGCACCCACGCGCCCTCCACCTACAAGATCCCCGTGGCCTCCGATATCCCGGCCGATTTTCGGGTGGCGCTCTGGGATGGCTACAACAGCCGTGAGACGATCTATGCCTCGAAGGCGGTCGGCGAGCCGCCGGTGATGCTCGCCATCGCGGTCTTTTCGGCTCTGGCGGATGCCTGCGAGGCGGCGGTCAAGGGGGCCGGCGTCCGGCTCCATGCGCCAGCCACGCCCGAGGCCGTGCTCAGGGCCGTGCAGGGCTGGTGAGCGTTTAGCTGCGCGCGTTGCGGGCGTTGATACCCGAACGCCGCTGTCCTACGGCTCAGGCCTTTTGTTTCATGCGCCGTGACGAGAGCCCTGCCGCCATGCGGATGGCTGCGATCAGGCTCGTGGCTTCGGCCACCCCCCTGCCGGCGATGTCGAGCGCCGTGCCATGGTCCGGCGAGGTCCGCACGAAGGGCAGGCCAAGCGTCACATTGACGCCGCCCATCATGTCCAGCGTCTTCAGCGGGATCAGCCCCTGATCGTGATAGAGGCAGAGCGCCACATCGTAGCCCCGGCGGGCGCGGGTCGTGAACATCGTGTCGGGCGGCAGCGGCCCGAAGGCGCGGATGCCTTCCTGCTGCAGCCGCGTGACGGCGGGGGTGACGATCGCCTGATCCTCATGGCCGATCGTGCCGTCCTCGCCCGCATGCGGGTTCAACCCGGCAACGGCGATCCGGGGATTGCGGATGCCCAGATCGCTCCGGAAGGAGGCCGCCGCGCGACGCCCGGCGTCGACGATCATCTCCATCGTCAGGCGGGCGATCGCCTTGGCCAGAGGCTCGTGGATCGTCACCAGCACGACGCGCAGGCCGCGGCCGGCCAGCATCATCTGCGCCCGGTAGCCCGGCCCCGCCAGATGCTCGAGATATTCGGTATGGCCGGGGAAGCGGAAGCCTGCAGCCGTCAGGTTCGACTTCTGGATCGGATTGGTGACGATGCCCGCGGCTTCCCCCGACTGGCAAAGCTCCACGGCCCGGCGGATCGACGTCAGGATGGCGTCCGCCTGCGCCGGATCGGGCTCGCCCGGCACGCTCTCCTGCGGGAGGGCGATGGGCAGGACCGGGAGCGCATCCGCGAACACGGCAGCCCCCTCCGCCATGGCCGCCACCTTGCGGATCGGGACCTTGAGCTTCAGCCGGTTCGCGATGGCGGCAAGCCGCGCAGGATCGTCGAGCGCCACGAAGGCGGGGCCTGTGACGCCGAGCGCCAGCCACGCCTTCAGCGTCAGTTCCCCGCCAATGCCGGCGGGCTCGCCCATCGTGAGGGCGAGGGGTGGGAGGCTTGCGCTTGTCATGGCACCATCAAGCCTTCGGCGGATGCGCCTTCCGCCAATGTTTGGCGATGTCGAGCCGTGTCGCGACCCAGACCTTGTCATGCTTCTGGATGTAATCCAGGAACTTCGCCAGCGCCCGGGCGCGGCCGGGGCGTCCGACGAGCCGGCAATGCAGGCCGATCGACAGCATCTTGGCCTGGCCCTCCTTGCCTTCCCCGTAGAGCTGATCGAACGAATCCTTGAGGTAGCTGTAGAATTGGTCGCCAGCGTTGAAGCCCTGCGGCGTGGCGAAGCGCATGTCATTGGCATCGAGCGTGTAGGGCACCACGAGATGCGGCCCCTTCGGCCCCTTGATGTAATAGGGCAGGTCGTCGGCATAGCTGTCCGCCGAATAGGCGAAGCCGCCTTCCTCCAGCACGATCTTCAGCGTGTGTTCCGAACAGCGGCCCTGATAGAAGCCGAGGGGCCGGGAGCCCGTCACCTCCTCGTGCAGGCGGATCGCCTCAAGGATATGGGCCTTCTCCTCTTCATAGGAGAAATCCTTGTAGTCGATCCACTTCAGCCCATGGGTCGCGATCTCCCAATCAGCTTCCTTCATGGCGGCGACCTGCTCCGGCGAGCGCTGCATCGCCGTCGCCACACCATAGACGGTCACCGGCATCTTCCGCTCTGTGAACAGCCGCCAGAGCCGCCAGAAGCCGGCGCGGGCGCCATATTCGTAGATCGATTCCATGTTCATGTGCCGCTGACCGGGCCAGGCGGCTGCGCCGACGATCTCGGAGAGGAAGGCCTCCGACCCCTTGTCGCCATGCAGCAGGCAATTCTCGCCGCCCTCTTCGTAATTGATCACGAACTGCACGGCGATGCGCGCCTTGCCCGGCCATTTCGGATCCGGCGTCTTGCGGCCATAGCCGGCCAGATCGCGGGGGTAGGGGGCTGAGAAGGGGTCGAACATCATGGGCTCCGGTCGGACGCGGATTTCTCTGTGCCTATGTCCGCGTTTTATCAAGCCCCACCCGTTGCCCCCTGTCCGCTTCCGCACTAAACGCCAGCCATGACAAGCGCCCCATCCCATTCCTCCATCCTGATCATCGACTTCGGCTCGCAGGTGACGCAGCTGATCGCGAGGCGCGTCCGTGAAATGGGCGTTTACTGCGAGATCGCGCCGTTCCAGTCGGCCTCGGAGGCCTTCAGGCGGATGAAGCCGAAAGGCGTGATCTTCTCGGGTGGTCCGGCGTCTGTGACGACGGAGAATTCGCCGCGCGCCCCGCAAGAGATATTCTCGAACGGCCTGCCGTTGCTCGGCATCTGCTATGGCCAGCAGACGATGGCGCTGCAGCTCGGCGGCACGGTCGAGGGCGGCCATGCGGCGGAGTTCGGCCGCGCCGATGTCAGCATCGTCCAGCCCTCGGCCCTGTTCGATGGCCTTTGGGAGGAGGGGGGGCGCTATCCCGTCTGGATGAGCCATGGCGACCGGGTGACGCAATTGCCCGCCGGTTTCACGGTCAAGGCCACCTCCGAGAATGCTCCCTATGCGGTGGCGAGCGACGAGGCGCGGCGCTTCTATTCCACCATGTTCCACCCGGAAGTGGTGCATACGCCGGATGGTGCGAAGCTCCTGAAAAACTTCGTCATCAATATCTGCGGCTGCAAGCCCGATTGGTCAATGCAGGCCTACCGCGCCGAGATGATCGGCAAGATCCGCCAGCAGGTGGGCAAGGGCCGCGTCATCTGCGGCCTTTCCGGCGGCGTCGATTCCGCCGTGGCGGCGGTGCTGATCCACGAGGCGATCGGCGATCAGCTCACCTGCGTCTTCGTCGATCACGGGCTGATGCGGCAGGCGGAGGCTGAGGAGGTCGTCGGCCTCTTCCGCGGCCATTACAACATCCCGCTCGTGCATGTGGATGCGAGCGAGACTTTCCTCGGCGCGCTGGCCGGCGTCTCCGATCCCGAAACCAAGCGCAAGACCATCGGCCGGCTCTTCATCGATGTCTTCGAGGCGGAGGCCAAAAAGATCGGCGGCGCAGAGTTTCTGGCGCAGGGCACGCTCTATCCGGATGTGATCGAGAGCGTCAGCTTTTCGGGCGGCCCCTCGGTCACCATCAAGTCGCACCACAATGTCGGCGGCCTGCCCGCGCGAATGAACATGAAGCTGGTGGAGCCGCTGCGCGAGCTCTTCAAGGATGAGGTGCGGGCGCTTGGCCGCGAGCTGGGCCTGCCCGCCGCCTTCGTGGGCCGTCACCCGTTCCCGGGTCCCGGCCTCGCGATCCGCATCCCCGGCGAGGTCACGAAGGAGAAATGCGGCATCCTGCGCAAGGCGGATGCGATCTATCTGGACGAGATCCGCAAGGCCGGCCTCTACGATACGATCTGGCAGGCCTTCGCGGTGCTGCTGCCGGTGCGCAGCGTGGGCGTCATGGGCGACGGGCGGACCTATGATTATGTGCTGGCCCTGCGCGCCGTCACCTCCGTCGATGGCATGACGGCGGATTTCTTCCCCTTCGACATGGCCTTCCTCGGCCGGGCCGCCACCCGCATCATCAACGAGGTGAAGGGCGTCAACCGGGTCGTCTACGACGTGACCAGCAAGCCGCCGGGAACGATCGAGTGGGAGTGAAGGCGGTCAGAGCAAGGTAGATATTGAAGCAATCTTGAGCCCGCCGCCGCAAGCTGTTACATCCACCGCATGGCCCATCCAGCAATGCAGATGACTGCTGTTCTCACGCCCTCCGAAGAGGGGGGCTACGTCGCCCTGAATCCGGAAACCGGCACGACGAGCCAGGGCGAGAGCGTGGAGCGCGCGCTGAGCAATTTGCGGGAAGCCGTTGAACTCTACCTTGAAGAGTTTCCCGCCCAGAGCTTCGCCACGCCTCTCGTCACCACCTTCACTATCGCGCAGCATGCCTGAATGGCCGAGGCTTTCTGGTGCGGAGATTATCCGCGCTCTTGAAGCACTCGGGTTCAGGCAAATACGCCAGAAGGGCAGCCATGTCGTTCTGGCCGCGGTACTGCGGGATGCGTGGTGCCCCTGCACAGGGAGGTGAAGACTGGAACGCTGGCCGGGATCGTCCGGCAGGCTCAGTTGCGCCCAGAGGAATTTCTGGCTGCTCTGAAGAATTGAAGAATGACACGGCCCTATAGATGATTTCACCGCCCCCATGAGCCGGAAAGCCGCCACGCCGTCGCGCGAGCGCAGGGTCAAGCGCCTCTGCGCCCGCCTCGGCCTTCATCTCATGACCGCGCAGAAGCCCGACAAGCATGTGCTGGCCCATGGCGGCTATATGCTGCGCGATGGCCGGACGATGGCGATCCTGCTGGGCGACAAGGGCTATCTCTTCTCCGCCGACATCGACGAGGTCGAGGCCTTTCTGGAGGCGCGGACCTGAGGGCTTGGGCAGTGTTGCGACCGCCGGCCGCCGTTCAAGAAGCCGCCGTCCAGGGGTCGATCACGGTGAGGCCTGCCGCCGTGAATGCGCTGGTGTCGCGCGATGCCACGGCGAACCCCCGCGCAGCGGCGATCGCGGCGATATAGCCATCGGGCCCGGGGAAGCCCATGCCGATGGGGCGCGCCTTGACGGCGAGATCGGCATAGTGCCGAGCCGCCGGGGCATCGAATGGCAGGATGCGGTCGGCGAAATCGTTCAGCAAGTGATCGATCCGCGCGGCCAACATATCCTTTCGCTTGCCGTCCGGCAGTGCGCCGATGCCGAACAGAAGCTCGGCGACGGTGATGCTGGACAGGAACAATGTCTCCGCAACTTGCGCATCGAACCAGGCACGGACCAATGGGTGAGAGTGAGGTTTGACCGCCTCGGAGACGACGTTGGTGTCCAGCAGGATCATGCGAAGCGTCCTGTCAATCAAACGTCATGGGCTCAGCGGGACGCCTGTCGCGGACCTGTTCGAGGGATTGCCCGAGGGCCTCGAAATCGGCATTGGTAAGGCCCATCTTCCGGCTAACCTCCGATAAAGCAGTGCCGAGCAGCAAGCGGCCCTCGGGACGCACAGCGGCCTCGAGGATGGCGCGCATCTCCGCTTCCGCGCTGCGATTGTGCTTGGCCGCACGGACTTTGAGCGCGCGATGCGCTTCATCAGAGAGGTTTCGGATGGTGACAGCGGCCATGATGGAGGCATCCCGCGTTTGATTGCACTGCTATCAATTTAGACCAGTTGATAGCAATCCTCAAGCGAGAGGGAGTCACTCTGAGCGGTCGCCGCCGACTCGGAAGTCAATCCGACCTTGGCGACGAGCGCTACATCTTCTCTGCCTGTCTCCATGAGATTGAAGCTTTCCTGCGGGCAATGCCCAGGACCGGATGAATGGGCTGAACCGGAATGGCAGGTGACGCAAACCTGCCCTCTACTCCGCCGCCAGCGGCAGCGGCTCCGTTTCGGTCGCCTCGGCCCGTTCGATATTGGCGAGAAACTGATCGGTCGCCCGCTCCCAGGTGAAGCTCTCCGCATGACGGCGGCAAGCCTTGCGATCGATCTGCAGGGCTGCAAGCGCCGCCGCCCGCAGATCGTCGGAAATGATGCCCGCGCCGCTCGCACCAATCACGTCGATGGGTCCGGGCGCCGGCAATGCGGCGACGGGCAGACCGCAAGCCAGCGCCTCGACAAGCACCAGGCCGAAAGTCTCCGTCAGGCTCGGAAAGACGAAGACATCGGCGCTGCCGTAGATGGCCGGCAGTTCCGCATGAGTCTTGACGCCAAGGAACACCGCCTGAGGAAACTGCGCCCGCAGCGCGGGCCCCAGCGGGCCGTCGCCGACCACAACCTTCGTTCCCGGCAGATCGAGCGACAGAAAGGCCGCAATGTTCTTTTCAGGGGCCAGCCGGCCGACCGACAGGAAGATCGGGCGGGGCAGATCGAGCACCTGGGGCAGGCCCGGCCTGAAGGCCGCGATATCGGCGCCGCGGCTCCAGCGCATCAGGTTCCGGAAGCCGCGCGCCGTCAGATCCCGTTCGATCGTCTCGGTGGCGACCATGATGCCGTTGGAAGCGTTGTGAAAACGGCGGAACACCCTGTAGGTCGCCTTGACAGGCACCGGCAGCCGCTCGCGCAAATATTCCGGGAACCGCGTATGGTAACAGGTCGTGAAGCGGCGGCGCTGTTTCATGCAGATGCGCCGCATCGCCCAGCCGATCGGCCCTTCGGTGGCGATGTGGACGTGATCTGGCTCGAATTCCTTGAGCGTCGAACGAATTTTCGTCATTCCAGGCCATGCGAGCCTGATTTCCCGGTAGCCGGGCATCGGCGCATTGCGGAAATCCTGCGGGCTGATCACATGCGCGGTATGGCCGCGCCGCTCCAGTTCAGCGATCGTGGATGCCAGCGTCTGCACCACGCCATTGATCTGGGGCCACCAGGCATCTGTTGCGATCAGGATCTTCATTCGGTGTCGGCAACCCTTTGCGTAGTCATCTCACATATTGCTGGCGATGGAATCATCAATCGTCACTCGGCGGAATTGTGTGACGGATGTGTGACGGGCCGGACCAGCCAGGGGCTGATCGCGCCAAAGGGCGCTCGACACGGCCCTGAACTCGGGTCAACGATCGCCTCCGCGAGCACCCATCCCGCCCCCTTGCGGGGCGGGCGGCCGAGCGCAGCGAGGCCGGGTGGGGGGCTTTTTCTCATTGTCACCCCCATGATCGCCCCTCCCCGTCAAGGAGAGGGATGGTGCCCGCAGGTTAACCTGGATTCATAGCCCTGCGGCGCCCGACAGGATGCGTGACAGGACGGCGCCTGGTTGCTAGAGGAAAACGGCAGCGACGAAAGTCCGTCCCCTTCATGATCATACTCATCCTCGGCCTGCTCCTGTTTCTTGGCGCCCACGCCTTCACCATCAACCGTTCCGGCCGCGCGGCGCTGATCGGGCGTATGGGTGAAGGCGGCTACAAGGGCACCTATACGGCGGTTTCCCTGATCGGCTTGTTCCTGATCGTCTGGGGTTATGGCAGCTATCGCGCCGCGGGCTATATCCCCTTATGGGATCCGCCGGTCTGGACGCGCCATCTCTCCGTGCTGATCATGCTGCCGGCCTTGCCGCTGCTTTTCTCGGCCTATGCCAAGGGTTTCGTGAAGGCGCGCCTGAAGCATCCGATGATTCTTGCCGTGAAGGTCTGGGCCTTCGCGCATCTCATCGCCAATGGCGACCTTGGCTCCTTGCTTCTGTTCGGCAGTTTCCTGATCTGGGCGGTCTTCGCCTTCATGAGCATGCGCCGGCGGCCGGTCGATGAAGCCGCCAGTTTCGTTCCTAATCCTGGGCAGGATGCGGCGGCGATCCTTGGCGGATTGATCGCCTACGGCGCCATGATCGGCGGCTTGCACCGCTATCTCATCGGCGTTGGCGTTTTCGGATAGGGCGAAGACCTTTTTAATGCCCCGTTACGTCACCACGCGCGTGCTGCCGCATACGGCGGCGCAGATGTTCGATCTGGTCGCCGATGTGGAGCGCTATCCGGAATTCGTGCCGATGTGCGAGCGGCTCGTCGTGCGCCGGCATACAACGGGCGTGAACGATTCCGAAGTGCTGCTCGCCGATATGTCGATCGGCTACAAGATGATCCGCGAGAGCTTCACGAGCCGCGTGGCGCTGGATCGGCCGGGGTTGAAGATCCTCGTCGAATATGTCGACGGGCCCTTCAGCCATCTCGAAAACCGCTGGTCCTTCAAGCCGCTCGACCAGGGCTGCGAGGTGACCTTCGATATCGATTACGCCTTCCGCTCGCGCCTCTTCCAGACCTTGGCCGGGGCCGTCTTCGATACGGTGGTCCGCAAGATGGTGGAAGCCTTCGAGAAGCGGGCCGATGCCATTTACGGCCGCTGATCACGCAGCGGTCATCATCTCCAGCGCCTTGCGGAGCGATAACTCCCTGATCGCGTCGCGCGATTGCGGCCCAAGCCGCAACTCCGCCACTGCCGCGCCGGCTTGCGTGGCGACACCGAGATAGACAAGCCCAACGGGCTTTTCGGCCGAGCCGCCGCCCGGACCCGCGATCCCCGTCACCGAAACCGCGACATCGGCCCGCGAATGGGCGAGCGCGCCCAGCGCCATGGCTTCCGCGCAAGCGGCGCTCACCGCTCCATGGCGAGCGATGACATCCGCCGGCACGCCCAGAAGCTCGGTCTTCGCTTCATTCGAATAGGTTACAAAACCGCGCTCAACCACATCTGATGAGCCGGGGATCGACGTAAGCAGGGCAGCAATCAGGCCGCCGGTGCAACTCTCGGCTGTGGCGCAACGGCGGCCCTGGCTGCGAAGGGCATTCAGGGTGGCCGTCGCAAGAGCGGTAAGATCATCGGAAAACATCGCCATTGATAATCCGCCATTCAGTTGGATGCCAGTCTGTCGGCAATTCAGCTGACTTGCCGCACTGCAGCAATTGGTATAGTTTTTAAGCAGCCGCAAAAAGTGCATAAAAAAAGGGCAAGTTGAGTATGGGTGAGGCGAAAACAAGCGCCGAAGCGTTCCTCGGGACAGTTCAAGGGGCCATCCTGGCGCCGATGTCGGGCGTGACGGATGCCGGCATGCGCCGCCAGGCCCAGCGCTTCGGCGCAGCGCTCGTCGTCTCCGAGATGGTGGCATCCGACGAACTCGCCAGACAATCGCCCGAGGCGCTCCTGCGCGCCGAAGGCGAAGGCCTCGCTACGCATGTCGTCCAGCTGGCCGGCTGCGAGGCGCATTGGATGGCGGAGGGCGCCCGCATGGCGGAGCAGGGCGGCGCTGATGTCATCGACATCAACATGGGCTGCCCGGCCAAACGCGTCACCAACGGCTGGTCCGGTTCGGCGCTGATGCGCGATCTTGACCATGCGGCGCGGCTGATCGAGGCGACGGTGGCGGCAACATCGAAGCCGGTGACCCTGAAGATGCGCCTGGGCTGGGACGATGCGAGCCTGAACGCGCCTGTGCTCGCCGCAAGGGCGGAAGCGCTGGGCGTGCGCATGATCACGGTCCACGGGCGCACGCGATGCCAGTTCTACAAGGGCCAGGCGCGCTGGGACCGCGTCAGGGACACTGTCGCGGCGACGCGGCTGCCGGTCGTCGTTAATGGCGATGTCGGCACGATCGGGGAGGCGCGCGCCGCCCTCGCCCAATCGGGCGCGAAGGCGGTCATGGTCGGGCGCGCTGCGGTCGGGCGGCCCTGGCTGGTTGGAGAGATTTCGGCGGCCTTGCAGGGCCAGCCGTGGTTTGGACCTTCGCCTGCGGAAATGGCGGAAGCGGCGCTCGCCCATTATGGTTTTCTCCTGTCCTCGCTTGGGGCCGCCCAAGGCCTGCGGCACGCCCGCAAACACGTGGTGGCCTATCTGGAGGAGGCCGCCCGCCAGGGCTCCGGCCTTGCGGTCGCCCTGCGTGAGACGCTCTGCCGCTCGGATGATCCGGATGACGTCATGCGGGGTCTTGAGCGTGCCTTTCACGATATCCCCCTCCGGAGGGCCGCGTGATGGATCAGGCGCTCGAATCCGCCAGGGGCAATGCCATCCTCGACCGTGTGGCGCTGGCCTTGCCGCATCCGATCCTTCTGGTCGAGGATTCGGGGCGCATCAGCGACGCCAACCCCGCCGCCGAGGCTTTCTTCGACATGGGCCTGTCGTTCCTGCAGCGAACGACGGTTGAGCGGCTTTGCGGCCCCAATTCGTCGCTGGCTTCGCTGGTGGCGCAATCGCGCGGCGCGGGCACGTCGATCAATCTCTACCGCGTCGATCTCGGCGCGCCGCGCCAGATGGGCGAGCGGCTCGTCGACATCCATGCGAGCCCGATGCCGGATGATCCGGGTGTGACGATCGTCATGCTGCAGGAGCGGACCCTCGCCGACAAGTTCAGCCGGCAGCTGAGCCATCGCGGCGCGGTCCGGTCCGTTTCGGCTTTGTCGGCCATGCTGGCCCATGAGATCAAGAATCCGCTGTCCGGCATCCGCGGCGCGGCGCAGCTGCTCGACAGTTCGGCCAGCGACGACGACAGGGTCCTGACGCAGCTGATCCGCGACGAGACGGACCGGATCGTCAAGCTGGTCGACCGATTCGAGATGTTCTCCGATGACCGCGCGCCGCAGATGGAGCCGGTGAACATCCATTCTGTGCTGGGTCATGTCCGCAATCTGGCCCGCTCCGGCTTCGCCCGGCATATCCGCATCGTCGAGGATTACGATCCGTCGCTGCCGCCCATGCTCGGCAGCCGCGATCAAATGATCCAGGTGCTGATCAATCTCGTGAAAAACGCCGCGGAAGCGATCGGCGCCCATGCGCAGGACGGCGAAATCCAGCTGTCCACAGCCTATCGCACCGGCGTGCGCATGGCTGTTTCCGGCTCGACGGACCGCGTGAGGCTGCCGCTGGAGGTCTGCGTGCGCGACAATGGTCCGGGCATTCCCGAAGATATCCGCCCCCATCTCTTCGATCCCTTCGTCACCACCAAGTCGTCCGGAAATGGCCTTGGTCTTGCTTTGGTCGCCAAGGTGGTCGGCGAACACGGCGGCATCGTAGAGTGTGACTCGGTTCCCAGAAGGACCGTCTTCAGACTCATGCTGCCGCTGCAGATTGCCCGTGAGAGCGGCACAGGGACTGAAGAAGCGTGATACAGAAGACCGGAACGATCCTTGTCGCTGATGATGATGCCGCCATCCGGACCGTTGTCGGCCAAGCGCTCACCAGGGCAGGCTATGAAGTCAAGACGGCCAGCAACGCGGCCGCCCTCTGGAAGCTGGTGCAGGGCGGCGAGGGCGACCTGATCGTCACCGATGTGATGATGCCGGACGAGAACGCCTTCGATCTCATCCCCCGCATCCGCAAGCTCCGGCCCCAGGTTCCGATCGTGGTGATGAGCGCCCAGAACACTTTCATGACCGCGATCCGCGCTTCGGAGCGCGGCGCCTATGAATACCTGCCCAAGCCGTTCGACCTCAGCGAGTTGACCACGATCGTCGGCCGCGCGCTCGCGGAGCCGCAGGCGCTGGCCGAGCCCTCGGATGCCCCGCTCGACGAGATTCCGCTCGTCGGCCGATCGCCCGCCATGCAGGAGATTTACCGGACGCTGGCGCGGCTGATGCACATCGACCTGACGGTCCTGATCAATGGCGAATCCGGCACCGGCAAGGAGCTTGTCGCCCGCGCCCTGCACGACTTTGGCAAGCGCAAGAACGGCCCCTTCGTGGCGATCAACATGGCCGCGATTCCGCGCGACCTGATCGAGAGCGAATTGTTCGGCCATGAGAAGGGCGCCTTCACCGGCGCCAACCAGCGCAGCGTCGGACGTTTCGAGCAGGCCGAAGGCGGCACGCTCTTCCTCGATGAGATCGGCGACATGCCGATGGAGGCGCAGACCCGCCTTCTGCGGGTGCTCCAGCAGGGCGAATACACGACGGTCGGCGGCCGGACGCCGATCAAGACCAACGTGCGGATCGTGGCGGCCACGAACAAGGATCTGCGCGGCCTCATCCAGACCGGCCTGTTCCGCGAGGATCTCTATTTCCGGCTGAATGTCGTGCCGTTGCGCCTTCCGCCTTTGCGGGAGCGGGCTGCGGACGTGCCCGATCTCGCCCGCCACTTCTTTCTGCAGGCCGAGAAGGAAGGCTTGTCCCGCAAGCAGCTCGACCCGGGGGCCCAGGAGCGGCTGAAGGCCTATGCCTGGCCCGGCAACATCCGCGAGCTCGAGAACCTGATCCGGCGGCTGGCCGCCCTGCATCCGCACGATGTGGTGACCGCCCAGGCGATCGACGCCGAACTCGACATCAAGACGCCTATGGCCGCCGCTGCCCCCGCCGCCCATGCCGTCTCGAACGCCACGACCATCACCAGCTTCATGGAGGGCTATCTCGCCCAGTATTTCGCCTCCTATGGCGAAAGCCTGCCGCCCGAAGGCCTTTACGACCGCATTCTCGAAGAGGTCGAGGCGCCCCTCGTCAATGCCGTGCTGGCCGCAACCCGCGGCAACCAGATCAAGGCCGCCGATCTCCTGGGGCTGAACCGGAACACCTTGCGGAAGAAGATCAAGGATCTCGAAATCCGCGTCATCCGCTCGATCCGCTGACCTTCGGCCGTCGCTTGCCCGGCCGGAAAACCTGTTCTCCCGCCGTTTCCGCCGGGCAGCGAATTGCGTGAGAGACCATCTGCGCATACAAATGTCCAAATCCTGCAACAGTGTTGTAGTGAAGACGCACTGAATCGCCTGTCCTGTCGGGGATCGGATCGGTTCTGCCGGCAATGGGTTCGATGACAGACACGCCAGTCATGATCGAGGAGAGCCCGCGGGCGACATTCCTGTCGCGCGCCGCCAATGTGCTGCGCGTGGCCGCCTTCTCCCTGGCGGTATGCAGCATTCTCGCGACCTTTCTGCTCCTCACCGGCTTTTTGAACGCCGTGCTGACGGCGCAGAGCGTGACGATCCTGGTGATCGGCACGTCGGCCGTCGCCGCGATCCTGTTTCTGGTGGTCGTCTTCGACCTGTTCCAGCTTTACCGCCAATGGCGGCAGGGCCTCGCGGGGACCCGGCTGCACATGCGGATCGTGGGCCTCTTCACGGCCATTGCAGCCATCCCCGCCATCATGATCGCCATCGTCGCCAGCGTGACGCTCGAACGCGGCCTCAGTCCCTGGTTCTCCGGCGCGCTGCGGGAGCTTGTCACCCGCTCCGGCACCATCGCCGAGGGATACCAGCGGCAGCTTTGCCAGAACGTCGGGCGTGAAATGAAGCTGATGGCGGAAGACCTGGAGAATGCCCGGCGTCTGGGTCTTTACGATCAGAACCGGGGGGCATTCCAGGAATTCGTCACCAACCGCGCGGTCATGCTGGGATTTCCCTTCGCCGTGATCATGAAACAGGATGGAACGATCACCGAGCGCGCCGATACCCGCTTTACCGAGGAGCCTCTGCCGCCGCGCGAGCAGGATTTCCTCGACGCCGCGACGCCGGAGCCGCCCTGCGTGCTTACCTCGCGCTTCGTCGGGGCCCTGATCAAGCTGCCGTCCTTCGATGGGCAGTTCCTCTATGTCGCCCGCCGCGCCGATCAGCAGGCGATCGCCTTCGGCCGGGTCGCCGGGGAGGCTGTCGAGCAGTACAAGCTTCTCGACGAACAGCGCATCAACGTGCAGCGCGCCTTCGCGGTGATGTATGCGATCATCACACTGATGCTGGTGCTGAGCGCCATCTGGCTCGGATTGGCGTTCGCGAACCGTCTGGTCGCGCCGGTCCGGCGCCTGATCAACGCGACAGACGCCGTTTCGGCAGGCAATCTCTACGTTCAGGTGCCGACACATCGGTCCGAGGGCGACATCGGGCGCCTGGGTCAGACCTTCAACGCGATGATTGCGGAAATCCGCACGCAGCAGAACCGCCTGGTTTCCGCGAGCGAGGCGCTGGACCGCCGGCGTCAGTTCACGGAAGCGGTTCTCGCCGGCGTTTCGGTGGGCGTGCTCGGCCTCAACCATTCGGGCGTCATCGCCATCGCCAATCCGGTGGCGGAACGGTTGCTGGACGGGCCGTTATCGGGACGGATGCTGTCTGAAGTCGCGCCGGAGATCTCCATTCTCTTCGATGAGGCAAGGTCCAGCCGCTCGCGCTCCCTGCAGCGTCAGGTCGAGATGCACCGCGATGGACGCGACATGAACCTCTTCGTCCGCGTCACGACGGAGCAGGCCGCCGCCGCCGATCGCGGCTATGTCATCACGCTCGACGACATCACCAACCTCGTGACGGCGCAGCGCACCTCCGCCTGGGCTGACGTCGCCCGGCGCATCGCTCACGAGATCAAGAATCCGCTGACGCCGATCCAGCTTTCCGCCGAGCGCATCAAGCGCAAATACGGCCGCGTCATCACCGAGGATCGCGCCGTTTTCGATCAATGCACCGAGACCATCATCCGCCAGGTCGACGACATCCGCCGGATGGTCGATGAATTCGCCTCCTTCGCCCGCATGCCGAAGCCTGCGCCGGACGAGGATGATATCGCCGATGTGCTGCGCCAGACCCTTTTCATGATGCGGGTCGCGCATCCGGCGATTGCGTTTCTCGACAATCTTCCCGACCGGCCGGTCCCGGCGCAATTCGACCGGCGGCTGATCGGCCAGGCTGTTCAGAACATCCTGAAGAACGGAACGGAAGGGATCGCCGCCCGCATCGCCGCCGGAG
The DNA here is from genome assembly GCA_020252485.1 of Methylocystis sp. Taxonomy (GTDB): domain Bacteria; phylum Pseudomonadota; class Alphaproteobacteria; order Rhizobiales; family Beijerinckiaceae; genus JADCCX01. The sequence goes on from JADCCX010000038.1 coordinate 42,192, forward strand.
GAACCGAGGCCGGGTTCAAGGGTCGGATCCTGCTCGTCCTCACGGTATCGGACGATGAGATGCTGACCATCGACGTGGTCGACAACGGCATCGGTTTCCCCAAGGAAAACCGCCAGCGCCTGCTTGAACCCTATATGACCACCCGCGATGGCGGCACGGGGCTTGGCCTCGCGATCGTGGCCAAGATTTTCGAGGAACATGGCGGTTCGATCGCTCTCCTCGACAATCCGACTGGCGAGCCGGGGGCGCTGGTGCGGATGACCCTCGCGCGGGATGCCGGCATCGGCGCCGCCGAGGCTTCAGCGGCCTCCGAGCCGGACAGCCTCGAATACAACAGGAAAGTGACCTCATGAGCGCCGATATCCTTGTTGTGGACGACGAAGCGGATATCCGCGAACTGGTGGCCGGGATCCTGGAGGATGAAGGCTATAGCACGCGCACGGCCCGCAACGCCGATGAAGCGCTGACCTCCGTGCAGAGCCGGCGTCCCAACCTGATCTTCCTCGACATCTGGCTGCAGGGCAGCCGGCTTGACGGGCTGCAGGTGCTTGAGACGATCAAGGCCAGTCATCCGGAGGTGCCGGTGGTGATGATCTCGGGGCATGGCAACATCGAAACGGCGGTCTCGGCGATCCAGAAGGGGGCCTATGACTTCATCGAAAAGCCCTTCAAGGCCGATCGGCTGATCCTCGTCGCCAACCGCGCGATCGAGACGTCGCAGCTGCGCCGCGAGGTGCGCGAACTGAAGGTCAGGGCGGGCGATTCGCATCGCATCCTCGGCAAATCATCGGTGGTGAGCCAGCTCCGCCAGCAGCTTGAACGCGTCGCGCCGACCAATGCCAGGGTGCTGATCAGCGGCGCGGCGGGCACCGGCAAGGAGCTGGCGGCCAGGACCATCCACGCGCTGTCCTCCCGCTCCAATGGACCGTTCGTCGTCTTGAGCGCCGCCACCATCGAGCCCGAGACGATGGAGGAGCATCTTTTCGGCGTCGAAGCCGTCGAGGGCAAGCTGCTGCGGATCGGCGCGCTGGAGGAGGCGCATGGCGGGACGCTCTACCTCGACGAGGTGGGCGACATGCCGCGCGACACGCAGAGCAAGATCCTCCGCGTCCTTGTCGATCAGAACTTCCAGCGGGTGGGCGGCGGCGCCCGGGTATCGGTCGATGTCCGGCTGGTGTCATCGACGAGCCGGGACCTCGTGGCGGATATCGCCAGCGGCCGGTTCCGGGAAGATCTGTTCCACCGGCTGAACGTCGTCCCGGTGCGTGTCCCCGGACTGGCGGAGCGCAGGGACGACATACCCGACCTGATCGCCCATTTCATGGAGCAGATTTCGGTCTCGGCCGGCATTGCGCGGCGGCGGATCGCCGATGACGCCATGGCCGTGCTCCAGTCGCATGATTGGCCCGGCAACATCCGCCAGCTGCGCAACAATGTCGAACGCCTGATGATTCTCACCTCCGACGGCAGCGACGGCGACGTCACGGTGGACATGCTGCCGCAGGAGCTTGGCTCCATGGCGCCGCCCACGCCGGGCGGAGCAGGGGGCGAGAAGCTGCTGGCCCTGCCGCTCAGGGATGCGAGGGAGGTTTTCGAGCGGGAATATCTGGTGGCCCAGATCAATCGGTTTGGCGGAAACATTTCGCGGACTGCCGAGTTCATCGGCATGGAAAGATCGGCCCTCCACCGCAAGTTGAAAACGCTGGGCGTTGGCGGGGAGTAGAATTGTGCATCAACGGGGCGTGAAGAGCTTTGTGAAGCCTTCAGGCCAAAAGCCGTTGCGCAAGCGAGGGCTTGTGTCTAACTTGATTTATCGCGACTTGGGATCGGCGCAGGAACGGGCGTCGTGGTTAAGCCGTTAATGGTGACGGCGGGGATGTGGAATGGCGGCGGACAAGAATCAAAATCTTCAGGATACTTTTCTCAATTACGTTCGGAAGCAGAAAATCCCGCTCACCATATTTCTGGTGAATGGCGTCAAATTGCAGGGAATCATTACGTGGTTCGATAATTTCTGCGTCCTGCTGCGCAGGGATGGCAGCAGCCAGCTTGTCTACAAGCATGCGATATCGACCATCATGCCCGGCGCGCCGTTGCAATTGTTCGAACCGGCCGACGATGCCTGACCGCTGCAGGGTGGTCGTTCCTCTATGACAGGTCCGTCGGAAGACGGCCGCATCGCCGCGCTCAAGGCGAAAGCTGATGACGAATATGCGATCGCCGCCAATACGCGGACGCTTGTCGTCGGCCCCTACCGGACACGGTTCCGCAAAGGGATCGGTGAACTGGCGCCGTCGCGGTCCTCCGCCGCGCGTCTCGATGAGGCGGCCGGTCTGGCGCGGGCCATCGATCTCAACGTCATCCGGTCCTTCATTGCCGCCACCGATGCTCCCCGTCCTGCCACGCTGCTCGGCAAGGGCAAGGTTGAGGAGATCGCGGCCATGGCGCAGGCCGATGAGATCGGGCTTGTCGTGATCGATGCGGCGCTCACGCCGGTGCAGCAGCGCAACCTTGAAAAAGCTTTCACGGCCAAGGTCATCGACCGGACCGGCCTGATTCTCGAGATCTTCGGGAGGCGGGCCCGTACGCGCGAGGGCACGCTGCAGGTCGAGCTTGCGCATCTGGGTTACCAGAAAAGCCGGCTTGTGCGGTCCTGGACCCACCTCGAGCGCCAGCGCGGCGGCTTCGGTTTCATGGGCGGTCCCGGCGAAACCCAGATCGAGACCGACCGGCGTCTGATCCAGGACCGGATGACAAGGCTCGAGCGCGATCTCGTGCAGGTGAAACGCACGCGCGGACTGCACCGCGCCGGCCGCGAGCGCATTCCCTATCCGACGGTCGCGCTGGTCGGCTACACGAACGCGGGCAAATCGACGCTCTTCAACCGCCTGACGCGGGCCGATGTGCTGGCGAAGGACATGCTCTTCGCGACGCTCGACCCCACCGCCCGTGTCGTGAAGCTGAAGCCCGGCCTCGACGTCATCCTGTCCGATACCGTGGGTTTCATCTCGGACCTGCCGACCACGCTGATTGCGGCCTTCCGCGCCACGCTGGAGGATGTCATCCTGGCGGACGTCATCCTGCATGTCCGCGACATGGCGCATGAGGATGCGCAAGCCCAGGGCGAGGACGTGCTGACGATCCTGACGGAGCTTGGCATCAACCCCGGCGACCACCGGCGCCTCATCGAGGTCTGGAACAAGGCGGACCTCCTGTCGCCCGATCAGCGCCTGCGCCTTGACGCCATCGCCGCGGGCCGGCCGGAGGAGAGCCGTCCCGTCGTCGTGTCCGCCGTGACGGGCGATGGCCTCGACATTCTCAGCAGCGCGATCGAGGCGCGCCTGACGGCTGATCGCCAGCGCTGGCGGATCACGGTCCCGGCCGGTGACGGCGAGGGGCTGAGCGCCGTCTACGGGCTCGGCGAAGTGATGGAGCGCAGCGCCGACGAGGACGGCAATGTGGAATTGTCCGTCCGCCTTTCCGCCGCAAAGGCGGGGCAGATGCTGCGTCGGTTCCCGATGGCGCGGCAGGGTTGAGGCCGGCTCAAATCGCGTTTGCAGCGTCAAGTCAGGCAGGGTAAACCGGACTTTAACCCGATCTGCCGTTAGTCAGGGAGATGATGGCGCAAGACATGGCTCTCCCGTTCGTTTCCCGGCTGTTCCGGCGGCTGGCGATTCCGCTGTCGCTCGGCTTTCTTCTGTCTGCCTGCATGACCGAGGATTACTCCGCGCGCTACGCGTTGAAGTCCGATGCGAAGCCCCACCAGGGTGTCGCCACCGCGATGCGCTATCCCGTCCATGGCATCGACATCTCCCGCTGGCAGGGCGATATCGACTGGCGCGCCGTGCGGTCGGCAGGCACAAGGTTCGCCTTCATCAAGGCGACCGAAGGCGGCGACCATATCGACCCGCGCTTCGTCCAGAACTGGAACGGCGCACGGGCCGCCGGCATTCCCACCGGCGCCTACCATTTCGTCTATTGGTGCCGGCCCGCGCATGAGCAGGCGCATTGGTTCGTCCAGCACATCCCCCAGGCCGATGACGAGCTGGCCCTGCCGCCGATCCTCGATGTCGAATGGAACGGCCATTCCCGCACCTGCCCGAAGAAGGTTTCGCGCGAGGTTGCCATCGAAAAGATGAAGCTGATGCTGCGGGAGCTGGAGCAGCACACCGGCAAGCGCCCGATTATCTACACGGACATCCCGTTCCACAAGGATGTGATCGAGGGGACGACCGAATTCGAGGGCTACCCTTTCTGGATCCGGTCGACGGCGGCGCGTCCCGAGGAGCGCTACGCCAACCGGCGTTGGGAATTCTGGCAGTTCACCACCACCGGCCGCGTGCCCGGCATCCGCGGCGATGTCGACCGCAATGCCTTCTACGGCTCCGAGGAGGAGTTCGAGGCTTGGGTTGCGGGAAAATACGATATCGCCCAGCGTCGGCCCACGACCCGCTTTGCCCGGGCGCCGCAGGGCGCAGCGGAGCCCAGAGCGACGGCGCTTGCCCCCGCCGAAACCGATCTGCCGCGCGCGCCCGCGCCGCGGGGAGGGCAGGATCCGCGCACGGCCGCCGCCTCCGAGCCGCCGGCGGAGTGAGCGGCAACTTTCCGTTCAGCATTACCGCCGATTAACTCCGCGCGGTAAAGCGGCATTAACGGTAACTGCGCGATAACGGTCAGCCGTCAACAGGGTTGCGTCATGGTCAATGTTTCGCGTCGCTCACAGAAGTGGGTGAGGCTCGTTCTCCTTTTCACCGTTGCGCTTGGCGCCGGCACAATGGCGGAAGCCCGCAATCTCTATCCCCGCAAGGGCGATGCCGATCCGCATGATGGGGTCGCCGCCGCCCGCCAGCATGTGGTGCAGGGCATCGATGTCTCGAAATATCAGCTCGATATCGACTGGCTGGAGGTGAAGAAGGCCGGCACGCGCTTCGCCTTCATCAAGGCGACCGAGGGCGGCGACCATCTCGACAGCAGCTTCCGCGACAATTGGGATGGGGCGAAAGAGGCTGGCGTTCCGCGCGGCGCCTATCATTTCGTTTTCTGGTGCCGCCCGGCGCAGGACCAGATCCGCTGGTTCATCCGCAATGTGCCCAAGGACCCCGAAGCCCTGCCGCCGGTGCTCGATGTGGAATGGAACCACAAATCGAGCTGCCGCAAGCCATCGCCCGAGAAGGCGCGCGCCAAGATGCGCGATATGCTGAAGGCCTTCCACGCGCATTACGGGAAGAAGCCGGTCATCTACACCGACATCACCTTCCACGAGGACGTGCTGGAGGGGACGAAGGAATTCGACGATTACCCCTTCTGGCTCCGCTCGGTCGCCGCGAAACCGCACGTGCGCTATGAGAACCGCCCCTGGGAATTCTGGCAGTTCACGGCCACCGGCCGCGTGCCCGGCATTCGCGGCGATGTTGACCGCAACGCTTTCTTCGGCAGCGAGAAGCAGTTCCGCGACTGGATGGAGGGCCGCTTCGATATCGGCACGCGCCAGATGCTGAGGGGGCCGGGCGACACCGCCGTCGCGGCTGCGCCATCGGGCAAGAAACAGGCAGGCCCGGTCCTGCCGCAGCCGCAGGCCGTGGCGAGCAGGACGGAGCCACCGAAAGCGGTGGAACCCGCCCCGCGGGCGCGCCGCGCCCAGACCCGCCGGCCTGAGCCCTTGAATCTGATCCCGCCGGGCATCGTGCCGGACACGACCGGCTCGATCCGGCGGTGAGGGAGCCGTCACTCATCCCTCCCCCTTGCGGGGAGGGTGGCCCTGAGCGAAGCGAAGGGTCGGGAGGGGGTATCTTGCCGATCGGGCCAGCTTAGCCCCCCTCCCGGCTCGTTTCACTCGCCACCCTCCCCGCAAGGGGGAGGGAGAGCCTCCCTACACCCCCAGATCGCCCTGGCCGAAGCCGGCGTCGCCAGCCGACTTTTCGCGCCTGGCTTTCTTGAAGACGGTCGGGTCGATCCACGGCAGCTGCGCCTTCCTGCCGTCGAACAAATCCTCGATCGTCAGAATCTGGATGCGCGGGAAGTCGCCCAGCGCCTCCGTCTTGTAGAGGCCCGCCGTCGCCGCCTCGATGCGCATCCGCGATGTCGGGTCCTCAAGGCTGATCAGCACGCCCACCTTCGCCCTCTCGCGCTCGATGGTGGCGATGAGATCGCGGATCATGCCGACGCCGACATTGGCCCCGCCCTTGACCGAGACGACCGCCTTCTCCGTCGTGCGCCCGTCCGGCTTGAAATAGATGTAGCCGTCCACGCCGCCATCCGCGCCCTTGCGCCCGCCCTTGTAGGGCACGGCCTCGATCATCGAGAGCGCCCAGAACTGGAACTGGTGCTTGTCCGTTTCGGCGAGCAGCCGCGCCGCGCCCGCATCCTTCGGCACGCCGATCACATCGTATTGCACGCGCGGGAAGGCCTCGACGAGGCGGCGGCGGATCAGGCCGATGGCGAGATGCGTGATGTCGATGCCGATCCAGCGGCGGTTCATCTTCTCGGCGGCATGGATGGTGGTGCCGCAGCCGCAGAAGGGATCCAGCACCACATCGCCCTCGTTGGAGGAGGCGGCGAGGATGCGCTCCAGCAGCGCGAGGGGCTTTTGCGTGGGGTAGCCGAGGCGTTCGGCGGCCTGGGACGCGATTGGCGCTATATCGACAATCAGGTCTTGAATCCGCACGCCGCGATGCACTTCAAGATAGCGCTTGAATTGAGGGACACGGCCTTTCGGAGGCCAGTAGATGAGGCCCAGTTCATCCAGTCGATCCAACTTTGCCTGCACCGAGAGCTTGTCGAACGTCCCGTTCAATCCGAGTCTTTCGATGATCGCCGTGGGAACTGCCCAGTGCCGTCCAACGTCCGTTGGATTTACGTTGCGCCATTCCTTCCCGGAATCCCCCGTCCTTACACCGGCTCCCGTCAAATCCCCGATCCGAAAGCGCCCTTTTTCGTCTTCAAACCGGTAGAACCGATCGAGATAGGACTCATCGTAACTTTGAAAGACATCATTCCAGACGTAATCTTGGCTCTTCGAATAGTAGAGAATGGTGTCATGAACGGGTCCCCAACGTTTTGCAGAGTTATGGCTCGATGTCCGCTGCCAAATGACCTCATTTGAAAACGAGGCCGGCCCAAACACCGCATCCAGCAAGATCTTGAGGTAATGGCTCGCGGTGGGGTCGCAGTGCAGATAGAGGCTTCCCGTCGGCTTCAGCACGCGGCGCAGCTCCAGCATGCGCACGCACATCATGGCGAGATAGGCCATCATGTCGTTCTCCTTGAGGAAGGAGCGCATGGCCCGCAGCATCTCCGCCGCGTCGGTGTTGCCCGAGGTCATCACCTCGTCGAAGGCGCGCTCGGCATTGTCGTTCCAGTGCCAGGTATCCTCGAACGCCTCGATCTGCGACTGGCTGTCGATCCCGTCCGGCGATTTGAACAGCACGTTGTAATTGGCGTTCGAGTTGAAGGGCGGATCGAGATAGATCAGGTCCACGCTCTCGTCGGCGATATGCTCGCGCAGGATGTGCAGGTTATCGCCGTAGAAGAGCCTGTTCCTGCCTTCTGGAATCATGATTGAATCTGCGCCCTCGCCAGCCTTGAGGCTTGGCTGACGCAGGCTGGAGCGTCAAGCCGTCAGGCCGGTGGGGTCAATCACCGTCATGGCCGGGCCTGACCCGGCCATCCACGTCTTGCGGCAAGAGAAAACGTGGTTGCCCGTGTCAAGCACGGGCATGACGGTTCGGGGTGCCGTCACTCCCCCACCCCCGCCTCCCCAGCCCGGCGCAATGCTGCTATAGCGCGCTGAAACAGGGGAACGCTCATCATGCTCGCCAACGCGCCGCGTCCATTCAACTTCGATCTCGGCGAAACCGCCGACGCCATCCGCGAGAGCGTGGCGGGCTTCGCGCAGGACAAGATCGCGCCGCTGGCGGCCAGGATCGACAAGGAAGACTGGTTCCCCCGCCATCTCTGGCCGGAGATGGGCGCGCTCGGCCTGCATGGCATCACGGTCGAGGAGGAATGGGGCGGCGCCGGCCTCGGCTATCTCGAACATGCTGTCGCCATGGAGGAGGTCTCGCGCGCCTCGGCGTCGGTGGGCTTGAGCTACGGCGCGCATTCCAACCTCTGCGTCAACCAGCTGCGCCGCTGGGGCAGCGACGCGCAGAAGCAGCGCTATCTCGGCAAGCTGGTCTCCGGCGAGCATCTGGGCGCGCTGGCGATGTCCGAGCCGGGCGCCGGTTCCGATGTCGTCTCGATGAAGCTCAGGGCCGAGAAGAAGGGCGACCGCTACATCCTCAACGGCTCGAAGATGTGGATCACCAACGGCCCTTCCGCCGAGACGCTGATCATCTACGCCAAGACGGATATGGAGGCGGGCCCCCGCGGCATCACGGCCTTCCTGGTCGAGAAGGGCTTCAAGGGCTTCTCCATTGCCCAGAAGCTCGACAAGCTCGGCATGCGCGGCTCCGAGACCGGCGAACTCGTCTTCCAGGATTGCGAAGTGCCGGAAGAGAACATCATGGGCGGGCTTGGCCGGGGCGTGAACGTCCTGATGTCGGGCCTCGATTACGAGCGCGCCGTGCTCGCCGCCGGTTCGCTCGGCATCATGCAGGCCTGCATGGATGTGGTGATGCCCTACATCCACGAGCGCAGGCAATTCGGCAAGGCGATCGGCGAATTCCAGCTCGTGCAGGGCAAGATCGCCGACATGTATGTGACGATGAACAGCTGCAAGGCCTATGTCTATGCCGTCTGCAAGGCCTGCGACCGGGGCGAGACGACCCGCGAGGACGCCGCCGGCGCGATCCTCATCGCCGCCGAGAAGGCGACGCAGATGGCGCTCGACGCCATCCAGCTTCTGGGCGGCAACGGCTATATCAACGATTATCCAACGGGCCGCCTGCTGCGCGACGCCAAACTCTACGAGATCGGCGCGGGCACCAGCGAGATCAGGCGGATGCTGATCGGGCGGGAGTTGTTTGCGAAGACGGGGTGAGGCGTTGACTTCAATGCTAGCATTGCTAGCATAGCAACGCTTGCTTGGAGTCCGAAATGGCTACGCTCACCATCCGAAACCTGCCCGAAGAGGTCCGCGACGCCTTGCGCATCAGGGCCGCCCGCAACCGGCGCAGCATGGAGGCCGAAGCGCGTGCGAGCTTGATCGAGGCCGCGAACAGGCCCATCCCTACGGAAAGCGATTGGCGCGCAATCGTGGCTGAGGTGCAGGCCGAGATGGCGCCCTATCGGGAGCAGATGTCCGGTATTGTTGAAAGCCTGATTGAGGACCGGCGAAAGGAAGCGGCCAGGGAGAATGCCGAAGCCGAAGCCTGGGCGAGGGATCACAAGCCGTTATGAAGTTGCCGCGGTGAATGTGGTTTTGGACGCCTCAGCAGTGCTAGCGCTGCTGAAAGGCGAGGCAATTGCCGACGAGCATATGTCGCGAATTCCTGGTGCGACCATCAGCAGCCTTAATCTCTGCGAGGTCGTCTCAAAGCAGACGATCGCAGGCATAGACGAACCCGTGATCCGTCGCGCGCTGACGCGATTGAATCTCAAGATTGCTGCATTCGATGGTGAGCGGGCCCTCCGCGCTGGCCTGCTGATCAGCGCTACGAAGCCGTTCGGTCTCTCGATGGGGGATCGCGCCTGCGTTGCTCTCGGCGCCGAACTGGGTTGGCCAATCCTGACTGCAGACCGGGCCTGGGAACGGCTTCGCAAAGCCAGCTTCAATATTGTCATGATACGTTAGGGCGAAAACTCATGCTCATCATCCATGGCCGCATCAGTTCGGTCAACGTGCAGAAGGTGGTCCTCGCCTGCGAGGAATTGAAGCTGCCCTATATCCGCCACAACGCGGGCGGCGCTTTCGGCATCGTCAAGACGCCGGAATACATGGCGATGAACCCCAACAGCCTCGTGCCGGTGCTTGTCGACGGCGATCTGGTCCTGTGGGAATCGAACGCCATCGTGCGCTATCTCGCGGCCAAACACGGTGCGGGAACCCTGTGGCCGCTCGACCCTGCCGCCCGTGCGCTCACCGACCGCTGGATGGACTGGCAAACCACCAATCTCTCGGTGAAGATGCATGCGGCCTTCTGGGGCCTGATCCGCACCGCGCCGGAAAAGCAGGATGCGGCGGCCATCACGGCCTCGGTCTCGGCCACGGAGGGCGCGATGGATGTGCTGGAGGCGCATCTGGAAGGCCGGAGCTTCGTATCCGGCGACCGCGTCACGATCGGGGATCTGGGGCTCCTGCCGGCTGTTTTCCGCTGGCTGCACATGCCCGTGGAGCGCAAGGCCCGGCCACGCTGCGAGGAGTGGTCGGGCAGGCTTGCCGCGCGTCCCGGCTATGCGAACGGCCTGCCGCTGCCGATTGCCTGACCCTCAGCGCCAGACGCCCATCTCCGATTTGCCGCGCCCGCCGATGCGGATGCTGGTCCCGTCTCATGGCGTCATGCTCTAGAGCGGTTACCGATCTGACTGAATCAGATCGGCCGCTCTAAGCTCTTGATTTACCGCATTTTCTTTCGAAGAACCGGTATCCACTTCTTCGGAAAATGCTCTAATGGCGTCATGCTCTAAGGCAGCCTACGCCCGGGATCGGCGCATCCGGCCGACAGGGTCTCCACACCCGGCGCGGTTTCAGCAGGCTTGCAGTCCTTCGCCGAAACCGGGTGGAGCATTATGAACGGAAGGAGGACGGGGAGGGGAATCCTTCGCACCCTCCCGCACATCCATCACAGCAGGCCCAGCCCCGCGAGTTCGCGGCGCAGCGCATCCGGCATATCGGCGTTCGCGCCAAGCTCCGCCATATCGGGCGGCGCGTCCTTCTCATCGAGGTAGCGCCAGCCCTGGAACGGCTTCATCGGGCGCGGCCGCACCGGATGCACCAAGGGCTCCAGCACGAGATGGCAGCGGCTGATGCCCGCCTCATCCGTGAAGGGGCGGATGGCGAGCAGCTTCTGCCGACACTGGATCTGGCTTTTGATCACCCAGTAGAGCGAGCCGCCCTGCGGGCCCTCGCCGATACGGCGGGGAAACATCCGCGTCGTGTGCTGCTGCTCGTAGGGACGGCCCAGCCGCCGGAACAGCAGCCGCGTCTCCTCGATCCATTCCTCCAGATCGGCAATGGAGCTGCAGCCGACGGCGAGCTTCAGGAGGTTCAGGGGCATCGGAGCGTTCTACCCCAGGGCTGCGGGAAGGCGAGCGACTTGCCGCCGCTGTGCACAGGTTTGGGGACGTTCGACTTTTTTCCTTCTCCCCTTGCGGGAGAAGGTGTCATGCGGATGCATGACGGATGAGGGGTATCGCCTGGCTCTCCCTTTGGCGCAAATACCTTGAGCCTTGTTTGGTAAGACCCCTCATCCGGCCTTCGCTGACGCGAAGGCCACCTTCTCCCGCAAGGGGAGAAGGGGTGAGCCAGGCTCCCTCCTTCTCCCGCAAGGGGAGAAGGAGGGAGCCTGGCTCACCCCTCGGCCAGCACGACGACTTTGGCCCCTTCGCTGACCTGCGCGCCGACATCGCCGATCACCTCGGCCACTGTGCCGTCGCGGGGCGCGACAAGGGCGTGCTCCATCTTCATCGCCTCGACCACCGCCACTTTCTGCCCCTTGCTGACGGCATCGCCGGCCTGCACCATCAGGGCGACCAGCTTGCCATGCATGGGGGATTTGATCGCAGCGCCGCCGGCATCATCCATCGCGTCGAGATCGACATCGAAGGGATCGTAGAGGGAGACGCGCGTCTGGCGGTTGTCGCGGATGACGAGATAGCCATCGCTTCCACGGACGATGGCATCAACCAATCCGGTGCTGACCGGAAGCGCGTCCGGATAACGCTTGCCCTCCACAGCGATCAGAAGGTTCGCCGCCAGCGGATTGATGGCGAAACTGTCTCCGACACCCCAGGGGTCGCCGGGCGATGCGCCGCGTGCGAGGGCAGCCTCCTTCAATCTGGCTTTCTCATCGACGGTCAGCCTGAGCGCAGCCGCCGCCACCGCCTCAGCATCCACCGGCTGCTCCACCGCGCCCAGCGCCACCTTCTCCCGCTCGATCAGGCCCGTATCCAGCTTGCCCGCCCGGAAATCCGGATGATCGGCCAACAGGCGCAGGAAGCGCACGTTGCTCTTGGGGCCCGCCACTATTGTCTGGCGCAGCGCCGCCGAAAGGCGGTCCAGGGCTTCATCGCGCGTGGCCCCATGCGCGATCACCTTGGCGATCATCGGGTCGTAATAGGGCGTCACGGCCCCGCCTTCCGCCACGCCTGAATCGACGCGGATGCCGGGCGTGGCTCCCATCCCTCCCCCTTGCGGGGAGGGTGGCCCGAACCCCGGACGTGATCCGGGGGAAGGGCCGGGAGGGGTGTGGGCGGCCTGATTCCCCCTCCCCGGATCGCTGTCGCGATCCGACCCTCCCCGCAAGGGGGAGGGAAGGTCACCCGGCCGTTCCGCCGTCTCCTCCGGCAGCCTGAGCGCCCAGAGCTTGCCCGTGGATGGCAGGAAATCATGCTCCGGGTCCTCGGCGTAGACGCGCGCCTCCACCGCATGCCCGTTGATCCTGAGATCGCCTTGCGTGAAAGGCAGCGCCTCGCCCGCCGCCACGCGGAACTGCAGCTCGACCAGATCGAGCCCGGTGATCATCTCCGTCACGGGATGCTCCACCTGCAGCCGCGTGTTCATCTCCATGAAATAGAAGCCGTCCTTGCGCAGGCCGCGCGAGCCATCGGCGATGAATTCCACCGTGCCCGCACCCACGTAACCCACCGCCTTCGCCGCATCGACCGCCGCCTTGCCCATGGCGGCGCGGACATCGTCCGGCATGCCGGGTGCGGGCGCTTCCTCGATCACCTTCTGGTGGCGGCGCTGCGCCGAGCAATCGCGCTCGAAGAGATGCACCACGTTGCCGTGGCTGTCGCCGAAGACCTGGATTTCGACATGGCGCGGCGATGTCACGTATTTCTCGATCAGCACGCGGTCGTCGCTGAAGGCGTTCTTCGCCTCGCGCCTGGCGGAGGCGAGCGCCTCCTCGAATTCGGCGTGCTTGTCGACGCGCTTCATGCCCTTGCCGCCGCCGCCGGCCACCGCCTTGATCAGCACGGGGTAGCCGATCTGATAGGCCTTCTCCTTCAGGAAAGCCGGGTCCTGATTGCTGCCATGATAGCCTGGCACCACGGGCACGCCCGCCTTCTCGGCCAGCGCCTTGGCCGCATCCTTCAGCCCCATGGCCTCGATGGCCGAGGACGGCGGTCCGACGAAGATGATGCCCGCTTCCGCGCAGGCGGCGGCGAAACCCGTGTTCTCCGACAGGAAGCCGTAGCCCGGATGCACGCAGGCCGCCCCGGCCTGCTTCGCGACCTCAAGGATCACGTCGCCGCGAAGGTAGCTGTCGCGGGCTGGGGCCGGGCCGATCAGATAGGCCTCATCGGCCATCCTCACATGGGGGGCCTGAGCGTCCGCCTCGGAATAGACGGCGATGGTCCGCATGCCGAGCCTTTTCGCTGTGCGGATGACGCGGCAGGCGATCTCGCCGCGGTTGGCGATCAGGACGGATTCGAGGGGTCTCATGGCGGCGCTCTCCCTCGCTCTTTTCTATGCGAGCGGGAGCGGCTTGTCATGAAGGTTGTGAGGGGAGGATCAGCCGGCGGCGGAGCGCCGCGCCAGCTTCTGGAGCCAGGGACGGATGGGCAGGAAGGCCCGGTACAACCCCTCGAGCAGCATCGGCAGCGGCGGCAGGCTGGCGATGCGGCCAAGCCAGCGCCAGCGCGGCAGCGACAGCCAGAGCAGGATGAAGGCGCGCGCCCCATCCGCCATCTGCCCATCAGCGCCTTTCACATGGAAGCGCGCCATGGCGGCCTCCGGCGTCAGCCCGGCAGGCGCCGCGCCCGGCTGGCTGATGTCGCACCATGTGACCAGTTCGGCTCCCTCGCCGCGCTGATAGAGGCCGATCTCGCTCCGGCAGAGCGGGCAGGAGCCATCGTAATAGACGGTGACGGGTTTGGGTTTCTCGGTCATGGCGCGTAGATGGGTCTTCCAGGCCCGCCGGGCGATGCGGCGCGGGGACGCGGCAGTGTTTCAGCCGGCCAGCAGCGGGAAGGTCACGCCGATGGCCCAGGCGAAGGCGGCCGCATTGGCGATGCCGCCCACGAACGGATGCCCCGTGCGCCGGTAGGCCCAGCTGCTGAACAGGCCATAGACGATGAAGAACAGCACGATGACCGGGATGATGATGACGAGGAAGAACAGCCGCTCGAAATCGAGCGCCACGGCGATGGCGAGCGACAGCAGAAAGGCGATCTTGGCGGCAAGATAAGCGCCTCGCGCCGCAGACCGACCGTCCGCGCCGCCGCCCCGCGTCAGCCATTCGTCGCTGAGGAAAAAGAGCAGCGTCCCCACCAGCATCGCGCCGACCAGCGCCACCCGCGCCGGACCCGGCACGAAGGAGGTGACGAAGGCATTGAGCGGCCAGACGATGGCCAGAAAGCCGAAGGCGATGGCGAGCGATGCGCCCAGCGCCAACGCGCTCCATGATGTCCGCGCTGTGGACGGCGATGAGCGGCCTCTGCCGGTCCAGATGAGGCAGAGCGCCGTGATCAGGCCATAGGCCGCGAAATGCGCCGCCAGATAATCGCCCACCAGCACCGGCAGGAAATGCGTCGGCGCGACGCGCAGGATCAGCGGCGTGGCCAGCGTCGGCAGCAGCAGCGGCAGCCAGAGCCGCCGCCAGGGCAGCGCTGCGCCGATGGGCGTTGCCGTCACGGCCGGCAGCAGCTTCGACAGCGGGTATGCCAGCAGCACGCAGCCTGCGAGCAGCAGCAGGATCCAGAGGCCGCGCGCGTCGAGATAGGGCAGCTCGCTCCTTACAATCCCGAAGCTGCCATCGAGCCAGGCCTGCGCCTCGCGCATGCTCGCCTGGCTGTAGAGCACGCCCACATGCTCGACGCCGGGGCTGAAGGCCGCCCGCCGCACCACGCCGCGGCCGAAATCGCCATAGGTGACGCCGGGTTTCGCTTCCGGCACGGGCGGCTCAGCTTTGGCGGAAGCGAGGCTCACGGCCCTCAGCGCCTCCTGTTTCAGCATCCCTTCCCAATCGCCGACAATGATCAGGAGATTGGCCGGGCTTTCCGCCGTCACGACGGGGGAAAACATCGAGACAGCGATGGTCGCCGCCACGGAAGGGTCCGCCTGCGCGAAGCGCACGACGATGTCGGAGGCCATGGAATGGCCGAGCACCGCCAGCCTGCCATCGCCCAGCGCATGGGCCAGTTCGGCGACCGCCGCCACCTCGCGCACCAGCGTCTGTGTTGCGCCCTCGGCCCTGGTGATGCTGCCGGCCAGCGGCGAAGGGTTGCGCCCATGGCCGGCGAAATCGAAGGTGATCGCGGTATAGCCATTGCGGGCGAAGGTGGTGGCGAAGGGCTGCATCAATTGCTGCGAGCCGGCGAAGCCATGGGCGATGACAATGACGGGGCCGAGCGCCGCATCCGCGGGTCTGAAGATCGTTGCGGGAATTGTCCCCACCTGGATCGGCGAGACGATGACGTCGCGGCGCGTCAGCGAAAGCTGCCAGAGGGCAGCAGCGATCGCCAGCAAAGCGAGGGCGAGAGCGGCAAGCTGGGGAAAGCGAAGCGGCATGGCATTGCTTTGAGCAGGCCCGTGCGGCGTCGGTCAACCGGCGTTCAGGGTGAACAATGGCAGGAAGCAAAACGCGGCTTTTCAGAAACCTCAGCTTATGTCACCTTTCCTTCATGACGCGCTTGGCTTCCCTTGGCGGTGCAGTGACGGTCGCTCTCGTGCTTGGCGCATCCGCCGCCGTCGCGCATCATCGGCCCGTCATCGTCAACAACCAGCGCGTGGCCGAAGACCCGACGCAGAAATGCGAATGCCGCGCCCGGGGCAAAGCCTTCACCGTCGGCGAGCAGATTTGCCTCAACGGCCGCATGGCCATCTGCGCAATGGATCAGAATGTCACGAGCTGGCGGCCGACATCCGATGCCTGCCCGAATGCGCGGAACTATACTCCGGTGCGGCTGGCTGCGCGCTGAGCGGCCGCTCCCTTACTGGCGCGGCAGCGCGGCATAATAGGCCGCCAGCGCCGCCATATCCTCGCGCGTCAGCTCGCGCGCCATATAGCGCATTTCCCTGTGGCGGCGCTGGCCGCTCCTGAAGGCCATGAGCTGGTTGAACAGGTAGAGCTCGTTCTGCCCGGCGAGATGCGGCACCGCCACATCGGGCGCGATGCCCTCCGCGCCATGGCAGGCGGCGCAGCTTTCCACGCTGATCCGCCGCGGATCGGCGCCGACTGGCCCAATGAGACTGCTCGTCCACAGGGCGGCGAGCAGCGGCAGGCCGATCCGGGAAGCGTTCCGCATCAATGATCTCCGGCGATTCATCGCGCGGTCAGCAGGGCGTGGATTTCGTCCTTCAGCTTCAGCCGGAGCTTGCGCATCGTCTCTTCCGTCATGCTGTCGACCGGCTCAAGATTGGTCTCCGCCCGGTGGATGGCGCGGTTGATCTCGTCGTAGCGTTCGGCCAGCTTGACGAAATGAGCGTTGCCCAGCTTCAGCTCATGCAGCTTTGCGGCATGCTCGGGAAATTCCTCGCGCAGATCATGGGGCGTGTGGGACATCGGCGGGATCCTCGGTTGGTGTGGCGAGCATGGCATGGGGGGTGCTGCTGGCCATTGCGCGAGATCAAATGGGGGATTCGGCAATAAATATCATATCGATCCTGGCTCGAAAGATATCTTGCGTTGCCGCTTTCATCACATGTGATGCAGCCTTGCAATCGGCAATTGATGTAGTTACAATAAATCATGATCATCACATATGATCAGGAAAAACACGCTTGGACACTCGCCCATCGGGTGCTGGATTTTGAACGCTGTTCCGAGGTGTTTGGCGGCATTCATGTCACTGTGCAAGACACGCGTGAGGTCTATGGCGAGATACGCAACATCACCATCGGCAGCCTTGATGGGCGAATGGTGATCATCGTCTGGACACCCAGAAGCGGCTCGCGCCGCATCATCAGCATGAGGAAAGCCAATGACCGTGAGCAAAAAGCCTATGCCCCGCTCCTTCGCGGCGGATGATGCGCCCAATCTGGCCACGCCTGAATGGCGCGAAAAGTTTGCCCGGGCCGACGTCATGCAGGGAACGCGCATCGTGAAGCGCGGACGCCCTGCCGCCGAACGCCGCAAGGTTTCCGCCACGATCCGGCTGGACGAGGATGTGGTCAGCTATTTCCGCGCGGAAGGACCGGGCTGGCAGACGCGTGTGAACGCGGCGCTGAGGAAGGTGATCGGGGGGTGAGGGCACATTTGAGCGGTTTGGAATGTGCACCCTGTAACGTAGGATGAAAGCAATCAAAGCTGTCCGACTAATTCAAGGCCTCTATTGAGCAATTGATTGAATTCTTTCGAATCTGAAAAGTAATTACGGTAAGCAGATCTAATTTGATCGAATGTTTCCGAAAGAACAAGAACAATATCATCGTCAGGATACTCTTTTTCAATTTTGAAGTAGGTATCCTGAGCATTAGCAAACAGAGGAATTTTATGAACTATCAAATTTTCTTTTGTAAATTGTAATACTGCACTATTTTTAAAATCTATATTCCTATAAACAACTGGCAGATTATTTAAGAATCTAACTAGGTTGATTTCATTGTCAATTTCTTTAAAGCGTTTAATTAAATCAGAATTATCTATTTCTGCCAAACATCCCCTTGTATTCTCAAAGGCTCTTGCAAATATTTCTGAAACAATTTTGAAGAATTCCAAATATCTTTCGTCGCCAACAGCAAATTTTGTTCTATGTTGCGTTGTCATCGTCACTATTTCGTTTGCAGTAGCCCAAGCGTGTTGAATCTTCGTTCTGTATTGTATTTCAATCATTAAGCCGTTCGCAACAGAAGAATCTAGCGATTGAGAAAAGTACGAATATATGTCATGAACTCCACGATAGCCAGTAAATTTTGCTCTCTTTATATAATCATATTTATCATTTTTCGACTTACGTAAATGCCTATGGCGAGAACGAAGAAAATTAGATCGAAAATCATATAAATCTTTGATGTCTTCAAAAATTAATCTAATGCCTGCAATATCATCCATCCGTGCCAATTGCATTTGTGGTTCACGATTCAATTTATCGATTATCGTTAATCTTCGCTTATGTCGTTGAGCGACAACAATTTCTGTTCCTCTTGTTCTAGCCCTCAGCATCGCTTGAAAGCCGTTCATCACGTGCGAATGATTACCTCGCCAAGAATTGAAAGCCATAATTTCTTCAATCGAAAGGGCTTGGTCTGACCTCAGTTTTTCACCAATACGATTCAAAACTCCCTTGGAACCCCATGGAATTGTACGGCTTATCATGTGAAACCCCTAATAACTTGTGTACCCACCATATCACATCCAGAACACGCCGAACCGCGTCTCCCCCACCGGCGCGTTGAGGCCTACCGAGAAGACTAGCTCAGCGATCTCACCGCACTTCGACGATTCGATCGCCATCCGCCAGATGTCGGCATCCTTTGCATCGAGCGGCAAGACGTCCTTGACATGCAAGGCTTCGTGATCGGGATGGGCGAGGAAGCTGCAAATGGCGCGCGGCAACTGCGCATCCACCAGAAAGCGCATCTCAGGTGTTCAGGCCACCTGCAGAACGGGATGGCCGATGCTTCTGGCGGCAAAGAGCATGGCTTCCTTGATATCCTCCGCTGTCAGTTCGTCGAAATCGGCGAGAATCTCGGCCTCCGTCGCCCCATTGGCGAGCATCTCGACAATATCGCTGGCGCGGATGCGTGTGCCCGCGATCGTTGGCCGTCCGCCGCAGATGGCGGGGTTCATCACAATCCGGGAGGTGGGCAAAACCTGCATAACGAATGCTCCATCACGTCAAAGAATACCATGGATGGAAGCGCCAGCAAACTCACCCCCCTCACATCCTGAACACCCCAAACCTCGTCTCCTCCACCGGCGCATTCAAACACGCCGAGAACGCCAGCGCCAGCACCCTCCGCGTCTCGGAGGGCAGGATGATGCCGTCGTCCCACAGCCGCGCGGTGGCGTGGTAGGGCGAGCCCTCCTCCTCGTATTTCGCCTTGATCGGGGCCTTGAAGGCGGCTTCCTCCTCCGCGCTCCAGCTTTTGCCCTCGGCTTCGATGTTGTCGCGCCTGACGGTCGCCAGCACGCTCGCCGCCTGTTCGCCGCCCATCACCGAGATGCGGCTGTTGGGCCAGGTGAAGAGGAAGCGCGGGCCATAGGCGCGCCCGCACATGCCGTAATTGCCGGCGCCGAAGCTGCCGCCGGTGAGCAGCGTGATCTTCGGCACGCGGGCGCAGGCGACGGCGGTGACGAGCTTCGCGCCATCCTTCGCGATGCCGCCCGATTCATATTGGCGGCCCACCATGAAGCCGGAGATGTTCTGCATGAAGAGCAGCGGAATGCGCCGCTGGCAGCAGAGCTCGATGAAATGCGCGCCCTTCAGCGCGCTTTCGGAGAACAGGATACCGTTGTTGGCGATGATGCCGACCGGGATGCCGTGGATGCGCGCGAAGCCCGTCACCAGCGTCTTCCCATAGAGCGCCTTGAATTCGTCGAGCTCGGAGCCGTCGACGATGCGGGCGATCGCCTCGCGGATGTCGTACTGGCGCTTGAGGTCCGTCGGCACCACGCCGTCCAGCTCCGCCGCATTGTAGCGCGGCTCCTTCGGCTCGCTGAGCGCGATATCGATGACCTTGCGCGTGTTGAGATTGCCGACGATCTTCCGCGCGATGGCGAGCGCATGCACGTCATCGGCGGCCAGATGGTCCGCCACGCCGGAAATGCGGGTGTGCACATCGCCGCCGCCCAGATCCTCGGCGCTCACAACTTCGCCGGTCGCGGCCTTCACCAGCGGCGGGCCGCCCAGAAAGATGGTGCCCTGCTTCTTCACGATCACCGTCTCGTCCGACATGGCGGGAACGTAAGCGCCGCCGGCGGTGCAGCTGCCCATCACCACGGCGATCTGCGGGATGCCGAGGGAGGAGAGCGTCGCCTGATTGTAGAAGATGCGGCCGAAATGCTCGCGGTCGGGAAAGACCTCCGTCTGATGCGGCAGGTTCGCGCCGCCGCTGTCGACGAGATAGACGCAAGGCAGGCGGTTCTCGCGGGCGATCTCCTGCGCCCGCAGATGCTTCTTCACCGTCATCGGATAATAGGTGCCGCCCTTGATGGTGGCGTCGTTGCAAAGGATCATCACCTCGCGGCCTTCGACGCGCCCGATGCCCGCGATCAGCCCCGCGCCATGGATGTCGTCGTCATACAGGCCATAGGCGGCAAGCGCGCCGATCTCGAGGAAGGGCGAGCCCGGATCCAGCAGGCGCATGACGCGCTCGCGGGGGAGCAGCTTGCCGCGCGCCGTGTGGCGGGCGCGGGATTTCTCGTTTCCGCCCAGCGCCGCAATGGCGCGGCGCTCCTGCAGTTCGGCCGTCAGCGCCGCCCATTCGGCTTTGTTGGCGGCGAATTCCGCGGAGGCAGGATCGATCTTCGACGTGATGGCAGGCAAGCTCCGCTCCCTCGGCACGCAATTTTATTGCGCAGGTTTATGAAGCGAAATCAGCCGGAAGGGAAGCGGGCGGCGAGGCTCCACCATTGGTGAGGAACATTTGCGTCCCGCTCAGCCGATCTCGCTCGAGGCGATCACCCAGCTTTCGGCGCGCGAGGCCGCTTCCCATTCCTTCCAGGCGGGCAGCGCCATCATCGCATCCATATAGGCCTGGGCGGTCGCCGATCGCGGCAGATCGTAGGTATGGAAGCGGTTGACAACGGGCGCATACATCGCATCCGGATTGGTGAAATGGCCGAAGAGGAACGGTCCCCCCTCGCCGAAGCGGGCGCGCGCGTCGCTCCAGAGCGCATCAATGCGTTCGGCCTGTTTGGCGGCCTCCGGGCTGACGATGTGCCGGCGCACAGGCCGGCGGATGTTCATCGGGCAATCGCGCCTGAGCGCGGCGAAGCCGCCATGCATTTCCGCCGCGATGGAGCGGGCATGCGCGCGCGCCGCCAGGTCTTTCGGCCAAAGCCGGGCCTCGGGATATTTGTCGTTCAGATATTCCAGAATAGCGATCGTCTCGAAGACGAGCGCTTCGCCGTCGATCAGCACGGGCACCAGGCCCGTCGGCGCGTAGCGCAGCATCTCGGCCCTGGTGCCCGGCATCGCCATCGGGATCAAGGCTTCCTCGAAGGTGAGCCCGATCTGCTTCATGGCGATCCATGGCCGCAGCGACCAGGACGAGTAGTTCTTGTTGCCGATGACGAGCTTCATGGGATCCCTCCGATGCTGACCTTGCGTATCAGGGCGCATGCAGCGCTCGCCAACGCCAAAATGCGATATCGGAAATCACTTCGCGTGATGGTTTCGGGCCTAATGCCCCGCCGCCCCGCACTGGTCCCTGAGCCGCAGCATGGTGATCAGCAGGGCCGCATGCATCTCGGCGTCTTCCCTGGCCTTGTGCGTCTCCACGCGGCCGTCGCGCCATTCGGCCGGCAGCAGATGCTCCACGCTTTGCCGGTAGGTCATGCCGGCGGTTCCCATCACGAAGGTCGGGAGATCAAGTCCGCCGCCCGCAAACAGCAATTCCCCTTCGAAGGGGCCGCGATAGAAGACATGCTTGGAATGCCGCCGCAGATAGGTTTCGAGCCACAGCGAGAGCTGAACCAGCGGCGTGCCAACCGCGACGGGCTGACCTGGCAGAGCCAGAACCCATTTGACGAACTCGGGTATCGCGATCGAAGGCCGCTGCGCATTGGCAGTGATTGATTGCCAGGAATCCGGATGGTCCCTGTAGCGGGCGAGCGTCCGCTGATCCGCGAAGCTGCCCTCCGGCGCGCTGAGATTGATCGCGAAGTTCGAGAATGGCGCGCCCATTTCGCTGACGGCGACGGCGGCGATGGAGCGCACGGAATTGCGCCGGACGTCGCCGCCGTCGGTCTTGACCTCAAGCACGACATAGGTGAGCGGACGCGGGTCCTCATGCCAGCGTCGGCGCAACTGGAAGGATGCTTCGGTTGCTTCGTTCGTGACGCCTTCCGCTTGATCAGCCACCTTTCGCCTTCCATTCCTCCACCGGGCCGCCCTGCTGCTTCCAGGCGCCGAAGCCGCCGCGCATATGGGCAACCGGCTTCAGTCCCATGCCGCTGGCCGTCCTGGCCGCAAGCGCGGACCGCCAGCCTCCGGCGCAGAAGAAGACGAACCTTTTGTCCTGCTGGAAAATGGGCTTGGCGTAGGGGCTCTCCGGGTCGATCCAGAATTCCAGCATGCCCCGCGTGCAATGGAACGCTCCCGGCATCATCCCTTCCCGCTCCAGTTCGCGGGGATCGCGGATGTCGACCAGCACGACATCGCCGCCGCCGAGCAGCGTCATGACTTCGGCGGCGTCGAGCGTTTCGATTTCCGCCTCGGCCTCCGCCACGAGCATCTTGTAGCCTTTGGTGATGGTCTGGGGCAAAAGTGCCTCGATCTGGTTGTGCAATGAACGCCTGAACCACCGATTCTACCGGGTTTTCGCAAACAAATCATCACCAGACCCGGGCCTCGCGTCCCGGCCTCCCTCGCGCAAGGGACTTGACGCGGGAAGCATCAGGCGATCAAGCAGCGCTGATGCAGGACGACGCCATGACTGAACGGCTGACGCAGGCCATCCTGTCGCTCGCCGCCGCCCGCGGCCCCGACAGGACGATCTGTCCGTCCGATGCCGCGCGCGCCGTCGGCGGCGATCATCCGGATGGTTGGGGTCCGCTGATGCAGCCGATCCGCCGCGCTGCCGTCAGGCTGGCGAAAGAGGGGCGAATCGTCATCACGCGCAAGGGCAAAGCCGTCGATCCGGATGATTTCCGCGGCGTCTATCGCCTCGGCCTGCCAAGGGAGGATTGAGCCCTATCCGCTGTTGCGCAGGCCTGCGGCGATGCCCCTTTTTAGTTGGCTACGGCGCGGGAAAAAGCGCGTCGGTCTTGCCGGTCAGCCAGTAGACGAGCAGGCCCAGCCACTCGCGGGTGGCGACCTCCGTGCGCCGCAGGCCATCGGAGACCGAGGCGAAGCCGCGTGTCCGGTCCTTGCTGCCTGCCGTGCGGAAGTCCACGGGATAGGCGAGTACCGGCCAGCCCGCCGCCCGGAAAATGCCGACCGATCGCGGCATGTGCCAGGCGGATGTCACCAGCAGCCAGGTTTCTCCAGCTTTGGGCTGCATGAGTTCCTTGGAGAAAACCGCATTCTCATAGGTGTTGACCGACCGGCTCTCGATCGCGATGCGCCCGGCAGGCAGGCCGAGCGTGCCGATGAAGGCTTCCAGCACGTCAGCCTCGGGTTTGGGCGCGCGGGAATAGGCGCCGGCCCCGCCGGTGAAGAGGATCCGCGCGTCCGGATAGCGCCGCGCCAGATCGGCCATGGCGACGACGCGCTCGCCTGCGTCATTGAGCGTCAGGCTGGCATGCGCCAGCGTCTGGCGTTCCTGAACCGTCCCGCCCAGCACAATGACGCCGTCGATGCGCCGGTCCGTGAGGTCGGGCACGGGAAAGCGGGATTCAAGCGGCAGGATCAGCCAGTTCGCCGCCGGGCTGAGGCCCATGATCAGCAAAGCCGCCAACGAGACCCCCGCGAGCCATCGCCCGGCGCGCAGGAACCGCGTCCAGCCCAGCAGCAAACCGAAGAGCGCCAGCGACAGGAGCAGGTTGGACGGCTCCAGGAAAAACCACCCGATTTTCGAAACATGGTAAAACAGGGGAGGGCTCCAATTGCTGATTTCAAACGCGGCGAAGTGATTTGCCGGCGGGTTGCGGCGCTGCCGCAGCCGATGACATTATCCGCTGCTGCCTTTCAAGACGGCAATTCGCGGCGCAAGTATTTGATATAATGTGGATTTATACTTCCCGTCCGCCGCAGGGAAAATCGCGATGGTGAATGCTTCATTCTCATATTGCGCCCTGATTCCGCTTAAAGCAGCTAAAATCTGACTCAAATTGTTGTTCCAACCTTGTCGGGACTGCAATGAATTGGCGGCATGATCGAGGTGTTTCCGAGAGCACGTTAACGGTTGAAGGACGGGATGTCCTCCAGACATTAACCTTGGAAACGCCGCGACGTCGGTCAACCGCCAGGGCTTCTCTCGCACCCGGAGCCCCCGAACGGTCGCCGATGGTCTCTGACCCGCCAGGCACGGCCCCCGCCTGGCGGGTCCTTTCTTGCAAGGACCTCCCGTTCCATGCGCTTCTTTTCTGCGGGAGAATTGCTTGACGGGCTCGATAGAACAAAATAAGAACATAACGCTGCGTTTTCAGGCGGCGGCCAGTTGCGTGTGGACAAGCGCAAGCAATGTTCGCCTGCAACCCTGCGGGCCGTTATGGTTCGTCGTTCAGGAAGGCGCATGGATCGGGAGGCCATTATGGCTGGAAGCGTGAACAAGGTTATTCTGGTGGGCAATCTGGGCGCTGATCCGGAGGTCCGTCGGCTCGGCTCGGGCGAGCCTGTCGTGAACCTGCGGGTCGCCACATCCGAAAGCTGGCGCGACAAGCAATCCGGCGAGCGGCGCGAGAAGACGGAATGGCACACGGTGGTGATCTTCAACGAGAACCTCGCCAAGGTTGCCGAGCAATATCTCAAGAAGGGCTCCAAGGTTTATCTCGAAGGCCAGCTGCAGACCCGCAAGTGGCAGGACAAGACCGGCGCCGACCGCTACACGACGGAGATCGTCATCCAGCGCTATCGCGGCGAGATGACCCTGCTCGACGGTCGCGGCGAGGGCGGCGGCGGCGGCGAAGGCGGCGGGGGCGGCGACTTTGGCCGCTCCGCGCCGATGGAGCGCCGGCCGGCCATGGCGGCGGGAGGCGGCGGCCGCGGTCCCGACCTTGATGACGACATCCCGTTCTGATCTGGTGCGGGAGCGGAATCTCCCGCCATTGATAAGTCTTCGCCCTTATGACCAACGCGCGTTTCGATTCCGAGGCCATCGCCTCCGTTCTGGAGGGCTGGGTGGCGCGCGAAAGCCCCACGATGGAGGCTGCTGCCGTCAACCGGATGCAGGACCTCGTGCAGGCCTTCTTCGCGGCCGGGAATTGCCATGTGGAGAGATTCGCGGGCCGCAATGGCCTGGGCGACACGCTGAAGGTGACGGCAGGCCCTGCCAACGGCAAGCCGCCGATCCTGGTGCTGTCGCATGTCGATACGGTGCATCCGCTCAGGACGATCGAATGCGATCTGCCGTTCAGGCGCGATGGCGACCGGCTTTATGGGCCGGGCATCTACGATATGAAGGGCGGGGCCTGTCTCGCCTCGGAAGCCTTTCGCAATGTCGCGGCCAAAGGCTCGGCGACGCGCCCGCTCGTCTTCCTGTTCACGCCGGACGAAGAGATCGGCAGTCCCACCACCCGCGATCTGATCGAGGCTGAGGGCCGGCGGGCCGGCTATGTGCTGGTGACGGAGCCGGCGCGCGATGGCGGCAGGATCGTCACCGCGCGCAAGGGCGTCGGCCGCTTCGATGTGCATGTCGAGGGCAGGCCGGCGCATTCCGGCAGCCGCCATCAGGATGGCCGCAGCGCCATCCGCGAGGCGGCGCGCCAAATTCTCGCTATCGAGGGGCTCACGGACTACGAGCGCGGCGTCACCACGACCATCGGCCGCATTCAGGGCGGCACGGCCGCCAATGTCATTCCGCAGCATTGCCGCTTCGAAGTCGATCTGCGCGTGACCAATGTCTCGGACGGCGAGTATTTCGAGCGCCACATTCTGGGCCTTCGGCCCTTCGATCCCGATGTGGCCCTGCGCATCACGGGCGCGATGAACCGCCCGCCCATGGCAAAGACGCCGGCGATCCAGGCGCTCTACGATCACGCCGTCGATTGCGCGCGGGCCTGCGGCTTCGAACTGCCGGAAGCGCCGATGACAGGCGGCGGATCGGACGGCAATTTCACCGCCGCGCTGGGCATACCGACGCTCGACGGTCTGGGCTGTGACGGCGACGGCGCGCATACGCTGCATGAGCATTGCTTCGTTTCGTCGCTGGCGCCGCGCGCCGCTTTGTTGGCGCGCCTGCTTGAGACGCTTTAAGAAAGCCACAAAGAATGGGCCTATGAGACCTTAAACTGACTGCCCGAGGGAGAAGGATGCCATGCGGCTTGCGCCGCTTCTGCAGGCGCCGATCGCCATTCAGGTCCATGTTCTGGCGGCCGCGCTGGCGATCCTGCTGGGCGCCTGGCAGTTCCTGGCCCGCAAGGGTTCCGTGCCGCACCGGATCATCGGCTGGGCGTGGGTCGTCCTTCTGGCCAGCATCTGCCTGTCGTCGTTCTTCATTCCCGGCAGTCTTTTCATCGGCCCCGTCAGCGTGTTTCACGTGCTCTCCGTCTACACGCTCTGGGCTCTGGCGATGGGCGCCCGTGCGGCGCGTCAGCATGATGTCGCGTCCCACAAGAGCTATATGATCTGGATTTATGGATTGTCGGTCATCCTTTCGGCGCTCATTGCGGCTGGCAGCAGCGGCGGCGTGCTGCATCAGGTGTTTTTCCCGGCTCGATGACCGCCCCTCCCGCCAAAGAGGACACTCGATGAACGCAAGATTCATTTTGACGGCCTGTACGCTTTTCGCTGCCGTCGTCAGTCAATCGCCAGCCTGCGCGCAAACGCCGCCGTCCGCCGCCGAAATCGCAAGCTATACCGGCCTGCTCGGCGTCACGCAAAGCGGCGCCCATAACGAAATCCGCCAGCTGCTGGTGAACGGGCTCGACCCCAACAGCCGCGACGGCAATGGCCGCACGCCCTATCTGGTCGCCGCCTACCGGGGGGACATTGTCGCGATGGAGCTCCTGGTGAAGGGCGGCGCGGATCCCCGCGCCAAGGACAACCAGTATTACGACGCGATCACCATTCTGGCCGTCGCCAACCGCCTCGCTGCGATGAAGGCGGCGATCGCGCTCGGCGGCAACCCGCGCGAGATCACCAGTCCCTATCAGGGAACCGCCCTGATCGCGGCGGCGCATCTTGGCCATGCCGATGTCGTCAAGGCGCTGATCGGCGCCGGCGCGCCGCTGGACCACGTCAACAACCTGGGCTGGACGGCGGTGATCGAGTCGAGCGTGCTGGGCGATGGCGGCGCGAACCATCAGCGCTGCCTGCGCGATCTGCTGGCGGCTGGCGCCAATCCGAACCTCGCCGACCGCAGCGGCGTCACCCCGCTTAAACTCGCCGAAGGACGCGGCTATGGCGCGATGGCGGATATGATCCGCGCCAAAGGCGGGCGGTAGCTTTTCACCGCACCCCGAACGCCGCCTTCACGCCGTCAATCACAAACTGCACGGCCAGCGCCACGAGCACGATGCCCAGCAGCCGGGTGAGCACGATGTTGCCGGTGACGCCGAGCGCCCGCGAGATGCGTTCGGCGAACAGGAAGACGAGCCAGCACAACCCGCAGATGAAGGCGATGATGCCCATCAGCGCGGCCATCAGCTGCGGCTGGCCGCCGGTCTGTCCCGCCAGCAGCATCGTCGCGGTGATGGCGCCCGGCCCCGCCATCAGCGGAATCGCCAGCGGGAAGGCGGCAACGTTCCTGATGTGATCGAGGTCGATCGCGGTCTTGGCCACGTTGTTTTTCCGTTCGCTGCGCTTCTCGAACACCATCTCGAAGGCGATCCAGAAAAGCAGCAGGCCGCCGGCGATCCGGAAGGCCGGCAGCGTGATGCCAAGCAGCGTCAGCAGCTTCTGTCCGACAAGCGCGAAGAAGGCCAGCGCCAGCGTTGCGATGATCGTCGCGCGCATGGCGACCTGACGCCTTTCGGCCGCTGTCATGCCCACCGTCAGGGCCAGGAACATGGGCGCCATGGCAGGCGGATCGATGGTGACAAGAAGCGTCGCGAAGGCGCTGGAAAGGAAATCCATCGCCCGAAAATGACCAGCGGGGACCGGCTTGGCAAGCGATCTGACGCCAATCTCGCATTATCTCGCTAAAGCATTGAATTATAAGCGGTAAAAATCCCGGGAAACTGCCTTAAACATTTGTGACGCAAGCATGAATCAGATAAATGATATCGATTGCCGCCAAAGCGGCGCGACTGATGGTTGAAGCGTGGCCGACAACGACGACAAGACACCGGCGCTGGGGCCGATCGACCCCAGCGATATCAAGCCGATTTCCCTGACGGACGAGATGAAGCGCAGCTATCTCGATTACGCCATGAGCGTGATCGTCAGCCGCGCGCTGCCCGATGCCCGCGACGGCCTGAAGCCGGTGCATCGCCGCATCCTCTATTCGATGCATGAGAACGGCTACACGCCGGACAAGCCCTACCGCAAATCCGCCCGCGTCGTCGGCGACGTCATCGGTAAATACCACCCGCACGGCGACCAATCGATCTATGACGCCTTGGCCCGCATGGCGCAGGATTTCTCGCTCCGGCTGATGCTGATCGACGGCCAGGGCAATTTCGGCTCGGTCGATGGCGATCCGCCGGCGGCCATGCGCTACACCGAGGTGCGGCTTGCCAAATCCGCGATGGCGCTGCTGGAGGATATCGACGAGGACACGGTCGATTTCCAGGAGAATTATGACGGCTCCGAGGAGGAGCCGACGGTGCTCCCCGCGCGCTTCCCCAACCTGCTGGCGAATGGCGCGGGCGGCATCGCCGTCGGCATGGCGACCAATATCCCGCCGCATAACCTCGGCGAATTGATCGATGGCTCCATCGCGCTGCTCAACGATCCGGCGATCGGCTTCGAGGAGCTGATGCAGATCATTCCGGGGCCGGACTTTCCAACGGGCGGGTTGATCTTAGGGCGCGGCGGCATCCGCTCGGCCTATGCCACCGGCCGCGGCTCGGTGATCATGCGCGCCAGGGCGCATTTCGAGACTCTGCGCAAGGATCGCGAGGCGGTGATCATCACCGAGATCCCCTATCAGGTGAACAAGAACAACCTGCTGGAGCGCATCAGCGAGCTTGTCCGCGAGAAGAAGCTCGAAGGCATCTCCGACATGCGCGACGAATCCGATCGCGACGGCATGCGCATCGTCATCGAGTTGAAACGCGACGCGGTGGGCGATGTGGTCTTGAACCAGCTTTACCGCTTCACCAGCCTGCAATCCTCCTTCGGCTGCAATTTCGTGGCGCTGAACGGCGGCCGCCCGGAGATCATGAACCTCAAGGACCTGCTGCAGGCCTTCCTCGATTTCCGCGAAGTCGTCGTCTCGCGCCGCACGAAATTCCGCCTCGCCAAGGCGCGCGCCCGTGCCCATGAGCTGGTCGGCCTCGCCATCGCCGTCGCCAATATCGACGAGGTGATCCGCCTCATCCGCGCCTCGGCGGATGCCGCCGCCGCCCGCGAGGCGCTGATGTCGCGCGACTGGCCGGCGCAGGATGTCGCCCCCCTGCTGGCGCTGATCGATGATCCGATCTGGCGCATCAAGGAGGACGGCACCTACCGCATGTCCGAGTTGCAGGCCCGCGCCATCCTCGACCTGCGCCTGCAGCGCCTGACCGCGCTCGGCCGGGACGAGATCGGCGAGGAGCTGCAGAAGATCGCCGATCAGATCAAGGATTTCCTCGATATCCTCAGTTCCCGCCTGCGCGTGCAGAACATCATCCGCGAGGAACTGGCTGCGGTGCGCGAGGCCTTCTCCACGCCGCGCAAGACCGAGATCACCGATTCCGACGCCGACATGGAGGATGAGGATCTCATCGCCCGCGAGGACATGGTCGTCACCGTCAGCCATGCCGGTTATGTCAAGCGCGTGCCGCTGTCGATGTACCGGGCGCAGCGGCGCGGCGGCAAGGGCCGCTCCGGCATGAGCACGAAGGACGAGGATTTCGTCACACGGCTCTTCGTCGCGAACACGCATACGATGATGCTGTTCTTCTCGTCGATGGGCCAGGTCTACAAGATGAAGGTCTGGCGTCTCCCGGAGGCGGCGCCCAGCGCGCGCGGCAAGGCGCTTGTCAACATGCTGCCGCTCGATCCCGGCGAGCGCATCACCACCATCCTGCCGCTGCCGGATGATGAGGCTCTGTGGGAGACGCAGGACGTCATGTTCGCGACCTCCACGGGCGGCATCCGCCGCAACAAGCTCGCCGATTGCGTGCCGCGCACCTCGCTCGGCAAGCGGGTCATGGAGTTCGACGACGAGACGCAGACGATCATCGATGTGGCGCTGGCGACCGAGCAGGACGACGTGCTGCTGACGACGGCGCAGGGCCAGTGCATCCGCTTCCCGGTGGAGGATATCCGCGTCTTCGGCGGCGGCGGCTCCACGGGCACGTCGACCGGCGTGCGCGGCATCCTGCTGGCGGCGCGCGACAAGGTCATCTCGATGGCTATCCTCAACCATTTCGATGCGGATTCGGGCGAGCGCGTTGCTTACTTGAAGACCCGCCGCGCCGTGACCGGCGAGGGTGGCGTGGGCGTAGATGAAATGGATCCGCTGCCTGAAGGCGCTGCGGTATCGATTTCGCAGGAGCGCTACGCGGCCATGTCGGCCTCGGAGCAGATCGTGCTGACGCTGTCGGTCAACGGCTACGGCAAGCGGACGTCGAGCTTCGAGTACCGGATCACCAACCGCGGCGGCAAGGGCATCACCGCCATGGCGGTCAATGACCGCAACGGCGAACTCGTCGCCTCCTTCCCGGTGGACGAGGCCGACCAGATCATGCTGGTGACCGACGGCGGCCAGCTGATCCGCTGTCCCGTGCACCAGATCCGCGTGGCCGGCCGCTCGACGCAGGGCGTCATCGTCTTCAACACCGACGAGACCGAAAAGGTCGTCTCGGTGGAGCGCATCAGCGAGCCGGAGGAGGAAGAGGGCGGCGAGCAGGAGGAAGATCGCAGTCTGTGAAGTCCAGTGAGATAGCTGAGAAATACACTTGTCAAGCCAATGCCAAAAGTTAACGTGGTCTTAACAAAATTCTGCCACCACATCTTTGTAAGCCACGCGTAATAGCAATTTTTTCCTATCGACTAAAGCCAAAGAGGAGGTTGAAAATGTCGAGCGCAGTTGTCCGAATCACATCGGCTGGTGGTCTAGCCGCGCGTACCTCTGCTGAAAGGAGCTTAAGTGAAGGGATAGACTCGACTAGGAGCATACGTAGTAATATAGATACAGCGATGAGTGGAAGC
Source organism: Methylocystis sp. (assembly GCA_020252485.1). Classification (GTDB taxonomy): domain Bacteria; phylum Pseudomonadota; class Alphaproteobacteria; order Rhizobiales; family Beijerinckiaceae; genus JADCCX01. The sequence continues at coordinate 73,302 of JADCCX010000038.1, forward strand.
GCTAGGGCTGGGGCGAGTGATGCGAAGCAAAGGGAAGGGCACACAACAGGTGCCAAAGAAGGCATTATACAACCCAGAAAGTGACTTCTGTAGACTTGCGGAAACGGTAGAACCGGGCAATTTACCGCCGGAAGCGTACCGAATGCCTTCTAGGCGGGATTATGGACGATTGATCCATAGTCCTGCCTTCCGTCGATTGCAAGGGAAAACGCAATTGTTCCCTTCTTCAGAATCGGACTTCTATCGAAATCGCCTTACGCACTCGGTTGAGGTAGCTCACATTGCTAAGTCGATAGCTTTGCGATTGAATTCGGAAGAGCGTTACTGCAAAGAAAACCCGATTGATACGGATCTGGTGGAATTCTCGGCTCTGGCGCACGACTTAGGACATCCGCCGTTCGGTCATAACGGTGAATCAGAATTAAACGCCATAATGGTTGAGCACGGCGGTTTCGAAGGTAATGCTCAAACCCTTCGTATCTTAACGCGTTTAGAAAAGAAGCAGACAAAGTATTTTCCTGCTGGCGATAAATCGGCTGATCCAATTGTTAACGAAAGTGACGTTAGGTTAGGACTTAATCTCACAGCAAGATCAATTGCGTCGATTCTAAAATACGATAATAAAATTCCCTTGAATATGAAGGAAAGAAAATCAAAGGGGTTAGATTCTAGCGTTCAGAAAGGTTATTATGCAATTGATTCTGATACTGTAGATTGGGTAAAGTCAAAAGTATGTGTAAATTTAAGTGTTAAAAAATTTAAAACGGTAGAATGTTGTATAATGGATATTGCTGATGATATTGCGTACTCGACCTATGATTTAGAGGACTCTTTCAAAGCTGGGTTTCTAACGCCGATATCGATGTCATCCGCCGATCGGAACTTTCGAGATTTACTTGCAAGAAGGATAAAGAAGAAGATAGATTTTGAGTATCATGATTTGCCAGAGCATGAAAGGAATTTTGATTTCAATGAGGTAAATAAGACTCTAGCGGGTGTTTTCCATGATATCTTGATATCAGATCGAAATCAAAAAGATCTATATTCGACGGATGATCAAATAAATATCGCATCTTCAGCGTTTTCCGCCTCAGCGCAGCTAGCTTCAAATGGCTATTATCGTACAGATTTCACTTCAGCTCTTGTGGGTACATTTGTTCGAGGAATTGAGTTCAAATTTAACGAAGAATGCCCCGCCTTGTCGCGAGTTAGGCTGTCACTTCAAATTTTTAAGGTTGTTGAACTTCTTAAATTGTTTTCATTTGAAAAAATAATTTTGTCACCAAGAATTAAAATAACGGACCAGCGCGGGCGTCACATAATTAGGACGATATTTCAAGCATTAAAAGAAGAAGATGGCTATATGCTTTTGCCTAACGATTGGCGTGAATTATTGTCGCAGAGGGAATTTGATGATAATTGGCGCATGAGGACTATTTGCGATTTCATTGCGGGAATGACTGATCGATATTGTATCGAGTTCTATTCACGGCTGTTAGGAGAAAACATGCCAAGTATCCATAAGGATTACTGAGTGCGGAATTAAAATTTCGGATTTTCAACCAAAGGCTATGACAGCGCCCCCCATCTCCGCTAAAGCCACCTTCGACACCGCAGAGGGCCTGGAAAACCCTGCCTGCGGCGGCGTCTATTTTCCTGGGCTTCTTGCCTGCCTCCTGAGGTGAACCATGTCCGGTCTCCAGCGTTCGACGGTGGATCTCGATCCGCGCCGCAAGAAGATCCTGTTTCGCGCCTGGCATCGCGGCATGCGGGAGATGGACCTGATCATGGGCCGCTTCGCCGAGGAGCGGCTCGATAGGATGAGCGAGGCTGATCTCGATGTCTTCGAACTGCTGATCGAGGCGCCCGATCGCGATCTGCTCGCCTGGATCACCGGGCGGGAGCCGACGCCCGTCAATTACGACACGGATGTCTTTCGGGCGCTGAAGGCGTTCCACAGCCACGACAAGCCGGTGCATGTGTAGGCGCGCGTCCCTTCTCCCCTTGCGGGAGAAGGTGGCAGGCGGAGCCTGACGGATGAGGGGTCAGGCAGGGCTCTGCGAACAGTGCCACCCCTCATCCGCCTGCCATCCGGCAGGCACCTTCTCCCGCAAGGGGAGAAGGAGAAAACGCAACCCCTGCCATCCGGCAGGCGCCTTCTCCCGGAAGGGGAGAAGGGAAAGTTCAAACGATGCTCATTTCTCCCCTGCTCATTCAATCGCAAGCGCCCTTCACCATTTCCGAGGCGGCGGATGGGACCGAGGCGCTGGCCGCCGCGGAAGTGGCGCGCGCCCTGTTCAAGGCGGGCGCCGATCTCCCCGCGCTGGCGCTGGTGGTGGCGCGCGACGCCATCCGCGCGCAGGCGCTCGAACAGGCTTTCGGCTTCTTCGCGCCCGAGATGGAGCTGATCTCTTTTCCCGCCTGGGATTGCCAGCCCTATGACCGTGCCTCGCCCGGCGCCGCCATCGTCGCACGGCGGATGGGAGCGCTGTCGCGGCTGGTGAGGTCCCGAGGCGGGGAACGTCCGCGCGTGGTCATCACGACGGCCAATGCGCTGGTGCAGCGCGTGCCGCCGGTCGCCTGGGTCTCGGCGCAGGCGCTGGCCGCCGCGCCCGGCAATGCGCTCGACATGGAGGATCTCACCCGCTGGCTGGAGCACAATGGCTTCGTCCGCGCCGCCACCGTGCGCGATGCGGGCGAATATGCCGTGCGCGGCGGCATCATCGATCTCTATCCGCCGGGATTGCTGGGCGCGATCCGGCTCGATTTCTTCGGCGATACGCTGGAATCGATCCGCCTTTTCGATCCCGAGACGCAGCGCACCACCGGCACGCTCGCCATGCTGGAGCTGATCCCCACCTCCGAGTTCCAGATGACGAGCGAGGCGATCCGCCGCTTCCGGCAGGGTTATGTCGCGGCCTTCGGCGCGGCCACCAAGGGCGACGTGCTCTACGAGGCGATCAGCGAGGGCCGCCGCTATCCCGGCATGGAGCATTGGACGCCGCTCTTTCACGAGAGCATGAGCCGGCTCACGGATTATCTGCCGGGGGCAGCCATCATCCTCGACCATCAGGTGCTGGATGCCGCGCGCGAGCGTTTGGGTCAGGCGGAGGATTACTACCAGAACCGCAGGAGCGGGCTCGACGCCATCGCGCCGGGCGCCGCTCCTTACAAACCGCTGCCGGTGGAGGCGCTTTACTGGACGGCGGCGGAATTCGAGGGGCTGGGCGGCTCATCCCTCCCCCTTGCGGGGAGGGTGGCCCGAAGCAAAGCGGAGGGCCGGGAGGGGGCGGAAGCCTCTATCTCCCCTCCCGGCTCGCTCCGCTCACCACCCTCCCCGCAAGGGGGAGGGATGGCAGGCAACGCGGCCGCGCCCGGCGCGTCACCCGCCCCGCAAGGGGGATCGACAGGCCCCATCGTCACCCTCACGCCCTATGCCGTGCCCGATGGCGGATCGCAGAAGGTCATCAGCCTCGGCGCGCGCAAGGGCCGCATCTTCGCCGCCGAAAGGGCGGATGAAAACGCCAATGTCTTCGATGCGGCGGTCAGCCATGTCCGCGCCCTTCAGAAAACCGGCAAGCATGTCGTTCTGGCCAGCTGGACGGAGGGCTCGCGCGACAGGCTCGCGGGCGTCATGGCGGATCATGGCCTGACGCAGGCGAAGCTCATCGCCTCGCAGGCATCGGCGCGCGGGCTTGCGGCCCATGAGGCGGGCCTTGCTGTGCTGCCGCTGGAAGCGGGCTTCGAGCTTGGTGATCTCGCCGTGATCGCCGAGCAGGATATCCTCGGCGAGCGGATGGTGCGGGGCAGGGCGCCTTCGCGCCGCGCCAAGGATTTCATCGCCGAAGCCGGCAGCCTCTCCGTCAACGATATCGTCGTCCATGCCGATCACGGCATCGGCCGCTTCATCGGCCTCAAGACCGTCACGGCGCTGGGCTCGCCGCATGATTGCGTGGAGCTGCATTATGCCAATGGCGACAAGCTCTACCTGCCGGTCGAGAACATCGAATTGCTCTCGCGCTACGGCGGCGAGGACACCGAGGTGCAGCTCGATCGCCTGGGCGGCGGCAGCTGGCAGGCGCGCAAGGCCAAGCTCAAGAAGCGTATCCTCGAGATGGCGAAGCAGCTGATCAAGATCGCGGCGGCGCGCATCATGCGCGAGGCGCCCAGGCTCGTCGCCAACGACAACGCCTACCACGATTTCGTGGCCCGCTTTCCCTACGACGCCACCGACGACCAGCAGAACGCCATCGACGCGGTGCTCGATGATCTCGCCGCCGGCCGCCCGATGGACCGGCTGATCTGCGGCGATGTCGGCTTCGGCAAGACGGAGGTGGCCCTGCGCGCCGCCTACGCCGCCGCCATGTCCGGCAAGCAGGTGGCGGTCGTGGTGCCGACGACGCTGCTGTCGCGGCAGCATTTCAAGACCTTCTCGGAGCGCTTCAAAGGTCTGCCGGTCAACGTGGCGCAAGCGTCACGCATGGTCGGCAGCGCCGATCTCGCGGCGGCGAAGAAGGGCATCGCCGATGGCACGGTCGATATCGTGGTGGGCACCCATGCGCTGCTCGGCAAGTCGATCCAGTTCAAGGATCTGGGGCTGCTGATCGTCGATGAGGAGCAGCATTTCGGCGTCGTCCACAAGGAGCGGCTGAAGGAGCTGCGCGCCGAGGTGCATGTGCTGACGCTTTCGGCCACGCCGATCCCGCGCACGCTGCAGCTGGCGCTGACGGGGGTCCGGGAACTCTCCATCATCGCGACGCCGCCGGTCGATCGTCTGGCGGTCCGCACCTTCATCGCGCCCTTCGATCCGATGATCGTGCGCGAGGCGCTGCTGCGCGAGCGCTACCGTGGCGGCAAGAGCTTCTATGTCGTGCCGCGCATCGAGGATCTGGCGGAGGTCCGCGCCTTCCTCGATTCTTCCGTGCCGGAGATCCGCTACGCCGTCGGCCATGGCCAGATGGCGCCGACGGAACTGGAAGACGTCATGGGCCAGTTCTATGACGGCAAGTTCGATGTGCTGCTCTCGACGACCATCGTCGAGTCGGGCCTCGATATCCCGTCGGCCAACACGCTGATCATCCACCGCGCCGATATGTTCGGGCTCGGCCAGCTTTATCAGCTGCGCGGACGCGTCGGCAGAGGCAAGACGCGGGCCTATGCTCTGTTCACGCTGCCCGCCAACAAGCCGCCGACGGCGGGCGCGGAGAAGCGGCTCAAGGTCCTGCAATCGCTGGACAGCCTCGGCGCCGGCTTCCAGCTTGCCAGCCACGATCTCGATATCCGCGGCGCCGGCAATCTGCTCGGCGACGAGCAATCCGGCCATATCAAGGAGGTCGGCTACGAGCTCTATCAGCAGATGCTGGAGGAGGCCGTCGCCAACCTCAAGGCCGGCATCGAGGAGCCTTCGGAGGAGCAATGGTCGCCCACCATCGTCACCGGCACGCCGGTGCTCATCCCCGAGGCCTATGTCACCGATCTCGACCTGCGCATGGGGCTTTATCGCCGCCTGTCGACGCTGGAGGACGATGCCGCCATCGAAGGCTTCGCCGCCGAGATGATCGACCGTTTCGGGCCCCTGCCGCAGGAGGTGGAGCTTTTGCTTGCGATCGTTGCGATCAAGAACCTCTGCCGTCAGGCCAATGTTGAGAAGGTCGAGGCGGGCCCCAAGGGCATCGTCGTCGCCTTCCGCGAAAGGCGCTTCGCCAATCCCGATGGATTGGTGCGCTACGTGGCGGAGCGCGGCAGCTTCGCCAAGGTCCGGCCGGACATGAGCGTCGTTTTCATCGGCGATTACGAGAAGCCCTCGCAGCGGCTGCGTGAGACGCGGCGTTTGATGAACGATCTGGCGCGCATCGCCGCGAAGCGGAAGATCTGAGGCGAAAACTCATCAATGGAGAGCGTTTTGATGGGATCAGGGGGCAAAAATGACCACAAGCGGCTCGCCGCCTTGACGTCCGTCAAGGCCAGAGGCGGTTGTGAGGCAGTCTTGCCCCCTCATCCCACCGCAGGCGCGGCGAATTCGGGCCAGATTGTTCCGCTTGTTCCTCGAAAACCGGAAGGTTTCCTTCGGAGCAACCGAAAAAATCTTGTCTCCGAATTTTCTCGCGTCAAAATGCCCTCCATTGATGAGTCTTCGCCCTAGCAGCTTGCTAAAAAACGCATCGCTGTTTCGTCTTTGCGAGCGAAGCGAAGCAATCCAGCCTGATCTCGCTGATTATGGTGCGAGATCCCCGAATTTCCTGCCTATGGGACGCATCGGAAACTGGATTGCTTCGTCGCTGTCGCTCCTCGCAAAGACGGTATCTGTGTCTTTCAACAGCCTGCTAGAGCATGACGCCTTTTCCATTCTGTTGGAAATCGCGAGAAGCTGGCTTGCCTGCGGTTTTCGGAGCAGCAGCGTCGGTCGCTCGGCCATGAACGGGTCACGTTTGGCTGAACACGCCCTGACTTGAGGGGTCCTGACGGTGGGGGTGTCGTCGAAACGACAGATCGCTTCGGGGCGAGATGCATGTAGTATTGGGATACTACAATTGACGGCAAGCGGAGCAGATCAAAGTCTGCCTTGATGCTCGACCTGCTTAAGCCCTTTACAAATCCCAATATCTTCGTAGGTTAGCCTCCGCCGACGTTCATGACGGTCGAAAGAACCAACAACGGGAGGAAGTTTTGACGACGAAACAATCGGTTATCGCTGCGCTGGCGTCGGCCTTGATATCGACGACTGCGCTCGCGCAATCGCCCAACGTGGGCAATCTCGAGAAGCTGTCGGCCTTCAAGGTCACGACCAGCAACCTCAACATCCCTGAAGTCCCCCAGACCGGGCGTCGGGCCGACCAGATCAAGAAGAACCTGCAGCAGATCAAGATGCCGCCAGGCTTCAAGATCGGCCTTTACGCCGTCGTCCCTGACGCCCGCCACATGGCGGTCGGCAGGCAGACTGGCATCCTCTTTGTCGGCACCCGCAAGACCAAGGTCTACACCGTCATCGATCAGGACAAGGACCGCGTCGCCGACGTGGTGAAGGAATTCGCGCCGACGATCGACTTCAAGGTTCCGAACGGCGTCTGCATGTCGGACGACAACTTCCTCTTCGTGGCCGAGCACAATCGCGTGCTGGTTTTCCCGGCCGCTGAATTCTTCCAGGAGGGGCCGGACACCGCCGCTTTCGTGGTGGTGAAGCAAGGCGAACTGATCCCGCCGGAGGAGGAGAGCTTCAACCACGGTGCGCGGACCTGCCGCATCGGACCGGATAACAAGCTCTACATCACGCTCGGCCAGCCCTTCAACGTGCCGAGCAAGGAGAAGTGGGAGATCTATTCCAAGATCGGCATCGGCGGCATCGTCCGCTTCGACCGCGAGGGCAAGGGCCGCGAGGTCTACGCCACCGGCATCCGCAACTCCGTCGGCCTCGAGTTCAATCCGAAGGACAAGACGCTCTGGTTCACCGACAACCAGGTGGACGGCATGGGCGACGACATTCCGCCGGGCGAAATCAACCGCGCCACCGGCCCGGGCCAGAACTTCGGCTTCCCCTATTACGGCGGCGGCACGACCCGCACCGACGAATGGAAGAACGAACCTCTGCCGGCCAATTTGACCCCCCCTCAGGTCGAGATGGTGGCGCATGCCGCCGATCTCGGGCTGAAATTCTACACCGGCACGATGTTCCCGCAGAAGTACCGCGGCGGATTGTTCTCGGCTCAGCGCGGCTCCTGGAACCGCACCACGCCGGTCGGCGCGCGCATCATGTTCACGTCGCTGAAGCCCGACGGCACGGCGGACAAGACCGAACCCTTCGCCGAAGGCTGGCTGACGCCCACGGGCGAGTATCTCGGCCGCATCGTCGACGTGGCGCAACTGCCGGACGGCTCACTGCTCGCTTCAGACGATACGGCCGGCGCGATCTACCGCATCTGGTACGAAGCGCCGCGCTGAACCGTCTCATGCGTCTCGTCTTCGCCTGCATCGCAATCCTGGGCGGGAGCCTCGCGGCCTCCGCCCAGGATCTCAAGGCCGGGCGCCAGTTCGCGCCCGCCTGCCAGGGCTGCCATGGGCTCGACGGCCTGTCCAAGCAGCCGGATGCGCCGAACCTCGCGGCGCAGCCCGCGATCTACCTCGTCAAGGCGCTGAAGGAATACCGCGATGGGGTGCGCAAGCACGAGCAGATGAGCGTGCTGGCCAAGGCGCTCACCGACAAGGAGATCGCCGATGTCGCGGCCTACTACGAGGCGATCGAGATCGAGGTGGTGAAGAAGCCGGAGTAGGGAAGTGCGCGCCCCTTCTCCCGCAAGGGGAGAAGGGAGGGCGGACCCTCACGCCTCCTTCAGCCCCTCCACCTTCCCCATGTAATCGCCCTTGCCGAGCGCCACGCCATTGGCCCTCAGGATCGCGTAAACGGCGGTCAGGTGGAAATAGAAGTTCGGCAGGGCGAAGTGGTAAAGGTAATCGGCACCGTCCATTTCATGCGGCTTGCCGCCGATGGGGAAGGTGATGACGCGCGCCTCCGCCCCCTCTAAGGCTGCAGCGGAAATCCCCGTCACATAGGCTTTCGTCCTGGCGATCCGCTCCCGCAGCTCGGCGAAGGTCTTTTCTTCATCCGGGAACTTCGGCACGTCCACCGCCGCCAGCCGGCCCGCCGCATTCTTGGCGAAATCGCAGGCGACCTGCACCTGCCGCGAAAGCGCGAACATATCCGGTGCGAGCCGCAGCCCCAGCAGCACCTCCGGCGCGATTTTCCTTTCGGCCGCATGCGCTTCCGCCTTGGCGAGGATGCCCGCCAGCGAGTCGAGATAGTGCAAGAAGACGGGCACGGAAGCGGCATAGAGCGACATATCATCAGCCTTTGCGATGGATGGGATTGTCACATCTCTCTTCCAGATAACGCTGAGAAGCGCTAGCCTCACGATCCATTTGTCGCTGAAGGGACAAAGCCATGCTCACCAATCTCCAGACGCGCGACGTCGAAACGCTGATCCATCCCTACACCAACCTCGATGCGCACCGCACGGTTGGCCCGCTGGTGCTCGAACAGGCCAGGGGCATCTACGTCTATGATGTCGACGGCAAGCCCTACATCGAGGGGATGGCGGGCCTCTGGTGCGCCTCGCTCGGCTACGGCAACGAGGAGCTTGTCGAGGCTGCCGCGACGCAGATGCGCAAGCTCTCCTTCACGCATATCTTCTCCGGCCGCAGCCACGATCCGGCCATCGAGCTGGCCGAGCGCCTGAAGGAAATGGCCCCCATCCCGGTGTCGAAGGTGTTCTTCGGCTGCTCCGGCTCGGACGCCAACGACACCCAGATGAAGCTGATGTGGTACTATAACAATGCCATCGGCCGCCCGCAGAAGAAGAAGATTATCAGCCGCCTCAAGGGCTATCACGGCGTCACCGTGGCCTCCGCATCGCTGACCGGCCTGCCCAACAACCACATCGATTTCGATCTGCCGATTGCGGGCGTCCTGCACACCTCCTGCCCGCATCATTACCGCTTCGGGGCGGAGGGCGAGACGGAGGAGGAATTCGCGACGCGGCTTGCCAATGAGCTCGAAGGGATGATCATCGCCGAGGGGCCGGAGACGGTCGCCGCCTTCATCGCCGAGCCGGTGCTGGGCGCAGGCGGCGTCATCGTGCCGCCGGCCACCTATTATCCCAAGATTCAGGCGGTGCTGGACCGCTACGACGTGCTGCTGATCGACGATGAGGTGATCTGCGGTTTCGGCCGCCTGGGCACCATGTTCGGCTGCACGGCGATGCAGATGCGGCCGGATACGATGAGCCTCGCCAAGGCGATCACCTCGGCCTATCAGCCGCTTTCGGCGGTGCTGATCCCGGACAAGATGTATGATGCGATGCTGGCGGAAAGCCGCAAGATCGGCACCTTCGGCCACGGCAACACCTATGCCGGGCATCCGGTGGCCGCCGCCGTCGCCAACAAGACGCTCGAAATCTACAAGCGCGACAACATCCTCGCCCATGTGAACAGCCTGATCCCGGCCTTCCAGCAGCGGCTGCGGGCCTTGGCCGAGCATCCGCTGGTGGGGGAGGCCCGCGGCGTCGGGCTGGTGGGCGGCCTCGAACTGGTGGCCGACAAGGCGACGAAACGCGCCTTCTCGCCCAAGCAGGGCGTCGCGCCCAGGACGGTGGTCTTCGGGCAGGAGGAAGGCCTGATCGTGCGCGCCATCGGCGATACGCTCGCGATCTGCCCGCCGCTGATCATCACGGCGGCCGAGGTGGAGGAAATGTTCGACCGGCTGACGCGCGCCCTCGACAAGGCCGAGAACTGGGTGCGGCGGGAAGGCCTGCGCGGCTGAGCGGCTGAACGGACGCCGCCTTATCCTCCCCATCCCTTGTCGGAAAGCACGCTTTCCCGGTCGCCGTCCAGCCGGGGGCTTGGACGATCCGCCACCATCGGCTGACCATCAAGCAGGATCGGCCCGCGCACGGTGGGAATGACGCCGCCTTTCGCGTGCGGCGCCGGAAGCGCGACCTTGACGCCGCGCGATATCGCCTGCGGGTCCTCGAACACGTCGGCGATCGTGTTGATCGGCCCCGCCGGCACTTTCACCGCATCGAACCGCGCCAGCATCGCGTCACGCGGCAGCTTCGCGGTGATGGCGCTGATCTTCTGCGTGATCTCCGCCCGCCGCGCGATGCGGCCGGCATTGCTGGCGTAGGCGGGATCGCCGGCGATGTCCGGTGCGCCGATGGCGAACATCGCATCCCTGAATTGCCGGTCGTTGCCCGTGGCGAGGATGATATGCCCGTCGCTGGCGGGATAGACGGCATAGGGCACGATATTGGGATGCGCATTGCCCATTCGGCCGGGCACCTTGCCCGAGGTGAGGTAGTTCATCGCCTGGTTGCCGAGCACCGCCACCTGCGCCTCGAAGAGCGCGCAATCGATGGTGGCGCCCTGGCCCGTCGCATCCCGCTGGCGCAAGGCCGCGAGGATCGCAACGCTCGCATACATGCCGGTGAAGATATCGGCGGTGGCGTAGCCGGCCTTCTGCGGCAGGCCGTCCGCTTCACCGGTGATCGACATGGCGCCCGCCATGCCCTGGATCATGAAATCATAGCCGGCCCGCTCGGCATAAGGCCCCGTCTGGCCGAAGCCGGTGATCGACGCATAGACAAGCCGGGGATGCGCGGCGCGCAGCGAGACGGCGTCGAGGCCATATTTGGCGAGGCCGCCGACCTTGAAATTCTCCACCACGACATCGGCATGCGCGGCCAGCCGCTTGACCATAGCCAGATCCTCCGCCTTGCCGAAATCGGCGGCGATGGAGCGCTTGCCGCGGTTGCAGGCGTGGAAATAGGCGGCGGAAAGGTTCTCGCCATCCGCGCCCTCGACGAAGGGCGGACCCCATTGGCGGGTGTCGTCGCCGGCCTGGCTCTCGACCTTGACGACATCGGCGCCGAGATCGGCCAGCAATTGCCCGACCCAGGGGCCGGCCAGAATGCGGGCGAGCTCCAGAATGCGGAGTCCGGCGAGAGGTTTGGGGGGCGCTTCAGACACTTCAACTCGTTTTTCACACCGCCAGGTGCATTGTGGTGACCTCGTCAAAACCCATCTTTGCCGTCAAGAGGCCTGTCCTGCGGGTTGTAGTAGCGACAAATCCAAAACGTTCATAGAGTTTGCGTGCGCCCGGATTGCTTGAGACGACATCCAGTCTGATTTTTTCATATGCCTTCTCGCGCGCATAATGCCGAAGCGTATCGAGCATCATCGTCCCTATACCCCTTCCGCGCTGGCGATCAGAAACGGCAATGCCGTCCATCAGAAGTTCGTTCTTGACGGGATGCCGTTTCAAGAGACCGCCGATCAGGCTGGCGCGCAGTCCCTCGCGCCAGCCAAGATGCTTGAGCAACAGGCTAGCTGTGATGCCCCCGGTCAGCGAGCGACCGGAGTCGTGAAAGCCGCAGAGACCATAAAGTCCGTCAGGGCCGAAGGCCGAGACGGCGCTCGACAGGTTGAATGCTTCCGAAAGAACGGCCCGGCGGGCCTGTTGATCCCGGATGATATGCGAGAGTTTGCTATCAAAAGCCATTTCATAAAGATCGATGGCTTCCTCGCGATGCTTTTCTTCGATCCCAATCCCGAGAGAAATTCCGTGAGGTAGCATGATGATTTTGGATTAGATCGCCTGTTGCTTTGATCTTCGATATCGCATGATTCCGGCAGTATTGCGGCGCAATCAGCGCTACTGCGCCAGCTCAGCCCATGACGTGATCGAGCCCGCGCTTCAAGCCCGTAAAGCCGTGAACGCGCCGGGCCGCCAGCAATTGCCCGACCCCGGGGCCGGCCAGAATGCGGGCGAGTTCCAGAACGCGGAGACCGGCGAGAGGTTTGGGGGCATCGGCTTGATGATTCATGGCGAAGACCTCATAGTTTCAATTCCTGATCCTTGATACGCATGGAGTTCCAGAGAATGGCCGAAGCGGTCAAGAACCTGCCGCCGATGACGAGCGAAGAGTTCTTGCGCTGGTACGCCGGCCAGCCGGACAAACTGCGCTTCGAGCTGATGGACGGCATCGTTTATCCCCGGCGCAATCCCGAGATCATGCAGGCCGAACGGCTGGTGCACGCCAGGCTTAAAGCGCGCGTCATGGTCCAGTTCGCCAGCCAGATCAATGACAGGAAGCTGCCCTGCGATGCGCTTGGCGATGGCATGGCCGTGCGCGTTGGCCCCCGAACGACGTTCGAGCCTGATGCGCTGGTCAGGTGCGGGCCGCCGCTCCCCGAAAACACGCTGATCCTCGACGATGTCACGATCGTCGTCGAGGTCACATCGCCATCGACCGAACGGCTCGATATCGGCCACAAACTGTTGCGCTATTTCCGCAATCCGCAAATCCAGCACTACATCGTCGTGCTGGCGGAGAGGGAAAAAGGCGTCATCCATTATCGGCGGAGCGCATCCGGCGAGATCATAGCCTCGCCGCTCGAAAGCGGGACGATTGCGCTGGAGCCGCCGGGGCTGACGCTTGATATCGACGCGCTTTTCGCTGAGCCGTAACTCCTCAGCCCATGACGTGATCGAGCCCGCGCTTCAAGCCCGTAAAGCTATGGACGCGCCGGGCCGCGAGCAAGGTGCCTGCCACATAAGGCGTGGCGGAGGAGCCGGCATCATGGCGGATCACCAACCGCTCGTCCGGCGCGCCGAAGATCGCCTCGCAGGAGAGCACGAAAGAAGGCATGCGGATGGAATGGACCTGCACCGGCTCGCCGGCCCCGATCGCGCCGCCGCGCGTCTCGCGCACGCCGCCCAGCTCGCTCACCGGCTTCGATGTCGCCTTCTGGCGCACCTCTGAGAGCAGCTCGCCGAGCTCCCGCCCGGTGCCGGACGGCGTGTCCGGTTTCGAAGCTGAGGCGTAGTCGATGACCTCGACATCCGGCACGTAACGGGCGGCTTCGAGCGCGAAACGGCGCAGAAGCGTCGCCGTGATCGAGAAATTGCCAGCGGCGAGCACGCCCTTGCCGGCGCTTTGCGCGGCCACATCGATCTTGGCGTATTCCTCCGCCGTGAGGCCGGAGGTGCCGATCACGACATGCCGCCCGTGCGCCAGCGCCGCCAGCACATGATGCTTCACCGAATCGGGCTTGGTGTACTCGATCACCACGTCGGAGGGGGTGGCCAAAGCCTCGGCCAGCGTACCGCTGAGCGGCAGACCGATACGGCCGATGCCGGCCGCCTCGCCGGCATCCCGCCCCTTCTGCTTGCGCGAGGTGGCGGCCACGAGCGACAGATCAGGAGCCTGTTTGATGGCGGCGACGAGCGCCCTGCCGACCCAGCCGGTGGCGCCTGCGAGGGTGATGCGAATGGTCATGCGACAATCCTCCTATCTGCACGTTTGCCGGGGTTCAATGAACTGCGCCCGGAGCGCCGGGAATAGTGCGACAAGCGCCTGCGGCGCAATCTCGAGCAGCCCTTGCAGGCTGATGAGCCGGCTTGCCTGGTCCGCCAGCGACAGCCCCATCAGCCCACTCCCGACTGCCCCTTCGGCCGTGCGCAGCAGCGCAAACATCACGAAGCCCATCGCCAGCCGGATGCCAATCCTGGCCGGCACGGCGAACCGGCGGATACACCAGCCGGCGGCCCACCAGCCATAGGCGATCAGGGCCAGCGTTTCAGCCAGAATGTAGAGGCCGCGCCATGCGCCCTGGCCGACGAACGTCTCCCGGATTGTGCCCAAGGCGAACCCCAGCCCGAAAACGAGGCCGAAAAAGACACAGCCGGCAAGGAGTCCGGCGGCCATGGGACCTCCTCAGAAGAACGCCTGAATCCCCGTGATCGCACGGCCCAGGATCAGCGCATGCACGTCATGCGTGCCCTCGTAGGTGTTGACGGTCTCGAGGTTCGCGGCGTGGCGCATCACATGATATTCGATCTGGATGCCGTTGCCGCCATGCATGTCGCGGGCGACGCGGGCGATGTCGAGCGCCTTGCCGCAATTGTTGCGCTTGATGATGGAGATCGCCTCGGGCGCGAGCTTGCCCTCGTCGAACATGCGGCCGGCGCGGAGCGAGGCCTGCAGGCCAAGCGCGATCTCCGTCTGCATATCGGCGAGCTTCTTTTGCACCAGCTGCGTGGCGGCGAGCGGCCTGCCGAACTGCTTGCGGTCGAGCGTGTATTGCCGCGCCTGATGCATGCAGGCCTCGGCGGCGCCCATCACGCCCCAGCTGATGCCGTAGCGCGCCCGGTTCAGGCAGCCGAACGGCCCCTTAAGGCCCGAGACATTCGGCAGCAACTGGCTCTCGGGGACGAAGACATTGTCCATGACGATCTCGCCCGTCGTGGAAGCCCTGAGCGACAGCTTGCCGCCGATCTTGGGCGCCGACAGCCCCTTCATCCCCTTTTCCAGGATGAAGCCGCGGATCTCATTGTTATGCGCCTCGGACTTGGCCCAGACGACGAAGACATCGGCGAAGGGCGCGTTTGAAATCCACATCTTCGATCCGGTGAGGGCATAGCCGCCGTCCACCTTCTTCGCGCGGGTCTTCATGCCGGCGGGGTCTGAGCCCGCATCCGGCTCGGTCAGGCCGAAGCAGCCGATGAACTCGCCGCTCGCGAGCTTGGGCAGGTATTTCTTGCGCTGGCTGTCATCGCCATAGGCATAGATCGGATACATCACCAGCGAGGATTGCACGCTCATCATCGAGCGATAGCCGGAATCGACGCGCTCGATCTCGCGGGCGACGAGGCCATAGGCGACGTAGGAAGCGCCCGCGCCGCCATATTCCTCCGGCACGGTGACGCCGAGCAGGCCCTGCTCGCCCATCAGCCTGAAGAGGCCGGGGTCCGCCTTCTCCTCCGTATAGGCCTCCGCCACGCGCGGCATCAGCACGTCCTCAGCGAAGGCGCGGGCCGCATCGCGGATCATGCGCTCGTCTTCGGAAAGCTGCTCGTCCAGCAGGAACGGGTCCTCCCAGTTGAACACGGCTTTCTGTTGCTTCGGCTTGGCGCTGACAACGGCAGACATGGCATTCTCCTCGACCGGCTGAATTATTTTAGGTTTAAAATAATTCATGGCGCGGAATTGGCAAGAGCGTTCTGTCAGAAAGCGCTTTGCCGGCGGCTTGGCAAGAGCCGCGAGCGTCACGGCCCTGCCAGCGCATCCATGGCCTTTGCGAGCGTCACATCGAGCTGGGTGACGCCGCCCGCATCATGCGTGGCGAGCGTGACGTCCACCGTCTTGTAGACGTTGAACCATTCGGGGTGATGGTCGAGCTTCTCGGCCACGAGCGCCGCCCTCGTCATCCAGCCGAAAGCCTCGCTGAAATCCTTGAAAACGAAGCGTTTGCGGATCGCCTCGCGCCCCTCGGCAAGGCTCCACCCCTTGAGGGTGGCGAGCGCCGATGCGATCTCATGGGCGGACAGTCTGGTCGCCGGCATGGTGGTCGCTCCTGCTGTTCAGGCCGCGCGCCGCAGCGGATAGGCCGTCTCCACCATATAGGGTCCTCCACCCGTCGATGCACGGGAGGAAAACAGCACGAAGCGATTGGCCGTGAAGCTCTGCGGCGGAAAATAGCCCGCCTTCGACAGATAATCCGCGACATCGAGCGAGGAGGATCCCCGCAGCCGCGCCAGCGTCACATGCGGCTGGAAGCGCCGCTTGTCGATCTCGACGCCGCAGGCCCGCACGATGCGGTCCACCTCATATTGCAATTCGCTGAGCTGCCGGTTGTTCTCGACGCTGGCGAAGACCGAATGCGGCTTGTCGCCGCCGAAGCTCGCGAGGCCCGAGACGCGCAGCGAGACGGGGCCGCGGTTCACATCCGCCAGCAGGCTGTCGATATCCGCAGCCATCCGGTTGCCGATATCGCCGATGAAGCGGAGCGTGATGTGGTAATCGGAGGGCTCCACCCAGCGGGCGCCCGGCAACCCGCCCCGGAGACCTGAGAGGATGCTGCACACATGCGCTGGGATTTCGAGGCCAGCGAACAACCGGGGCATGGGTTACTCCCACAGACGCGATTCGGTGATCCACAAGTTATCACCGTTGCTGACAAATCAATGACGGAAAGCAGACGAAAGGCCGCGCTTCCTAAGCGTTCGTGATGCTCTACCGCACGCCCGCCGTCAGCGTGCCGGCCTGGCGCAGGTCCGAGGCTCCCTCGAAGCCCTGCTTCGTCAGCAGGATCGACTGGGTCGATCCCATCGCCTGGCGGATTTCCACCTTGTGGCCCCGCGCCCGCAGCAGGCGGATGGTGTCGGCCGAAAGGCCGCGCTCCACGCGCAACTCGTCCGGCAGCCATTGGTGGTGCACCCGCACCGCCTCCGTGGCCTCGGCCACGTTCATGCCGTGATCGATCACATTCATCAGCACCTGCAGAACGGTGGTGATGATGCGGCTGCCGCCGGGCGAGCCGGTGACGAGAAACGGCTTGCCGTCCTTGAAGACGATCGTCGGCGACATCGAGGAGAGCGGCCGCTTGCCCGCGCCCGGCGCATTGGCGTCGCCGCCCACCAGGCCATAGGCATTGGGCACGCCGGGCTTGGCCGCGAAATCATCGAGCTCGTTGTTCATCAGGATGCCGGTGCCATCCGCCACCATGCCGACGCCGTAGCTGAAATTGAGCGTATAGGTGCAGGCGACGGCGTTGCCGTCCTTGTCGATGACGGAAAAATGCGTCGTCTGGTCGCTTTCGAAAGGCTGCGGCTTGCCGGGCTTGATCGTGGGGCCGGGCCGGGCCTTGGCCGGATCGATCTGCGCGCGCAGGGTTTCGGCGTATTTCTTCGAGGTCAGCCCGCGCACCGGCACCTGGACGAAATCGGGATCACCCAGATATTCGCTGCGGTCGGCATAGGCGAGCTTCGAGGCTTCCGCGAAGAGATGGATGGAATCCGCCGAATTCTGCCCCGCCGCCTTGAGGTCGAAGCCTTCCAGGATGTTGAGGATCTGGATGAGATGCACGCCGCCGGAGGAGGGCGGCGGCATCGAGACGATCTCGTGGCCCCGGTAGGCGCCCTTCACCACATCGCGCTCGACGGCGCGGTAATTCTTGAGGTCGGCAAGCGTCCAGTTGCCGCCGGCGGCATTGACGGAGGCCACCATCTTCTCGGCGATCGGGCCTTCGTAGAAAGCCTTCGGCCCATCGGCGGCGATGGCGCTGAGCGAGCGGGCGAGATCCACCTGCTGCAGGTTCGCCCCGCGCGGCAGGGCGGCGCCATCGGCGGTCAGGAAAATCCGCGCGCTCGCCTCGAAGCGGCGCAATCTTGTCTCCGCCTGTTTCAGCGAAAAGGCGAGATCATCGCCCACCAGAAAACCGTCCGCGGCCAGCTGGATGGCCGGCGACAGCAGGCGGGCGAGCGTGTATTTGCCCGAGCCATATTTCTCCAGCGCCAGCGCCATGCCGGCGACGGTGCCGGGGATGCCGACGCCCAGCCCCGTGTTCTGGCTGCGGTTGAGGTCCGCCTCGCCCTTCTCGTTGAGATAGACATCCTTCTTCATCGAGGCGGGCGCAGTTTCGCGGAAATCGATGGCTTTGGTCTGGCCGTGATCGGCCCGGTGGACGATCATGAAGCCGCCGCCGCCGATGTTGCCGGCCCGCGGCAGCGTCACCGCCAGCGCGAAGGCGACCGCCACGGCCGCATCCACGGCATTGCCGCCCTGCTCCAGCACCTCGGCGCCGATGCGCGTCGCCAGCGCCTCCTGCGAGGCGACCATGCCGCCGGTGGCAAAGACCGGCTGGCGGCGCGGCCAATCGGAAATGATCGGCTGCGGGGCCGCAGCCTGCGCGAAAGCCACGGAGGGCAGCGCGGTGGACGCAAGCAGCGAAGCGATCAGCGACCGGCGGGAAAGAAAGCTCGTCATCATCGGTTCCCTTTTCTTTCATCGTCCGCCCAAGGCGGGCGGGCGTCAATTCAAATTCTACGCAAATCCTTCGTCGTTCCTTCGCCATGTCCAAGGCCGGCAACGGCGCATTAAGCATCGGCCAACCGCTGTCGTTCAAGTTCTCCCGCGGAGGCCTGTCATGTCCGGCTTGTCGAAACTGGTTTTTGTCACGCTCTTCGGCAGCCTTGCGGCGACGGCTGTGCTGGTGCAGATGCGCCAGGACAATGCCGCCGCCCAGGGCAAGTCCGTTGTGGCCATGGCGCAACCGGCGCCCGCCGCCCAGCCTGCTGGCGGCAACACTGCCGTGCTTTATGCCGATGCGCGGGGCCATTTCTTCGCCGATGTCACGGTGCGCGGCATTCCGGTCCGCACCATGGTCGATACGGGCGCCAGCGTCGTCTCCTTCTCTGCCGAGGATGCGGCGAAGATCGGCCTGCGCGAGGAGGCCGGCCAGCGCAAGGAACAGTTTCACACCGCCAACGGCATCGTCACCGCCTCGATGGTCAAGGTGCCTGAGATGCGCCTGCAGGGGATCACCGTCTTCGATGTCGACGCCGCGATCATGCCGCGCGGCGCCATGCAGGGCACGCTGCTCGGCATGTCCTTCATGCGCAAGCTCCAGAGCTACGAGTCCCGCGGCGCGAGCATGGTGATGAAGAAATAGGGGGGAGCGGGGCTGATCCCGCCCCCCCTCCCGGCCCTGCGCTTCGCTCTGGGCCACCCTCCCCGCAAGGGGGAGGGAGATCGCCTCGTTCCCCTTCCCTCCAGCTTGTCCCAGCGCCACCATCCCTCCCCCTTGCGGGGAGGGTGGCGAGCGCCAGCGAGCCGGGAGGGGGGCGGCGCGGCCTCCCGGCGTCCTTCGAGGCTGGCCTTTGAGCAACCCTCATCCGCCCGCCATCCGGCGGGCGCCCTCTCCCGCAAGGGGAGAAGGAGGGCGGGCGCCTGCAAGGGGAAAAGTAAGAATCTGCCTTACCGGCCGCCGCAACGCCACTTCCCTCTCCCCTTGCGGGAGAGGGTGGCAGGCGGAGCCTCACGGGTGAGGGGTTGTGCTGAACGGGCGGATTGCCGTGACCCCTCATCCGCCCGCCATCCGGCGGGCACCTTCTCCCGCAAGGGGAGAAGGAGGGCGGGCACCTGCAAGGGGACAAGGAAGGGCCTGTCTCACCGGCCGCCGCAACGCCGTACTTCCCTCTCCCCTTGCGGGAGAGGGTGGCAGGCGGAGCCTGACGGGTGAGGGGTGGCGCGGCTGCGGGGCTTGGCTCGCACCTCAGGATGAGGGGGTTGGGAGGGTTGGAAGGGGGGTTAACTCAGATAGCGATCCCGAATTGCCTTCATCGCATCGATCATCTGGACTATCTGCGGGTTGAAAAGCGCGAGTTCTGCATAAATTTTGAGTTGCGTCGCGTTAGCAGCGACGAATTCGAGAAAGACCGCACCATAGGCATAAGCGCCTACCGCTGCTGTACCGATTAAGAGTTTAACCGACCCATCTCCGAGTCCCTTATAGGCGCCACCACGAAATTCCTTTGCGGCAAACTTGGCTTCTTCAGAGTTGGGGTCCGAAAGTTGCTGTGCGGTCTTGTAAGCTCCTCTTATGACCGCGACGACGACGTTCTGGCTTGTCGCACTGGCGACCGCAACCGCCTGATCTCCGTTGACTCCGGCAGCCGGATCTTTTGCCGCTGATACGGTCGCTCCAATGCTCTTCGCCGCTTCTGGCAGGATGATTGCCGGGTCCAAGGTCGCTCTTTCGACGATTGGCTCTGCTGCCTGCAATTTTTCCCTTTCGCTGGCCCGCTCGCCGGGTCCAAGGCGCTTCGCGTCCAGCTGGCGCAGTGTTTCGTCTCCCAAGACGACAATGTTCCAGGTCTCTACTGGTAATCTGAGGGCAGCAGCGCAGGCCGGTGGCAGCTTGTCGGGATGGGGGTCCCGGTCATTCACAACGGCATCGTGGCGGCTGAGGATGCTGCGAAGCTGATTGCCAGAAACCCAGAGTGTTTTCTTGAACCGGACGAGCGGCCAGCCCTCCGGGTGATCAAGAAAATCATCGATCAGCGCCGCGACCGCGCCGAGTTCCTGCGTCGGGACATCTTGCCCTACGCGCTGCAGTTGACGGCGCAGGCGTCCGTAAAGATCGGCCTGCTCCGGATCGGTTTCACCCTCGGGATCAGCGGCAATGCCCAGCGGCCCTGCCGGGGTGGGGACAATCGAAAGTCCAAGAGCGAGTCGCGCGGGTAGGGCGGATTCTGGCGGAAGCTCGACGGCCTCCCGCCCCTCCACCTCCTCCAGCCGCTTGGCGATCCAGTCCGTCGCAAGCTGGAAGCCGTTCTCCTTGCCCCAAAGCTCCTCGATCGCCGCGTCGCAATAGAGCAATTCGATCTCTTCGGAGGCGGGCGTCCCGTTCAGCAGGCGTTTGTACCAGCGCAGCCAGACATGCTGGTTGGGCAGCTGGCGCAGCGCATCGCGAAGTACCTCCGGGTCCGCGAAACCACCCGGTCGCTCGACGCCCTCCAGCCAGAGCGGCCGGGACCGCAGGCTCTCCCAGCCCGTTTCTTCTATGATTGCGCAATCTGCCCAAACTGCCGCCCAAATGGTCGTGCGGCTGGCAGATGGGAGGGAGCGGGTGGCGGATTCGGCGCAGCGGGTCGCGGAATCGGCAGACAGGGTGGCAGAGTTGAGGTTGGTGGAGAAGGCGACGGGCGAAGCGGCGTAGAAGGCGGCGTTGGCGGCGGAGAAGGCAGAGTCGGCGGAGTAGGTGAGGATGGAAGGGGTAAAGGAGTCGGTTTCGGAAAAAGCTGAGCTGGCAGATTGGGCAGAGGCGGCGATCCGATCACGCAATTCCGTTGCTTGGGCCGGAGAAACAGTCAGAGCCCGCGCAATTGAAACGGCCCGCAAACTGGCGGCAGTCAATCTTGGAAGATTGCTGGTCCCGCCTAGAACTGGTTTGCCCGAAAGGGTCATTGGCAACATGCGCGCCGCAATTCGGACGGAGAGGATCACGCTTTCCCAGCCGCGTGTGTCTTCAGGGCGCGCGTTTAGCCATCGTCTGAAGCCTATTATATCCCCAATCTCGTCCGTCGCCACCCGTGCCTCCCGCCGCAGTCAAGATGCGGGGAGCGGCGACGCTTTTCAAGCTGGCTGGGGGCGGCCCGCCGGATCGCTCCCTTTATCTGGCGTTCACGCGAGGGCTTCTATAGGGTGCCGCTCGCTTGAAAGAGGCCCCGATGTCCTATCCCAAACCGCTGAACGCCATCGCCCCGAATTCCCTCCCGTTCGAGAACAACCCGCTCGTGAAATCGACCGGTTTTAGGGAATATGACGGGCGCTGGTGGTTCGGCCATCCGGCCTCCAAGAAGGAGCCGGAGCTGAATCTGATGGGCGTGCAGGCGCTCGGCATGGGCCTCGGCGCGCTGCTGAAAGAGCAGGGCGTGCCGAAGGAGATCGTCGTCGGCCACGATTTCCGCAGCTATTCCTCGTCGATCAAATACGCGCTGATCGCCGGTTTGCTGGCGGCGGGCTGCAAGGTGCATGACATCGGGCTCGCCATGTCGCCGATGGCCTATTTCGCGCAATTCGCGCTGGATGTGCCCGCCGTCGCGATGGTGACGGCCTCGCACAACGACAACGGCTGGACGGGCGTGAAGATGGGGTCGGCTAGGCCCGTCACCTTCGGCCCGGTGGAGATGAACCGGCTGAAGGAGATCGTGCTTGCCGGCAAGTTCGATCTCGCCGGCGGCGGCGCTTACGTCTTCCACGAGAATTTCGCGGAACTCTATATCAAGGACCTCACCAACCGGCCGAAGATCAGCCGCAAGCTCCGCGTCATCGCCGCCTGCGGCAACGGCACGGCTGGGGCCTTTGCGCCGCGCATCCTGGAGGCGCTCGGCTGCGAGGTGGTGCCGATGGACACTGACCTCGATTACACCTTCCCGCGCTATAACCCTAACCCCGAGGACATGGAGATGCTGCACGCCATGGCGCATGCCGTGAAGGAGCAGGGGGCAGACGTGGCGCTCGGCTTCGATGGCGATGGCGACCGCTGCGGCGTGGTCGACAACAACGGCGACGAGATCTTCGCGGACAAGATCGGCGTCATGCTGGCGCGTGATCTCTCGAAGGTCCATGGCCCCTCGCAATTCGTGGTGGATGTGAAATCGACCGGCCTTTTCGCCACCGATCCGCTGCTCAAGGCGCTGGGCGCCAAGACCGATTACTGGAAGACCGGCCACAGCTACATCAAGCGCCGCGTGGCGGATCTGGGCGCGCTGGCGGGCTTCGAGAAATCCGGCCATTTCTTCTTCAATGCGCCGGTGGGGCGGGGCTATGACGACGGCGTGGTCACCGCCATCGCCGTGATCGACATGCTGGACCGCAACCCGGGCCGGACGATGGCCGAGCTTTACGCCGATCTCCCCAAAACCTGGGGCTCGCCCACCATGGCGCCGCATTGCGCCGATGAGGTGAAATACGGGATCGTCGGCAAGGTGGTGGCGCAGTTTGAGGCCCTGCAGGCGAAGGGCGCGCTGATCGACGGCAAAAGGATCGTCGACCTTATCACCGTGAACGGCGTGCGCGTGGTGACGGACGATGGCACCTGGGGCCTGGTGCGCGCCTCATCCAACAAGCCGGAGCTCGTGGTGGTGGTGGAAAGCCCCGTCTCCGAGGCGCGCATGCGCGAGATGTTCCATTCGGTGGATGCGCAGTTGCGGCTGCACCCCGAGGTGGGGGCCTATAACCAGACGATTTGAGGGGGACGGGGCCTCCCTTCTCCCTTCTCCCCTTGCGGGAGAAGGTGTCATGCGGAGCATGACGGATGAGGGGTCTGACCCACGCCTCCGCGCGATCCGGCTCTCGCTGCTCATGTCGCGATACCCCTCATCCGACCTTCGCTGACGCGAAGGCCACCTTCTCCCGCAAGGGGAGAAGGAAGAGGGAGGGTAAGCGCAACGCCCCCCCCCCAACCCGAACCATCCTTGACAAACGTACGGCATAACCGTACATCCAAGCCCAATGCACATTCGATCGATCAGGCACCGTGGCTTGCGGCGCTTCATTGAGGATGACGATCCCCGCGAATTGCGCGCCGATCTCGTCAACCGGACGCGGAACATCCTCTCGGCGCTGATCGCGGCGGACGGCATGGCGGGCGTTCAAGGCCCGCCCGGCTGGCGCATTCATCAATTGACCGGCGACCGTGCGGGAACATGGAGCTTTTCGGTGTCCGGCAACTGGCGGATCACCTTCGCCATTACGAACGGCGAGATCGTCGATCTGAACCTGGAGGATTATCACTGATGAGCGATGCGCCCGTGAAGATCGCAATGCGGCCGAGCCACCCCGGAGCCTTCATCCGCGCCGAGGTTCTGGACGAGCTTGGCCTGTCCGTCAGCAAGGCAGCCGATGTTCTTGGCGTCCGCCGCGCGACCTTGTCCGATCTCGTCAACGAGAAGGCCGCCCTGTCGCCGGAGATGGCGCTGAGGATCGAGAAGGCGTTCGGGGTGAGCATGGACACCCTGCTCAGGATGCAGGCCTGGTTCGATGCCGTCGCCATGCGCGAGCAGGCCGACAGGATTGATGTGCAGCGCTATGCGCCGGGCGGTTCAGGCGGTTGATGCCTCTGTATCGCGTGGACGCGCTCCCTTCTCCCCTTGCGGGAGAAGGTGTCATGCGGAGCATGACGGATGAGGGGTCTGACCCACGCCTCCACTCGATCGGGCTGTCGCCCGCTCGCGTCGCGGTACCCCTCATCCGGCCTTCGCTGACGCGAAGGCCACCTTCTCCCGCAAGGGGAGAAG
>JADCCX010000039.1 GCA_020252485.1 Methylocystis sp.
TGTCGAAAGGTGATGTCGCGTTTCCCTTCTCCCCTTGCGGGAGAAGGTGGCAGGCGGAGCCTGACGGATGAGGGGTCGCAACGGATTTCCGGCGATCTCTTCTTCCCTGATAGGCAAGGAGCGGATGGCTCTGCGCCACCCTTCATCCGGCCGCCATCCGGCGGCCACCTTCTCCCGCAAGGGGAGAAGGAAGAGCCGCTACCCCCTCAGCACCGCCCCAGTCTTCTTCGCGGCCTCGGCCACGAGCTTCTGGCCGAGCGCGTCGATCTGCGCATCGGTCAGGGTGCGCTCCTTCGGCTGCAGGGTGAGCGCGACGCCCAGCGATTTCTTGCCCGGCTCCATGCCCTTGCCCTCATAGACGTCGAAGAGCGCGACATCCGCGACCAGCGCCCGGTCGATGCCGCGCGCCACTTTCAGGAGATCATCGGCCCTGACCGAAGCATCGACGATGAAGGCGAAATCGCGCGTCACGGGCTGGAAGGCCGAGAGCGCGAGCTTCGGCTTCATGCGTGTTGGCCTTGCCTTGGGCGCGGGGATGGCGTCGAGCAGGATTTCGAGCGCCACCAGCGGCCCCTTGATGTCGAGTTCCTTCAGGATGCGGGGATGCACCTCGCCGAAGCAGCCGATCGGGTTCTGCGGGCCGAATTGCAGCGTGGCCGAGCGGCCGGGATGCAGCCAGGCGGGCCCGCCTGGAACGACCTGCAGGCCGCCCAGCGCCACGCCGAGACCGGCGAGCAGCGCCATCGCATCCGCCTTGGCGTCGAAGACATCGGCCTCCGCCGCTGGCGCGGACCAGTGCCGCCCCTGCCCGCCGGCCTTGGCGAGGCCGCGCCGGACGGCCGCCGCCGCGATCTTCTGATCATTCTCGCCATCGCTCATGTAGATCTGGCCGACCTCGAAGAGCGCCACATCGCCAAAGCCCCGGTCAGCGTTCTTCTGCGCCGAGGTCAGCAGGCCCGGCAGCAGCGAGGGCCGCATGTCGGAGAGGTCCGAGGCGATCGGGTTCGAGAGCTTCAGCACCGGCAGCATGTTGGCGCTGCGGCCGAACATCATCGCCTGCGCTTCGGAGATGAAGGTCCAGGTCACGGCCTCCATCATGCCGCGCCCGGCAAGGATGCGCTTGGCGGCGCGCGTGCGGCGCTGCAGCAGCGTCAGCACCGGGCCGTTCACCTGCTCCTGCGCGGGCAGCGGCTCGGGCTTCAGCTTGTCGAGGCCGGAAATGCGGATCACCTCCTCGACAAGGTCCGCCTTGCCCTCCACATCCGGCCGCCATGACGGCGGCGAAACCTTGACGTGGTCCGCCGCATGGCCGGGCACCAGGCCTGAAACATGGAAACCCAGCGATTGCAGGATCACCTTCTGCTCGACCGGATGGACGGCAAGGCCGGTGAGCCGTTTCGTCTCGCTCCAGGGGAAGTCGATCACCCTGTCGGTCTCGGGCAGACCGCCCGCGATCACGAGATCGGAGGGCGCGCCGCCGCACAGATCCATCACCATCTGCGTCGCCATTTCGCAGCCGGGCGTGTTGAACGCCGGATCGACGCCCCGCTCGAAGCGGTAGCGCGCATCGGTGATGATGCCGAGCTTGCGGCCGGTCTGGGCGATGTTGAACGGATCCCAGAGCGCGGATTCGATCAGCACGTTCACGGTGTTTTCGTCGCAGCCCGAATGCTCGCCGCCCATGATGCCGGCCAGCGACTCGGGGCCATTGTCATCGGCGATCACGACCATCGCCTCGTCAAGCGCGTAAGTCTTGCCATCGAGCGCCAGCAATTCCTCGCCGTTGCGGGCGCGGCGCACCACGAGATCGCCCTTCACCTTATCGGCATCGAAGACATGCAGCGGCCTGCCGCGATCAAAGGTGACATAATTGGTGATGTCGACCAGCGCCGAGATGGGCCTGAGGCCGATGGCCTTCAGGCGCTTCTGCAGCCATTCCGGCGAAGGGCTGTTCTTCACGCCCCGCACCAGCCGCAGGGTGAACATCGGGCAGAGGCCCTTGTGGTTCGCCGTGAAATCGAGCGTCACGGCGACCGGACAGGGGAATTCCCCCTTCACGGCCTTGGGTTCGACGCTGCCGATGACGGCGCTCGCCTTGAGCCGGCCCAGCCCCGCCGCCGCCAGATCGCGGGCGATGCCATGCACCGAGGTGCAATCCGGCCGGTTGGGCGTCAGGTTGATCTCGATGACGGGATCAAGGTTTCCCAGCCAATCGACGTAAACCGCGCCGACAGGCGCATCCTCCGGCAGGTCGATGATCCCGTCATGATCCTCGGAGAGCTGCAATTCCGCCGCCGAGCAGAGCATGCCGTTCGATTCGACGCCGCGGATCACGCCCTTGCCGAGCGTGATATCCTTGCCGGGAATATAGGTTCCGGGCGGCGAGAAGACGCTCTTCATGCCTTTGCGCGCATTGGGCGCGCCGCAGACGACCTGCACCGGCTCGCCGGCGCCGGTGTCCACCATGCAGACCCGCAACCGGTCGGCATTCGGATGCTGCTTGGCCTCAATCACATAGGCGATCATAAACTCGCGCAGCTTCGCCGCCGGATCGGTGACGCTTTCGACCTCAAGGCCGATCTTCGTCAGCGTCTCGGTGATCACCGCCAGTGACGCGTCGGTGTCGAGATGATCCTCGAGCCAGGAGAGGGTGAATTTCATGCTGTTCGCTCGATCTTAACAAAACAAAGCGCCCTTGCGTCAGGCATTCCAGCTGCGCTGCAGTGCTTTGTAAATTTCATCGTCGTTGCGTTTGCCGATAAGCCGGACCTTAAGAACTTCGCCTTCGACGGCAAACACAATCCGGAACTCGCCAGCCTTGACGCGCCGCAAGGGGGCATAGCCCTTAAGCAATTCACTCGGCAAGCCTTGGGGATCGACGCAAAGAGTTTTCAGCTTCTCCGCGATCTGGCGACCCTGTTTGGCAGGGAGGTCAGACAGAAAGCCGAGAGCTTGCTTCGACAGATCAAGTCTCAGCATTCAAGAGGCGCTTCATGAGTGCTTCGCTGGCTTCCACGCCGGCATAACCCTCGGCATGGGCCTTCAATGCCCTTTCTCCCCAGATCGTGTCCTCGATGTCCTGCATCGACATGAAGACGCCGATGGCCCGGCCGTTCTTGCTGACGACGACCGGTTCGCGCTGCGCCATATCGAGAAACTTGCCGAAGTGATTCTTGGCGTCGGCGGCGGTCATCGTTTTCATGATATGGCTCTTTTAGCTAATTTGGCCAATCAACGCAAGCCGGGAACTTTGCGCTCCTCACGAACTCAACCCCCCCGCCAGCGTTGGCAGATCCAGCGGACGGAAGCCGTAATGCTGCATCCAGCGGACATCCGCCTCCATGAAGGGCCTGAGATCATCCATGCCGTATTTCAGCATAGCGATGCGCTCGATGCCCATGCCCCAGGCGTAGCCCTGATACTCATCGGGATCGAGCCCGCAGTTTCTCAGCACATTGGGATGCACCATGCCGCAGCCGAGGATCTCCATCCAATCCGTCCCCTGGCCGAATTTCACTTCCTTGCCGGACCGGTCGCACTGGATATCGACCTCGGCGGAGGGTTCCGTGAAGGGGAAGAACGAGGGCCGGAAGCGCATCTCGACATTCGGCACCTCGAAGAAGGCCTTGCAGAACTCCTGCAGCACCCATTTCATCTGGGCGAGGTTCGCCGTCTTGTCGATGACGAGGCCTTCCACCTGATGGAACATCGGCAGATGCGTCTGGTCCCAGTCGCAGCGGTAGGTGCGCCCGGGGCAGATGACGCGGATCGGCGGCTTCTGGGCGAGCATCGTGCGCACCTGCACGGGCGAGGTATGCGTGCGCAGCAGCTTGCGCTTGCCGTCGCTGCCCGGCGCGAAGAAGAAGGTGTCGTGCATCTCACGGGCGGGATGACCCTCGGGGAAATTGAGCTTGGTGAAGTTGAGATCATCGGTCTCGATATCCGGCCCTTCGGCGACGGCGAAGCCGAGATCGGCGAAGATGGCGGTCAACTCGTCGATCACCTGGCTGATCGGATGGATGCGGCCGATCTCCAGCGCGCTTTCCCGCATGGGCAGCGTGACATCCACCGTCTCGGCCGCAAGCCTGGCATCAAGCGCTGCGGCGCCGAGCGTCTCCTTGCGTTCCGCGATGGCTGTCTGCACCCGGTCCCGCAGCGCATTGAAGGCGGCGCCCGCCGCCTTGCGCTCGTCGGGCTGCATCTTGCCCAGCGAGGCGAGAAGGCCCGAAATCACGCCGGACTTGCCGAGCGCAGCAACGCGGACGCTCTCCAGCGCCGCTTCGTCGGCCGCGGCGGCCACCCTGGTCATCAAATCGGTTTCAACCTGGTGCGTATCGGTCATCAACAACGGTTCCGGAAGCTTGGCTGGCTTTTGGCGGCGAAGGTACGGCCCGTCAAGCCGCATCGCCAATGTGCAACGGCGCTGCACCATCAATAGCACTTGACCGCCCGCTTGCCGCCGCTGTTAAGAGAGAGGGGCTAATTTAACTGCTGCGGGCTGGGTAATTTCAATGACTTCCTATATTTTCGCGCCGAAGCCGCCCGTCGGGCTGCCGATCGTGGGTTCGTCGAAGCTGTTTCCGGCCCGAAGGGTCTATTGCATCGGGCGGAACTATGCGGCCCACGCCCGTGAGATGGGCGGCAATCCCGACCGCGAGCCGCCTTTCTTTTTCATGAAGCCCGGTGACGGCGTGCAAGTGGTGCCGAACGGCAAGCTGGCCCGCCATCCCTATCCGCCCGGCACGTCCGATTATCATCATGAGCTAGAGCTCGTCGCCGCGCTCAGGAAGGGCGGGCGGGACATTCCCGAAAGCGGCGCGCTGGCCCATGTCTATGGCTATGCAGTGGGTCTCGACATGACGCGCCGCGACCGGCAGGGCGAGGCGAAAAAGCTGCAGCGCCCCTGGGAAATCGGAAAATCCGGCGACAAGTCGGCCATCGTCGGGCCGCTGACGCTTGCGGCCAAAGCGGGCGGTATCCTCGCGGCGGAGCTCGAGCTGACCGTCAACGGCGCGGTGCGGCAGAAGGCCTCGACCGCCGACATGATCTGGTCGCTGGCCGAGCAGATCGCCATCCTCTCGCAGTATTTCACGCTGGCGCCCGGCGACCTGATCATGACCGGCACGCCGGAAGGCGTGAATGCCGTCATCAAGGGGGACGTGATGGAAGGCCGGATCGGCGAGCTTCAACCCATCCGCGTTCGGGTCGACTGATCCTGACAGCGGCAGCCGGCGGGCGGCAGCCTCCCCAGCTTTGCATCGGGACGGATCGCCAGCTATCCTTGCGGGAAGCGCCGGACAAGGCGCGCGGGGAAACGCAGGAACGTGTTGCAGAACTGGATGGTGGTGCTGGCCGCGCTGGTCTATCTGACCGCGCTGTTCGCCATCGCCCATGTGGGCGAAAACCGCGGCCGGCGGCTGATGAACGGCCCGCTGCGGCCGCTGATCTATGCGCTGACGCTGGGCGTTTACTGCACCTCCTGGACGTTTCTGGGCTCCGTCGGCCTATCCTCCCGAACAGGCTACGACTTCCTGACGATCTATATCGGGCCCATGCTGGTGATCGGCCTGGGTTCCGTCCTTGTGGGGCGCATGGTGCGGCTCGCCAAGGAGAACAACATCACCTCCGTCGCCGATTTCGTGGCTTCGCGTTACGGCAAGAACCAGGCGGTCGCCGCAACCGTCGCCATCATCGCCGTAATCGGCGTCCTGCCCTATATCGCCTTGCAGCTGAAGGCGATCTCCGCCTCGCTCGAGGTGTTCATCGGCGCGAAGGACCCGGCCGGAACGGCGACGGCGGTGCCGATCCTGGGCGACATGGCCCTGCTCGTCGCGCTGATCCTCGCCTTCTTCGCCATCGTCTTCGGCACCAGGCAGGTGGACACCACCGAGCATCAGGACGGTCTGATGATCGCCATCGCCGTCGAATCGGGAATCAAGCTTCTCGCCTTCCTGACGGCGGGCGTCTTCATCACCTGGTGGATCTTCGACGGTCCTTCGGATCTACTGGAGAAAGCCACCTCGGATCCGGTGATCGTCGCCATTTACACGCAGCCGCCGGACTGGAGCCTGTGGCTGACGATGACAGTGCTTTCGGCGGGCGCGATCATCATGCTGCCCCGTCAGTTTCACGTCACCGTCGTGGAAAACCGCGCGCCATCCGATGTCCGCCAGGCGCGCTGGCTCTTCCCGCTCTACCTCGTCGCGATCAATCTCTTCGTCATCCCGATCGCGCTGGCCGGCCTTGCCATCTTTCCGCCTGGCGCCATCGACCGCGACCTCACCGTGATCATGCTGCCCCTGAAGGACGGGGCCGGCGCCATCGCGATCATTGTGCTGATCGGCGCGCTATCGGCGGCCACGGCCATGGTGATCGTCGAATGCGTGGCTCTCGCCATCATGATCTCCAACGATCTGTTCATGCCGCTGGCGTTGCGGCGGCGCACGAGCCGGCCGATCAAGGATATGGGCGGCATCATCCTGCTCGTCCGCCGGGTGGCGATCGTGCTCGTCCTGCTGCTTGGCTACGCCTATTACCGCGCCGCCGGCGAGGCGGCGCTGGCGGCCATCGGCCTTCTCGCCTTCGCGGCGATCGCGCAGATTGGCCCCGCGCTCATCGGCGGGCTTTACTGGACGCGCGCCAACGCCCGCGGGGCGATCGCCGGCTTGCTCTGCGGCCTCGGCGCCTGGGCCTACACGCTGTTGATTCCAAGCTTCGGCCCGGACAATGCCGTATTCGGCGCGCTGCTGCATGAAGGATTCCTCGGCATCGGGCTGCTGAAGCCGACAGCCTTGTTCGGCATCGAGGCGCATCCGCTCGTGCATGGCGTCTTCGTCAGCCTGGGCGCCAATGTGCTGGCCTTCGTCGCGGTTTCGCTGACGCGCCAGCCCAACGCCATCGAGAAGGTGCAGGCCAATCTCTTCCTTGGTTCGGAAACCGGCTCCGCAGGCGCCTCTTTCCGGTTATGGCGCTCGGTCGTCACCGTCGACGAGTTGCGCCATACGGTGTCGCGCTATCTGGGCGAGGACCGGACGCGGACCGCCTTCCAGAGCTTCGCCGCCAGCCACGATGCCATCTTGGACGGCAAACAGCCGGCAGACCCCCAGTCCATGCGTTTCGCCGAGCATCTGCTTGCCTCGGCGATCGGGGCATCCTCCTCGCGCCTGGTGCTCTCCCTGATGCTGAAGCGGCGCAACCTGTCGTCGGACGCGGCGCTGCGGGTGCTCGACGAGGCCTCGACCGCCATCCAGCAGAACCGCGCCCTGCTGCAGCACGCCCTCGATCATGCGCAGCAGGGCGTCACGGTCTTCGATCGCGATTTGCGGCTGCTCGCCTGCAACCGGGCGTTCCGGGATATCTTCGATCTCCCCTTCGAGCTGGTGCAGCCCGGCAGCCGGCTGGAGGACATCATCCTGTTCAATGCCTCGCGCGGCTTCTACGGCGAGCAGCCGGGCGAAGATATGGTGGCCTCGCGCCTGCAAAGTTTTATCTACGACACCGATCCCGTACGGCTGCGCCTGCCGACGCGCGGACTGGTGATCGACATCCGGTCCAACCACCTGCCGGATGGCGGCCGGGTGACGACCTACACCGACATCAGCGACAGCGTCGCCGCCGAGGAGGCGCTGGCTCGGGCCAACGAAACGCTCGAGAAGCGGGTGAAGGAACGCACCGAAGCGCTGACCGAGGCGAACCGCGCCCTCGCCAAGGCGAAAGCGGAGGCCGAGGATGCGAACCTGTCGAAAACGCGGTTCCTGGCGGCGGCTTCGCACGACATCCTGCAGCCACTGAACGCGGCAAGGCTTTACGCTTCGTCGCTGGTCGAACGGGTCTCCGGCGAGGAGGCGATTGCGCTGGCCCGCAACACCGATGCCTCGCTGGACGCGGTGGAAGAGATCATCACAGCGCTGCTCGATATCTCCCGGCTCGACTCGGGCGTGATGAAGCCCGAATTCACGAGCGTTTCGGTGAATGAGCTCTTCCGGCAGCTGGCGATCGAGTTCGGACCCATCGCCAGGGAGAAGGGCCTGCCGCTCACCTTCGTTCCCTGCTCGCTGCATGTGCGGACCGATCGCAGGCTGCTGCGGCGATTGCTGCAGAACCTGATCTCCAACGCGATCAAATACACGCCTTCGGGGCGGGTCCTCGTCGGCTGCCGCAGGCGGCGCGGCAAGCTCCGCTTCGAGGTCTGCGATACGGGGATCGGCATTCCGCAGAACCGCCAGAAGCAGATCTTCCGTGAGTTCCAGCGGCTCGACCAGGGCGCGCTGATCGCCCGCGGCCTGGGACTCGGCCTCTCGATCGTCGAGCGGATCGCCCGGGTGCTCGACCATCGCATCGCCATCTATTCCCTGCCGGGGAAGGGATCGATCTTCGTTGTCGAAGCGGCGGCCGCGCCCGGCCTGGCGGCCGAGCCGGCCAAGGCGCAACCTGCCGGGCAGGCCTCGCTGACAGCGGGTATCCGGGTGGTCTGCATCGACAACGAGCCAGCCATCCTCGAGGGAATGCGCCTGCTGCTCGAAGGCTGGGGTTGCCAGGTGGTCTGCGCGGCGGATGCCAGGCAGGCTCTTGCGGCGCTGAAGCGGCTGCCCGGCCTGCCTGACGCGATTCTCGCGGATTACCACCTCGACAAGGGCAACGGCCTCGCCGCAATCCGCGCCTTGCGCAAGTCGCTGAAAGCGCCCGTCAAGGCCGTTCTTCTCACCGCCGACCGCACGGCGGAATTGCGCCAGCAGGCCGCCGGGATCGAGGTCCAGGTCTTCAACAAGCCGCTGAAGCCGGCCGCGCTGAGGGCCTGGCTTTCGCAGATCGGCATCCAGCGCATGGCGGCCGAGTGAGCGCCCCTCCCTCCCCCTCGCGGGGAGGGTGGCGAGCGGAGCGAGCCGGGAGGGGGGATGCGTCAGCAAAGCATTAACCATCCGCCGCAATTCGGCCTGTTTAGCGCTGCTCTGAAGGGGTTTGGAAAGGTTGACGAGTCATTTCGTTAACCCCCCGAAAGCTACGGTTTCCCGCAAGAGTTCACGTTCCGGACGGGACGGCTGTCACGACCTTAGAGGAGAACTGAGATGCTCTCACGAGCCCTCACGCGCCGCAGATTCCAGCTCGGCCTTGCCCTGACGGCAGCGCTTGCCCTTGGCGCCTGCGCACGCAACAACCAGGACGGCGCCGGCGCCGGTTTCGCCGCTGGCGGCGCCGCGACCCCCGGCTCGCAGCAGGATTTCGTCGTCAATGTCGGCGATCGCGTCTTCTTCGATTCCGACTCCTCCGAGCTCAATCCGACCGCCGTCGCGACCCTCGACAAACAGGCGCAATGGCTCAGCCGCTACAGCCAGTATTCCTTCACAATCGAAGGCCATGCCGACGAGCGCGGCACGCGCGAGTACAATTTCGCGCTGGGGGCCCGGCGCGCCGAATCCGTGAAGAACTATCTCTCCGCCAAAGGCGTCTCCGCCGCCCGTATCCGCACGATCTCCTACGGCAAGGAGCGGCCGGTGGCGGTTTGCGACAACATCAGCTGCTGGTCCCAGAACCGGCGCGCCGTCACCGTGCTTGGCGGAGGCCAGGGCAGCTGACGGAATGACCGATCCGGACCGGCGCTCAATCGCCTGGTCCGCCGCTATCCGGCTCCCCTCCCCATGCCTCCGCGGTCATGCCAACCGCACAGCAGGTTCATGAGGCGAGCCGCGATCCCTCTGCCCGAAGCTGCCCCAAGGTGCGGCCGAGGGAGGAAACAGAGGTGAAGGGATGTCCAAAGGCGTCCGCACGGGTCTCCAGCCCGCGGACGGGGACAAGGAAACGGCCGGCGTTCCAGCGGGAGCGTCGGCCTTTCTTTTCGATTGAGGGCTATCTCAAAATCTTCAAGCGCGGCCTGAAGGGCGTCGATCAGCACTGTGGCAAGCAGCATCGGCACCGCTATCTTGTCGAATTTGGCTTCCGTTACAACAATCGGTCCGCCTTTGGTGAGGAAGATATCACTCGTCACGTCCGAGCCTTTAATGGTATGATACGAGAGCGACTGACCTACCGGGACTCATCATGCGCGCGCACACTGCAGTAGCTGACCCGCTTCTTGCGGGGTTCTTCACGCTTCGCGATGTTGCGCGCCTTCTGAATATGGACAACACAGCGCGCATTCGTGGATGGTTGGACGGTTGGAGCAAAAGTGCGTCCGGCCCGATCATAGACCGCGACTTTAATGGAAGAACCGTGAGTTTCCTCGACTTGATGGAGATTCGATTCGTTGACCACTTCCGTCGCCAGAAAGTCACGATGCCGACAATTCGGCGCGCAGCTGATAATCTACGGAAAGAATGGAAAGTCAAACATCCTCTGGCAGTAGAAAATTCTGATACATATATCTCTGATAGGCGTAGTATATTTGCACAGGCTGCAAAAGCAGAGAACGATATTCAAGCTTATGATCTCGCAACAAATCAGTATGAAATGTGGGTAGCTATTGAAGATATTGTTGCAAAAAGTGTGGCATTTGATCCGAAGACGGCTATCGCCAAGACTTGGCGTCCTGGAGGTCTTGAATATCCGAATGTTGTAATTGATCCACGATTTGCATTTGGTTGCCCTGTGATTGGTGAAAGACCGACACCTACCGCTACAATTTTCAGTCAATGGAAAGCTGAAGATGGGAACACTTCGCGAGTTGCGGGTTGGTTTAAGCTTGACGTCACAAATGTCGATGAAGCAGTAAAGTTTGAGTTATCTTTAGCGGCGTGAACAGTTGCGAATTAGGGCTGACGAACATGTCTCTCCCGAGATCGTTAAAGCGGTCCGTGATCTGATTCTAAGCCCTGATTGGGGCTTTGATCATGTATATGACGCCGGAGATCGAGGTAGCGATGATGTGCATTGGATCACTAAATTTGCCAATGATGGCGGTGACGCAATTCTCACCGCTGACAAAGACTTCATTCAAAAGCCTCCACAAGTTATGGCTGTTTTCAATACGGGGGTAAAGGTTGTTCACTTGCCGCCGAGGTTTTGCAACGCAAGGGGTTATCTGCAAGCGGCCCATATTCTTTGTTGGTGGCCGAGGATTGAAATACAAGTCGTCCGTATGAAACCGCGTGAATGCTATCAGCCAGAATGGAACGTTAGCGGCGAGACTGGCAAATTCAAGAAGGTGGACATCGACTTTGCCAATGCTGCAAAAAAACTTAGAAAAGCCACCTGAAACGGAGGCAACATTCATTGAGGCCGCCAAAGCCCTCGAATGCAACCCCCCGAGGACCGCTCCGCGGAGCTCTCTGCAAAATTGCGCGGGCTCGGCCGGTAGAGCCGCCCACAAAGAAGTCGAAGGCGGAGAAGCCCAAGCCTTGAAGCGAATCTCTCGGTGAGGTATCTATATCCCAAATCGAAACTGGAATACTTGGGCTTGAAAGCCTCAAGATCGCGCCGATTTTTTGCATCAACCATAGTGATGTACCGGAAATAACCGAATTGCTTTTCCGGTGGTTGCGGAAAATAGAAGAAAGCGCTATTTGAAAGGCCTATGACCTTTTGTGGCATTCAGGCATTCCGCGTAGGTGTCTAGTGGAGCGAATTTGACATTCGCATCCCGCGTGACATCGGGCGTCGAAGCGAATGTCAAATTCAAAAGCTCCACTAGAATCATAGACTTGCTAGTGGTCCCTTTGATTCCGACATTTGCTCGCAGCGTGATATCAAGCGGATGCAAATGTCGGAATCGGTCCACTAGAAGCCATTTTCGGTCTGCCAGTGTCTTTTCCTTAAGTTTCGGGTGTTTGGTTCGCTGCTCTGAATCCATGATATCTTGGAGTAGTTTGTAGGCGACTTCTTCCGGCGAATTTTCGCCGATGTGAACTACAGCTTGTTCCGCCATCTTCGCTCTCCCTCTGAAAGCAATGTCTTATCACGATTTGCCATGTTGCGGAAATTATATGAACGCCTTTCTTTTTTCGGCGCTATCCTTCCTTCGCGATCTGAATTAGTTGCAGATGCAACGATTGTAGCGCGGGAGGAGTGTCATGACCGGCTTTGCCTCAACCAAAGATCTCGAAGAGAAGACGATCACCTTCGCCGAAATCGGCAAGGGGATCTACGCTTTCACCGCTGAGGGCGACCCCAACACCGGCGTGGTTGTGGGCGACGACGGCGTCCTGATCGTCGACGCTCAGGCGACGCCCGCGATGGCGCAGGCGGTGATCGACCGGGTGCGTTCCGTGACCGACAAGCCGATCACCCATGTGCTGCTGTCGCATTATCATGCCGTGCGCGTGCTTGGCGCCTCGGCCTACACGGACGCGAAGGTGATCATCGCATCCGATGCCACGCGCGGCCTGATCGTCGAGCGCGGCCAGCAGGATATGGACAGCGAGATCGGGCGGTTCCCCCGGCTGTTTCGCGGCAAGGAGACGATTCCCGGCCTCACCTGGCCGACGCTGACCTTCGACGGCGGGATTTCAATCTGGCTCGGCAAGCGCGAAATCAGGATCGCGCAGCCGGGACGCGGCCATACGGCTGGCGACACCATCGCCTATGTGCCGGACGCCGAGGTTCTGTTCTCGGGCGATCTCGTGGAATACAAGTCCGCCTGTTACTGCGGCGATGCGCATCTGGCCGAATGGCCCCGGACCATCAGGATGCTGCGCGACTACGATCCCAAAGCGCTCGTGCCTGGCAGGGGCGATGCGCTCGTGGGCCGCAGGAAGGTTGCGGCCGCCATGGACGGCACCGCCGATTTCCTGCAGGCGCTCTACGGCACGGTGAAACGCTCGGTCAAAAAGGGCGACGACCTCAAGGGCGCCTTCGCCGCCGTGCGCAAGGCCATGGACAAGCCCTTCGGCAATTACGCGATCTACGAGCATTGCCTGCCCTTCAATGTCTCGCGTGCCTATGACGAGGCGTCGGGCATCGCGCATCCGCGCATCTGGACCGACAAGCGCGACATCGAGATGTGGAAGCAACTGCAGGGGAAGTGAGGGGATGGCTACCTTCCTCCCTCCCCCGCCCCGGATCGGGCCTGCCCGATCCGGGCAACGATTGTGCGCAAATCGGAAACATCCGATTTGCGTCGGGGAGGGTGGCCCTGAGCGTCAGCGAAGGGTCGGGAGGGGGTGAACAGGAAGGCGCAGGCGAAACGGCTTGAGACAACCCCCCTCCCGGCTCGCTCTGCTCGCCACCCTCCCCGCAAGGGGGAGGGAGGGGCGCGCCCTCGCCGCCTCCTCAAACCTCCGCCTCGCTCACCGCCTCGCTCCAGGGACTGAACGGCTCGCAGGCGGCTTCGTTGACTCCGTTCACCCTGAGCACGCCGTTCGCGATCGTGTAGGGGTTCGAATAGACGACAGGCTCCGCCAGCACCGTATCGAACCGCTTGTCGAGCATGGCGAGCGTGGCGCGTGTCATCCGCCGGTCGGTCACCACTTCCGGGCCGCCGGAGACATCGACACGCGGCAAATGGAAGAGCGCATCGAGGCCGAGCCCGAAATCGGCCCGCATCGCCAGCAGCTGGAACACGGCCGGGATGATCTTGCGGCCGCCGCAGCCACCTACAGCGATAGCGCCCCCGGGACCGGTCATTACCGCCGGGACGTAATTGGCGAGAACCCGCCGGTCCGGCGCGATGGCGTTCGGCCCGCCGGGACGCGGATCGAACCAGTTGATGCCGTTGTTCATCAGGATGCCCGATGTCGGCAACAGCGTGCGCGAGCCGAACAGGGAGAGCAGCGTCTGCGTCAGCGTCACCATATTGCCGTCGCGGTCGATGATGGTGAGATGCGTCGTGCAGGTGGGCGCCGAGCGCTCGCCGGCATCGCCGAGGCGCTGGAAGCGGTCCGTCCACGCCGCCCGCAGGGCCTCGGCATAGGCTGCGTAATCGGCTCCCGCAGGGCGTTTGCCCGGCTTGCGGCTGATTCGGCCCAAGGCATCGAAAGCCGCATGCAGCGTAGGCCCGCCGTTCAGCTCGGGCAGGACGTGGATGCGCTGCCCGCCATAACCGATGACCAGCGGCTCCACCGTCCGAACCGCATAGGCGGCGAGATCCTCCGCCGAGAGATAGCCGCCCATGGCCTTCACGTCGGCGGCGATGCCCTCGGCGAGCCGGCCGCGATAGAGCGCGGGAGCACCCTCCTCCGCCAGCGCGGCCAGCGTCTTCGCGAGCGCGGGCATCGGCAGGCGCAATTGCTGTCCCGTGTTCGCGGCAGGAGGCGCGGGGGCCTGTCCGCCGCGCAGGAAACGGGCCGCGCTGCCAGCGTCCTTCGCCAGATCCGCCTGCGCCGTGGCGATCAGCAGGGTCGTCTGCCAGTCGACTACCGGGCCTTGCTCCGCCAGCGCAATGGCGGGCGCCAGTAGCTCCGCCCAGGGCTTGCGGCCGAAAGCCTTGTGCGCCGTCCAGAGGCCCAGAGGCTGGCTGGGCGTCACCACCGCCTTGGGGCCCGTGGTGTTGATATTGCCCTGCACGGCCGGCCAGCCGAAGAGATCGCCATCCGAGCCCGGAACCAGCGCGAAATCCGCGACCTTGAGGCCCTTGGGCGAGCGTCCGCCGAAATCGAAGCCGGTCACCTTGCCCGACGCTGCCTCGTAAACGAGCATGCCGCCCACCCCGCCGATGCCGCTCATCCAGGGCTCGACGATGCCGATGGCGAAGGCTGCGGCGATCGCGGCATCGACCGCATGCCCGCCCGCCTTGAGGACCCGGGCCCCCAGCTCGGAAGCGACGCGGTTCTGCGTGACCACGATGCCGCCGTCCGAGATCAAGGATGGTTTGCGGATGGTGAGCCGCCGGGAGAGGTTCGGCGAAACGACGGAAGCTTGGCGCATGGGGTGCTCGCTGTGAGTCCCACTGACCCTAGCGCCCCCGCAGCAGTTCCGCTACCGCTCCGCGGAAGGGCCGGAACACGAAGCGCACCTGATGCTTGCCGGGCGGCACCGCCACAGCGCGGAACGCGACATTGGCGCGCTCGATGGCTGCCGGCCGGCCATCGACCTCGGCGTACCACCAATCGTCCCAGGAATCGTTGAGGACGACGAAGCCGCCCTTCTCCGAATCGACCTCGATCATCACTTCGGTGTTGCGGTAGCTGACGATCCGGATGGAGCGGGAATCGTCCTTCAAGGCCGCCTCCGCCGGTGTGATTGCCCGGTCGAGCAAAACAGTCCGCCGCGGATCGAATTCCGGCCAGGCCCCTGATTTCATGAGCTCGCTGAAATCGGCCCGCAGGGCATTGCCGGCGAAGAGCACGCGCGGGAGAGCGCGGGGATTCTCGTAGATGTAAGCGTCAGGCGTCCGGGCGAGCAGCGGGAAATCAGCGGGGTCGAACGCGACGGGGGGCAAACCCTTGCGTTCGGCGACCTTGTAAAGCTCGTCGAGCGGCACGGGAGTGGCGATGTAGCGCAGGCCGGCAAGGTCGGCCATCACCGATCTGTAGGAGGGCATCAGCGGCGTGAAGACCCGCTGGTCCGGCCCGGCGATATGGTCTCCCGCGCCGACGCTGGAGCTGTAGACCGCTGATCGGACCGGATTGTATCCCAGCGTGTGATGGAGCCCGTGGATCAGGGAGGCGTTCGGCCAATGGAAACCGATGCCGGCCAGCTCCACACGGTCGATGCGGTCCGGCGCGCGGTTCTCCTCCATCTTGCGCTTGAGGAAGGCGATGGTTTCGTTGGCGGTGTTGGGCCGCAGGACGTCATAGGTGTCCGGCGTCAGGCCGGTCGATTCGTTCGGAGCATTGTTCCAGCCGAGATCGGCCAGCATGAAGAAACCGGCGAGCAGCATCAGCATGAGGCGCTTGCCTTCCAGCCGGCGCATCATGATCAGCATCACGATCCCGGCCGCCAGGAAGCAGGCGGAGGCGGCGAGCGGCGCGAGCGATTGATCGAGGCGGCCGACGCTTTGCGCGAGCATGATGGCGGCAATGCCGCAAAACGCCGCGAGCGCCGCGAATGCGAGCTTCGCCCAGAGGGGGAAGCGGAATTGGGGCCCCGCGATCCAGCGGTGGAGGGCATAGCCGCCCGCCATGCTGCCCAGCGCGCAGGCGACGAAGAGGGCATCCGCCGGGCGGCGGAACCGGTCGATGCCGGGGACGAGTTGGAACAGGATCGCGAAAAGCGGCGTGTAACGCCCGAGGCTGTAAAGCATCAGCACGATGAAGCCGCCCAGCAGGAACAGCGCATCGCGACGGTAGGGATCCTGATCAGCCAGGTGACCGGCGGAGGAAGCGCCGGCTGCGGGGCGGAGCCGGAGCAGGAACGGCAGCAGCAGGAGGCCCAGCACCGGCAGGATGCCGAAATAGAAAGTCGCCATATTGCGCGCGAGGTAAAGGTCGACCGGCCCCCAGTCGGGGCTCGGCGGCCCCCAGTAATCGCCGAGCGGACGGGCGATGCCGTAGAGATGGGGAATCACGGCCGTCAGCAGCGACCATGGATGCAGCGAGCCCTTGCCGGCTTCGGAAAGCGTGATCATGGGCCGGTTGGAATCGGCCGCCAGGAGCAGCGTCATCACCATCGGGACCGTCACCGTCACGATGCCGCCCAAGGCGCCGAACGCCAGCGGCTTGAGGCTGGCGCGGATGGCCCAGCCGCGATTCCAGACGCTGAAGACCACGTAAGCCGCGAGCGTCAGCAGCCCCAGATAGGCCACCTGATCCCGCCCCAGCAGCATGAAACCCGCCACGATCCCGGCCATCAAGCCATACCCTGCGCTGCCTCTCCGCAAGGCCCGATCCAGAAGCCAGAGCGCGACCGGAAAATAGGCGATGCTGAGCACCTGCCCGACATGCTGAATGCGCCAGGCTGCAGCCCCTCCGAAGGCGAAGGAGAGCGCCGCAACAATCGCCCCCGCCTCGTGCCAGCCGCGGTCGCGGAAATAGAGGACGATGAACCAGCCGCCGGCCAGCAGGCTGCCAAGCAGCACGGCATCCATCTCAACGAGGCCGGGGGACGGCGTCAGCACAGCCAGCAGCAGGAAGGGCGGCGAAAAAATCAGCGATTGCGGATCGGCGATCTGGGGGTGGCCCGCAAAGACATTGGGCGTCCAGAAGGGCGATTCCCCGCGCGCGAGGCTTTGCGCCAGGAAAGCGAGTTGCGGCTGGAAATGCGCCTTGGCATCCCACGGAACCGTCACGGCGTCGCTGAGCCACGGCCAGGCCAGCGCCAGCCAGACCGCCGTCACGATCAGCAAGGCCGTCAGAAGACGGAAACGGGGCGGGGAAGACACGGCCATGGGGAAAACCTTGGATCGCTGTCCTCATGGCGGCCAACCGATGAGCCGAAGATGAACACGGTGATGCCGTTTTGATTGCACGAACCTGTCAATGTCCTTGTCCAATCCATCTGGACAGGTCTCTTTCCTTGCGGGAAAGAGCGTTCTTCATGTCTGCTTCCGGGACCAGCGGCGAAACCCGCGTAACCTTCAGCCTCGCCGGTTTCTGGCGGGGGATGAAGGCATCCGGTCCACTGGGAGTGAGCGTCTTCGCCTATGGCATCGCCTTCGGCCTGTTTGCGAAATCCGCCGAGATGTCGATGGCCGAAGCCTTGCTGATGAGCGGCCTCGTCTATTCCGGCAGCGCGCAGATGGCGGCCGTCAGCGCCATGGGCAATGGCGTCATCCCTTCCGGAGCGGCCGCCTTCGCCGTGGTCACAACGATCCTTCTGCTGAATGCCAGATACCTGCTCTACGGAGCGTCCCTGCGCGGCTGGCTATGCCAGGTAAGCGGATTGCAGGCCTATGCCACGCTTGCCGTTCTGGGCGATGGCAACTGGGCCTTGTCCATGAAACGCCATGCGGAAGGCGAACAGGATGCAGGTTTCGTGCTGGGTTCGGGCGTCATCATGTTCGTCCCCTGGCTCTTCGGCACAGCCTTCGGCCTTCTGACGGCCGGCGTCGCCGCAAACCCGACAGCGCTGGGCCTGGATTTCATGCTTGTTGCTTTTTCGACAGCACTTGCGGTCGGCATGTTCAAGGGCCGGACGCAGATGCCGGTGCTGCTGGCGGCGATTGCCGCATCAACGATCGCGGACCGCTTGCTGCCCCCCGGCTGGGCGGTGATGTCGGCTGGCCTGACGGGCGGCCTGACTGCCTGGCTGCTTTGCAAACCGGAGGAGCAGCCATGAGCGTTCGGCCCGATTTCTGGCTGTTCCTGCTGGTCCTGGCCGCAGGGTCAATCGCTTGCCGCTTCGGCGGCTTCTGGATGATGCGCTTTGTCCGGATCGGACCAAGGCTTGATGCGGCGCTGAAAGCCACGCCCATCGCCGTCATGGTAGGGATCGCCGCTCCCGCCGCATTGCATGGCGGCTGGCCGGAATGGCTGGCCCTCGCAGCGGTCATCATCGCAATGAAGGTGATCAGAAATGATCTCGTTTCAGCCGTCGCCGGTGTGGCGCTTCTGGCTATCTTGCGGGCGCTATAGCTTTCTCGCGACGAGCGGCGATCCCTGGGGCGGGTCCTTCACCAGTTGGCCCGAGCGTTCGATGTTGAAGCCGAACCGGTGCCCCTTGCGGGCATAGAGGAACATACGGTCCCGCTCGACGATCCAGCCGGCCGGATCGAAGGTCAGCAATCCCTTGTCAGCGCAGCCCCTTTCGAGCGATGCACGGCCGCTTTGCGAGACCGGGCCCGGCTGGGCGCGATCCAGCAACAGGACGCAGCCTGTTTCGGCATTGTTCGCCCGCAGCAGCTGGTATCGCCCCGCCAGGGCAGAGGGCGTCGTCGGGGTGTCGGCCTGGGGCGTGTTCAGCCTGGCCACGGCGGCATCGACGCTGGCGGTGCGATCCGGCGAGGGATAGCGGCCGCTGACAGGCTCCATCGTGAATTGATTGGCGCCCACCGTGCCATTGAGGACGCCCGTATCGGCCCGCGAGAATTCCGCAATCGTCTCACCCTTGCCTCCCAGCATGCGAACCGCCCCCTTCGTGGTCAGCGACCATGACAGGGCCTGACCCAGAGGTCCCATGGATTTCCGGCAGGGGGCCGGCATGCCGACGCTGGCGACCGGCTTCTGGCCCGTGATATTGAGCTGAATCCGGCATTTCAGGTTGTTCGCCGGAACGGCCATATCCCATTGTCCGGCGACCGTCCTGGCCGCATCCGAATCCACCGGAAGCACATCGGCGGCTGGCTGCGGTTGGCGCTGCGTCTGCGCCATAACGGGCAAAGACGCAACCAATGCTGCAAGAACCGCAAGAATAAATCCGGTCCGCATCCGCATCGCCTCCGCGCTCAAGTCTTGGCCCAGGGGGTCTCGGGCACAGGGGTGAG
Source organism: Methylocystis sp. (assembly GCA_020252485.1). Classification (GTDB taxonomy): domain Bacteria; phylum Pseudomonadota; class Alphaproteobacteria; order Rhizobiales; family Beijerinckiaceae; genus JADCCX01. Next base: position 19,229 of record JADCCX010000039.1, read on the forward strand.
CGGCCCTTTGCCCTTGAACCACGATAGAAGGTTGTCGACCACGAGCTGCCCCATCAAGCGGCGCGTATCATGCGAGGCCGAGCCGACATGCGGCAGCAGCACGACATGCGGCATATCGATCAGCGCCTGCGGCACGCGGGGTTCGTCCGCGAATACGTCGAGCCCGGCAGTCAGGATCGTCTTCGCCTTGAGGGCCTTGATCAGGGCTTTTTCATCGACGACCGTTCCCCGGCCGACATTGATCAGGATGCCTTCCGGCCCCAGCGCCTGCAGCACCTCGGCATTGATGAGCTTGTCGGTGTCCGCGCCGCCCGGCGCGATGGCGATCAGCACATCGACGGCCTTGGCCATGCCGACAAGCGTCCGGTAATATTTGTAGGGGACATCCGCCTGCTTCTTGCGGCCGTGATAGGCGATCTCGACGCCGAAGCCCTCCAGGCGTTGGGCCACGGCCTTGCCGATGCGGCCGAGCCCCAGAATGCCGATCTTGCGGCCGCGCAGCGTCGTCGTCAGCGGGAAATTGCCGTTCAGCCAGTCGCCGCGCCGCACGAAGCCATCCGCCTGCGGCAATTGCCGGATTGTGGAGAGAAGCAGCCCGATCGTCAGATCCGCGACTTCGTCCGTCAGCACATCCGGCGTGTTTGAGACGATGATGCCGTTCTGCCCGCACCAGGCGGCATCGACGCCATCATAGCCGACGCCGAAGTTCGAAACGAACTCAAGGTTGGGAAACTGCTTCAGCACCTTGCCATCCAGACGCTTCTTGAAGCCCCCGGCGATGGCCCGGATGCTGGGGCCATGTGTCTTGAGGAAGGCGGCCTCGTCGGGCTGCTCCCAGAGCTTGTGGAGGGTGAAAGCCTTGTCGATTCCTTCCATGATGAGGGGCATCGACGGCGAGAGAATGAGAACAGGAATCTTTTTCAATGCGGCAGACAAGAGCTTCACTCCAGACAGCCGTGTTTCGCCCGTAGATTCGGGCAGTCAGGCCTCAGCGTCAGATTGTCGCCTGGAGACCCGTTTGGCAAGGAATTGCCGGTGCAAAAGCAGCAGCCGGAGGCGCATCTCACAGCATTTCGTGATCTAAAGATCAAAAGGGAGGAAAAAAATGCTGCTCAAGGACAGAATCTGCATCATCACCGGGGCGGGAAGCCTGCGCGGGCTCGGGCGGGCGACCGCCGCTCTTTTCGCCACGCACGGAGCCAAGATCGCCGTGCTCGACATCGATCTCGCCTCTGCCCGCGAGGCGGCGGCCTCGCTGCCGGGCCGCGGCCATCTGGCGCTCAAATGCGATGTGACGAAGCGCAAGGAATGCGAGCGCGCGACTGCCCGCGTCATCGCCCGGCACGGGCGCGTCGATGTGCTGATCAACAATGCCGGCGTCACCGCGCCGGAGCGGCTGATGGAGGTGTCGGATGCGCTTTACAACCGCATCATGGACATCAACATGCGCGGCTGCTTCCATATGACCCAAGCTGTCGTGGCCTATATGCGCGTCGCCCGGCAGGGCTCGATCATTAACATGTCGTCGGTCTCGGCGCAGCGCGGCGGCGGCGTGTTCGGCGGCACGCCCTATGCCGCCGCCAAGGGCGCGATGCTCGGCTACACCAAGGCCTGCGCCCGGGAGCTCGGACCTGACAATATCCGCGTCAACGCCATCTGCCCCTCGCTCATCGACACGGATATCACTGCCGGCCGGATGAGCGACGAGCAGCGGCGAGGGATCATCGCGACCATCCCGATGGGCCGCGTGGGCACACAGGCCGATGTTGCCGGTTGTTGCCTGTTCCTCGCCTCCGAGCTTTCCGCTTACGTGACCGGCTCGGAGATCGACGTGAACGGCGGCAGCCATATCCATTAGGGTGCAACCATGAACGAGTCAGCCGCAGCCGAACCGCCGATGCCCGCCTTCGATCACGCGGGGCTCATCCGCGAACTGATAACAGGCGCGACGCATGCGACGCTCGGCACGCTCGACGGCGACGGCGCCCCCTTCACGTCGCTGGTCGCCCTGGCGCGGGATACCGATCTCTCCCCGCTGATCATCACCTCGCATCTTTCCACCCATACGGGCCATCTTGAGCGGGAGCCCCGCGTCTCGCTGCTGATCTCCGCCATCGGCAAGGGCGACCCGCTGGCGCATCCGCGCCTGACGCTGACCGGGCGGGCCAGGGCGGCAAAGCCGGGCGAACCTGAGTACGCCCGCATCCGCCCGATCTACATCGCCCAGAACCCCAAGGCAGAGCTCTATGTGCAATTGCCGGGCTTCTGGTTCTGGAAAATCACGCCCGAAAGACTGTTCCTGAACGGAGGCTTCGGCCGTGCGTGGAACGGGGATTGGAACGCCTTTGCCGCCTCAGGCTGAGCGGAGGTTCAAGCGTTGGCGGAGCCAATCGCGGCTGCCCGCGACATTGCCAGCTGTAATGATCGCCGCGTAAAGCGCCATGCCGCAGACGGCCATCACCGGAAGGCTGAGCCAGGCAGGGCCCGCCAATCGGAAAGGCCACAACACGCCGGTCATGACGGCCGTGGCAAGCAGAATGCAGCCTATCTCGCCCCAGGCCAGCCGGGCATCAAGCCGCCGCAGCGCGTTTGCCGCCAGAAACAGCAAACCTGCTCCCATTCCCGATGCCATCGCCATGGCGATGCTCTGCGGCGATGCGGATTCTTTCAACAAAAACAATGCGATGGCGTTCACGGCGACAGCTACTGCGGCGGCCGCGATCGCGTGGCGCGGATCCTTGGCAATCATGAAAACCGGATTGAAGCAGGCCTGCGCCATGGCGATGGCCAGAAACGCGGGCGTCAGCCACATCACATAGACCGCGAAGCGGCCGCGGAAGGCCGGCGGCACCAGAAGCTGCTCGAAGGCGGGCAAAACGGTGATCAGTCCCGCCGCAAGCGGCATCAAGACCGCCAGGCCCGCAACCATGTTGCGCGCCAGCACCTGCTGGACAACCTGCGGGCTTGACCTTTCGGCAATGGCGACGACGGCGGGAAGCATCAGAATCTCGAGCGCCGCCGACGTCGTGCACAAGATCTTGAGGCTGATATCGGAAGCAAGGGCGAAAGCACCCACCTCAGCCAGGCCGAATCTGTCCATCATGACAACACGATTCAAAAGCGCCACGCTTGCGTAGAGCACATTGGCCGCCATCAAGGGAAAGCCGTATCTGGCGAAGAGCAGGATCTGATGTCGTTCCGGAATGCTCAAGGCAAGCGGTCCTTCGCTCAGGCGGCGCCAGAAGGAGACGACAGCCAGCGAACCGCTTGCCGCAAAACCCAGCATGACCAGCACAGGACTCCGGAACAGGAAGGCGCCGCCCACCATCAGGACCAAGGCGAGCACGTTCTTGAGAATGACCAGCCGCGCATAGACCACGTCATCCCGGCGGGCGCGGGCGATCGCCTGCATATAGTCAAAAAAGCCGCCGCCAATGGCTGCCGCTACTGTCGCCGCCAGCAGCGCCTCGGACAGGCCTGCGTCAATACCAAGCCACCAGGCGAGCGCGACGATCACGCCCATCCCAAGAGCGCTCATCGTAAACAGGCCATCCAGCGAATGCCGCACCGGAACATTGTCCGGGCTTTCGATGGTGTAGAAGCGGATAGCCGACAGCTTGATCCACTCCAGGAAGCAAGTGTTGAGAGCCACAAGAAGCGTCGCGCCGATCGCATAGATGCCGAACGCCTCAGGTCCCAGAAGCCAGGCGACAAGCAGCCCGATCACAAAGTTCAGGAGCGAATTCGCCGCAAAGGCGATGACAGCGATCATTGAGGCCGATCAGATCCGGGCGACGCGCTCGGGATCCGCCCGGCCGCGGCAAGGACCGATGAGCGCCAGCAGGTTGCCCTCAAGGCGCCGCCTGCGATCATCATATGGCTTGGGCTTCGGCGGCTTGACGACATTGGCCGCGAGGCTGCGCGCGATCTGCGGCGGCGCGTGGCCCGTGAAGGCCAGCCCATCGGGATTGGCGATCAGAGCCGATTCCGCCTGTTGCAGCCCGTCAGGCTGCGGCAGGAAATCATTGTCGAAGAACACAATCGGATCTGCATCCGCCTCGACCATCGCGAGGCCGAGATTGCGTTGAAACGTTGATCCTCCTGGGCCGACAACCCATTCCACCGTCGCATCTGCGGGTCTTTCGATCAGAAAGTCCCGCTCCTCGCTGCCGGCCGCCAGGAGCCGGTCCGGCGCCCGCGTCTGGCCCAGCTCATGCGCTATGGGATGTCTGATAATGTCAGGCCGCCCGGCGGTGGCGATGACGACGGCGATCCGCATTCTTGCACCTCCCGGCGGTTCCACAAGGATTATGCTCGCCGCATTGCCGGACCAACCAATCATACAGCGTTTAATTTAATGCCAACGCAGGTTCGGATTGGCGCCCCGTCCACATTGACCTCGGGCATTTTCCGCGCTTTCTCGAAGCCATGCTGCTCAACTTCTTCACCTCACTGCGTGAAGCGAAAGTCCCCGTCTCGCTTCGGGAATATCTGACGCTGCTGGAAGCTTTGCAGCGCGATCTCGCCGATCAATCCGTCGAGCAGTTTTATTTCCTCTCGCGCGCCGCGCTGGTGAAGGACGAGCGCAACCTCGACAAGTTCGACCGGGTTTTCGGCCAAGTCTTCAAGGGGCTGGGCGAGGGCGGCGGACCGGACGGCGTTGCCGTCACCGAACTCCCCGAGGAATGGCTGCGCAAGCTCGCCGAGAAGCATCTGTCGCCGGAGGAGCGCGCTGAGATCGAAGCGCTCGGCTGGGACAAGCTGTGGGAGGCGCTGAAGCAGCGCCTCGCCGAGCAGCAGGGCCGGCACCAGGGCGGCAGCAAATGGATCGGCACGGCCGGCACATCCCCTTTCGGCGCCTATGGCTACAACCCGGAAGGCATCCGCATCGGGCAGGAGGGAAACCGCAACTTCCGCGCCGTGAAGGTGTGGGACCAGCGGACCTTCAGGGACCTCGATGACACGACAGAGCTCGGCACGCGCAACATCAAGATCGCGCTGCGGCGGCTCCGCAAATTCGCCCGCCAGGGCGCGCTGGACGAGCTTGATCTCGACGGCACCATCAAGGGCACGGCGCATCGCGGCTTCCTCGACATCCGGATGCGGGCCGAGCGGCGCAACGCTGTCAAGGTGCTCCTGTTCTTCGACATCGGCGGCTCGATGGATTGGCACATCCAGCAGGCGGAGGAGCTGTTCTCCGCGGCGAAATCCGAGTTCAGGCACATGGATTACTTCTACTTCCACAATTGCCCCTACGAGCGGGTGTGGAAGGAGAATCGCCGCCGCCACGAGGCGGTGATTCCCACGCAGGACATCATCCGCACCTATGGCTCCGATTACCGCATCATCTTCGTCGGCGACGCCGCGATGAGCCCCTACGAAATCAGCCATGCCGGCGGTTCCGTGGAGCATTGGAACGCCGAAAGCGGCGAGACCTGGCTGACGCGGCTGACCGATCATTTCCCAAAGGCGGTGTGGCTGAATCCCGTGCCTTCCAACCGTTGGGGCTACACGCATTCCACCCTCATGCTGAAGCAGCTGATGGCCGGACGCATGTTCCCGCTGTCGCTGGAGGGGCTGGAAGGGGCGATGAAGGCGCTGGCGCGGTAGGCCGGGCGGCCCTCCGGCTGGAGCCCATCCCGCCCTCTTTTCGACGTGCTGGCCAGCGGCCGGCATCGAGGCCTCTTCACCCGATCGGCGCGGGACCTGGATGGGCGAAGGGCGATTGAGTGCTGCCGGGATCATGGTATTGTCGCGCCGAAAGCGGCCGGATTTCCCGCCTCTATCCCTTCCCATTCAGGACACATCCAATGTCCAATCCTGATGCCGCCTCCCTCCGTCAGCCGCCGGAAACCGTTAAGCCCGAAGCCTCGCGCCGCGACATTCTGTATATCGGGACCGGGATTGTCGGCGCTGTCGGCGCCGCCGCGGCCTTGTGGCCCTTCGTGGCGCAACTGGCGCCGGATGCGGATACGGTCGCGGCGGGCGTGCCGGTCGAGATCGATCTGGCGCCCATCGTGCCTGGACAGGTCGTGACCATCGTCTGGCGCGGTCGGCCGATCTTCATCCGCCACCGCACGGAGGCCGAGATCGCCGCTGCCGTGAACACGCCTTTGAGCGAGCTCATCGACCCGCAGACGGATGCGGAGCGCACCAAGCCGGGCCATGCCCAATGGCTGATTGTTTACGGCAGCTGCACGCATCTCGGCTGCATTCCGCTGGCGCATCAGGGCCCGTATGGCGGCTGGTACTGCCCCTGCCACGGTTCGGTCTATGACACCTCGGCCCGCGTCCGCAGGGGGCCGGCAGGCCTGAATCTCCCTGTTCCCGCCTATACGTTCCTCACGGACAAGCAGGTGAAGATCGGCACGGCCTGAGCAGGCCGGAGCGCTTTTCAGCCAATGGGCGCGATCAGGCCGGCGATCTTGCGCATCAGGTCGGTCTGCCGGCGAACGCCGCTCTTGGCGTAGATGCTGTCGAGCTGGGTCTTGACGGTGGAGCGCGCCACGCCGATCAGCTCGGCGGCCTGATCCAGCGTACGTCCTTCCATCACCTGGCTAAGAACGATGGTTTCGCTCGTCGTCAGCCCATAGGCTTGGCTGATGATCGAGATCGGCGTCCTGAGGTCAGGCTCGGGCTGCCGCAACAGCAGCAGGATCGGCGCATCCATGTCCTTTTCGACCCGGTCGAGCCTGGCGCAGGTCACCTGCAGGGCCTGCCCCCCGCGCGTCTCGACCATCATGTCGCGGGCTGTCTGCACGCCGCCTGACGCCACGCTCTCCATCATGGCTTTGATGGTGGGGGACAGCGCCAGAAGCCGTCCGTTGCTCAGCCGGACATGGTTCCCTTCCGCCAGCAGGGCCTCTGACGCGCTGTTGCGGAAGCGGATCGCGCCATCCGCCGACAGCACGAAGGCGGCGGCGGAGATCGCCTCCAGCACTTCCTGCATCGCACCCTGCAACTGTTTCTGACGGCTGAGAAGGCCGGAAATCTCGATAGCGCGGCGAATATGCGGAGCCATCAGGCGCATCAAGTCCAGCGCCTCGTCCGGAAAGGCGCCGAGCTCGATGGCGCGCGCCATCTGCCAGGCGCTGCCGTGAACCACATTGCGCGTCAATGGCACGGTGATGCCATCCAGCGTCCCGAAATCCTGCCAGGTCGCCTTCCAGTAGGGGCTCGCCTGCACCACGGGAAGCGTCACCTCCCTGGACAGGCAATATGGCTCGCAGAGCGGGATGACGTATCCAACCGGCAGGGCAGGATTGAGATGGATGTTCGCCATCACGCGCGCGACCAACCATTCGGGGTAATTGTAATAGGCGCTCATCTCGATGGTCCGTTCGGCAACGTTGTAGACCGCGATATCCGCAATCTTTGAGCCGGTTGCCTCGGCCAGCTCGCCCAGAACCCCCGGCCATCGGCTGACATCCACGGCGCAATCGTAAATGCGGCCAATCAGCTCCGATAAGGCTTGCTCACGCGACATTTCCTGGTCTCCAGCCACATCCGCCCCAGGCGGAATCCCCATTCCATGTTGCAGCGCAGAACGCAAAGCAATGCAACGGGTGGTTTTGCAGATTGCAACAGGTTGTAGCTCTGGCGGCTGCGGAAACCACAAAAAGCACAGGTGAAATGCTTCCCGCCGACAATTCCGGGCCGATCCACCATTTGGCGGATGCGCGGCCTGCTGCTGCTTCCTAATCTCCCATTCAGAGAGAGAAGGGCCAGCAATTTTAATGGCTTAGCATTCGAATATGGTTTTTTGTCTGAAATCCATGCAGGCCATCCCGGATGGTCCAACTTCATCCTTCTCTCTCACCAAAACATTTCAGTGTGTTGGTTTCATGTATGGACTCAGGGGAATACAAGAATGGAACGTGAGGTTGTAGAGATCATCGGCTTTTTTGCTGCCGGAATGACGGTTACAGCCTTTTATTGCACAACGATGCTGACGCTGCGCATCGCGGCCATTTTCGCCAACCTGCTGTTCATTGTTTATGGCGCGGGACTCGACCTGAAGCCGGTCCTGGCGCTGCATTGCATCCTCCTGCCGCTCAACATCATGCGCCTGGTCAAGGTTCTGCGGGAGCGGCGCAAGGAGCCTCTTCGGCCTTTGCCCGCTTCGGGGCTTTCCGAGCGATGAAGCCCGCCCTCGGTCCTGTCACATCAGAGAAAGGAAGTCAGATGTCCAACAACGGCTCTGTCTGGAGACCCACGCTTTCATTCTTCCCGGCCAGCTGCTCCTCCCTGGTGCGCATGCTCGCGGCCCTCGTCTGGCTTGCGGTTTCGCCGCTGGCCGTCGCCAGGGAGGCGCGCTTTTCCGTCACAGAGCCGGCGCGGGCCGAGACCCAGTTACGCTGCATGAGCTGGCGCGTTCATCTGACGAGGATAATCGACATGCAGGAGCGCTATGCAGTGGTCACCACAGCCCTCGCCCAGGGATTGCGCGCCGAAATCGACCGGCTCGAAATCCGCTGCGGCTTCGAGCGCCCGCAGGCCGTGCTCGACCGCTACGTCGCGATCGACACCTTTCTCTACGACGAAACCCAGGAGCAATTGCTCATCAACCCGGCGGAGTTCAGCTGCGAGCTCCAGAATTAGGGCGAAGACCGGATTGTTACAACCTGAATTAAATTATTGAAATCATGCAATAATATACGAGATCCCGTGATGTCTGAAACGCTGCTGGCCTTGGTCTTTCCCGATCGGATTGGGGCATTGATACAGCCATCAGTCGCAAAGGATATGCTGTCCTTTTGCCTTGGCTATGCGCTGATCATCGCCATCCCGGGCCCCAACACCATCCTGATCGCCACCAACGCGGCGGCGCTGGGTTTCCGGCGCACCATGCCGCTCGTCATAGCGACCGGTCTGGGCGCCGTGACACTGCTGGTTGCGCTGGGCATCCTTGTCGGCTTCTCAAGGGACCAGCAGGATGTTATCGGCTGGATGCCGCTGGCCAGCGCCGGGCTCCTCGTCATGGTCGCCTATCGGATTGCAAGCCTGAAGCCGCCTGGCAGCAGCAATCCGCAATTTGAACTCGCAGGGTGGCGCTCCGCGGTGGCCATCGGTTTCCTGTGTGGGGTCACGAACCCGGTAACGGCTTCCTACTTTCTCGCCCAGTACCTGACGGACTGGAAACTGACGGCCGGCCCCGCGCTGATGCTTCTGGCCGTGGGCGTGCTGACCACCGTTCTGCTGCTGCTGACGTCGCTGGCGCGCATCCTTGCGATCACGACCGTGCAGAGCGCCATCCGACGGCATTTTGCGCGCATCCGCATGGCTGCTGCGACGCTCGTCCTGCTGATGGCCATTCAAGCTCTTTGGCGGTTCGTGCCGCCGGAATTGGCTGGGGGGCAAGGCAAGGAAATTCTCACCCACTTTCGTTGAATGGAGCGGCAGATGCATTACGCGGCTGGGTTTCTCACCTTACTGGGGGCAAACGGCCCCGCTCTGCTCGTCGCGTCACTCCTGTGCGGCATCCTTCTCGGGCCCGCAGCGGCGGCGGCCTATCATGCGCTTCCAGTATCGGCCTTCCTGCTGACGCTCGGGTCTTTCCTGGCGGCGGGCCTGTCAACGACGGGCGAAAAGACGTCACCCCGGCTGACTTTGATGTGCTGTCTTTGGGCTGGCTTTGCGGTCCCGGCGCTTGCGGCGGCGGCGATGCACTTGCTGCCGCTCGATCCGAGGCTTGAGATCGGCGTTCTGCTTGCCGCGCTCGCACCACCCGTCGGCAGTGCTGCGGCGATTGCAGCAATGCTCGGCCTCATTCCGCGCCTAGTGGAGCGAATTTGACATTCGCATCCCGCGTGACATCGGGCGTCGGAGCGAATGTCAAATTCAAAAGCTCCACTAGAATCATAGACTTGCTAGTGGTCCCTTTGATTCCGACATTTGCTCGCAGCGTGATATCAA
>JADCCX010000004.1 GCA_020252485.1 Methylocystis sp.
CCCGTCGCCACGCCCACACCACCGACGCCGCCGCGCCCCTGAAGCGCGCTTCGCTTTTTCAAGTCTTTCGGCGCGGCGAAAGCCCCGGCATAATCGCGGGACAAAACCAAGCTTGGGGTCCGTCGCATGTCCTATCGTCCCTATCAGAAGATCGAGCGCCGCAAATCGCGGCTGATCCATGTCGGGCGCGTGCCGGTGGGCGGCGATTCGCCGATTTCCGTGCAGACCATGACCAATACGCCAACCGAGGACGCAGCGGCGACGATCGCGCAAATCCGCCGCAGCGAATTGGCGGGCGTGGATATTGTGCGCGTGTCCTGCCCGACCGAGGAAGCAACGGCGGCGCTGGCCGAGATTGTGCGCGAAGTGAATGTGCCGATCGTGGCCGATATTCATTTCCACTACCGCCGCGCCATTGAAGCGGCGCAGGCGGGGGCGGCGTGCCTTCGCATCAACCCCGGCAATATCGGTTCCAAGGAACGCGTGAAGGAAGTGATCAAGGCAGCGCGCGATCATGGCTGTTCCATCCGCATCGGCGTGAATGCCGGCAGCCTTGAAAAGCATTTGCTGGAAAAATATGGCGAACCCAACCCGGAAGCGCTGGTGGAAAGCGCGCTTTGGCATGCTGACCATTTGCTGCAAGAAGATTTCCACGAATTCAAGATCAGCGTGAAGGCTTCCGATGTATTCCTGGCCGTTGCTGCCTATCAGCAATTGGCGGAAGCCTGTGACCACCCCTTGCATATCGGCATTACGGAAGCGGGCGGCAAACGCACCGGCACGGTTAAATCCGCCATCGGCCTTGGGTCTCTGCTATGGGCTGGCATTGGCGATACTTTGCGCGTTTCTCTTTCTGCCGAGCCGGAGGAAGAGGTCTCGGTTGGTTGGGAACTGTTGAAATCGCTGCATCTGCGCCATCGCGGCGTGAAGGTGATTTCCTGCCCAAGCTGCGCGCGGCAGGGGTTTGATGTGATCCGCACGGTGGAAAAGCTGGAAGATCGCCTTTCGCATATTGTGGAGCCGATCAGCCTTTCCATCATCGGCTGCGTGGTGAATGGCCCTGGTGAGGCGCTGATGACCGATATCGGCCTGACCGGCGGCGGGGCGGGGACTCACATGGTCTATAGCGCCGGCAAGACGGACCACACGATCCGGTCTGAGGAAATGGTGGATCATATTGTGGGCCTGGTGGAAGCCAAGGCGGCGGCGCTGCGCATGGCGAAGGCGGCGGAATAAGGCGCCATGCACGCCGAAATCCTGCGCCATCGGGAAACGCTCGCGGCCTTGTGCCGCCGGCATGGCGTGGCGCGGCTTGATGTATTTGGCTCTGCAGCGCGCGGCGCGGATTTCGACCCTGCGCGCAGCGACGTGGATTTGCTGGTAGAATTTGCGCCGACCACGCCGCGCAGCTTCGCCAGCCTTTTGGCCTTTGAGGAAGAAGCTGCCCAGGCGTTGGCGCGACCTGTTGAGGTGGTGGAGCGCCGTGCCATTGAAGAAAGCGAAAACTACATCCGGTGCCGGTGCATCCTGGCGGAAGCGGAAGCTTTGTTCGGCACATGAGCTTACCGCCGGCAGAACGAGACGCTGCGCTGCTTCTTGATATGCAGACCTAGGAAGGCCTCGAGGCCGATTTTTTGGGCAACATGGATGAGGCGGTCTTTCGGGCTCGCAAGCTGCACTAGGCGGCAGTAACGCGCTGCATCGCGGTGGTTGGTGGGGCCGTGGGCCGGCTTTCGCGGGCGCTGCGGGGTGAACACCAGAATACCCCTTGGGCACAAAATACTGTTACGCCCACCTGTTCCTGGCCTATGCAAAGGCGTTTCTGAACGCCGACCGGCCACTCGACGTAACGATAAGGGTTCTTCCCTCGCCGCGCTTGATCCATCCTAATGCAATGGAGCGCTCAAGGATCGCTGCGCCAAGACCGCCAGCCAGATGATGGCGGCGCTCGCTCCAGTCGAGGCAGTGGAGACAAAGGGGACGGCGTTTACGCTCCAGCGCGTCGAGGTCGATGCCAATCCCGCTGAAGGCGTTACGGCCCTTGTCGGTCAGGCAAGGTGTTTCACCCGGAGATAGAAGATCGGTTTCGAAGAGGCGAGATAGCAGCGCGACGCCTTGCTCGCCTGCCAGGTGATCGTAACATAAGCGCGCTTCGCGCATTGCCTCGTCGCGCGGGCCGGTTCGGACCCGCACGGCGCCGGATCGCTGCGCGAGACCCATCAGCTTCTCCAGCACCTCGGCGACGTCCCCGCTGTGCAGACGGTAGTAGCGGTGCCGTCCCTGTTTCTCGACCGCCACCAGAGCGGCGTCAGCAAGTTTCGCAAGATGCCCGCTTGTCGTCTGAAGCGTGACGCCGGCGACCTCGGCGAGTTCGCTCGCGGTCAGGGCGCGGCCGCCCATAAGCGCGGTGAGGATATTCGCGCGGGCAGGATCGCCGATCAGCGCGGCGACGGAGGCGATGACGGGGCCGTCTTTCATAGTTCGATGATAACCGAACCATCCGCGCGATAAAAGGCCCTATGGTGCGTTAGTCAACGAAAATATGGAGACTGATATGATCACCTGCTTCATTCGATATGAGATCGACCCTTTCAAGCGCGACGCCTTCGAGGCCTATGCGAAGAATTGGGGCGACGCGATCCCGAGGTGCGGCGCCGATCTGATCGGTTATTTCGCGCCCCATGAGGGCTCGGCGACCGTTGCCTACGGGGTCTATAACATCACCAGCCTGGCCGACTACGAGGCCTATCGACAGCGCTTGGCGGCTGATCCGGCGGGGCGATCGAATTACGAGTTCGCCAAGCGCGAGCAGTTTATCCGGAAGGAAGATCGCATATTTCTCAAGCTGGCGTCGACGCCCCATGCGGCTCTGGTGCGACCGTGATCGCGGTGATCTTCGAAGTCTGGCCCGCCGAAAATGGCGGGCGGGAGGCCTATCTGGATCTCGCGGCCAAACTGAAGGCGGATCTCGAAAGGATCGACGGGTTCATCTCCGTGGAGCGGTTCGAGAGCATCTTCGAGCCGGGGAAGCTGCTCTCGCTCTCGTTTTTCCGGGACGACGAGGCCGTTTCCGCGTGGCGGAACAGACCGGGCCACAGGGCTACGCAGGCGAAGGGACGGGGCGGCGTTTTCAGCGATTATCGTCTAAGAATCGCTTCGGTGGTGCGCGACTATGGAATGTCGGATCGAGATGAAGCGCCGGCGGACAGCCGAGCGATCCATGGCGTTTAATCGTCGCAATGTGCTGCTTCGCTTATCTGCTGTCGCCGCCGGCCGTGGCGGAGCAGCTTCAGATAGCCTCCGGCGATCATTGCGGGCTCACCTTCGACCAAGCCGATGACAGAATCGCGCAGCGCGGAGGTCTTACAATGCTTGGCGGCAACCTGATCTACGCCATAAAATGCCATCGCGATCTCGCGATAGGTCGTCCCCCGCTTTGCGCCGCTCGTCCCGCCGGATAGCGCCTGCCCGCCCCAACTTGCCGTTCAGCTTCAGACAGGATACCGACCCGGCATGTCCAGCCAATTGCAGCCCGCCCGTGGCACCCGTGACCTGATCGGTGA
>JADCCX010000040.1 GCA_020252485.1 Methylocystis sp.
AAAGCAGCCAACCGGGTTGCAGGCTCACCGAAGTCGCGGCGGGCCGAAGCCCGCCGCCGTTAATGTCGTCGGCGGTTGGCGTGTCAGGTGCCGATGATGCCGCCATCATTCTTGGTAATGACCACGGTGGCAGAGAGCGGCACGCCCGCGCCACCATGCGGCCAGCGGCTGTTGATGCGGCCGGCGGCGAAGTCGGCGGCGCTGGTGGTCGCACCCGGGTGCTGCTGGTTGATGAACATCGTCCGCCGGTCCGGGGTGGTGACCACGCCTGTCGTTTCCTGGCCGATCGGGCCGGTCATGAAGCGGCGGATCTCGCCGGTGATCGGATTTGCGACCAGCATGGCGTTATTGCCGAAGGGCGCCAGATTGCCCCGCAGCTGCTCATTCTCGCCAATATCGGTCTGGATCCAGAGACGGCCATCAGCGTCGAACCAAAGCCCATCGGGGCAGGCGAACATATTGTCGGTCCCGAGCGGCGCGCCGGTCATGGTGCGGCTATCGCTCTCGGGGCCTGCGATGACAAAAAGGTCCCAGGCGAAGCGCGTTGCGGCGTGGTCGTCATTCGCCTCGCGCCAGCGGATGATCTGGCCGAACTGATTGCGCGCGCGCGGATTGGCCGGCTCCACCTGCGCCTCGGTGCGGCGGGGGTTATTGGTCAAGGTAAAATAGACCCGGCCGTCGCGGGGATCAACGGCACCCCATTCCGGACGATCCATCTTGGTCGCGCCGACCGTATCGGCGGCGAGGCGCGTATTCACCAGCACCTCGCCCTGGTCGGCGAAGCCGTTGGCAGCGGTCAGCGGGCCGACGCCGTGCTGCAGCGGCAGCCACTCGCCCGTGCCATCGGCATTGAACTTGGCGACATAAAGAACGCCGTCGTCGAGCAGCGAGCCATTCGCCGTGGCGCGGTTGAAGGGGCGGGCCGAGACGAATTTGTAGATATACTCGAACATGCTGTCGTCGCCCGAATAGGCCACCACCGGACGCCCTTCGCGCGCCGGGCCGAACACCACGCCCTCATGCGCGAAGCGGCCAAGGCCGGTGCGCTTCACCGGCACTGCATTGGCGTTGAAGGGGTCAATCTCGACGATCCAGCCGAAGGCATTCACTTCGTTGCGGTAGTCCTCGGTCGCCGCGGCGCCGATGCGCGAGACGTTGAAGCGCACAAATTCGTCGCCGCCGCCCTGCACCTGATCCCAATTGTAGCGCGCCTGGCCGGTCGGCACGCCGTAGCGCGCATGCTCACGCGGAAGAGCGGGCCTCTGGTCAACTTGGTCGGTATTGCGGAAGTAGCCGGCCCAGTTTTCCTCGGCGGTGAGGTAGGTGTTCCAGGGCGTCACGCCATGCGCACAATTATTGAGCGTGCCGCGCACCCGCGTGCCGTCCGGGCTATATCTGGTGCGGACCAGGGCATGGCCGCGCACCGGGCCGGCAATCTCCATGGGTGTCGCGCCGTGGATGCGGCGATTGCGCGGGTCGGCGACCACGGCCCATTGGCCATTGCCCTGCTTCGCCACGCGCACCACCGACACGCCATGGCCGAAGATTTCCTTGCGGACTTCCTCGCCATCGCGCGCGCCGTTGGTCAGCGGCATGCGGGTGTCGCCGATGGACTTGCCAGCAGCGCTGGCATGCATGAAGCGCGGCGCGACGTATTCGTGGTTCAGCACAAGCAGCCCGTCGGTGTTGCTGCCCTGGTCGGGCTCGCGGCCTTCAATCGGGAAGAAGTGCATCCCGTCATGATGCGTGCCGATCGCCTGTTCCTGCTCGGCGGCGGTCATCTCCAGCACGCTCTTCGTCGCCGGCTGCCCGTTCAGGGGCGTGCCGTGCGGGATCAGCACCTGGGCGGAATAGCCCTCCGGCACGACCACCGTGTCCGCAACGCTCAGTGGCACCGGCTTGGAGCCGATCACCGGGCCGGCCGCGGTAGCGGCCTGGGCGGCGCCCTGGGCGGCGACAGGGCGGCTGCCGGCGCCGATGAAGCCGAAGACGGCTGTGGCAATACCGCCCATCAGCATCCCGCGCCGACCGAGGCGAGCCTCGGCGATGTCGCGGAAGGTCGGGTTTGGCGAGTGGTTGGAGGGGACTTCGTCGCCCGCGTCAATGTCATAAAGGTTTTGGAGATCGTTTGGCATCTTTGTGCTCCTTGTGCTCCGGTTAAACTGATCTGAGATATATGGCGCCGACGGGACAGGGAAACTTCCTTGTGATGACAGTTCGGTGAAGATCGAGATGTCGGCCAAGGTGAGGCGGCCATATCGGCAGGCGAATGCCCAGGCTTGGCCCTTGGTCACAGGCCCAAAACTGCCCGGCGGCTTGGCGCGGCTAGGGCGTGTTGCGTTCACATGGGTTCACGCAACCCGCTCTGCATCGTTGTTTTTCGAGCATCTTCACACGTTCAGATTTGCCATCTAAACGCGAACTACTCTACCGGGCGGCCAGTTCCCGCGCCAGCGTCTCCCACTCCTCACAACTGCCGCAGCTGGCGGTAAGACGGGCGAGGTTGGCCTCTGCTTCGGACCGCCGCCCTTGCTTCAGGAAGAGCGAGCCCTGGTAGGCCAGGGCGCCCGGATGATTCGGGTTGGTGGTAAGCGCCGCACGATAGGCTGCCTCGGCTGCTGCCTCATTGTTCTGGCGGCGATGCGCGAAGGCAATATAGGTCAGCACATCAGGATCGCCTGGCAGCCGCGCCAATACGGCTTCCAGCAATTCCAGCGCCAGCGGGCCGCGGCCCGCATCAATCATGCCAAGCGCTGCAGAGATATCGGGATCGCCCGCAGGCTCTGGCAGGACTGCCCCCGCCGGCGCGGCCGCCAGCAGCACTGCCCCTGCCAGCGCGGCGCTCAAGGATAGCGATCGCACCATGGTCCAGCTCCTGTTCATGGGCCGCTGCCGAGCGTCGCGGCGTAGTCCCAGAGGGTGAAAGTATAGTCTTGCGCCGCGCGCGCCTGCAGGTGGCAAGCAAAGCAGGGGGCGAGGGAGACGTCGCGGGATCGGCCGGCGCCGTCGAAGACCCCGTAGCGCCAATCCCCATTGCGGAGCCCGGTATCGGGTGCGTTGCCCCAGCGCGCATCCTTCTGCGGCGCAAAGACGGCGATCCAGCCGGGCTCCGGCAGGAAGCGGCCGCCCGCGTCCCGCAATGGCTGTCCTGCCGCGTCCAGCCGGGCGCGCGCATCTGCCATGATCAGCAGCGTCCCGTCTGGCGCGGGCATCCCGGCGCGAAGCCGCCCATGCGCATCCGGGTTGATATGGACATGCCGAACAATGCGGCGATCCGGGTCATCCACCGTTGCGATGCGCATGAAGCGTTCCTCCCAGTCGGGCGGCAGCATGATCCCGGGTTCGGCAGTGCGGGGGGGCTTGCCCGGCTCAGCCGCAGCCATCCCGAAAAGGGCGAGCAACATCGCCAGCGTCGCGATCAGGGTCATGCGCATGGGGGCCTCTGCGCCGCTTCAAGCGGAACCTGCGGCAGCACGCAAGTTAAAATTGGCGGTCGGCGCATGGCGGCGCGGCGACGCGCTGGAGGCGCGCAAGCAGGTGGGCGAGACCGGCACCCTGCGGTCTGGGTAGCATCCAAGGAGGAGGCGCAAACTCCGGGTTGACCGGATGAGGGGCTGGGGACATTCCAAAGAAGGCTCCTGGCACAGCGACGCAAGATGCCTTCTGTGCGAGCACTTGACGCATGTCCAAGCGACGCATGGCGGGCAAAAGGTAAAGCCCCGGCGGTCCACAGCCACGATGAGACTATGATGACGTATGAACCTCCGCACCCAGCAGCGTCGTGAAGCCGGGCGTGCGAAAGCCGCGCGTATCCACAATGGGAAAGCCATAGCGCGCCATGAAATGAACGGTCAGCGCCATGAAATCATAACCG
>JADCCX010000041.1 GCA_020252485.1 Methylocystis sp.
ACAGCGGGTACCGGACGTCCATCATCACCGCCAGGCGAATGATCTCGGGCGACGTCTTGAAGCAGCGGAAGATGCGTCGGCTGCTCATGCCCGGAAGGCTAGCGGCTCGTGTTCAAGGCACAAGCCCGTTTTCCTCTGACAGTGCCCTTGACCACAGTCCCACAGAGGAACAAAACCAGAAGCAGCGGACATTTGATGTGCTGCCAAAACCGCCCAACTTAATTCGCTATCGACACCCTGAACTCGCCGTTGTCGTGGCATCCCCGCCTGCTTAACCGAATTTTTCTCGTGGAGGAATAAAGCCTATTCGATCCGACCGATATCTTCGGCGGGGTCAGGGTGAAATTCGATGAATAAATCGACAGCGACACCAACAGAGTCGTCAACCTCCGTCACGTGGATGCCGAGTCGGATCAGCCTTGGAGTCGCGGCGTTTGCAGTGGGTCTGGCGGCCATCGGAACTCAGCTCGATGTTGGCAGCTTCGGACTGTCGCATTACTTCTTCATGACTCAGGACCGCTATGCCTTGGTCGTCGTCGCCGGGTTGCTGGTCGTCCTGCCCCGCTTCGCCCCCCGCATGCGCACCGGCGCGGCGCGCCTGCTCGAACTTGTCGGCCGCAAGTCGGCTCTCCTGTCTCTGCTCAGCATCACGGTTCTGGTAGCGGCGGCCGGCACCTACCTTGTCTTCGGCGCGACCGCCATCTCCTACGACGAGGTCCAGGCTGATTTCGACGCCCGGGTTTTCGCCTCGGGCAGGTTGGCCTACCCGGTGGCGGAGGCCTGGAGACCCTTCGTCGATGCCCTGGGTCCCATGTTCTTCCTGCCTGTCCCGAACGGGGTGGCCTGGATCTCGGCATACTGGCCGGGCAATGCGGCCTTGCGTGCCCTGTTCGATCTGACGATTGGAATGGTGTGGTGCGGCCCGTTCCTGCTGGCTGTCGCTTTGACCTCCACTTACAGCGTGGCACGCAAGATTTGGCCAGACCGCCCCGACGCCGCCGTTATTGCAGTGCTTCTCCTGGGGACGTCATCACAAGTGCTCGTCACCGCAATGACCCCGTACGCGATGACGGCCCACCTCGCCGTGAACATGCTCTGGCTTCGGCTGTTCCTGCAGGACAGGCCGCTCGCCCACGCCGGGGCGCTCCTTCTAGGCGTGCTCGGCGTTGGCCTGCACCAGGTTGTGTTTCACCCGCTGTTCGTAGCGCCGTTCGTCTTGATGCTGCTGGCGCAGTTCCGTTTCCGGCTGGCAGCGTTTTACATCGTCGGGTATGGCATCGTCAGCGCTGCGTGGATCATCTATCCCGAGTGGCTGGCGTGGTCGATCGCATCGGGTACGGATCTCGCCGATCCCCTCCGATCCATGATCGCGCGATGGACCGATGGAAACGCCCAGGGCCGCCTCGGCCACTCCGACGGGCCCGCGCTGGCTGTTCTCAATGTGGCGCGCCTCGTCGCCTGGCTCAATCCGGCTCTCGTCATGTTGTTCGTGGTCGGCATTCCCGTGGCCGTCACGCGGGGTGCCCTCCCCCGGGCCTTGCTCGCGAGCACCCTTCTGACCGGCATGGTCGCCATGGCCATCCTGCCCTACCAGGGGCATGGCTGGGGCTACCGCTACGTCCATGGCGGACTTGGGACCATGGCCCTCGTGGCCGCGATTGGTTGGGTCGCCCTGACCGACAGAGACGGCGTCCGGACCTGGGCACCGATACCGATCGCGGCCAGCCTGGCGAGCGTACTGGTTCTGCTGCCTCTGAATGCCATCCACGCCGCGCACTTCGTCGCGCCGATCCGGGAGGCTCTCGAGGTGGTCCAGAAGGCACCAACCGCCGCAGTCGTCATTGATGACAGCCACGTGCCCTTCGCAGCAGACCTCATCCGCAACAAGCCAGACCTGTCCAATGTGCCGAAAACGTTCCTTCTGCATGCACTCGATAGCAAAGCCATCGCGGAACTCTGCCGAAGAGGGCCGGTATCCGTGTTCGACGATGCGGCCGCTCGCCGGACCGGGATGATCGGCGTTGCGGAGCGTCCCGTGAAAACGCCGAAACGCATCGAACTCGACGCGTCTTGTCGGCCCGCCGGCCTCTAGCAGGCTGCTGAAAAACACATTTTTGACACACCGCGATTCCGGTTTGAACCCCGTTCGAATCCGTTATGTTTCCGGTTTGTGCCCAACATTTTAGACTTTTTCAGCAGCCTGCTAGAGCGGTTGCCGATCTGACTGAATCAGATCGGCCGCTCTAAGCTCTTGATTTACCGCATTTTCTTTCGAAGAACCGGTATCCACTTCTTCGGAAAATGCTCTAGCAGGCTGCTAAAAAACACATTTTTGACACACCGCGATTCCGGTTTGAACCCCGTTCGAATCCGTTATGTTTCCGGTTTGGACCTGTCGTTTTGGACTTTTTCAGCAGCCTGCTAGGGCCAGTCGTTCGATTGGCTCTTACAAGACGGCTTCGAGCCGCATGACGATCTCGAGCCGGTTCGGAAATGCCACGGCCATCGGACCGGCGCGATAGTTGCCGGTCCGGACCTTGGCAATCCGGTAGCCGGCTCCCGCTGCGAGGTCCGACCAGTGTCCGCCGCGCAAGTATCGCGCCTTCACCATGCCTCCAAACGGGATATTTCCGATCGCATCGAGGATGGTAAGCCGCGTATCGTCCAAGAGCCCCGCCGAGAGATGATCCTTGATGTAGACGGGACCGTGCCCCACCGCGCGGCGGATTTCGGCGAGAAGCGCCACCCTGTTTGGCTCTGGAACGTGGTGGATGACGTTCATGATCATGCCACAGTCGAAGGAGCCATCGGCGAAGGGAAGGTGTTCACCGTCGTAGCGGGTGCGGGCAATAGTCAGATCAGGTGCATACCGGTCAACGATATCGACTGACTGCACGGACGCAACGCCGAAGTGGTCGAACACCGACTGCGCAATGAGGCCGGTCCCTCCACCCACGTCGAGCACACGCGCCCGACGGGACGTCCAGACGGCGGCGAGCGACGAGATCATCTCGACGAGGTACACAGGGCGACGGTATCGGTACACGGGATTGCGTTCGGCGAAGTAATCGGCCAGATCCGCCCTATCGACGTTCAGCGCAGGTTCTGCGGCCCGCTCGTTCATCATGGATCACCTTGGCGCTCAGGCCGGACGGCACAAAGCTACGTAGACACAAGCATTATCTCGGCGGATACCGTCGGGCGTAATCGTTTCCTCGGCCATGGCCCTCAGGTTCATCACCAGTCCGAGCAGGGCCGAGAGCGCCCGGCCAATCACCGGAACGGGCTTGAGGACGGTGATGAAGCCGATGGCGCGGTAGATGGTGGTCAGGGCTAAGGGACCCACGACGGGCTCGACCCTCTCGGCCTCGAACCCGGCCGCGGCAAGGTCGTAGATCAGTCCCTCCCGGGTCCAGCGGCGGAAGTCCGTGGGATGGGGATGGTAGAGCCAGCTGCCGTGGGTGGAGAGCAGCAGCCGTCCCCCGGGGCGCAGCACGCGCCGTGCTTCTCCCAGGTAACGCGCAACATCGGCCACGTGTTCGAGGACCTGGAAGGAAACGACCACGTCGAAGCTATCGTCTGGAGCCGGAAGCGTCCCGTCGTCCCCAATCACGACCTCCGCGGAGCCGTCGATGTCCGCCCCGACATAGCGGAAGCCTGCGGCGACGAAATCCTCACGGTAGGGCATGCTGCCGGCGCCGATGTCGAGCACAGTCCCCCCTGGCGGGCCGATGTCAGGAATGAGCCTGACGATCGAATCTGCAAGGCGGGACTGAACGAGATAGTCAAAGTCGGTTAGGCCCGGTTTGCGGCGCCTGCGCGCAATGGCCTGACTGTCTGTCATGGACTACTCCGCCCGAGATTGAATAAGCGCCCAACGGGTTGCGACGAAGCCCCAGCCGGTGGCGGCGAGGGTTGTGGCAACCGCCGACGACAGCAGGGGGAACCCGGCAAACGAGTGCAGCACGAACATGCCGAAGTAGTTGATCGGTATCGTCGAGACCAGGCCCGCGACGTAACGGCGGAAGCCAATGCGGGACCCCGGCACGCCCCATGTCACGCGGCAGTGGAGCAGGAAGCCGAACACCGCGACGACGGGAAAGGAGAGCGCCAGCGATATCGCCCAATGCAGGCCAATGTTGTCGCAGCCGGCAACGATGCCAAGATAGAGCGCGAAACAGGCGCCGCTGACCGCTGCGTGCCTCAGCACGCGCGGTCCGAGTTCCACGACTGACTTCGAGATCTCGTCGGCTAGGCCGAACCGAGCGGTCATCGTGCCGGCACGGCGACGCCGCCGTCCCGCAGATTGGCGCGAACGACGCGCGTCAGATGGACAGAAAGGCGTTCGGTCATGCGATCCCAACTGTAACGGGCCAGCGCGAAGGCTGACCGCTCCGCGGCCTTGTGCACGTCGTCGGCAGCGACGGCTTGTCTCAAGGCCAGCATGAAGGCCGCGGCGTTGTCGGCGGGGTCGCGCAGGCGCTCGACAAGGGTAAGAACGCGGGCGGCGTGAGGGTCCGCGTCGCCGATCTCGCGGGAGCACACCACGGGAAGGCCGCAGGCCAGCGCCTCTTGGACTACCAGTGGATAGCCCTCGCCGACGCTCGGCAACACGAGGGCATCGGCTGCATGGTAGAGAGCGGCGATGTCGGCGCCTCGGAGATCTTTGAAGACGGCTACGTTATGCAAGTTCCACTGTCGCGGTTCGATTGGACCCTCGCCCGCGAATGCAAACGTCACATCCGGCGCTGAAGACGCCATCTCGCGCAACACAGCCAGCCCCTTCTTTTCGACGAAGCGGCCCACGAACAGCGCTACGGTCTGCGACGGGCCGAAGCCGAAGCGACGCCGCCAATCCGCGCGACATCCCGGACGAAAAGCAAAGACGTTAGCGTCGACACCGTTGAAGATCACCTCGGGCGGAGCTTGAAACGCGACGTCAGCGAAATAGTCTTCTGTCGCTGCACTGATGAAAATGACCTGCTCAGCGCGGGCGAGCATGGGCCGAGCAATCGTCGCGTTGGCAATGCGCATGAGCGTGCGCAGCAGAATATTCGTATAAGGAACCTCGCCGATGTGCTGAATGATCAGCACAGGCTTCCGCCTCAGCCTGGCCATGCAAAACGTTGCAATCACGGGGAGGTAGAGGCAGTCATGCACGACCACCGCATCCGCGCCCTTCAGTGCCCGCCAGAGGAGCCCAATTGCACCCGGAGAAGGAACAGGCAGCGGCACGCCAATAGCGGTGCCTGGATCAATCGTAGTGTAGCCCTGAGCCGTGAGGTTAAGGACAGAAGCCGGCGGCTCCGTACTGTTGCTGGCTGCCCACACCGTGTCGTGGCCCTGGGCTGCCAGCCCTCGGGCGATAGCCCCGGCCACTACCTCCAGTCCACCGCAATGGCTCTCATAAAACGAGTTCACCATGAGGACGCGCATCAGTCGGACTCCTGAACGACCGGCCAGGTCAGGCGGCATCGGACACATCAGATGCTTTGAAAGGCTGGGATGCCCGGATGCGGACTTCAGAGATCGCCGGAGACTGAAGGAGGTTAGCTCCGCTGCCTGCCAGCACGGCGAGAAGGCACCCGCCCAATATGTTCTGTAGTCCCAGCGTCAGCAACGTCGTGCCTCCGACAGCAGGCAACACGTTGGCGAACGCTTGCTGTTGATGCACGGCCCAGATGGTCACCACAGCAATCAACACACTTAGGCCCGCCATGGCGAGGCCAACGCCGACGACGATCATTGCCTCAAGCGAAAGGACCGGTTCAAGCCGCTTGATGAGTGGGCCCGCCGCCCGAAACCCCTTCCGGATGCCCGCAAGTTCCGCAGCAAGGGCAAGAAGGAGACCCTGATGGCCGAGGGAAATACATGCGCCTGCGAGAATAGTCCAGTAGGCGCCTACCGCCGCAGGATTGATCCCGAAATAAGGCGCTATGGCCGGAGCGGACATGACGAAAAGCCCGAACAGCAGCATCGCTAGTGCCGGAACCGCAAACAGCCATGTCGGGCTGAGGAGCAGCAGGAACCGGAGGTGACGCCACCCGTCGCGCCAAGGGCGCAGGTGCGGGGGCCGGTCACGGAGGTCGCGCGACAGCGTGGCAGGCACTTCGGCAATGACGAGCCCGCGCAAAGCGGCCTTGACGACCATTTCGCTTGCGAACTCCATGCCTGAGGCGTCGAGTTTGAGGGTTTTGAATGTGCGGCGCGAGAGTGCCCTCAGCCCGCAATGCGCATCCGACACCCGTGTCCCATAGAACAGGTTCAAGAGGCCTGTCAGCACAGGATTCCCAATGTAACGATTTTTCCACGGCATGGCACCGGTAGCGATCCCGCCCTTGAAGCGCGAGCCCATGCACAGGTCGGCGCCCTTCACCAGCGCCTCGACCATCCCAACAGCGTCGCGGAAGTCGTAGGAGCCGTCTGCATCTCCCATGACAAGATATCGTCCCCGGGCGGCCTCGAAACCGGCGATGAGCGCTGCGCCATAGCCTCTGGTCGTCGCCAGAACAACACGCGCACCTAGACCCGTCGCAAGTTCCTGGCTGCCGTCGGTGCTCCCGTTATCCGCAACGATAACTTCGCCGACCAGCCCGAAACGGATCTGCAATTCCGCCAAGGCCTGCATTGCGTTCGTCACGCAGTGACGAAGCGACTGCGCCTCGTTCAGGCAAGGCATCACGATGGAGACATCAGTCATCGATCATAACCTATCAAGCATAGGTCGAAAACTAGTTCTTATTTTTTAATATTTCCTTAGAACCCGACTCGAATTTCAAATCTGAGCGATTTTCGGCCTTGCCGGCCTTCGCATGAGGAGGAAAACGAAGGCCAATTGCAGCCAGGCGAGAGCGGATTTGATGGTCGCTTCGAAGTCTTTTGACAGGCGGCGCGCGCGATTGATCCAGCCGAGCGTGCGCTGCCGAGGGTGCTGTCAGGCAAACCAAAACAGTCTCGGAAATCGCCCTAACCCGGCCTTGTTCAGGCCGCGCAGAGTTGACGCCATGCAGCCAGCGCGGCGGTGCGTCGATCCTTGAACCGAAGGTCCGCGGAGCGAAATTCCGGCGGCTGATGCGTGTGCGTTCCTGGCTGAAGTGGTTGTGGACCTGGCGATGGAGGGAAGCGAATTTCTGCAGATTTCGCATGCTCCTGAAGCGCAGCATCGCCCGCTCTCGCCGTCGGAATTGCTGGAGGCTGTTTCCGGCTCGGTAGGTCAGCTCTGGCGGAAAAGTGCCTTTCATGACAAAGGCACTTTTGGACCGGAACAGGCATATCGACCCTGTCAGCATTCTTCTCAAGGCTGACGCCGCAGCGCATTGGAGATTGTAGGTCATTTAGTGGGTCAATTTGATCTGAAGATAAAAAATCGAATAAAATCAATGGGATGCAGGAATGATTGGCGGAGGATAGGAAACCGGATGCGGGAGTTCTGCTCGCAGTGCATCTAATTGCAGAGCAGACTGAAGAATTTGCGTGGGCTATTCACGAGCGCTCAGCGAGCGATGACTCCGTTGACGGCCTTGATCCAATGCTATCGGTACGACTTCAAGTAAGCGATGATGTCAGCGATCTGCTGCGTTTCCTTGACGGACCAGTCCATTTTCGTGCCAGGCACGACCTCAGCCGGAGCTGCGAGAAACTCCCCCAAGGTCTCATCATCCCAAGTGATGTCGGCTTTCCGGAAGGCCTCCGAGTAGGGATACCCTTCCTTCTGTGCAATGCGCGCGCCTGCAACGGCGAAGAGATTGGGGCCCACGCGCCGCCGTGCTCCTTTCTCGATCGTGTGGCAGGCCGAACAGACTTTCTCGAAGGCAATGCCGCCACGAGCAGCGTCACCGGCTGCGATCGCTTCTTGCGTTGGTGGTGTGGCATGGCTGCCAGGACCGTGGGCGCTGGCTGTCGCGCAGCACGCCGACAGAAATGCTACGCCAAGCAGCACAGACCTCATTTTGCGGCGACCTGCGTGCTGCCTGTCGCAGCCGCAAATTGCTCGCGCGGCAGGCCTATCTCCTGCTCCGCTGAACCAAGTGCCTTGGCGACGCGAACAGCCAGTTTCATCGCATCATCGTACTTGTCGGCGAGGCACATCGCCTGCGCTTCCTTGGCCTTGGCGGTGAGCTGGGCGGCGGCTTCCGGTTTCAGTCGTGAGGCAGTGGCCGAAACAAGTTGGGCGATCGCGTCGGTCGGTGTTGCGCAGAGGCTGCGATACTCCGCCTTGAGGTCTTCCGGATCGCAAGCGAAGGCAGGAGCGATGCTGCCAAGTGCGATAAGGCCAGCGGCGGCGATGCGGAGCGAGGGACGGGACATGGTTTGAATCTCCGAGACAGGATGAAAGGGGGAGGAAGGGGTGGCGAAGTTTTGCTGCGCCACCCGGAGTTCGGTCAGTTCGTGGCGGGCGTGGCCGGCCCTACAGGCTTCGATGGGCCAGAAGTCGGGCTGAACGCGGACAAACGGTGCGGGCCAGCAACGGTCTTGATGGATTGGACCACTTTCATCGATTCCGTATCAACCACCGAAACCGTGCCGGCCACCGAATTGGGGATGAAGGCCAGCCTGCCACCATTCGCCATCACGATGTCACTCGCCTGACGCGCCTCGGTCTTGATCGGCGCAAGCTGCCTTGGCTGCCGCGGGTTGCTCATGTCGAAGACGAGCGTGAGATCCACGGTTGCCGCTGCATTCTGCGCGCCGCCGAGCGTGCCAAGCGCTACGAACATGCGGCTGCCTTCCTTGTTGAACCCGACATAGGAGGCATTCGCCGCCGCTTCCGGCTTGCCAGCAAGGCTCGTCGAGCATGTGCCATCGCCATAAAACATCGGTGTCTGCGCCACGAGTTGGCGGGCGACGGCGTCGATCACGGCGATCTGTCCGATCTGGCAGACAACGCCGCCGGCGCGATCCTGCACTTCACGCGGCGTCCGCTGCGGCACAACGATGAAGCGGCCACCCGGGATGTCCTTTGCCGTCGAGCCGCCTGTGCCCGCGGTTTGTATATTGCGCAGGGCCGGCGCATCGCTGTCGATGTCGATCAGCGCCACTTGGCCGGAACCAGTGATGAAGTGAAAAGCCTCGCCGGTGGCTGCAGACGTTCCAACACCATGAGGACCAAGCCTGAGCCCGGCCTTGCCTGTTTCGTCGCAGGTCTTGAGGGCAGTCGAGCCGTCAAAGCCAAAATCCTTGGCAGGGAAGGACTTCACGAGCTTGATGTCGGCCGGGTTAGAGAAGTCGTAGACGGACAGCACATCCTTGCAGTCGCCGATGTTCGAGACGACCATGCGGGCGCGCGTGTTGGAGAACGCAACCTTGTGATGGCCGCGCCCAAGACGGACTTCACCGACCGGCTTTAGATAGGTTGCGGAACCGGGAACGATGTCGATCAGGGTGAGCGAGGAATCCTTCGGGGCCTCACCGACCGGGGTATTGGCCTCAACGCCGTCATTGAGAACCACATAGAACTGACGACCGCCCATGACGGGCGAGAGATAGCTGTGCACGGGCCGCGTGCCGCCCAGCGAGGAGGCGGGGATGCGCGCGATTTCCTTGCCGTCATTGAGGTTCACGGCAACCACCTGATTGCCGCCGGTATTGTTGAACAGCGAGACGCCATTTGACAGCGCCATGGTGTCGAGGCTGGCGCCGGTCATGGCGATGCGGTTGATTTCGCGGCCCGAGCCAACATCATAAACGCCAGCCTCGTCCTTTCCGACGACGAGCATGAGATGATCGAGCGCGGGAGCTTGCGCGAAGGCGATGGTCGAGAGCGCGGTCGCGCCAAGAAAGCAGCCGACCATTGCCGCGCTGCGGGTGAAGAAAGAAGACATGTTTGGGGTTCCTGATCTGGAATGAAGGGTGATTGCCGGCGCGATGCTGCGCGCGGCGGGTTCTGCCGTTTCAATCAGATCAGGTTGGGGGGGCCGCGTGCAGAAACGCCCGGCGGGGCGTGGGACGGCGGTAGTGCAGTGTGCCGCGCGACATGGACAGGATTATCGGCTTCCTGATCGCTCCAGGCAGGCCCAATCGATGCTGAAGCGACGGAGCCAAAGGTCTTGAATGGACAGGATGGGCCGCATGGGCATCCTGAATGGTCTTTTCCGTGATCCTTCTCCGGATCAGACGGGAGAGTTAGGCCGTGCTCGGAGCAGATGATCTGCAGCGCGGCCAGCGCGTGCATCTCGCTTGTATGATGGCCAACCAGACGCGCCCCAGCCAGTCCGGCCAGCACGAAGGCATAGGCCAGCAAGACACAAAATCGCCAATCGCGTGTCAGACGACGTACAGCGCTCATATCATTTGCTTAATCATAACTTGCCTGCCCCGTCATCAACTTCTCTCATGGCTCGAAGCGTTGCCTTTGTCACAGGGGATTTGAGGCGCACCGCGCGCACTCACCTTCCAGCTCTACGATGGGATGAGCAGGCTTGAAGCCTGCATGTTCGGCGGCGCCGTGGAGCCCTTGAGCCACCAGATCCGACGGCGCTTCCTGCACCGTGCCGCAGTGGCTGCAGACCATGAACACTACGGCTTCACCGGGGTGATGCTCGTGATCGCACGCGAAGTATGACGCCTTCGATGCAAGCCGGTGGACACAGCCTGCCTCCTGCAGAAAGTCGAGCGCGCGGTAGACCTGAACTGCCTGGACTTTCTTCGGTAGGCTCAGGCGATCCGTGATCTCATAAGCGGTGAGCGGCTTTTGCTCGCGGGCCAGCACGGTCAGAACACGCGCGCGCATCTCCGTAAACGGGAGTTTCCGTGCCGCAGCGAACGCGCGGGCGCGTTCAATCATGGCTGCCACGTCGGAGTGGGGCGAGTGCGCATGGCCGTGCCCCTCGCATCGCTCGTGATGAGCTTTTTCGCCGGCCATGGCCGCGACCTCCTTGACCATCACGGTGGTGTAATACTATTACACTTCCCTGAGTGTCACAACATTACACCCTTGGGGGATCATGGCCAAGACCCAATCGGACAATCGCCTCCCTGTCACTGTGCTTTCAGGCTTTCTCGGCGCCGGCAAGACCACGCTGCTCAACCATATCCTGAACAACCGCGAGGGCATGAAGGTCGCCGTCATCGTCAATGATATGAGTGAGGTGAACATCGACGCCGAGCTCGTGAAACAGGATGGCGGTCTGTCACGCACCGACGAGAAACTCGTCGAGATGTCCAATGGCTGCATCTGCTGCACGCTGCGCGATGACCTGCTCAAAGAGGTTCGGCGTCTCTCGGATGAAGGCCGCTTCGACTACCTGGTGATCGAGTCGACCGGGATTGCTGAGCCTTTGCCTGTCGCGACCACCTTCGATTTCCGCGACGAGGAAGGCCAATCCCTTTCCGATGTCGCCCGGCTCGACACGATGGTCACCGTCGTCGATGCAGTGAACCTGCTCAAGGACTATTCCAGCCAGGACTTCCTGCGCGATCGCGGTGAAGTCGCGGGAGA
This sequence comes from Methylocystis sp., assembly GCA_020252485.1. GTDB lineage: Bacteria > Pseudomonadota > Alphaproteobacteria > Rhizobiales > Beijerinckiaceae > JADCCX01. The sequence continues at coordinate 11,438 of JADCCX010000041.1, forward strand.
GGAAGACGACCGGGCGCTCGTGGATCTTCTCGTCGAGCAGATCGAGTTCGCCGACGTCGTCGTCCTCAACAAGGCGGGGTCGGCCACGCCCGAGCAGCGCGATCTCGCCCGCAAGATCATTGTCGCACTCAACGCCGAGGCGCGGATCATCGAGGCGGATTATGGGCGCGTGCCGCTGACTGCCGTTCTCGACACCGGCCTGTTCGATTTCGGGCGGGCGCAAACGCATCCCCTCTGGTTCAAGGAGCTGAACGGCTTCAAGGACCATGTGCCGGAGACAGAGGAGTACGGGATCCGCTCCTTTGTCTACCGGGCGCGGAGGCCTTTCGCGCCGATGGCCTTCAACGCCTTGGTCAACAAGCCTTGGCCGGGCGTGATCCGCGCCAAGGGCTTTTTCTGGCTGGCGACGCGACCAAACTTCGTGGGCGAACTCGCCCAGGCCGGCGCGCTGGTGCGCACCTCGAAGCGGGGCTTCTGGTGGTCGGCGGTTCCGCGCGAGCGCTGGCCCGATAGCGCCGACTGGCGCGAGAGCATGAAGCCATACTTCGACAAGACCTTTGGCGATCGCCGCCAGGAAATCGTCTTCATCGGCCTTTCAGACCAGATGGACGAAGCCGCCATCCGGGCTGAACTGGACGCAGCGCTCACGGGCATGGTCGACCGCTTTACACCGGACGCGTGGAAGCACCTGCCCGATCCGTTTCCGAGTTGGGAGCGGCAGGCGGCATGAGCGCGGCGATGCCTGCCAGGGAAGCCTGCTTGTCCGTTTGCTTCCGCTGCAAGCCAGAGGGCTGGCCCGGAGACGCTGATGCGCGTCGCCCCGGGGCCGATCTCGCCGATGCGATCGAGGCGGAAGCGACACGTCGGGGCATCGATCTGGAGGTGCTCCGCGATGTCCGCTGCATGAGCCAGTGCAAGCGGCCCTGCGTCGTGGCGTTCTCCGGCGAAGGTCGGTTCACCTATCTCTTCGGTGACCTTGACCCAGCGCGCGATGCTGCGGCTGTGCTGGATGCCTTCGCCCTTTATCGCACAAGGCCGGACGGCTTCATGGAACGCTTCGAGCGGCCGGAGGCCTTGCATGCCGGCATCCTTGGCCGCGTGCCCCCACTGATATCGAGCGCGAGGCAAGTCGAACGCCGCCCTGCGCCTGTCGAATCCACCTGATCAACTGTCCCAATTATTCCGAGGCCTGACATGACCAATAAACTCGCCGTTACACGCCGCTCGGCATTGGCGCTTGCCGCGTCGGCAACAGCACTTGCCGGGTTCCCAAATCTTGTTCGCGCTCAAGAGGCTGCGGTTCTCCGCGTCGCTTCCCCCTGGGAGTGGGCATCAAACGAGCCGACGGACACGGGTTACATCATGGCCCGGATGCAAATTGCCGAGACGCTGGTGATGGTCGAGCCGGATGGCAAGCTGGTCGGCGGCATCGCGGAAAGCTGGACGGTGAGCGCCGACAAGCTGACCTGGCGCTTCAAAATCCGGTCTGGAGCTGTCTTTCACGATGGCACGCCGGTCACGGCGGAGGCGGCGGCAGCGAGCCTCAGGCGCTCGCTCGCCGGCGAGAGCATGCAACAGATCCCGGTCGATCAGCTCACCGTCGAGGGCGACGCGCTGGTGCTCAAGACCAAGACGCCCTTCAGCCACCTCCCGGCGGTGCTGGTGGACTACGCCTCGGTCATCCTTGCGCCGGCCTCCTGGGGCGCGGACGGCAAGGTGGCGCGCGTCATCGCCACCGGGCCGTTCCGGATCACGGCGATCGACGGCAAGACCGTGGTCGAGCTGGAGCGCTTCGATCGCTACTGGGGCGAGAAGCCGAAGGTCGCGCGCGCCCGTTACACTGCGATAGCCAATGGTGACACGCGCACCAACGTGGCGATTGCCGGTGACCAGGACATCATCTTCACGACAGTGCCAGCAGCGACGCCCCGCATCGATGCGGCCGGACAGATGAAGGTTGAGAGCCTCACCATCCCGCGCGTGCGGGCCATGGCGTTCAATTCGGGGCTGCCGCAATTTGCGGATGTGCGCGTACGCCGCGCCATCAACATGGCGATTGACCGCCGGGGGATCGCCTCCGCTGTCTTGCGCCATCCCGGATCGGCAGCGACACAGCTGCTGCCTGCGGCCGTGCCTGCCTGGCATGACGCCAGCCTGCCAGCCTATGCTTTCGACGTGGCTGGTGCGAATGCGCTGCTCGATCAGGCCGGCTGGCCACGCGGCGCGGATGGTGTGCGCGCCAAAGATGGCGTCCGGCTGGCCGCAACCATGCTCACCATCGCGAACCGTCCAGAACTCACCGTGATGGGCACGGCCATGCAGGCGCAGCTCAAGGCGATCGGCATGGAGCTCTCCGTCGAGCCCGGCCCTTCGGCAGCGATCCCTGCTGCGATCCAAGCCGGCACGATGCAGATGACGATGTTCGCGCGCACTTATGTCAACGTGCCGGAGGTGATCGCCACGATCATCCCGGATTTCACGCGCGAGCGCTCGACCTGGGGCACGCTCAACTGGCCAGGCCGCGACCGCGTGAAGGCGCTGACGGATGAATACGTTCAAAGCTTCGACGATGCGCGCAAGACCGCATTGCGCCGGGAGATCCTGAAAATCATCCAGGATGAGGTGCCGGTCGCGGCGGTTGCCTGGTTCGAACACACGGTTGCTGTCAACAAGCGGGTCAAGGGCCTTGTCATCGATCCGTTCGAAACCCGCTACATGCTGCAGAAGGTGAGCCTCGGTTGAAGGTTCGAGGCCGGTGAGCAGCGTGTCGACCGCGATGGCCGGGATTGCCGGCGGAACAGGCGCAGGCATTGCCTTGCGCCTGCTCGCCACGCTGTTCTTTTCGCTGATGAGCCTGTCGGTGCGTTTGGCGTCCGTCGAGGCGCCGGTCGGCCAGATCGTCTTCTGGCGCAGCGCGGTCGCACTTGTGCCGATCCTCGTCTATCTCGCCTGGCGCAGGCAGCTTCGCCATGGGCTCAGGACCGAGCGGCCGCTCGGCCATGTAATGCGCAGCCTCTACGGCTGTGCGGCGATGTTCTTCTCCTTCCTCTCGATCGCGCATCTGCCGTTGGCGCTGGCGACGGCGCTGTCCTTTCTTGCTCCGCTCATCGTCGTACCGCTCGCCATCGCGACGCTGGGCGAGCGGCCTGGGATCGTTGTGGTGGCTGCGACGCTTCTCGGCTTCCTCGGCGTCGGGCTGATGCTCTGGCCGGCAATGGTGGGACCGGAACTCGCGGTCGGCACGCTGATCGGCGTGGGCGCTGGGCTTGCCTGCGCTGCAACCACCGCGCTCGCCAAGACCGAGATCAAGCGTCTGACGGCAACCGAGGCCCCGGCGGCCATCGCCTTCTACTTTGCGATCATCTGCGCCGCTGGTGGTCTGGCGACGTTGCCTTTCGGCTGGGCGAGCGTGGGCCAGACGGCACTGATCGCGCTGATTGCCTCGGGTGTCTTCGGCGGTCTCGCGCATATCGCGATGACCGAAGCGGTCGCCCGCGCGCCCGTGTCGACGCTCGCGCCCTTCGAGTACACTGCGATGATCTGGGCGCTGCTGTTCGACCTCATCATCTTCGCACTCTGGCCGGGGTTCATCAGCCTCCTCGGCGCGCTGCTCATCGTGAGCGCTGCGGCCTGCGTCGCCTTCGCCGACCGGATCGGCGCGCGGCTGAAGGGCGTGCCGGCATGAACGGGGTCCTGCGCGTCATCATGCTTCGGATCGGTCAGGCGCTGGCGACAGCCGCGGTCCTCGCCTCCCTGTGCTTTGTCTTCGTGCACGCGCTGCCAGGCGATCTTGCCTTGCGCGTCGCGGCCGCACGCGTCGGTGATGAGCGCGTCACGCCAGAGACCGCCGAGCGCATCCGCCGCGAGGAAGGTCTCGATCGGCCACTGATCGTGCAATACGGCCAGTGGATGGGGAACGTCGCGCAGGGCGATCTCGGCCGCTCGCTGCTTTCGGGCAAGCCGGTCACGCAGGAACTCGCGTATCACGCCTCCTTCACCCTGCAACTCGGCCTGATCGGCTGGCTCCTGTCCTATCTGATCGCATTGCCGCTCGGCATCATGGCCGGGTTCAGGCCCGGCGGCATCGTCGACCGGATGACTAATGCGCTTGCTGTGACGCTCGCCTCGCTGCCCACCTTCCTCGTCGGCATTGGGCTCATCACGCTTTTTGCGCTTACGCTGCGCTGGCTGCCGCCGGCCGGCTTCCGGACGGGGGCGCATATGGTGCTGCCGGCCTTCACGCTGGCACTCTCGCTCGTCGCGTTCTCAATCCCCGTGATCCGCAACGCGGTGGTGGAGGTGCGTTCGGCTTTCTTCATGACCTATGCGCGGGTGAAGGGCCTGACCCCTGCTGCCGCTTTCCGGCACCATGGGGTGCGCAACGCCGCGATTCCGGTGGTGACCTATGCCGCGCTGCAATTCGCTTTCGTCATCGACGGTTTCGTGGTCATCGAGACCCTGTTCAACTATCCGGGCCTCGGCGAACTGCTCGTCAAGGCGCTGATCGCGCGCGATGTACCGGTCATCATGGGGGCGGGCCTCGTCATCGGCTTCGCCTTCGCAGTCGTCAGCCTGTTGGCTGACCTCATGCGCCTCTGGTTCGACCCGCGCGGGCTTGAGGAGGCACGCGCATGAGCCTCGTTTTCGAGCCTGTCCGCGCGCGGAGCTTGCCGACTTCCATCTGGCCGCTGGCGGCGCTGGCTGGCCTTGCGCTGACCGGCCCATTCCTTGCGCCGCTGGACCCCAATGCGCAGGATCTGATGCGGGTCATGGAAGCACCGAGCATCACTCATCTGCTCGGTACCGATCATGTTGGACGCGACATTCTCTCGCGTGTCTTTGCTGGCGCGCCGCATTCGCTTGGGCTTGCTGTCCTGTGCGTGACGCTGGCATCCAGCGTGGGCGTCGCACTCGGGTTGATCGCGGCCAATGGCGGCGCGTTTGTCAGGGCGCTGATCATGCGGCTGGCCGATCTGATGCTGGCCTTCCCCGGCCTGCTGCTGGCGCTCCTCTTCGCCGGTTTCCTGGGTGGAGGCATTTGGCCCCTGCTCATCGGGCTCAACCTTGCGCTTTGGCCGCAGTACGCCCGCATGGCCGAGGCAGTGGCCACGAGCGTTCTCCGGGAAGGCCATGTCGAGGCGGCCCGGCTCGCCGGCTTTGCGGAGCGCACCATCCTGAAGCGCCATGTCCTGCCGCCCGTGCTGCGCGCGGTGATGCCGCTGGCTACGCTCGGCGTCGGGCAGGCCATCATGTCGATCTCGGCGCTCGGCTTCCTCGGGTTGGGATTGAAGCCCCCAACGCCCGAATGGGGCGCCATGATCAACGAACTCCTGCCGTTCCTGGCCGAGGGTTTCGTGCAGATGGCCGCGCCCTGCGCCATGATTTTCGTATCGGTGCTGACCCTGACGCTGGCGGGCCGCGCGCTTGCCGCTGATCCCACGGGAGGTGGACATGACTGAAGCCGCGCTCACGATCTCCTATCTCTCCATCCACGACAGGAACGGCATTGCGCTTGTCGATGACGTATCGCTGTCCGTACCGCGCGGGGGTGTTCTCACGCTGATCGGCGAGACCGGCAGCGGCAAGAGTTTGATCGCGCAGGCCGTGTTCGGCCTCCTGCCGGCCGGCTTGTCGGTCTCGGGAACCATCACGATTAGCGGCCACAAGCCGATTCCTGCGAGCGAACCGAAACGTCTCGCCGCTCTTTGGCGCGAGCAAATCATGCTGATCCCGCAGGAGCCGTCTGCCGCGCTCGATCCGACCATGCGCGTCAAGCGGCAGATGGCGCTGGCAGGTCTCCATGAGGAAGCCATCAAGCCTGCACTCGCGGCTTTCGATTTGCCCGGTTCAACCGGAGATGCCTATCCCTTCACGCTTTCCGGCGGCATGGCGCAGCGCGTGCTGGTGGCCTCGGCGCTCGGTGTCGGCGCGCCGATCGTCGTTGCTGATGAGCCAACCAAGGGTCTGGACGCCGACCGCGTCACTCAGGCGATCGCCACACTCAAGCGCCTGTCAGCAGCCGGACGCAGCTTGCTCGTCATCACTCATGATCGCAGGCTCGCAGAGGAGCTTCCCGGAGAACTAGCGATCATTCGGGATGGCCGAGTTGAAGAACACGGCCCGAGCGCAGGACTGTTGTCTGCGCCGCAAAGCGACTACGCCCGAACCTGGCTGGCCGCCGACCCACGCCACTGGCCGCGCTGCCACCGCTGCTGCGACATGACGAGCCTTGCGCTATCCGCGCACGGTCTCTCCTTTGGTTGGCCAAAAAGGGGAATGCTGTTCGAGGACCTTGACCTGCACGTTCCGAGGGGCGGCGTGCTGGCGATCTCGGGGCCGAGCGGCAGCGGCAAGAGCACGCTCGGCGACATTCTGCTGGGCCTGCGTCGTCCGACCGCCGGCAGCGTCGAATGGGGCGGGATCAACATTGTCGCCGGTTCATCCGCGATCAAGATACATCGGCAGCGCTATCAAAAGTTGCATCAGGATCCGATCACGGCCTTCGTGCCGCACCTGAACTTTGCGCGCCAGTTCCTTGCGCTCCAAGACGTCAAGTCCTGCCTCTCGGTCGCACGCGATCTGCCGCCGCTGCTGGAAAGGCTGAAGGTCAATCATCGGCTGATGAACCGTCGCCCCTGCGAGGTTTCCGGCGGCGAGGCCCAGCGGCTCGCACTGGCACGCATCCTCCTTCTCGATCCAATAGCAATTGTCGCCGATGAGCCGACGTCGCGGCTCGACCCGGTCGTTCAACGTGAGACGATGCTGCTCCTGAGGGCGATCGTAGACCAGAGAGGGCTAGGCCTTGTCCTGATCAGTCACGACCAAACGCTGCTCGCCGCCATCGCGGACGAGCATCTTGCACTTAGTCCGCGACCTTGAGCTAAGCCAGGCAAGCCCGCACCTGATCGCGCAGGCGGGCGTAGTCCAGCATCGCCCGTTCGAGCGCCGCGCCGGGCGGCAGGCGCTGGATTTCATCGGCAAGCCGCGACTGGAAGGCGCTGCCGTAAACCGCGACCGGCGGGCAGACGATGGACGGCCTAGAAGGTGCCGTCGCGCAGGCGGTCAGCGAGAGCGTTGCGATCACGAGGAGCGGCAGCACCCGCATCGAGCATCCGGCCTTTGGCATCAGAAGCCTCCTTCTGGGATTTGAGTTCGGCTTCGCGGGCTTTCGCCGCCTCGGCGGTGGCGCCCGCCTTGTTGCCGGCGGCGAAGATTGCCGCGGTGGCGACGACCACCGCGACGATGAGGACAAGCGCGATCCAGCCGGTCACTTGTTCGCCCCGGTGATCCCGGCCCGTAGGGTGCCAAGGCCGAGCGCGGCGAGGACATGGGTGAGCCAGTCGGACCCGACATCGACGCCCGGCACGTCGATCCCGAGGCCCTTCTCGACGACGACGACCAGTACGAGCACGGCGGCGATGATGTAGGTGCGGTAGCCCGCACCGAACTGAAGAACGGCGTTCATGGAAATCTCCCAGGTTTGAGATGGATCAGGCCTCGTTGACGGAGAGGCTTCCGCTCGCGGCGAGGGCGATGGGTCGAACGTTGGATGGCTGGGCGCGGTAGGCCGGGCGGCGCACCGCCACGAGCCGGTTGCGCGACAGCCGCGTGATTGAAACGCGGTTCTGTTGATTGCCGCCGAGAATGTGGAAAGCGCTGGCGTCGTGGCCGACATAAAGGCCGACATGCCCGCCGCCCTTGCGCTTGAAGACGAGCAAATCGCCGAGTGCCGCCGCACCCTTCGGAACCGCGATGCCGAAGGACGCCCATTCGAGCGCCGCGAGATAGAGGCGCGGCGGATTGCGCTCGGGGCGGTGTTCGATGTTCGCGCGGTGGGCGACGATGGCCATGAACAGGCCGCACCACGGGATCGCGTCGTGCCGATAGACGCCGGCATAGACGCGGCCGAGACCCGCGGCTTCGAGTTCCTTTTGCCAGCCGATGATCTTCGGATTGTCGGCAGCGCCGGGCGCTTCGAGCGTGCCGTATTCCTTCAGTGCTTCGAGGATCATGCGCGGGCCGGGCTCGGCTTCGAGCCATCGATATTGGGCAGGCAGCATGGCGACCTCCAGAAACGACGAAGCCCGCCAGAGAGGCGGGCTTTGCGTCGGGTTACGGTTGGGATTGATCTCGGCGGATCAGGCGTGCTTGCGCCCGTCCTCGTGGCTTTCCAGGCGGTCGATGCGTTCCCGGAACTCCGCGAGCGTCGCCTTGATCTGCGCGATGTCTGTGCGCGCCTCGGCGACCACCTTGCGCCCGGCGATATCGTTCGAGACATCCGACTTGATCGCGCTGAGCTCCTTCGCGTTGCCGGCGAGCGTGGCATCGATCAGCGTGAAGCGGTGCGACAGCCACCACGCCACCCGGACGAGGAAAACGATCAGGATCAGGAGCTGGGCGATGATCCCGCCAGCGACGAGCCAGGTGATCGTCAGGGTTTCCGGGGTGACAGTGACCGCCGCCGCAGCTGTTGCGGGCATGGTTTCTTCCTTTAATTTTGCGGTTGGCCCTTGGTGGCGCACAGGGCGCGCCGTGTGGCCCAATTCGAAAGCGTCTGCGCGGACATGCGGGAGTGCGGTCTTCGCGCCGTGTGCGCGCCTGTGGCCATGGCCGAAGTCAGGGGCAGTTCAGGGCGCGGTGTAGCCCTGCGCGTCGAGATAGATGCTGGCACCGCTGGTGATGGCGGCCGCGTTCAGCGCCGCATTGGCGCTGGAGCGAAGCGGCGTGGGAAAGTCGATGTCCCACGGCGACGTCATGCTGGCGGGCAGCCAGATGCGCCAGATCACCGTGGCGCCGTCCTTGATCACGAACTCGGTCGCGACCGCGTTTGTGTTGATAACCTGGATCGCGGTGACATAACGCCGGATCCCCGCGCCGACCGCTGCGGCCATCACCACGTCTGCCGTGTTGGCGATCACGCCGGCTGGCGCATAGGTCCAATCGGCTTCAGGGATCGAGAACGGCTTGTTGACGAGCGCGCCGATCATCGTCGCCATCAGGTGCACGAGATCGCCGGTCGCCGACATCGCCGCCTGATTGACGTTGGCGGCGCGCGCGCCGATCCCGACCGGGTTTCCCGCTGCCGCGTCCTGCGCCACGCCCCCGGTGACGGTGACCGCCGAGACGGCGTTCGTGACCAGCACCGGTGCCGCATCCATCTGGTCGGCCCGTCCGAAGCCGCCGATGGACTCGGTGATGAGGCGCGTGAACTCCATCACGCGGATGAAGTGCACCCGGAAATCGGTGCGCGGCAGAACCGCGCCGCCGCAGTTCGTCGTGGCGATATCGGCGCCAGTCGGTGCCGCACCGATGGGTTCGAGAACCAGCGCGGTCGTTGCGACGTCGCGCACGCGGTAGGATCCGTCGAGCCCGAGATCGGCTCCGGACACGGCGTCACGAACGCCATGCAGATTGATGTACTGGCCGATCTGCAGACCCGACCAGGCTGCCGAACCGGTAAGGGTGAGAACATTGGCGGTGCGGGCCACAGATTGCGCGACCTGGCCGATGGGCGCTCCGAAGACGCCGCCATTCACCCGGATGACAACGCCGCCAAAGGACGTCGCGGTCGCCGACGCGCCGATGGGGATCGTGATCGTCGTGGCGCTGGGCACGCTGGCGACGGCGGTCGGGGTCGCCAGATTGGCGAAGTTCACCTGATCGCGGATGCCGAAGACCACCACAAGATCGGCGACCGTCAATCCGTGCGGCTGGTCGAAGGTGATGGTCACCGTCGCCGAACCCGCCTTGGCTGCGGAGACGATCCTGCCGACGGGGCGCGACAGGGAACGGTGGTTCTTGGCGCGCAGGCGAAGCTTGTAGTCGCGGGCCGGATTGGGAACGACCTGCGTGCGCTTGAACATGGCCGAAATCGCGCCGGCGCTGTCGATGGCCGAGCCGCTGAACGTCACCTTTTCAAGCTGAGGCAGGATCTCGAACAGGGCGGCTGGCGCGAACGCATAGGCCCCCGCCGCCGCGACCAGCTGGGTGGCGGCGGTCGACACTGAGAAGGCAGCGGCATGGTTGCCTGCGATCGTGCCGGAGGGCAGCGCGTCGCCGCCCTCGGAGCGGACATAGTAGCTCTCGTTCGTCGCGGTCGTGCCCTCGAAGACGAGGCTCGATCCGTTGCGCGCATAGCCGAGGGGATCGGCCTTGATGATCGAGCCGCTGGTGAATGGCCCGGCCGTCACCGAGGGGATGGCGCCCTGCGGCCCGGCCGTGGCGGTGAAGCTCGTGGGCGTCGGCGTCGTCGCGATGGTGAGACAGGGATAGTTGAGGCGGCTGTCGGGGACGCCGAAGATCGAAACACGCTCGCCGATCCTGAGCCCATGCGGCGCGGCGGTCGTGGCGCTGAGCGTCGTGGTCGCCTGCGAGATCGAGGCGATGGCGACCGGACCTGCCGGAACGAGCGGCACGACGCCCGGCCAGTCATCGGTCGAGACGAGCTCCAGCGAGAACTCTTGCCCGTTGATCCGCTGCGACAGCGAGATGCCGGCCGCGACGCGCACGGGCATGGTGAAGCTGTCGAGCGTCTCGATGACGGTTTCGGATGCATCGCTGAGCGGATCCTTCGAGATCACGAGATAACTCGCGCCCGCGACATTGCCGTCGACCTGCACGATGTCTCCGGGCGCGATCTGGACGGCGTTCCAGCGCGTGGTCGTGTCGAAGGCCTCGAAGGCGTCGCGGAACTTGGTCGGCGCGCCGAGGATGCTGACCATCGGCGCGACCCGGCCATCCTGATCCTGCAAGGCAGCGCCCCGCACATGGCCCGCGATGCCGCCGGGCACGTCAGCGCCGCCGCCCGGCGCGCTCGGCCAGAGCAGATCCTTCTTCATCACATTCTCCTGGATGTTGGGCTTCAGATCACGCAGTCGGCGCGGTGAAGGCGAGCCCGTAGAGCACGACGCGGACGCGGCCTGCGGTGAAGTTGCCTCCGGCCGCCGTCACCCGGATCGGCGTGTTGGCGTAGAAGGCGGTTGGGCCGATCACGCCGATGTTGGACGAACCGAGCGCGATGCCGAGCGACCCGCCGAACTGGCTCGTGTTGCCGGCCACGCCGACGTTGTAGGAGGTCGCCCCGGTGATCGCCTGCGTCGTGCGGGACGCGACCGCCAGCACGATCATGCGGTCGGCGATGATCGCGGGGCCGGTCGTGTCGACGAAGGCCCCCGTCAGCACGAGTTCCTGCTCGACCGCGATCAGGCGCAGCGCACCGCCACTTGCGGTGCCAACGATGCGATCCCGCCAATCGCCGTCGGCCCAGACAACCGTGAGGCGCTCGTCCTCGACGTGATAGCGCCAGCCGGTCACGGGCACATAGAACGCCCAGGCGTTGACGTTCCAGTGGGCGATCCGGCCCGTCTGCCCAGCCCATGCGCCCGTCGCGCCAGAGGGCACGATCCAGCGCTCGCCGTTGGCGGGCGAGCCAGGCGGCGTGGCGAGGGTCCGGCTGCGCACGCTGCCATGCACGAGCGCATCGAGCCGGATCAGCGCCTCGTTGTGGGTGACCTCCTTCTGCGCCTGCCCCTGCAGGATGAAGGGAAGCCCAAGGTTCGGTGTGGTCATGACCTCTCCTTCAAGGCATATCGCTCAGAGCGCCTTGGTCAGGTTTCGGGATCAGATGATCGGGGTCAGATCGTCGCCACGGCCGGCGTGCCGCGCCCGATGGCGGTCGAGAGCTGGACGACGCGGACGGTGACGCTCGCCTGCGCCGATCCGAAATCGGCGACCTGCTGGGCGGCGGTGTAGATCGCGGCGGGCGCGGATGCGGCAAGCGTGCGCAGGACCGTCGAGCCGTTCATCACGTCGACCTCGTAGCGCTCGCTCTCCTCGTTGAGCGGAACGTCGGTCAGGTCCCGCCACCAGCCGCCGTACCGCGTGCGGCGGACCCAGCTGATCGACAGATCGCCCGAGCCGTTGCGCGCACCCCGGACATGTGCAGGCGACCAAGGCTTCAGGGCTTCGCCGCCATTCGCGAAGCTGATCTGTCCAGACTGGTCGCCGGTTGGCCCTTGCGGCACGGGCGCGAACCGCCAGGCGATAGCGAGGCCGATGCTGGACGCCGAGAAGGTCGGGCGCTCAAGGCGGCCGGGATCAAGCAGCACGAAGCGCGAGCCGCTGGCGTGCGTCGCGATCCGGTGCTCCGTCCCGAGCCGCCCGCGCAGCAGGCGCGAGAGCCGATAGCGTCCAGGCCCGGTCAGCACCGCGTTGGCGAACTGGATGATCTCGCCATTGATCAGCGCGCCATTGGCGCCATCAAGGATGCGGGCATCGGGCAGGCTTTCGAGCGAACCGAAGGCGAGTTGCACCTCGATCACATTGCCGTTGTCCCAGACATGCGCCGGTCCAGCCCCAAGCGCAGTCACCGTGTCGCCGATCACCGAGGCGACGTCGGCGACGCCGGAGACGGTGTAATCCAGCCCATCCGCCGTCGGCCTGAATAATGAGACGCCCCGGAACGGCGCGCCGCCGAGCGAGCAGGCGGCCATGTAGAAGGATGTCGCTTCGCCTGCCTCGGCTTCCGTCAGCAATGGCAGGTCCATCAGTTCCACCCGCGTCGGCGAGGCGGTATCCGGAACGTTCGGCTGCAGGTCGCCCGATCCGGTCGGGACGGTGACGAACTGCGGCAAGTCGCCGTCGGTCGCGACGCCACGCACCAGCACGAGCCCCGGCTTGCCATAGGTCACGGACGTCACCCGGAAGCGGCGGATCGCGCCATCGACCGGCACCTCGATCACGTCCGTCGGATCGATGCGGATCGCGCGCGTCGGCAGCTTGGCCTCGAGCGTGACGCGGCCCTGCCAGATTTCCCGCAAGGCACGCTGGGCAATGGTCTGTGCTTCCTCGACCGAGAGAATGAGCGGCAGAGAGAAGGTGGTCACGCTGCGCGAAGTGCCGAGCTGGCGGCGACCCGTGACGGTCGAGCTCTGGTAGTCGCGGGCCTCGTCGAGATGCACGACATCGATCGAGATCGGCAACTCGACATCCTGCGCGCGCTCGATGCGGATGCGCGCCCGGTCGCCGTCGCCTTCCGCCGCGCCGAGATCATTGGCGTCGATGGCGACGATGGTTCCGCCGCCGCGCTTGACGAAGCGCAATACCCCGCCACTCTCCACCGCGTCGAAGAAGAACGCGGTCTGCAGGACGGAGATCATCTCGCGCAGCGACTTGCGCTCGCTGACGACATAGCCCGAGACCTCGTCGGTGAGGCTCGTCACATCGATATCGGCATTGGAAAGCCCGGCGCAAAGGCACAGATCGCGCACGATCTCGGAGAGCTGCATGTTGCCGATCTTTCCCTGAACCCAATGGCCGAGGCGGTAATTGTCGCCGTCCTGCCAGACCCGTTTCAGCGACGGGAAGAACGGGTAAGGCCGCGCGTCCCAGCACCAGAGGAAGCGCGGCCCGATCATCCGCCGCCCCTGGCCGTCGAGCGGATTGTTCGCCGGATCGCGCCACCAATCCTCGGTGCCCTTGATCGCGACGCGCTGGACCACGCGGTCCACGGATCGGTTCGAGTACCAGGGGTAGAAGCTTTCCGCCGACTTCGGGTCGACGAAGACGTTCGGGCGGTTCGGCGAGCAATGGACCGACGGAAAGCCGTATTCGGTGAGCCAGACCGGCTTCATCCGCGGCGTCCATGCGCTCGCAGGTCCTGTCGGAACGCCATTCACGCGCGGCGTGTGGGCGTTGTCCCACCACCCGCGCAAGTCCTTGATGGCCCAGAACGGCTCGCTGATCGGCGACTGGACGCGGTTGGAGCCGCGCCCGGCAAGATCGCGGTCAGCCTCGCTGGAATAAAAGTAGCTGATCAGTTCGCCTGAACCCCAGCCCGCGCCGATGGTCGCCGGGTCGGTCAACGAGCGGTCGCTGTCAGTGACAGGGAAGTAGGCGTCGATTCCAACCGCATCGATGTTTGGGTCGGCCCAGAGTGCGTCGAGCGGGAAGTCCACATTCGCCCCGCCACGGTCGTTGTAGCGGTACTCCGACCAGTCGGCGGCGTAGGTGACGGTGCAGTTCGCGCCGAGCCGGGTCTTCGCCTCCGCCGCGATCTGCCGCCAGAACGGCACGGCGGGATAGGCTCCGCTTCCGTCCCGGATGCGGTTGAGGCCGACCATCTCCGAGCCGATGGCGAAGGCGTCGACGCCGCCCGCCTGTTCGCACAAGGTCATGCAATGGCGGATGAAGCGCAGATATCCCGCCGGACGGGTGAAGAACCCGGCGACATCCGCCGCAGCGCCCGTGATCCTGCCCCGCCAGGGGAACGGGGCCGGATCGGGCGGCGGAATGTCCATCATGATGAAGGGATAGAAGAGGACCTTGTAGCCCCGCGCCTTCAGTTCCTGAACCGCCCGGATGACCGAACCGTCGCTGATCGTGCCGCCATAGGACAGGGCGGACTGCCCGTTCGGCAGCGTGTAGGAGGTGACGACTGGCCAGACCGACCGTCCTCCACCCGCGACCGACCAGAGATGCGGCGCGGTCTCACCCCCGAACGCACCCGACTGACCTTGCGCGTACTCGCATTTGGGCACGAGATCGCAGGTCGCAACATCGATCGATGTGCCGAACCAGGCGTAGACGAAGTTGATCCATTCGACATTCGGCAGTTCGCGCTTCAGGTTGTCGATCGAGACGAGGAAGTCCGAGCGCTTCGTGCCGGTGTTGGCGTTGATCGCCGCCTGCGATCCCGCCGAGCCGTGACCGACCTTGCGCACGATCTCGGTGTCGGTGACGAATTCGCCCGAGGCCGGGATCAGGCAGACGCCCGCGACGAGGTGGCGCGCATTGCCTGGATCGTCCGAGCCCCGATAGACCTCGACCTCGAAGTTCGGAAATCGATTCCCGAACGGCGTGAGCTTGAAGTCCTCCAGCATGACCGTGACGAGGCCGCGATGGGCTGGCGTCCGGCCAGCGCCTTCGACCGCCGCGACCAGCGGATCGGGTGACTGCGCTTCCTCGCCATAGCCGACCCGGATCGCGCTGACATGCTCGGGATCGAGCATCGTGTTGTTGACCCAGATCCGGTAGACCGCCGTGACCGGGCCTTCGCAGACGCCGAGCAGGATGTCGGCCGAGTATTCGTAGCGCGTGCGCACTGTGGTCTGGCGGCGACCGCCGCCGCTGCCGCTGCCCTTGCCGCCACCGCCCGTGGTCTCGGTTTCAGTGATCGCGGTCTCCTTGATGCCGCGCACCCAGATGATGTTGGCCGCGATGCGCCCGCGTCCCCAGACCCTCGGGATCGGCTGGCCATAAGCAGAGCCCGAGACCTGCAGATCGGTGACGCGCGCGCCCTCGCTCCTGGTGACGGCCGCGGGACCGGCGCCGAACAAATCCTGCTCGATCGCCGCGCCGAGATAGGACCCCAGCATCGCGCCCGCCGCCTGGCCAAGCCCGCCGCCGATGGCGTTGCCCGCCCAGGCGCCGGCGACGGTCAGGATGAGTTGCGCCACGGATCGGACCTTCAGGCGGTGAGTTCGAACGAGAAGTTGGGCAGGCGGTTGCCGAAGGGCGTGATCGCGAAGCGTTCCAGCACCACATAGGCAAGTTCACGATAAGCTGGCGCGAGGCCCTCGGTCGCCGCGATCAGCGGGTCCGCCGATTGGGTGGCGTCGCCGAGATAGACGCGCCGCGCGGCATAGTGCTCGGAGCCGATGGCGTTGCCGTCTGCGAACATCTTGCCGATGCCGGTGATGGGCCCTTCGCAGAGCGCAACCGCAACATCGCAGAAGTAAACGTAAGTCACTGTCGTGGTGGTCTGCCGGCCGCCGCCACCGCCGCCCTTGCCGCCGCCGCCCACCGTCTGTGTCTGGGTTCGCGTCTCCTCGTCGAAGCCGCGCATCCAGATCACGTTGCCGGAGAGCCTCGCCTTGCCATAGACGCGCGGGATCACCGAGCCGTAGCCGGATGACTGCACGCGCAGATCCTGCAGGCGCGGGCCGGTGACGACGTTGTTGCGCGCGCCTTCGCCGAACAACTGCTGATCGATGATGCCGCCGACATAAGAGCCGATGGCCCCACCGATGGCTTGGCCGAGGCCCGGCAGAAGCAGGTTGCCGAGCACCGCACCGCCGACGGTTAGGACGATGCGCGCCATCAGGCGATCCCTGGCAGGCGAAAGGCGGCGCGGGTCTTCTCGATCCAGAACCCGGTCAGGTCCTGTTCGACGACCGCGCCCGCCTCGCGGTAGCAATGCAGCAGGCGATTCCCATCGCTCAGGAACCCGCAGTGATGGGCCGGACCCTTGCCGACGCCGAACAGCAGGATGTCGCCGGGCAAAGCATCGGCGATGTCGATCTCGGCGGCATGCTCGGCCATCTCGTCGCGCAGGCGCTCTTCCGCCCGGTAAAGTGGCCAGGTCGCGGCGTAGTTCATCGGCTGGATGATCGCGCCGACGAACGGCTCGGCCGCACCGCGCACGAAGCCGATGCAGTCGCAGCCCGCGCGCTTGACTGCCGCCTGATGATGCCAGGGCGTGCCGATCCAGGTGCGCGCCTCGATCAGAAGCGCGGCCCGCGTGAACGTGCTCATGAGCGCACCGGATAGGAGAACACCTTGTCGTTCCCCGGAATGTGCGGCTCGCCCCGGAAGTTCAGGATATTGGCGAACTTGGCGTTGCAGGTCTCGGGTGTCTTGTCGCATCCGGCGGCGAGCACGATCTGGTCGCCGACCACGATGGGGCGCGGCATCGGCACGAACAGCCGGATGGTCTGGCCGTCATGCAGCAGCACCTCGTTGACCGCGCCCGCATTGGCGCCGGTCGTGAAGGTCGCCTTGCCGAAGGTGAAGAAGGCGGTCGCGCGCGCCGTGACGATCCGCACCATGTCGGCGGCGATCACCTGCGTCACCGCGTAGGTGTCGGTGCGCGGGCCGAGCGCCACGCCGCATTCGGTCGATCCGAGATCGACGCGGCACAGGCGCGAGTAGAGCTTGCCGGCAGTCTGTGCGAGCTGGTTCGACAAGCCCCTGATCTCGGCAGAGAAGCGCTGATCGGCGCGCTTGATCTCGCCGAGAAAGCCCTTGCGCAGCAGGAGCCGCCCCTGCGCGAGATCGGCCCAGTTGACAATGAAGACCTCGATCCGCGCGCCGTCGAACAGACCGGCGATCAGGTCTTCGGCCCGGAGCGCCGCATCGTCGAGAAAGCCGTCGACATCGAGGTTGTCGACGGAGAGATCGGAAGCGGTCTTGATTGCTGAGGGCAGGAAGCCGGTCGACGCCACATAGGTCAGCCCGTCGACGACAAGCTCGCGGTCATGGTCGGTGAAGCCGCGAACCCAGCCATCGGCCCGTTCGAGCCGCCAGCAGGTCGCAAGCGTCGTCACCTCGCCGGCAAGATGCGCGGCGAGCGCGGGGGATGCTGATTTCATGAATCGGTTTCTTGTGGATGTCGGGTCGTGCGGGGGATAGGTACGGGTCTCAGCGCTCAGAGGGGTCGCAATGCGCCCATAGCTGTCGTTAAAGTGCGCTTCGACTGTTTGCTGAACCGGACGTCGGAAAGCAGCCGCCTACTGGATCGGCCATTTACCTTTCTGCTTAAGAGGTACGACAACGGTGGGCACAGCGCCTCCTGCTCATCGTTCTTGAACCGACAACAGCCGGAACCTTAACCAAGGCCGCCTCCAGCCTTTCAAAGGCCAATGGAATTGCAAGCTTGTCAAGCCAAGCAAACCGCGTAAACTGCCAACTCTCTGGGGGTTGAGACTATGCTGCGGATCAGAGTCGAAGGTGACAACGAACTTCGGGAGGGCATTCGCCATCTAGCAAACAGCGCGGGCGATGATACCATAATAAGTGATGAGCGTGGTGCCACCGGCGTAGAGATACTTCAACTCGTCCTTCTGTACGGCCCTCCAGCCGTTGCACTCTTGAAGCAGATCATCGAACTGATCGAAGCTGGAAATAACGTTCGAAAGAAATGGAAAGTATCAATTGAGGGAGATGGGGCTTCCTGACAGCATCGCTTGAATTTCGTTGTAAGATTGCAGTCTCAGTTTAACGGTATTTCCCTAGCTCAGTAGTACTAAGCGGCACATCCGCTCGGTTGTCTTCGGGCTCAAGCGCCAGCATCGAACCACCAGTTTGGAACCGAAATCTGGAGTTAGCGCCCCTGTTGTGTCACGAGGCAGGCGACAGTTTTCGTCAAGGGGTTGAGTGCCGTGATGACGTCGTTCGCTATCCGGACAATATCGTTCGAGCCTGTTGGAATTGGCCTGAGTCGCCAGTAGTCCAACCAAGACTGCAGTCGGAGGTTTTGCTCAGATGAACCTCCGACGTTCTCGGCAACGGAGAGCACGAAAGCAATTGCCCAGGCGGTGCCGACCACGGTGAAAGCTGGTGGTACTTCGAATTTATGCATCTGAAAGAGGCAATTTTCTAGCCCAACCATATCGCAGAATACTTCTTCTCGAAGTCCCTCTGCTGCAGTCTGTGGCAAAGCTTGGTGGACAAGCGACAAAATATCTTTAACCCAGTTGCATGATTGGTCTTTGATTGCATAGTGCCCGAATTCGTGACCCATAAGGAAGTGAAACGCCACAGACTCACAGTAGCTAAACATCCATTTCTCTTCAGAGATGGCTACACGTTCCGTTCGATCAGCTATCAGCCGATCCAACACTTCAGTTGCAGCGGATGGCCCGAAAACATCTCTAAGTTCCCTCGCACATCGCCGAAACATGCCTCGGGCGCCAGCGATTTCCCCCGATAAGCGAGGCGGCAAGTTACTCGACAATGTGTTGGAAGCGTCTTGCTCTTTGTCTAACCAGTCGATTAGTGCTTGCGTTGGCTCCAATCCAGAGGCAATCAGATGGTACAAAGAAAGCGATATCTCCTGAACGAGCATTCGGTCTATACAGAAAAAACATACTAAGTTCCCTTTGTACGGCTTGCCGTACCAATCAGTCATTTTGTCCTTTTTGCTCAGACGCAAGCATGCGGTGTAAAAGTCCGTGCCCTCAACCAACAAACCTTGATAGGATGTCAAGTTAAATAGGTTTAGAGCCGACCTCCAACAGTCAAATTCATGAAAGAATTCACCATATAAACTAGATGCTGCCAAGGGAGTAAAAACTTTCTTGTCAGGAAGTAATTTCTTTACGATTTCTTCTATCCAAGGTTGACCAAAGTCACCAAATGACATTTTTACCGGCATCCCTGT
Source organism: Methylocystis sp. (assembly GCA_020252485.1). Taxonomy (GTDB): domain Bacteria; phylum Pseudomonadota; class Alphaproteobacteria; order Rhizobiales; family Beijerinckiaceae; genus JADCCX01. Next base: position 30,597 of record JADCCX010000041.1, read on the forward strand.
GTTTCGATCTAATCGGGTTAAAATAGTATTCGGTCTCAACAAGCGAATTATCTGTAGAAGTTTCATTTGCAGATCGTCGTCGCTCATGGCGCGCCCCATGCTAACCTGTCGAGCTACACTCTCTGCTGCTTCGGATATCAGTGCAAGCTTTTCGTTTAGGATCGTGGCCACCTTGCCGCGAGTACGAGCGATGCTGCGTGCGGCCTCGGGCGAAGTGTCGTGTCCAGCGCGATGTCCGAATTGGATTGAAGATGGTAGGAGTGCCAACTGCCGATCCTCGCGTGAACTCCTCGAGGCGATCTTTCCGCTGGCGGCCAATACCGCAACGCGGATCGCTCCACTTCCGGACAACAAATCCTCCCTCACGCCCTGATCTCGACCAGCGGGATCGACTGGACGTTCTGCAGGTTGTAGGCGCGTGAGATCACTTGAAGGTGGTCGGTGTCGAAGCGCACCGGCACGTCGAAGCGGAAGGTCGCGACGGGCGTCGCCGCCGGAGCCGCACCGAATGTGAGCCGCCCGGTCGCGTGATCGATGGTCGGCGTGACGACGTTCCCGTTGACGCGCACGACCACCGAGCCGACGACCGGGCGGGTGATGGTACGGATTTCGACGACGGGACCGGACGGATAGCGCTTCACCAACTGGAACACCGTCGCGCTCACCCCCTGGCATTGCTGGTCGGTGGCTTCGAAGTCGCCCCAATCCCTGAAGCGGAAGCCAAAGGCGCGGCCCTTGCGGGCGCGGAAGAAGGCAATCACCTCGGCCATCTGCTCGCGCGTGCGGATGCCGGTCGAGATGTCATACTTTGCGCGCGAGGCCGCCCAGTTCTGGTTGCGTTGCTCGAAGCCGGACGCGACCATCACCACGTCGGTCGAGTATTCCGGACCGCCCGTCGCTCCGCGCGCGATGGCGTCCGGGAATGACACATCATGGAAGCTCACAGGTTGCGCCTCGCTCGTTCAAGCGCCGATGCCATCTCGGCGGTGATCTGTCCCTGCGCGCGGCGGAACGAGCCAGCATCCGGCGTTGTGATGTTGAAGGTCACCACCATCGGCACGGCCTGATCGCCCCGCTGGTCGTACGCGGCGGTTTCCTTACGGTTCAGCACCCGCTCGCCGGTTTGCAGGATGGCCGGGACCTCGCCCGGCCGGATGTAACCGCCGCCATGAAGGCGCGGCGCGCCTGCGAACAGCATCGCGGGGATGTGCCGTCCGGGTCCGCCCGCACCGACCAGCCCGCCCTCGTGGAATAGTCCGGCGAAGATCTTGCCGAGTTCGCCGAAGATGCCGCCACCGGTCGCCAGCGTCGGCGCGTTGCCGCCGAACAGGAAGTTCTTGAGCGGGTTCATCACGGCGAGCTTGATCAGCTCGTTCATGATGTCGTTGATCGCCGCCTGGCCAGCGTCTGCCCACGATTTCCAGTCGGTCTTGCCTTGCGCCAGGAGCGTGCCGAAGCGGTCCAGCGCGTTGCCGATCGCGCCCTGAAAGGCCCGCTGGGTCCCTTCCTGCCGCTGCAGCTCTGTCGTGAGCTGCTGCACCCGGACGGCGTTGGCGACGATCGCCCGGCCTTCCTCGCTGGCGAGGTCGATGCCGCGTCGCCGCAGATCCTGTTCGGCCCGGATGGTGGCCAACACCGTCTCGCGCTGCTGCGTGGATGCGCCGATCAGGCCGATCTGGGTTTCGATCAGGGCGATCTCGGCGCGCTGATCCTGCAAGGCGACTTGCGCCTCCGCTTGGCGTTCAAGCGCGAACTGGCGCCTTGCTGCGGCAAGCGCGGCCTGTCCCTCGGCTCCAGCCGGATCGATTCCTTGCCGTCGGAGCTGCTGCTCGGCGCGGATCATGGCGATCGCTTCCGAGCGGGCCGAGGCTCCCTGCTTCAGGAGCTCGACCTCGCGGGCAAGACCGGTGTTCTGCTGCTCGTAGTCGAAGGCCGCCTCGCGACCCGTCGTCTGCCGCCCAAGCTGGTTGAGCCGCCGGATCTGATCGCGGGAATAGCTGGCCTCGGGATCGTTCGGATCGATCCCGAGCCGCCTCAGTTCCTGCTCAAAACGCAGCTGATCGACGCCCTCGCGGCGTGCGGCAGGGCCGCGCCTGACCAGCGACAGTTCCCGCTCACGCAGCGCGATCTCGTCGCGGCGTCGCTCGATGCCCTGAAGCAGGTCCGTGCGGTTCTGCTCGCGGTGAAGCTGCTCATAGGCTTCACGCGTGCGGTCGATGATGCGGCCGAGCTTCTCCTTGGCCTCGCCTTCGGCCAGCGTCTGCGCCGTGACCAGCGGGCGCAGCGCCTGCTCGACCTGCATGATCTGCTGGGCGCGCTGGGACGACAGCGCGCCCGAGGAAATCGCCTCGTTCAGACGGCGCTGACCGTCTATCTGACGGCCCAGTTCCGACACTTGCCGGGCGGCCTCGACCGCCTGTTCGGCGATCCGTTCCCTTAAAGCCTGCCGCGCGCGGGTCTCCGCGTTGACACCTTCGCGGGCCTGATCGACGAGCCCCTGGCGGCGTGCTTCCGCGCGTGCGGCGGCCTCAGTGCTTTCGAGATAGGCCTCGGCCAGCGAAAGCGTCGCGCGGATCGAGATGTCCGTGGCGGAGGTCTGCTCCACCACGGCCTGCGTCGCCGCATCCACCGAGGGGCGATACCGGGCGAGTTCGGTGATGACACGCCGGTAGGCCGCTTCGACCTCCGCCACGTCCGCCAGTTTCGAGCGGACCAGCGGATCGGCAAGCGCGGCGCGGAGTACGCCTTCCTGCGTCCGCAGCCGCTCGATCTCGCGCGCGCCGGGGTTGGTGTCGCGGGCGATGTCGCCGGCCCGCACTGACTGCTCGTTGGCGCGGGCCTCCTCTGCGATCCGCCGCGCGCGCTCCTGCTGGTCGTTCAGTTGCCGTTCGAGTTCGGCGATGCGCCGCTCGACCTGAGGCAGCATCAGCGGCACGACATTGCCGCGCACGTTCGCCCTGAGGCGCTCCTGCTGCCAGCGCAGCAGCTCCAGCTCTTCCGTCGGCGTGCGGCCATCCACCGCCCGGTCGACGGCCTTGCCGAGCGCGTCGAAGGCGTTCGAGGCCGAGCGCCCGACGAACTGCCAGGCCCGGCCGAGCGCATTGACCGCCTGTTCGGCGTCGGCCAGCGAGGGCGCGAGCGCATTCAGGATGACGCGCTGCGCCTCCGCCCGGTTGTTCTGGTCGACCAGCGTGCGGACATAGACGCGGGTGCGATCGTCCAGGAACCGGATGCGATCGTTGAGTTCATCCGCGCCGCGAAGTGGATCGGCCAGCGCGCGGGCGAGTTCCTCTGCGCCTTGCTTCGTGTCGACGCCGAGCGTGACGCCAAGATTGCGCGAGACCGCAATGGCGCGGCCAATCTCCTCCGCGCCGATCTTGCCGGTGCGCAGGAATGCGACCTGCATCTCGCGAGCCGACGAGACCGAGACCTTGCCGGCATCGGCGGAGGATTGCGCGACCTGTTCCAGCTGCGCCGCGGTCGTGCCGGACGCGCGGCCAACGCCTGCGAGCGCCGTGGCGACCGCCCGCGTCGAGGCGTCATTGGCGAACCACGCCGCCGTGAGCACGGCAACCGATACGGCGACGCCCGCGATGACGCCGCCGAAAACGCCGATGGCGGAGCCGAGCGTCATGATCGTGCCGCGCAAGCCGCCAAAGGCCTGCGTCACCTGTCCGCCCTGCTGCATCAGGATGGTCATCGGCGACATGCCGGTGGACATCGACGCGATCACGTCGTTCACCGTGTACTGAAGCGTCATGACCTGCTGGGTCGTGAGCTTCGAGTTGGCGCCGACGCCCTTGATCGCCTGCGCGGTCTGATCGAACCGCGACTTCGCCAGCGCGTTCGCCGCCGCCTGCTCGGCGGTGGTGATCGCGCCCCGGCTGGCGAGCGCGGCATGCTCGGCAAGTTCGGCATTGAGCCGGTCCTGCGCTGCCGCCAGCGGATCGATGGCAGCGCGCAAGGCTTTCGCGCGAGCCTCGTAGCGTTCGGCTTCCCTCGCGGCCTGTTCGAAGACTTCTGCCGAAGCGCGCGCCGAACCCGCCGTCTGGCGATCAACCCCCAGAACCTGATTGAACCGCCCCTGCGCGGCATCGGCCTGCGCCGCCATGCGGGCGGCTTCCGCCAGACGCTTGAACCGGGCGGTTTCCCGATCGGTTGCGGCTCCCGTCTTCTCAAGCGCCCGGTCGACCTGCCCGAAGGCCTGCGTGCCCGCCTGACCCACCTCTTCGAAGGCGCGCTTGACCTCCGCCTTGCCTTCGACGCCGAGGCGGATCGAGACTTGGGTGGTGGACATGGACGGGCTGGCTCAATTGCGGTTGGTACGGCTGGCGTCGCGGCCATAGGCGGCCACGATGATTGGCTCGATCTCGGGAAGGATGTCGGCGAGGAGCGGCGAGGACGCATCCATGGCCTGAGCCAGGGCGAGGACCGCGCCGAAGTCGATGGCGTAGACGCCACCCATCACGGCGCGAACCTGTCCCGCGCAGCGGCGAATGACTTCCCAAGCGAGAAGCCCCTCAGCAGTCTCGGGCGCGTGCTCGATGTAGGCGCAAGCCCCACACCGCGATGGACAGGCGGCGCAGTAGCCCTCGCCGCCGTCGAAGTGCCAGCGCGCGAGGGCGATCAGACGTTTTTTTCGTCGAGCCTCGTCAAGGCAGGGCCAACATAGAGCCGGTCGATGGCGTCGAAGGCGGGCCAGATTTCAAGCAGCTGGTCGATGGTCGCCGGGCTCGGATCGACGGGCTTGCCGTTCGCGTCGCCGACGCCCTCCCAGGCCGCGATGCCGCTGCGGGCCAGCGAGCGCGTGAAGGCCGCGCCTGCCGCGACGGTGGTGCTCCGGTCGAGCGGCGCGTCGCCCTCGACCTTCGTGCCGAGAGACTCGGCGGCGACGGCACGGGCGACGAGCATGTCGGCGACAGAGATCGGCCGGAACTGGATGCGCACGCCCGGCAGGATGTCGAGCCAGAACGGATCGCGGGATGGTGTCGAGAGCTTGAGCATGGTGGCTCCTTCGGTTTGAGTGTTCATGGGCGACGATAAAGGCCGCTGGGAGCCCAAATTTGGCCCCTGCGCGAGACGGCTGTTCTGAAGTAATGAAAGATCGCAAGTGTCTTGCGAAACGCCGCAAGTGCCGCTCGGAACAGGGACTTTTTTGTGCAGATAACCGCTGGATTTTCAGGTCGTGGACAAGCGCTCTCAAGCTTCTACGCCGCGACGTTCACCATCTCGGAAGGGGGTGAGGAAGGTGCGTTGATCGGTAGCCTGGTTCGTGATCTGCTTTCATCGACATCGGACGAGGACATCCGCGTCTTCTGTGTTGAGGAAGACAGCCAGATCATCGGCGCAGCAATCTTCACTCGGCTGACCTATCCGGATGACCCGCATGTCGTGTTCTTGCTTTCGCCGATGGCCGTTGCGTCCGGGCGTCAAAGGAGGGGCATTGGTCAGGCTCTGCTTCGCCACGCTTTGGCAGCCCTGCGCGTTGAAGGCGTTCAGATTGCCATGACCTATGGAGACCCAGAGTTCTATGGGCGAGTTGGCTTCAGGTCCGTGACCGAAAATCAGGCCCGCGCGCCCCTGCCACTCAACCTCCCTCACGGTTGGTTAGGACAGTCGCTGACGGAAGAGGCGATGCCAACTCTTCAAGGACCATCGATCTGCGTCCTTGCGTTGAACAGGAGCGATGTGTGGTGACCTGCTCTTCCGGTATGGAAAGCGAAACACAGCTGCTGCCCAGCACGACAATGGCTCAATAAGACGCAACGTCATTTGTGAGCACGCAGGTCGCGGCGCGGTTCAGCACCGGATCGATCGCGGCCTGAAAGGCGAACGGGGCCTGCACGCCGCCCGGCCCCTGGATCTGCCGGTCGCCGCGCGGCAGGAAGACCCGGTGCGCTGTCCAGACCAGCGAGGCGGCCGCGCCAGCCGCCCAGCGGAACTGCAGCTCGCAAGGCAGGCGGTTGGTCGCCTGATCGAGAAGGACGCGGTCCTCGAAGCGGGTGGTGATGTTGCCGGTGAGCGCGATGATGCCCGGATCGGCATCGGCGATGCGCCCGTCGCTTCGGATCACCTCGACCGCTTCGAGGTTGTTCGAATAGGTGAGTTCCGCCGAGATGACGTTGCCGAGCGCCACGTTGTTGCGGCGGACCTCGCCCTGGAACTGGCCGAAGCGCTCCAGCACGAACTCGGAGAGCGTGCCGGACTGCGCCGTCGCGGCGATGGTCTCGCCCTGCGCCATGATGTTGAGCGAAGCGGTGAGCAGCCCGGATCGCTGCGCCTGAACCTGGAAGCTATTGATGCGTGCGCCGTAGTTCATGCCGAAGAAGGGCACATCGGGAAGCTGGACCTCGATCGACATCGAAGGCAGAGCCTGCGCGCCCGAGAACCAGGTATGGCTGTTGGCGCCGCCCGACAGCGTCGCCCCCGACAAGGTGGCGCGCGTCGGCGCGTTCGTCGCCAGCGTCCGCGCATTGCCGCCCGGTCCCAGCACCTTCGCGGTCAGGGTGACGACTGCGCCCGCCGCCGCGGCTGCAACGTTCGCGCTCGGATTGATGATTGCGGCGAGCGCGGTGGCGGTGAGCGCCGCCGTGCCGCCAAGGTTGAACTGCTGGCCCGTCGCGCCAGAAGCGACGGCGGTATAGACCGTGCCATCGACCGTCACCGTGTCGTTGACCAGAAGGTTCGCGTTCAACGTGATCGTTCCAGTCGCGGCGTTCGCTGCGACTGTCGTCGGCGCGCCCATCAGGCCGCGCAGCCAGACGCCGATGTTGCGCGTATCCACGGGAACGACGAGATCGCCCATGTTGGTGATCACGTCATAGACCGGTGTCAGAGGCTCGCGGCCAAAGCCGAGAAGCTCGCTAGCGATCAGGCCCTGCTCCTCGCCGAGATTGACGGAGGCGAAGGGCATACGGCGAAAGCCGGTGCCGGGCGGTGTGCCATAGGTGCTTTCGAACACGGCGGCGAGAGCCGCGTTCACGCCGCGTGCGCGAGGCATGGGTCGTTCTCCATGTGATGCAGTTGTAGAGGGCCGAGTGGGGCAGAAACGCCGTCACTCGGTTCCAAAGGCCCGAGCGAAGTCGGAAGGCCGTCATTCAGTTCAGCGGATCGGCGGTGGCGTAGGTCGCGACGATCACGACATCGGCGAAGCGGCCTGCCTGGCTGCCTGTGGTCTCGATGTCTTCGGAGTTTGGGGCTTCCGCCTCGATCCAATCGACGAGCCCGCCGAGCCTGCGGTTGGCGATGATCGCCGCACCGATCGCGGCAAGCATGCCGTCGAGCACTTCCTCGCGGGTGAGCGTCGCGCTTTCAAAGGCGGCGATCTCCACAGGAATGCGATGGGTGTAGAGGTAGGACACCGGCGAGAGCGTAACGTCGGGCTCACCCGGGTCGCCGTCGCGGATCACGACCAGCCCACCCGGCGGAATACGCTCCGGCTTGGCGAGGTTGCGCTTCACCTCCGCGCCCGGGAGGGCGGAAGCGACCAGCGCCTTCACCGCGCCGAGGACGGTCTCGCGTTTCGAGGGCATGGACAAAGAGCCTTCAGGAACGCGGCCAGTGCCGTGCGATCAGGGTCGGCACGCGTACGGCTTGCCGCCTGGCGATCGCATCGATGTTGAGCCGCTTGCGCAGCGTGACCTGGGGTACGAGCAGGAACACGATCACGGTTGATTGACCGGTCTTGCGCCTGTTCGCTGTCGCCAATCCTCGCGTGTTCAGACGGGCCGTATCGGCGACCAGCAGCGAAGGTCCGCGTTTGCGGTAGACGAAGCGCAGCCGCATGCCGGTGCGCCGTTCCCAGCCGCCGGGCGTGATACGCGACGCACGGCCGTTCTGTCCTCGCCCGCGCGCTCCAGCCGCTGGTGTCGGGATCGCCAGCCAGAAACCTCGCGCGGATCGGATCGTGACGCCGCGATCGAAGGCGTCGATGAGCTTCGCGGCTTTCGACCAGACGAAGGCTGCGGCCTCCACGCTCTCGCCGACCTCGGGGAACACCTTGCCCCGCCATGTGCGTGCGAGGCGGTCACCAAGTCCGGACGCAACGACATCCTCGCGCAAGCTCTCCTTCAACTCGGTTGACGCGTCGCGCATCGCGGAGGTGACGGCACGCTCGATATCCTGCTGTGTGCCCGCCAGCGCCTTGCGCATGTCGGGACTTTCGATGCTGAAGCGCATGGGATCAGACCTTGACCGCCTCGCAGGTGAGGACGAGCCCCACGGGATCGGATGAGGGCGTCCCGATGACTTTGAAGGCGTCTGCGCCGATCACGACCAGATCACCTTCCTCGATTGCCGCGGCTTCCGTCCTGCGCAGGTCGATGAGAACGGTCGCCATCAAGGCGCGGGACGCCCCGAACTCGACCACGGCATCCGGGCGGCGGCGGATGACGCGGACGGGAACACCCGGGCCGACGCCGCCTGCTTGCCACAGAGCATGCTCGCCAAGGTTCCGATCCGCGAACAGGACGTCGGTGGCGGCGGCGAACACGTTCACGTCAGAAGCTGCCGTTCAGCCGCACACGACCGATCGTATCGTTGGCGCCGCCTGCCACCGGCTCGGTCGCCGCGCCGATCAGGGTGTTCGATGCGACCACGGTCGTCGCAAGACGGGCGGCGTTGTCCCAATAGATGCGCGCGCCGATGGCCCATGCCTGGGACGGGGCCTTGCGCAGTTCGACGACGCCCTCGGTGAGGGTTTCGACCTCGGCGTTGATCGCCGCCGATCCGGTCGCGATGCCGAAGATCGCGCCGACCAGAAGTCCGTCGCCGGAGGCGACCGCATAGGGGGCGGGAAGCGTGATGGTGTTGCCGGGCTGGATGTAGCCGCGCATGGGACTTCTCCGAATGTGTCAGGTGATGGGGAGCGTTCCGGCGGCGATCACGCGCCGGGATTGCGATAAAGGCCGCGCCAGTCGATCGCCTTCGCGCCGAAGTCGAGGCGGCACTTGATCTCGACACCGTCGACATCGAAGCCGTTGCGCGTCTCGATGTAGGCGCCTTGCTGGCCTTCGAGATAGGCGTACTCGATGGTGTCGATCTGGGCGGGGTTCGCGGCGAGGTACCAGGCTGTGAGGCTCGCGGCGTCGAGACGAGGCTCGGCGATCGGCGTCAGAGTGCGGATCGAGGACGGGACCACGCTGCCGGTCTGGGCCGGCACCAAGTTCTGCGCCACGAGCTGCTCGGCCGCGAGTTCGAGCGATGCCGGCACGATGAGGTAGGCGGGCCGGACATTGAGGATCGTCTTCTTGTCGAGGCCGGTCTGCCGGGCCATGGCCGCGCGCGCCGCGCCGATCGCGGTGACGCTGAGCGCGGTGGCCGGGTTCGCCAGATTGCCGTGGTTTTGGTGGAAAAGCGCGATGGAGTCGCTCATGGCGGCGTTGGCCAGAATGATGCCCCAGACCACGTCGCTCTCCAGCGTGGCGATCGCCGTGCCATACATCGCCGGGATACGAGTGAAGGCGTCGAGATCGTCGTTGATGAGGACCTGCCGGGTGACCGCGACGACGCGCCCATAGGTCTCGACACGGTAGCTCTCGCGCCCTTCGGCGAGGGTGCCGCGCTTGAACTCGCCGCCCTCGTTCACCTTCACGAGCTGCGGGGCTTCGCCGAGCTGGACACGATGCATCGCCTTAAAGTCGGTCGCGAGCACCTGCCGGCAGAAGGGAACGTAGGTGCGCGGATAGGCGTCGTAGGCCTGCCGTAGCGTCTTGCCCGTCACGGCGGCAAGAACCTCGGGGAAGTCCGAGGTGGAATGGAGAGCGCGCGTGGCGATCTCGTCGCGCGACATACCGCGGATATTGACGCCCGAGCTTGAGAGGAACTCGCGGGCGTGCTCCACCAGCGTCATGCCGCGATATTCCCGCGCCGACTCGCTCAGCGGGAAAAGCGTCGGCGAGTAGCGGTGCAGAAGAGCGTTGGACACGGCGTCACGACGGGTGACGCGTTCATCGCGGCTGCCGAGCGGGATGCTGACCTGAGGCGAGACCCGCGTCTTCTCGGCGTCGGTCGCGACCTTGTCGAGGATCTCGCTGCGCGCTGCATCGAGCGTGACGCCGCGCTTGACGAGATCGTCGGCGAAGCTGCGCTCGAGGTGCAGGCGACCGGCAAGATCGTAGATGGTGCCGACACGTTCGCGCTCCTTGTCGCGCGCGCGGGCGGCGATCGTCTCAGCATCGATCACCGGCGCGCTCGATGCGCGATCCTGCGGTTGAGGCGCGGCCTGGCGCGTCTGCGTTTCGGTGTTGTCAGTCACAGCGTCGTCCATGGCTGCTTTCTCCTTGGATGGAGCGTCGGCACGGTGGACGACGCAGGGGTAAAGGGGTTCGTCGGCGCGGAAGCCTGCCGCCGGATCAGCGCCGATCGGCACTGCGGAAATCTCGAAGGGCGTCCAGTCGACCGCGCGCCACAGCTCGGGTGCGCCCGCCTGCTTGGTCACCTCGAAGCGATGGACCTGGTAGCCGATCGAGACCGCACGGATGTGTCCGGCCTCGACGTCCTTCCAGAGCGGTTCGACTTCGGTCCGGTCGGAGAAGCGGACACGGGCGATGCCGCGTCCGTTCTCGATGCGAGCGCTGCCCGGCACGACCGAGCCGATGACGCTGTCGAGCACGGAGGCGTCATGCACCTTCAGGAGCGGCGCGCCGGCATTCAGGCGATCGAGCCGGACGGCGCGCGGATCCATCGCCAGTTCCTCGTCGAACGGATCGCCGAAGAAGGGATTGCGGCGCACGCGCGCGCCTGTGGACCAGACCACGTCGATGGTGCGTTCGGCCGCATCGATCGACGCAGGCAACAGGTCCGCCGCCCGCGTCAGCGGTGGCAGGTCGATGTTTCGGGTCATGGGCAAAAGCTCAGGTGTCGGGATTGATGGGTTGGCCGGTCGTTTCAGCCTGCATCACGCCGGTTTTCGTCACGCGCCGCGGATCGCTGTCGAGAATGAGCCCGAGGGCGTCGATCTTGGCGTTCATGGCGGCGATCTCGGCGAGCACCGCGTCGGGGTTGTGGCCCTGACGGGCGATGGCCTGCGCCAGCGACATGGTGCCCGAGCGCAGCGCCAGAAGATCGGCCATCGCGTCCTTCAGCGGGTCCACGGCTTCGAAGCGCGGCGGCGACCATTCGACCGCAATGTCCGGCCGCGGCAGTTTCCCGGCAGCCCATGCGGCCTGACAGAACCAGACCCACATGGGCTGGCAGAGGACCGGGATGACGATCTGCCATTGGACGGCATCGATGAGCCGTCGGAACTCCACGAGCCCCGCCCGGATCGACGAATAATTGACCTGACTGAGGTCACCGGTGAGCAGCTCGTAGGGCATGCGGAACCCTGCCGCCACGATGTGAAGCTGCGCGCGGAGCCACTCGCCCACACCCGCCGTCGTGGCGGGCTGGTTGAAGCGGATGTCCTTGCCGCCGCGCGCGTAGGCGATCAGCCCGGGCTCGAACTGCTCGACACGATTGCCGTCAGCGTCGACCACCGACGGGGCGATACCCTGATCGGCTTCGTCGGCGCCAAGCACGATGCCGACGACGCAGGCTTCCGTCTTCTTGCGGACCAGCTCGGCCTGCGTCCAGTCATCGAGATCGCGCAGCGCCCGCATCACTGGCGTGCCCCATGGGACACCGCGAACCTGCGTGCGCTGCTTCTCATAGAGATGCAGCACTTCGCGCGCCGGGATGGCGAGGCTCTCCAGACGTCGGCGCATGGTGACGACGGCGTCGCCAGGGTGCTGGGCATGGAGCCAATAGGCGCGGCGTCGGCCCAAGGGATCGAACTCGATGCCTTGAAGCAACCGCCCGCCATCGGCGAGGTCGCCGTTGCGGGTATTGTCCAGCAGATCGGCTTCAATGATCTGCACCTGGAGCGGCACGGCCAGACCATCGCTGAGACGTCGCGGGCGGTGGCGGATCAGCACTTCGCCAGCCTCGATCATTTCCCGCACGGCCAGGGTCTGCAGCCCGAAGATGTCGAGCTGTCCGTCGGCGTCGCAGGCGGCGGACCACTCGGTCCAGAGTCGGTCAACCGTCTCGTCGAGCCTGGCGTCACCCGTCGCAGCGCGGGGAATGATGCCGCTGCCGACGATGTTGTTGACCAGGACGGACACAGCCTTCGCCGCGTGCGGATTGTTGCGGGTGAGATCGCGCATGCGGTCTCGCAACAGGCCGCTGGCGGCGGCGATCTCGGCATCTGCCGATGTTCCCGCGGTCTTCCATCCGTCGGTGCGTCGCCCCTTGGCCGCGCCGTCATAGCCACGGGCATAACCTTGGTTCTTGGCGCTCAGCGCCTCGAAGCTGCGCCGCGCGAGCGCGCGTCTCACGCCTGCCTCGGGCGCGGCCCACGCCACCATCCGGTCGAGGAAGGTGATCTGGCTCACCGGTCGCCCCGTCCGAACCCGGCATAGCCCGCGATTGGGCGTGACACGCCCGACGATGCCGTGATCTCGGTCTCGATGGTGCGGATGCGCTTCAGGAGATCGTCCGCCGAGCCGTACTCGACCGTCTTGCCGTCATAGCTGACCCGGAGCGTGCCGCTGGCGTAGGCGCGCTTCAGCGCATCGAGTTCATCGGTCGTCCAGGCCATGATAGATCCTCAGAACCACTTCCCGCGCGGGCCGAACCAATCGCTCTGCCGCTTGGTCGATGGCGGGTTTGGACGGGCGAGACGCCCGGCTTCGGTGTTTGATTGCGCGTCGTCACTGTCCGCTGGCAGAGGACCGACCTGATCTTCGAGATCGCGCCACTTGTCCTCGGACCAGCGATCAGCTCCGGCGATCCAGGCGGCGGCACGGGCGTAGACCCGGCAGTCCAGCGCCTCGTTGCGTTCACGAACCTTCTGCCATTCGAGCTTCTGGAAGCCGCGCTTGGTCGTGATGGTCACAAGATGCTCGGCAACGAGCTGCTTCACCCATTCGGCGTCGACACCCTGTGGAAGGTGAACAAGCCCGGCCGGGCCCTGCGCCCCTTCCGCCGCATCCTCGTCGGTGGGACGGACAAGGCGTAGAAATCGATAGGTCTCGGCCTTGAAGGTCGAAACCGCGATCGTCCAGAGGCGCGCGCCGCGGCGGATCTTCCGGCCGCCTTCCGTCGCATCGACGAAGGACGGGCCGGTGACCGGCGCTGCGCGATTGAATCCCTCCACACCCTTGATGGGGGTAACCTGCGCAAATCCCTGCTGGCGCGCCCATGCGTAGACGGCTGGCGCTTCGAACCCCGTGTCGATGGCGAGTTTCGACAGGCTCAGGCGAACGCCATGGGCGTGCGGCCAAGTCTGGCCGAGGAGATCAGTCAGAGCCGCCCACGCCTCGGCGCTGTCCGGGCCGCCGGGAATGACGATGTGGTCGACGAGCCAGCTTGCGAGCCCGCGACCCCAGGCCCAGATCGAGACTTCGATACGATCCTTCTGGATGTCTGCGCCCGCCGTGAGAAACAGACCGCCGCTCGGCACCGTGCCGATGCGCCATGGCTCACGCCGCTCGTAGAGACGCTGCCAGTCCGGCGCTTCGCCGGTCTCGATCCAGGTTTCGCCAAGGACGCCGTTCTTGAAGCTGCGCTTGGCCTCGTCGCTGGTCTGCGCGGCTTCCCACATCCGGGCGATATCGGCCCATGAGAGCCAGCCCACCGGCGAATAGAGCCCCGAGAGATGGTATCCGACCGTTCCCGAGTGCGCACCATCGCGCGTCGGTTGCCATTCGCCGGACATCATCAAGGCTGTCTTGTGATGCTCCTCGATCCGGCCCTCACAGGCTTCGCAAGAGTAGTGCGCCGTGTGCGGTTGCCCCTTCTCCCAGCGCAGGCGCTCGAAGCGGAGCCACTGGCGATGATCGCAATGCGGGCAAGCGACGAAGTAGCGACGCTGGTCGCTGGCCTCGAACTCGCGCTCGATCCGCGACACGCCATGGATCGTCGGCGTCGAGGTGAGAAAGACCTTCGAGCGCCAGGAGAACGTGCGCGTGCGCGCCTCGGCCAAGGCGACCGGATCACCTTCCTCGTCGGCGGACGGCGGATAGGCATCGACCTCGTCGAGAAACAGATAGCGCGCCGGCATGGATCGCAGGCCGACCGCGCTGTTGGCGCCGGTAATGACCAGAAGCCCGGCCGGAAACTCCTTCGACAGAACCGTGTTGCCGGCGTCGCGCGAGCGCTGCGGTTTGACGCGCTCGCGCAGCACCGGGCTTTCCGCGATCAGCGGATCGATGCGCTGGCGCGAGAAGCGCTTGGCGAGTTCCACCGTCGGCTGGACCGCAAGCATTGGCCCTTGCGCATGGTGGATGACATAGCCGATCCAGTTGTTGCCGGCCTCGGTCGCGCCGACCTGCGCCGCCTTCATGAAGACGATGCGCCGCGCGGCGTTGCCGGGCGAGAGCGCATCCATGATGGCGCGCATGTAGGGCGTGCGGTCCGTGCGATAGCGCCCGGGCTCGGCTGACGCGCGCGGGCTCAAGAACCGGTGCCGATCCGCCCATTCCGAGATGGTGAGCGCCGGATCGGGGGTCAGCCCATCGCGCCAGGCCTGGACGAGCGCGTCGACGCCTTCGAAGGAGAACAGCTCATCGGAAATCTGTTGCGACCTCGGCGAGATCGGCGAGGTGCGCTCGGACATGGGTCTCCAGAACCTTCTGCATCGCGTGCGCTTCGAGGCCGAGCTCCGCCGCCATCTGTGCCGCGATCCGTGCGGGCCAGTTCGCCCACGCATCGCGCTCCTCGCGCGCCAGTCGAAAAACGAGAGCTGTTGCCCGCGCCCGGTCGATGACCTCGCCCTTCATGCGCTGCAGACGCAGACGCCGTTCCTGAGCCTTCAGCACCTCGTTGGCGGTCTTGGCCTGGAGGAATGTGGTCCCGCCGCCAGCCGGGGACGGCGCGATTCCGCTTTCGCGAAGCGTGTCGCCGACGGCGGACAAGGCCGCATCGGGAACGGGCTTCAACTTCGCCTCGCCGCCATCCTGACGCTGCTTCGAGGGGTCGGTCATCGATGCGCGGCGCGCATCGCTCGCCCGCGCATCGATCGAACCGTCGGCATGAAGGACGAGCCTTCCGGACGTCTTCGCCTTCTGGATCGCGCCCCGCGACAAGCCGACATGGGACGCGTACTGGCGCTCGCTCATGCCCTGCATGCCCGCTCCGAAAACATAATGAATTGATGCACTTATTGCCTTGATAAGCGCACCCGACAGAGCCTGTATGGGGTCACGAACCAAGGAGATTTCGGATGACCCGAGCACCCCAAAACGCCAAGGCCCTCGACGCCTTCATCGCCCGCAAGGTCGAGATCGACGCCATGCTTGCGCGCATTGCCGCCCTAAGTGACGAGCATTTCGATGTTCATCCCGACGAAGTGCATTGGGGGCACGTCGGGACGCTCGCCCACTACACTGAACTGCTCAAGCGCATCACCGACAGCGCCTTCCGCGAGGGCGAACACGCCGAATGATCCGGCCGACATCCGCGGCCGCCCCGCGCTTGCGGGGCTTGGCCTCGTAGAAGCGCCGCGATGGTCGCGGCGTTCTCGAACCGGAGGTTCGCATGACACAGCTTTCCGACACCCAAGCCGTCATCCTGAGCGCCGCTGCGCAGCGACCCGAGCGCATCGCCCTTCCGCTGCCCGAATCCTTACGCGGTGGCGCTGCCGCCAAGGTCGTCAGCACGATGATCGCGAAGGGCCTGCTGCAAGAGGTTGAAGTCAACTCACGACGGGGCGAACCGGTCTGGCGCGAAACCGGCGACGGCCACGGCACCACGCTGATCGCCACCGATGCGGGCCTTGTCGCCATCGGAATCGAGCCGGATGATGCCGAAACTGCGCCCGCGAGCGCGACACAAGCGCCGCCGCAGGATCGCGCTGGGGATAGCGACGCAGAAGCTGCCAAATCGACGCGCACGCCGCGCGCCGGGACCAAGCAGGCGGCGCTGATCGCCATGCTGCGCGCGCCGGACGGCGCGACCATCGCGGAAATCATCACCGCCACCGGCTGGCAGGCCCACACGGTGCGCGGCGCGATCGCCGGAGCACTGAAGAAGAAGCTCGGACTCGAAGTCACATCAGAAAAGGTCGAGGGACGCGGACGGGCTTACCGGATCGTCTGACAGCCAAAATCCTCGACGCGCATCGATAAGGGCGCTATTTTCACACCGAGTTCGATGCGCGTCAGGAGTCCTGCCATGAACATCACCGAGGATATCAGCCCGCTGACCCAGTTCAAGCGGGAATCGGCGCGCATGATCGCGCGCATCAAGGAAACCGGGCGGCCACAGATCCTGACCGTGAATGGCAAGCCATCCGTCGTCGTGATGGACGCGAGCGCATGGCAGGACATGCAGAACCAGCTCGACTACGCCGAGACCGTGGCCGGAATCCGCAAGGGTCTGACGCAGGCCCGCGCCGGCGAAGGCATCCCGTCCTCAGGCGTCGAGGCGGCGCAAGGCTCCGCGCTGATTCGTGCAGGGTGCGTTCACGGTTGAGTTGGGTGATCGACGACGCGCGACGCGAGTAACGCGGACCGGCGCGGTTTTGGCTGGGCCGATCTTGACAGAGCTACCCGCTGTGACGTAAACAGGCGGGGAAATGCTGGCACGAAGTGATTTTTGTTATTTTAGAGGATTATCGTATGATTGATTTGCTCGACAAAGTTGTAGTCCGGACTGCGCGGACCCTCTTCCTCTCCGCTGGCTTACTTGTGCCACTCGCCTTTGCGGCCCCAGCACACGCTGATGATGTGGGCCTACAAAGCGTGCAGGTGACGCTCTGCGCCCACGTGCCGCAAAGCGTGGCAAACGCATCCGCGCGTCGTCGCGCTGAAAGCAAAGATTGCGACCCCGCCTTGGCGCGATCCGACGCATTTTTAGCTGCCGATGCCGCAGCGGTGAACGCGGTCGCAGCCGCATGCCGAGGCGCCATCACCCGGGCCGAGGCGCGGGCGGTGTGCAGGGCGGCGGGTCTGACGGTCCCGACGACGGCGCAAACTGACCTGCTACGTCCGCCGAGGCCCCGGCCGGGAGGCCCGGCGCTCGAAAAGTCGCTGCCTATTGCCAATGGAGGCGGCCCCCGCCTGTGCGCCGTGCTCGACCATCTCGTCAACGAGACGGACGTGGACAAAACAGCAAATTTCGTCTGCCTTTTCAACGGCGGTCAGGAAACGACGGTAACGGCGCGCAGCCGCGCTTATTGCGGAGTCCAGTGTTTCTAACTCCCTCCACTGGAGATTCGTGAGGACGATCGCGACGGGTCTCGAATGGAGCCGCAGCTTGGCCGCAACGACGGAAACAATCGACGACCTCAGTCAGACGTTGCCGCGTGCGAGCAACTGCGCTGCCTGGGAGCTCGTCGCTGATCGGGTCATGGGCGGTGTCTCGAACGGCACGATGCGGCGCATGGTTGTTCTAGGCCGGGCAGCAATTCAGATGCAGGGCGACGTGAGCCTCGAAAACAACGGCGGCTTTATCCAGATCGCGCTTGACCTCGCGCCCGACGGGGCCGCGATCGATGCAAGCCGATGGGCAGGCATCGAGATCGACGTCATCGGCAACAATGAGAGCTACAATCTGCACCTGCGCACGGCGGAAGTAGCCCGGCCCTGGCAGTCCTATCGGCAGAGCTTTATTGCAAGGCCGGAGTGGCAGACCGTTCGGTTGCTTTTCGCCGACTTCGAGGCGCACCGGATCGACGCATCGCTCAATCTTTCAAGGCTCCGCCGCATCGGCATCGTCGCGATTGGTCGGGCCTTTCATGCCGACATTGCGATTGGTGGCGTCCGCTTCCACAGCTGATCAGGCGGCATTGGTTTCCTTCGAGCCCGCAGCCTGCAACCGCTCAGTTCTCACCTGTGCAAACGTTCGTCCGTCGCCGTCGAGGATCGCCTCGCGTCCGGTGTCTGTCTGCCAGCGCTCGATGGCGACATCGACATAGGCCGGGCTGATCTCCATCGCGAAGACACGGCGGCCATTGGCTTCGCCCGCCATGATTTGCGATCCCGAACCCGAAAACGGCTCATAGCAGAGCCCGCCGCGCACCACATGCTGGCGCATCGGGATGCCGAACGCGTCGAGCGGCTTCGGCGTCGGGTGATCGGGCCGGTCGTCCTTGGCGAAACTCGGCAGCGCCCAAGTCGAGGCCAGCGTTTCCTCGGCCACCTTCGGCGGGCGCTTGCCCTTGATCCAGCCCATGAAGCAGGGCTCGTGCTTCCAGAGGTAGTGCGACCGGGTCAGAACCCCGCGGTCCTTCACCCAGATGATCTGCTGGTGGACGAAGGCACCTGCCTTTTCCCAGCAGGCCTCCAGCATCGCCTGACGGCGCGAGGCGTGCCAGCAATACCAGGCGGCGTCCTCGGTAATCGCCTCGGCAACAGCCGCCGCGATGAACCCGTCATAGAGTTCAGCGCCCTGGCTGCTGTCATCCCAGGTCACGCCGTAGGATGGCGACCAGTCCTTGTTGCGGGTCGGATGGTTCGAGCCGTCGTAGTCGACGAGATAAGGCGGGTCGGTGGCGAACAGGATCGCCCGCTCGCCATTCATCAGGCGACGAACATCGGTGGCGCTCGTGCTGTCGCCGCAGAGCAGCCGGTGATCGCCAAGCATCCACAGGTCGCCGAGGCGGGATGCCGGATTGCGGGGCGGTTCCGGGATCACGACAGGGGCGACGCCCGCGCCGTCGGATGCCTCGTCGCCCGGTTCCATCGCAAGCAGCCGGTCGAGTTCGCCATCGGAGAAGCCGATCAGCGACAGGTCGAATTCATCGGCGACGAGTTCCTGCAACTCGCCGGAAAGAAGCGCTTCGTCCCATGCCCCGAGTTCGGTCAGCTTGTTGTCGGCGATGCGGTAGGCGCGACGCTGCGCTTCGGTCAGATGATCCAGCACGATGACGGGCGCTTCGGTGAGGCCGAGCTGCGCGGCAGCCATGATCCGGCCATGGCCGGCAATGACCTCGCCATCGCTCGACACCAGCACCGGAACCGTCCAGCCGAACTCCGCCATACTGGCGGCGATCCTGGCGACCTGGTCCGAGCCATGGGTCTTGGCGTTGCGCGCATAGGGGCGCAGGCGGTCGAGCGGCCAGGTCTCGATCGCTTCGGGGGCGAAGCTGAGGGTCATGATGTCCGGTGATGGCTGGTGGTGTTGCTGCGGATTGGCCGCTGGATGCCGGATGCCGAACCGGACTCCGCGAAGGGTCCAGGCGTGGCAGACGTCCAGGAGACAAAAAAGCTTGTGTTCGTCGGGACTTCGGAGCGGCCATGAAAGGCGCTGGACTCCGGGTGGCTTCCCAAAAAATCCGGCCTGCCGCTAGCGACGTTTCGCGCCGCGCCCTCCCGCATACGAAAATGGCCGGAAAGGAACCAAGCTCATCGGGCAGGTGGGGAAGGCGAAGCTCATTGAGCGCGTCTGTCCCGAGGATAGCCCGAAATCTACCCTGAACCGGCATTTCTGTCCGCGCGAAAACTGTCCGGCGGACACTTTGCTCGCCGCTACTCACCGCTGCGCCGCACCAGCCAGTTCGATCACCTTGCGCTTCGAGTAGCTGCGGTTGAGCCGCCGCCCGTTAAGCCGGAAAGCGATGACGCACAGCGCGTAAAGCCAGTGCTGGTGTGCCGCAGAGCGCTGCAAGCCGACCGTCCAGCAGATCGTCTTCCAGCGCTCGCCGTGCGCTCGCAGCCAGATGATCTTGCCCTCGACCGGATCCAGCCCGACGGTCCAGCTCAGCGTCTCCTCCATCCGGCTGATGGCTGCGGGCGAGGGCAGCACACGCATCGGCTTCGGCTCCTGTTCGACCTTGTCGGCAAAGCCATGGATGATTTCGGGCCATGTGCTGAAGTATCCCTGCCGCCGTGGTTCGGGCAGGCGCTTGAGCACGAAGGCCGCCTCGGCGAGACGTGCTTCGACAAGGCTTGGCGTCCAGTTGGTCATCGGCGCGCCTCCTTGGTTTGGTTGCGATCGCCATAGAGCTTCTCGCCGAGTTGCCGGATCAGTTCACGTTCGGGCCAGGTCAGGCGAGCATCGTCTATCGACACCGCAAGGACGCGCTGCTCCCGCCAGCCATCGCGCTTGACGTCATCAGGGCTGCGGCGTTGGCCGCCATATCCTCGTGGCGACCACCTCACAGCACACCTCCCCGGGTCTCCATCGCCCAGAGCAGGATGGCGATCGCATCGGCCTCGTTGTCGTCGGCGGGCCGAAAGCCGCGCGCAGTGACGGCGGCGAGCACCGCGTGCTTGTCGGCGTTGCCCTTGCCGGTCGCGAAACGCTTGATGGTGCCGACCGGAACGCCCTGATAGGCGACCTGCTCGCGCTCGCACCACGCAGTCAGTGTTGCCAGGAAGCCGCCGTAGAGATGGGCGGCATCCGTGCCGACATGACGGCGGACCTCCTCGAAGTAGATCGCGGCCAAGCCGTCATTGTCGTGGACGAGCGCATCGAGCCAGCGCTGGAAGCGCAGATAGCGCATGCCGCCGCCGTCATAGCGGCTGGGTCGGAATGAGACCGTGCCGCTCTGGATGATGCCGCCGATGAGGCTTGCCCAGCCGGTGGTGGTGCCAAGATCGAGGGCGAGGATGCTGCTGCCCGCAGATGCAGAGCCGATGGATGCAGGTTGGCAGTCGGCGACAAGGACGGGTGATGGATGCATGCTCATGCTGGTTGATCCTGTTCGAGTGTTGTCGGGAATGAGAGATTTGCCGCACGCCACGCGCGCGCAGCACCTGGGGGTGGGGTTGGGAGACCCCGCCTGCGGCGGTCTCCCCCACCCCTGAAGGGGGTGGCTTTCAGCCCCTAAACTTGCTGGCCAGGACAAGACGTTGGCCAGGTTGAGGAAATTCCAGTTTCGGGAGTTTCGGCTGGCACTCGCGACCCAATCTGATTGCAGCGCAGCCAATCTGGCTCGCGCGCAATTCCGAAGGGGCAGTTTCGACATCGCGCCCAATCTGGTCTCGACGGGGTGGAGCGCAGTTTGGCGCGGGGATGACGGAGCAGTTTCGGAACCGCGCCCCATCTGGTTCAATCTGGCCGGAGCGCAGGTCTGCGCGATGATCGACGGGATGGCGATCATGACGGTTCGCCCTTCGGATAGACCCAGACATGCGGGTTCTCGATCTCGAGCAACGCACCGGTCTGGGGTGATTTGTAATGGGTCGGCAGGACCGCGATGGTGGCCTGCGAGACCTCGCCGGTTTCGGGATCGACCGCTTCGCCATCCGTCGGAATGGCCATCGCTTCGACGCACAGAAACCCGAAACGCGACCGGGACGGGCCGAAGCCGTACGGCGCGCCATCGCGGACGAATTTCACGAAGCCCTTGGTGGCGAGCACGTTCAGGCGGTCCCGGATCGTGTCCTTGCCGCCGAGCCCGCCGCGGTTCTCGAACGCCTCCGCGAACTGGTTGATGGTGTAGAGTCGGCCTGCCAGCGCTTCGTCGAGAAGAATGCCGAGGATGACATCGTGCTTGCGCACACGCTCGGCATCGAGACGCTCACCCTGCGACTTGCGCACCAGCCGCTCGCCCGAACGGTCGACTTCCACCCAGCGCCCATTGGTCTTGTCGATGATCTTCGGCTCAATGCTTGGACCATTGCGCAGCTCGAAATGCAGCATCCGCTCGGGACGCTCTTCGTCGGGCCGATGCATGATGATGCCGGAGGTATAGAAGCTGCGCAGGCTTCCAGCGCCCGAGAGCGCCATGAACGGATCCTCGGCCAGCTGCTTCTTCGTGATCTTGCGGGTGTGGTGGCAGAGGATCAGGCCGGCGTCCGGCGCCACCGAATCCCTGAACACCTCGACACGTTCCTGCAGGAAGAACAGCATCGCCGTGTTGTCGTTTTCGCCTCCGCCGTCCGGGCCACCATCGAAGAGGTTGCGGATCGGGTCGATGCAGAGGATGTCGGGCGCGCCATGGCCGTAATGCGCCCGGGCGGCGGCAACGGCGCGCGAAACTCCGCCCGCATCGAGCAGCATTCGGACCTTCGGCGTCGCGACGAGATTGTCTCGGGCGGCGGAGAGCAGAGCCGGGTCGAGCCGGATGCCCTGAAGCCGCTCGCGCAGATAGTGGTACTGGATCTCGGCCTGCAGATAGAAGATCCGCAACGGGCGGCACGGCGCGAAGCCGAGGAATGGGATGCCGGCCGCCATGTGCACCAGCAGGCTGATCAGGAAATCGCTCTTGCCGACCTTGGGCGCGCCGCCGAGGACCAGCATTCCACCCGGCGTGAGCACCCGCGGCCCGATGATGTCATCCGGCATCGGGCTTCTGTCGTCGAGGAGCGCTCCGAGCGTGAAGGTCGGCAAAGGTGACAGCGGCGAAGCCGCCAGCCGTTCCAGTGGCGGACCGTGCCGTTCTTCGTGCAAGCGCCAGAGGCGCTGCGCCTCCAATGCTAACCGTTCCAGCGGCCAGTGTGGGCGCAGCATGGCGGCGTTGAATTGGCAGATCGCCTCCCAGGCATCATCGCGGCCTATGCGACCCTCATGGGCCATCCGGATGAAATGGCCGATGGCGGCGCTCGCGCCCTGAAAACGCGTCCATGCGTCCTCGCTGCCTTCCCGAACCGGCGTCGTCAGAACATCGGCGATCGACGGCTTCGATGTTGCTGGTCCCGGTTCTGATCCAAAACCGACGAGAGGCGGCATGGCGTCGACCCGTTCCGCGAAATCGCGCAGGTCCACTTCGACATGCGAGTTGTGGCGACGGATGGTGACGAGGCGCTTGTAGCCGCCCTTGTGATAGATGGATCCCGCCAGACGGATCGGCTGGTGCGCCGAACGAAAATGCGTGTCGCCACCAACCTTGATCGCGATGTCGCCACGCAACCGGCACAGCAGCGTGATGTCCTCGGCTTCGGCAGGCTCGTTCAAGCGCCACCAGACATGCAGCTTGTCGAGACCGTCCTGTGTGCGGCCACCGCTTTCGACGATCAGGGTCGGTTCACCGAGATGCCGGATCAGGTGGTCGAGTTTGGCAGCGATGTCGCCGGCATCGAGATCGACGAGCACCGTTTGCATCTGGCGCACGTCGGCGGACTTGGCCTTGCCGCTCTCGGCCACCGTTCCCGGCACCACATAGAAGGCAGCGCCTTCGCGCGCCGCCCAACCTGCGAACGCGATCGCCTTCTCCGGCAGGTTTGCGTCGGCTTCGATCCAGGCATTGTGCGGGCGACCGTCGATTCCCTGGCCCTTGTCGATGAAACCTCGCAGCGGCACCCAGCCGTCGCAATAGCCGAAGACGACATCGAGAAAGACGGCAATCTGCTCACGATCCGGCTCCACGTCGAACGGATCGACGTGCGGCGTCGCATCGTTGAAGTCGCGCCAGGCATCGAGGGAAACGACGTTGTGCTCGTTCATGCCGGCAGGCCCCAGCAGCGCTGGCCCCAGGGGCACATCCGGCATTCATGAAAGTCGCGCGTGGTCGCGATCCGGGGCAGCAGTTCGCCTGCGTCCGTCGCCTGCAGGATCCGAACGGCGCGATCACTCATCCGTTGGGCAAGACCGGCATCGAAAGCCACAAGCTCGTGGTGCAGTTCGGCCGTGTCCTTGTTGATGGCGGTGAACAGCGCCGGATTGGAGCAAATGCCGGGGACGCTTCCTTCCATGTAGGCTTGGTAGAGGGCGATCTGCGCCGTGTAGACCGGCTTGGCGATGACGACACCCTTGGCAACAGTCTCCCGCCAGTTCCTGGCGTTCATGGTCTTGCATTCCCAGAGCGCGGGAACGGCAAGGCCCAGCTGGCCGGGAGCTGCCGCGATGATCCCGTCGACGTGACCGCGAACACGGCCAGCAGCGATCGAGAATCCGAACTGCGCCCCGTCCGGTCGATTGCCCTTGCGGGTGTAGAGATCGAAGCCCGCACCACGGAGCCAGCGGATGGCCAGATCCTCAAGCGCATGCCCGATCTCGAAGATCCGCAGCGTCTGGCCGTCGAATTCGGAGCCGTCGTCCTTCGGCGCACCGGCGAATTCGAACTGCAACGCCCGCTCGCAAGGCTGCCCGAGCCGCGATCCACCCAGATAGGTCCGGGGCGGCGTCACGGCGCGCGCGGCATCGAGGCTGTCGTCGATCAGCCCGTTGATACGTCCGGCGATCAGAGAGCGGTGATTGAAGTCCAGCATCAGAACGGAACCTCCGCATCCTCGCGCGTTTCCGCAGAACCTTGGGCGATGCCACGCATTGCATCCTGGAAACCGCCGACGGCGACTTCGATCAGGGTTCGAACCTGAGCTTCCGAGAGCTCGGCGAGCCGGGTCTGCCAGCCGATCTCCTCCATGATCTCGGCTATCGGCTTCATGCTGGCGCAGATGGCCGCCTTTTCCTGTTCGGAGAGGTCAACCATGGCCCAGCGCTCCCGCGCCAAGCGCGTCCAGAAGCCTTGGCAGGCGATCGAGCAGAACCAGGCCGAGGGGCGCGGCTGCCTCGATCGCACCGGGTCGAACCAGCCAAAGCCACGGGTCGGACAGCGGCAAACGGCGCAGAGCGTCCCACGCGGATGCCAAAGGCGCAGACGGTCCGAGGATGTCATGTTCATTGGGGCGCTCCATCAGGCTGCCCTCCCGATCAGGTCGGCGGGAGCGGCGTCCGCTGCGCCGAAGACGAGCGAGCGAATGGCATCGCGGTTGAAGCGGAACGCCAGGAGCGCCGATGCCTGGTAGCGCGTGAGCCCGAAATCCTGCCGGTACTCGGGCGGCAGGAACGAGAGCTGCTTGTCGGTCGGCGGCTGGTTCAGCCACCGCCTGGACTTGTGCGCGCTCTCGTCGCTTTCGTGTTCGTTCAGCCAGTCATCTGCTGCCGCGAGACAGACCGTGCGTTCGCCGGCGGCCAGCAGATGCGGCCGCTGTTTCTGGACGCCGCCGATGCCGTACCAGCGGCCATTGAGAAAGAAGACCCCGCCCCAGGCGTTGAAGCCGCTGGCGATGAGCGCGGCGTCGTCGCCGAAAAGATCGCACCACCGGAAACTCGACCGCTTCAGGAGGTCGATCTCCGACATCACGAACTCGCCGAGCGGCGTAGTTTCGCCGGTCTCAGCCCGTTCCCAATGGTGGCCGCACAGGGGACACTCGGTTGTGGCAAGCGGCACGACGGCACCGCACTCGGGGCAGTCCTTCGTCGGCGCCTCGCCAGTGGTTTCCCGGCCGTTCAGATCGACGTCCTGTTCGAGCGATCCATGAAGCAGCGTCGACGTGCCGAAATCGAGGACGATGCAGTCGGTCTTCAGAACACCGGGATGTTCATCCAGCGAGACCGTGCGCAATCCGCGGCCGATCATCTGGATCATCGTCGACTTGTAGGAACTCGGCCTCAGGAGGACGACACAGCTCGTGGGAGGATGATCCCAGCCTTCGGTCAGAACCGCGACGTTGACCACCACGCGAAGATCGCCTGCGGCGTAGGCCGCGAGCACGGATTTGCGCTCGGCATCCGGCATTTCGCCATGGACGAGCCCGGCAGGAATTCCTGCGTCATTGAATGCGCGGGCCACATTGCGGGCATGGTCGACGGTGGAGCAGAACACGACCGTCTGGCGGTTTCCGGCCTTTTCCTGCCATTGCCGAATGACGGCGTCGGTCACCGGAGTCCGGTTCATGATCGCATCAACTTCGCTCATGTCGAAGTCGTCAGCGGTGCGCCGCACCTTGGTGAGTTGATCCTGGACACCGACGTCGATGACGAAGGTGCGCGGCGGCACGAGATGGCCGGAGGCAATCAGCTCGCCGATGCGGATCTGATCCGCGACATTCGAGAAGACGGCGCGCAGGCCACGCTTGTCGCCGCGGTTGGGCGTAGCCGTAACCCCATAGATCCGGCACGCGGGGTTGCTCTGCAGTGCCCGGTCGATGATCCGGCGATAGCTGTCGGCCGCCGCATGATGCGCCTCGTCGATCACCAGAAGATCGAGCGTCGGCATCGCATCGAGATTGCCGGATCGCGTCAGCGTAGGAACCATCGCGAAGGTCACCTGTCCCTTCCAGGACTTTTCGCGCGCATCGACGATGGACGTCCTGAGACCGGGCACGACACGGCGGAACTTGTCCCGGTTCTGGTCGGTGAGCTCGTCGCGATGGGCGAGGACGCAGGCCTTGGCGTCGGAATCGGCGATCATGCGCCCCGCGACCGCCGAGAGCATGATCGTCTTGCCGGCCCCGGTCGGGGCCACGGCAAGCGTGTTTCCGTGTTGCGAAAGCGAGCTGACGCTTCGCTCGACGAACAGTTTCTGACGGGGTCGCAGCAACATGGGTAGCGGTCCTCACTGCGCCCAGGAGGGACGGATGCCCGGCTGCGGCATCGAAGCCTGCGCGGGTTGCGGCTGCGGCGCTGGCGACCTAGCGGTTGCACCGGCCAGCGGCGCGTATTCCTTGTGGTCCGGCGTGACGGCGGCGCGGATCTCGTTCTTCTCCTCGCCGTTGGTGTCGGTCCCGACATCGATGCGGGCCACGAACTCCAGGCCGTCGAGATCGGCGAAACCGCTGATACGGCGCGCCGCCTGCGCCTGAGCCGAGGAATCCTTGTCGGAGATGCCGCGAGCGGAATTCAACATGCCGCGGATCAGGCTGCGGCCCATGTTGGCCCAATCGGGACCCTTCGGGCTGTAGAGCCCGATCAGTGTGAAGATCTTGCGCCGCGCATAGGGCCCTTCGAGCACGGTGAACTCGCCGGAGAGATAGACCGAGCCGGTCGTGCCACGCGTCGCATAGCCTCCGGTCCAGCCCTGAGCCGGATCATCGAAGCCGCCCGGGCGGATGGTGAGGCGCACCTTGGCCAGCGTGCCCTTCGGGATGATGTTGCTGTTCTGCTTGGCGTCGTTGAAGTCGTTCCAGGATCCAGACATGGCTGGTTGCTCCTCTTCAGGCGTTTTCGGGATGGGTGATGGCAGTGGTGGGGTTCGCGGCATCCGGCCGGCTGAACGCCAGGCGCTCGGCGGCAGGCTTCACGGGGCCGCGGATCTTCGTCATCAGCCGACCGAGATGCGGCTCTTCAACGGGCGACAGACGCCCTGACCGGTCCTTGGCGGGAAAACCCCACGGATTGATCGTGTGGCAGACGAAGGCGCGATAGGGCGTGCCCGCGTCGTCCTTGATCTCTGCCATCGTCAGCACTTCATCGACGATGCCAGGCAGTTCGAGACCGGTCTTCGAACCGTCGATCTGCGGCTGGAAGATGCGCCGGTTGAAGTCGTCCAGCTTCTCGTCGAGGATGCCGACGAACCAGACGTTCTTCGCCCTTGTGTGCTGCAGGTGCGTGAGCCACGCGATCATCTCGCGGCCATGCAGGCCATAGGCGCCGCGAATGTCGGGCTTGCCGGTCTTCTCGGAGAAGGCGTCGGGCTGGCCCTTGCACCACTGGAAGCACAGACGGCCGGCAACCGTGATCGAGTCGATGAAGACCGTCCGGTAGCGGTCCATTACGACGGGATCGCCGAAACGCTCACTGACCGCCGCGAAATGCGCGGGGCTGTAGGCCTGGTCGTCGCGCAGAGCCGGGTTCGGCCCGCCGATGAACACGGCGAAGTCGCGGCACTCCGGCCAGGTACGCGGCCGCACCGTGTCGCCGGGCCATCCTTCGATGGCGAGGTCGCCCGCCTCGAGGTCCATGAACAGCGTCGTCTCGGCATCGAGCGTCCAGAGCAGGCTGGTTTTTCCGATGCCGGACTTGCCGAAGATCGTGCCCTTGATTCCGCGAGGTTCCGCGAGCCGCTGGTCGGCGGTGATGATGGGGAGCGCCATGGTCAGCGCTCCGTCCCGGCGCGGGCCGCAGCCTCGACGGCACGGTGCGCGCCGAGAGCGCCGGCATCACGCGCGATCTGGCTGAGCTTGCGCAGGGCGTACATCTGATCGATGAGCGCGCTGGATGCCGCTTCCAGTCCGCGCAGCGCGAAGGCGATGTCGTCGATCGTCGCCTCGGTGATCGGCTTGGCGTCAGTCTCGGCTCGCTCCGGCGTTGCCGGGATCCGGATCGTTTCAGGCAATGAGGCGAGGCTGTAGTGCGTCTTCTTCAGCGCTTCGAGCGCGGACAGAGGGGCTTCGGGCTTGGATTTGCCGAACGGAAACATGGGTAATCCTTTCAGTCACGGATGAGGCGGAAGGTCTGCTTGCCGGTCTTCAGCGTGCGGGCCGGGGTGAAGGCGCGACGGATCGACTCCGGCCATGCGCCATAGGCGCGCTCGGAGACGCCGAACGTGATCTCGACATAGTCGGTGGGGTTCTCGCCCCCGGCGCGGATGGTCTCGACGAGCGCGGCGAGCGTCGCCTGGTCCCACTCGACCTTCTTGGGCAGATCGGCGACGACCGTCACCGCGCCGTCGGCAAAGCGGACCGTGCCGGTATCCTTCGCCATGGCGACCCGCGCCTGCGACGCACGTTCGCCGTAGCGGAGCCCGATGGCGCCATCGAGCCAATCCTTGAGGGTCTTGGCGGCCTTGAGCGCGGCGTCGGCTTCTTCATGGAGGAGCGCCAGCTGCTCGGCGGGCAAAGCCACGATGTCGCCGATCGGCATCTGACGGAGCGCGTCGAGCGTGATGTGGTTGGGGATCATGCTCAACGCGCCCCCGCCGCCATCGTGGGGACCGGCTTGATGGCCGTGCTCGCGCGGAGCTGTTCCTTTTCGTAATCCTCGACGTCTTCGAGCCGGTAGACGACCCGCCCGCCGATCTTGATGTAGCGGGGGCCTTCCCCCGACCACCGCCAGCGCTCAAGCGTGCGGTGGCTGATGTTCCAGCGAGCGGCGAGCTCGATCTGGTTCAGATGCCTGACGGTCATTGCAGGGCCTCCGTTGAAATGCGCCTCGACTTGTCCAAACGCCCGGAGACGCTTGGATATTCGTGCATTTTCAATGGCTTGAGGTCTGCTCGATATGATCAGCGCGGTTTTTTCTTGTGACACGCAAACGCAAGAAAGCCCCGGAAACCGGGGCCTTCACGACACGAGTTGTGACTTTGAGAGGGACTGGCTGTGACGTCGGCGGGTTATCCGGGCCGCAAGGCTCGGTCTGCCGCGCGTACGTCGACAACGGAGATTTCCCGGCATTCGGGATTGATGCGGTAGCCCGCTCGCTCCTTGGTCTCAATGAAGGTGTTCTGATCCATCGGGATGCCGAGCTTCACGGCCAGGGGTTCAATTGCCTTTCGGAGGCGGCTTACCTGCTGACGCAAGGACTGCTCATCGATGTTCATCACTGTCGCGAGATCGGGCGCTCGAATGAATGGAACCTCTGCTGATGTTGCTTTGGCCGAGCGGAAGTTGGTGATGAGTGCCAGAACGATCCGGTAATTCGCATCATCAAGCCGGTCGCCGCCGTGGAACAAAATGCGCGCGTTGGTCTCGTCGACCGCGAATTCGAGAACAGGCGCGCTGAGCCGATCAACGAAGGCCTTCACCTGCGCGTCATAGCCCGACGGAGGCTCGGTTACGACACCGTTCCGGTTGAAGCACATTGCCAGCAATGATCCGGAGGGAAGCTCGTTTCGGAATAGCGCCGTTCGATGCTCGACAAGCGCGCCGGTAATCACCTCCTCGACAGCCTTGGCCTGACGTTGAAACATTTCATGGAGTTTCGTGCCGGCCGCGTCTGCGGTCAGATCAGGGAAGTGGCCTATTGCAGACGTGACCTCGGGAATGTCGATGACAAATCTATCCCGTGTCGTTGCAGATATCTTCTGAAAGAATGCAACGTAGCTCAGAGCCATTCGAAGCTCATCGTCCGTGCTGCGATCCGAAACAATAAGGTCACATACGTAGTTTTCAGACGGCTCGTGATCGCCCAACCCTGCCGACAGCACCGCGAAACGACGATCAATGCACTGAGAACATACTCCGCAGTGCTTTTGCTTCGTGGTCCACGTCCGAGGTCGCGTGCAACTTGCTGTCTGGGCAAGCATGTCTGAAAGGCCAGCCGCAGATATGAGTTGGGTCACTTCCGTTTTTGTCATCCATTGCAGTGGTGTCTGTATTTCGATCGTTCGTTCAAGCAGCAACGAGAACAGCGACTCCAGCCCGCGCAGCACTTGTGGGTGGGTGGTTCGCGTCGCGCGGCCACCAACGACATCCCCCGCCAGCGGCGGATTTACGCTGACAACCCCGTTCTCATAGAACGTGAATCTGTCCTTGCCGGCCATCCTCGCCACCACAATGCCGAGGCAGGCGAACAGAAACGACCGCGTCCGTTGAGTGAACTCATTGGCCTTCACATTCTCGTTGCTGACCCAGACCGGAATGTACGAGACTTTTCGGCCAAATCCTCGTTTCCGTAGGCCCTCTATCAGGTTCTCTTGAACGGCACGGACTTTCGTCGATGCGTGGTGTCCAACCAGCGTGACCGATTTCCCCATCTTGACGATATCGTGGGCGGACCCGGCAAAGGAATCGATGCCCCCCGAAAACAGGGCGACCTCGTCGTGCTCGAAGGTCGTGTCGATCAGATCTGGAAAATACAAATCTTTCGGACGGGCAGGATCATCTGCCTGGCGAAAGATGAATTCATAGCTGTCGTCCGACAGAAACCCGAGGGTCTTGGCCAATTGCTTCTGAACAACGGGATCCTGCCAGATGCTCATTACGCGCACCGGAATCGAAAAACGCAGGCTGCGCCGCCAATCCTCACCGAAATTTGTCAGCTGGTCAGAGCCGCGACCTAACCTCTGATCGGCGCAATAGACGTAAGTAGCGATTTCCAGCAGATCGATCAGCAGATCCGGCACGTTTCCAAGCATGGCCCGACTGATGTAGTCGATGCGCAGTTTAACGTTTTTTCCGGCTCCGTGGACGTCCATGGCGATTGCATCAGCTGCCGATGGCTGAGCGACGCCGCACTCGATCGAGAAGCGCTTCACTGTGCCCCCTTCCTGATGTCGAGTTCGATGCGGATCTTGTCGACCGCGTGGGCGGAGAAGCGCTTTACATCGTCCTTCGATATCTGCTTGCCGTCCTTGTAATGGTTCTTGCCCAGCCAATCTCTGGAGAACGCCCGCATGATAAGCGCTGCCTCGTCACAGTGACGCCGGATAGATTCGTTGAAGGCGCGCAGATCGTGAACAGACCGCGCAACGCGCTCAGCGCCGACCAATTTGTGCATATTTCGATCAACGTAGTAATGGATCACCCTCTCCACAAACTTTGAGTAAAAGCCGTGTGCAAGGGCTGAAAATTGCTCTGTGCCCTTCAACGCAGCCAAAGATGTACGGATGTCGTTCGCAGTTGGAGCCCAGAGCGAGGGCAATGAATTGCTCAGGGCCTCTCCCAAGGCGGAAAGGCCAGCCTGCCGGGCGATTTCGCCGAGATCCGTCGAATGTGAGTGGTGGCTACGTTGAGCCCTTTCCAAGCACTGATCATACGCAACGAGGACGTCAGACACGCTGGATAGATCAGCGTCCTTCATGCCGATTGCCGCCAAGGATGCCGCGCTGTCCTTTGCGGCTGCTGCTTGCGGCAGGCTGATCAGAAGCCACAGCGCCTCGATAAACACTTTGTCATTCAGGGCTGCCTTGAGCGCCTCGCGACCGAACTCAGTCACTTGGTTGACCAGCGCAGCGGTAGGCGTTCCGCCGGACACCAGATACTGGATGATTTCCGGCAGCATCGATATGCTGGCAGTTTTCCAAGGCGCTGATGCCCCATTCTGTCATCTTTCGATCAGCTCTATTGGTCGATCAGTTACTCACTCCTGCAAGTCCGGATCGTCATTTGAAGCACCGTCGAAGCCTTCCCTGTAGATAAACAACGCAGGACTGATTCGTCGGGAAGCGGTTGCTTACAAGTCTGCGATACCCGCGCAGACGGAATCAACAGTTGCGAAGCAATATGAATGATTTCGCCGTGTTTCACGGAACTTCGATAACCCTATGATTTTGCTTGTTTTATTCTGATCATTGCCTAGCGTTTCCGTCATGCGAAACGCTTTCGATCTCCACTGCGCTGAGCCCGGCCCCAACGCCCTGCGCCCCGAACTGATGAGCGATGCCGAGCGCGTGGATGAGGCCGCCGAGATCCTTGCGCGCGGCGTCGTTCGACTTCGGCAGCGGCGGGAGGGACGACCCACACCTTTATCTCGCGAGCGCGGAGACAGTTGGGTGGACTTCACCGCCGACCAACTCCGTCATGCGGACACGCAACTCGGCGGAGACCGCCCATGAACGACCCCGTGCTGGCGCGCGTCGCCGCCATCAAGACCATGCCCACGCCCGCCCTGAAGACGATGTGGCGCGATCTGCATGGCACCGAAGCACCGCCCTACAACCGGCGCTTCCTCGAAAGCCGTCTGGCCTATCGCATCCAGGAACTTAGCCTTGGCGGGCTCAAACCCGAGACGGTGAAACGGCTGGATGCACTCGCGCGCGGGGTCGAGGACACCAACCCCAAGACGCGGCGGATCCGCACCGACCGTAAGCCGGTGGCTGGCACGCGCCTCCTGCGCGAGTTCCAGGGCGTCGAGCACATCGTGACTGTAACAGTCGAGGGCTACGAGTACCGGGGCCGACCCTACAAGTCGCTGTCAGCCATCGCGAAGGCCATCACCGGCGTGAAGTGGAACGGCTGGGTGTTCTTCGGGCTGAAAAGCGCGGGGAGCGGCACATGAGGCGTTCGGCAACCGGCAATCATCCGACGACGAAGATCACGCCGAAGGTCCGGTGCGCGATCTACACGCGCAAATCTTCCGAGGAAGGGCTCGACATGGAGTTCAACAGCCTCGACGCGCAGCGCGAGGCCTGCGCCGCCTATATCCTGAGCCAGAAGCCCGAGGGCTGGGTTCCGGTCGCTGACCGCTATGATGATGGCGGGATCTCCGGCGGCACGCTGGAGCGTCCGGCGCTGAAGCGCCTCATCGCCGACATCGAGTTCGGCAAGGTCGATGTGGTCGTCGTCTACAAGATCGACCGGCTGTCCCGGTCGCTGATGGATTTCGCCAAGCTGGTCGAGGTGTTCGAGCGGCGCGGCGTCACCTTCGTCAGCGTCACGCAGTCGTTCAACACGACGACGTCGATGGGGCGGCTGACGCTGAACATCCTCCTGTCCTTCGCTCAGTTCGAGCGGGAGGTGATCGGCGAGCGCATCCGCGACAAGGTCGCGGCCTCACGCCGGAAAGGCATGTGGATGGGCGGCTACGTGCCGCTCGGCTACCGCGTCGAGAACCGCAAGCTGCTCGTCAACGATGAAGAGGCGGCATCCGTCCGCCTGATCTTCGAGCGCTTTGTGAAGCTCGGGTCGATCAAGCTGCTGATGCGCGAACTGCAAGCAGCCAATATCCGCAGCAGGCGCGGCTACATGCTCGACAAGGGGGCGCTCTACAAGCTGCTCAACAACCGCGTCTATGTCGGCGAGGCCGTCCACAAGGGCGAGGCCTATCCCGGCGAGCACGAGGCCATCGTCAGCGCCGATCTCTGGAAGCGCACCCACGCCATCATGGGCGAGAGCCCTCGTATGCGCGCCAACCAGACGCGACTGTCGGGACCGTCCTTGCTGCGTGGCCTGATCTTCTCGCCGAACGGCGACGCCATGTCGCCGAGCCACACCCGAAAGGGTGATCGGCTCTACCGCTACTATGTCACGCAGTCGATCCTCAAACGCGGTCCGGGAACCTGTCCGGTGGGTCGGATTCCTGCCGCCGAGATCGAGACGGCGGTCATCGAGCAGCTTCGCGGTTTCCTGCGCGCACCGGAATTGATCGTGCGGACATGGATGACCGCGATACGGCACGACGAGCGCATCACCGAGGCCGAGGTTCGTGACGCCTTCGAGCGGCTCGATCCGATGTGGGACGAGTTGTTCCCCGCCGAGCAGGCACGCATCGTCCAGCTTCTGGTCGAGCGCGTCGACGTGAAGGTCGATGGCATCGCGATCAGGCTGCGAACAGGCGGGCTGACCAAGCTCCTTGGCGAACTGCAATCGGTAGGTGACCGGCAGGAGGCGGCCTGATGGCGAAGGGCGCGTTCCTCCGCGATGCAGGCGCGCTCACCGTCACCGTGCCGATGACCTTCAAAAAGCGTGGTGGGCGCAAGCTCGTCATCGCGCCGAACGGGGCCGACGCGTGGGCGCCGCCGCGAGCACGCATCGACAACACCATGGTGAAGGCGCTCGCGCGCGCCCATCGCTGGAAGAAGCAGCTCGATTCCGGGCGCTTTCAGACCGTCCAGGACCTCGCCGAGGCCGAGAAGATCAACCCGTCCTATATCGCGCGTGTCCTGCGCCTGACCCTGCTCGCGCCCGATATCGTCGAAGCGATCCTTGACGGGCGGCAGCCAGCAGGGATGCAGCTTGACCACCTGCTCGCGCCTTTTGCGGTGGAGTGGGCGCGACAGAGGGAAACGCTTGTCGACAGCGCCGACGTCGAGCAGCGCGGCCAGAAACAAAGGGAGCCTGCCGATTGATGATTGAACCGGCCTTCTTTGCGTCTATTCTGCGGATCGTCACTGCCTTCAAGAATCGCGATCCGCTCCATGTCCTCACCGCAAGATATTGCCGAAATACTTTACTCCATTCTTCCAGAGGATGGATCCGCTATCGGCAATGCTTCTGCGTTGACCCAAGTGCGTGCGCAAGTGCCGGACCTTTCGGAGCAAGACTATGCTGCGGCTCGGGACGAGCTGGTCGCTTCGGGTCGTGGCGTGAAGGGTCGAGGGCGTGGTGGATCGATTGCGCGGGCCGTCGATAGTGATGTCGAAGACGGGGATTCGACCAACGGCGATGATGAAGCCGACGATGAGGACGATGACTTCGCGCTTGAATCCGAAGAAGAACAAGCCGCCAGGCCGCGTAAGGCGGCCAAGGGCAAGCGAAAGTCGTCTCGCTCGAATGGGCCGGTGCAGGTCGTGAGCTATCGCCACCTCGACAAGCGCACCAACAACCCGGAAGTCGGAATGGTTCATCCCGAGAACGATCCCGATCAGCCCAGGACAACCTACGCCTATGATCCGCACATCGATCCGGCGCTGATGTTCGACACCGCGCGGGCGCGGATCGAGAAGATGATCGACGATGCGCTTGCCTCCGGCGATGCGGACACGATGAAGGAGGCGCTGCTTGAACTGAAGCGCATGCAGGCGCCCTATCTCAATTGGGCAGGCAAGGCCGAGCGGACCTCATTCGAGATCGACACCGTCTCGCTGCATGTGCACGAGCGCGTGGACCCGGCGACCATTCTGGCCAATGCGCGCAAGCGGCTGAAGGGCGAAAAGGCGGGAGAGGTCTGGCTGCAGGCGGATCTGTTCGCGGCGCCCTTCGAGAACCTGCCGCTTCGCCAGGCGGTCGATTTCTATCGGCACGAAAAGGGCTGGTCGAACCGGCTGATCGCGGGCGACAGCCTGCTGGTAATGAACTCGTTGCTGCAGAAGGAGTCGATGGTCGGCAAGGTGCAGATGATCTATATCGACCCGCCCTACGGCATCAAATACGGGTCGAATTTTCAGCCGTTCGTGGGCAAGCGCGATGTCAAGGATGGCGCGGACGCTGATCTGACGCAAGAACCTGAGATGATCAAAGCGTTCCGGGATACCTGGGAGCTTGGCATTCATTCCTATCTGACGTACCTGCGAGATCGGTTGCTTCTCGCGAAAGAGCTACTGCACGATAGTGGAAGCGTCTTTGTTCAGATATCCGACGAAAATCTTCATGTAGTTCGAAATATTCTCGACGACGTATTCGGGGCTTCTAACTTCTGTGCTGTGATTCCATTTAAGAAGACTGGAGGTCAGAGTGCATCTGGGATTGCAACCGTAAACGACTATCTCATTTGGTATGCGAGCGACGTTCAATCAATCAAGTATAGGCAGCTCTTCTCGGATAAAATCCCAGGAGAGATAGGGGCCACAAACTACACTTGGATCGAAAAAACAAGCGGCCAGCGCCGCCCGCTTAAGAAAAGCGAGTTGAATGATCCGTTGCCAGAGGACGAGCGCGTCTTTCAACCCTATCCGCTTTTTTCGGAAGGTCCATCGCCCTCCGATGAGCCGCTAGTGGAGCGAATTTGACATTCGCATCCCGCGTGACATCGGGCGTCGGAGCGAATGTCAAATTCAAAAGCTCCACTAGAATCATAGACTTGCTAGTGGTCCCTTTGATTCCGACATTTGCTCGCAGCGTGATATCAAG
>JADCCX010000042.1 GCA_020252485.1 Methylocystis sp.
CGCACCAGATGGGGATGCACGCCTTGCATGCGTTCGTGATCGCGCGTCAGCAGACTGGCCATGTTCACGCCCCCGCCGCCGGAACGCGGTTGAGCCAGACACGCACGGTGGCATCGGCGGCGAGCGCGGCCTGGGTTGCCATGCCCACCTGGAAATTGCCGGTGGCGGTCGCGGTAATGCGCCGGTTGGTATTATCCCAGAACACCCGCACGCCAGCGGCGATGGCAAGCGCCGGTTCCTTGGTGAGGTCGAACACGCCCGTGGTCGCGGCCTCGATCATGGTGTTCTGCACGCCATCCACGGCGGCGACGCCGAACAAGGCACCGACCAACACGCCCTGGCCGGCGGAAACGCCCGTCGCATAGGGCACGGCAATGGCCAGGCTATTGCCCGGCTGGATGAAGTTACGCATGGAATGGTTCTCCTGAAACGCAACAGGCGCCCCGAAGGACGCCCGTTGCGCGGTTACGATGATGAAAGGGGATGGGAGCGATCAGGTGCCCGGATTGAACCAGGCCCCGCGCCAATCGATGGCGCCGACGCCGAAGTCGAAGATCACACTGACTTCGACACCATCCACGCCGGAGAGCACGCCGACCAGGACACCTTGGCCGGAGTGACGCCGCCCGCATAGGTGACGGCCAGCGCTAGGCTGTCGCGCAGCTGGATGAAAGCTTTCATGATAACGGGGCTATGGTTTGAGTACGGAGGTGGTTGGCGCCGCGTCCGGCACGGCGCATCGGGTATGGCTGGTCTGCAATTCGCCGGGTTGACCCGTCCTGTTGACGCGCCCTAACCTCGTCCATCCGAAGCGCGTCCGCGTAGGAGGCGAGCATGGCGACGGTTTACGGCATGACCCCGTCGGGCAATTGCTGGAAAGCGGTGCAGATCCTGAGGCTCACAGGCCATCCCATCCGTTGGGTGGAGGTGGACACGAACGGGGGTGAAACCCGCACACCGGCTTTCCTGCATCGCAACCCCATGGGCAAGGTGCCCGTGGTGGAGACTGAGGATGGCAACGTCTTTGTGGAGTCAAACGCCATCCTCGCGCATTTCGCCGAGGGCACGCCTTGGCTGCCGCCACCTGGTCTGGCCCGCACCCGGGTGTTCGAGTGGCTGTTCTACGAGCAATACAGCCACGAGCCTTACATCGCGGTCGCACGCAACATTCGGACCTACCTCCGCACCACCGAAGCCGAGGTGGAGCGGCTCGAGCGCTGCCGCGAGGGCGGAGAGCGCGCGCTTGGGGTGATGGAGGAACGGCTGATGCGGCACGACTGGCTAACGGAGCCCGACCCGACGATCGCTGACCTGGCACTGTTCGCTTACACGCATGTGGCCGACGAGGGTGGCTTCGACCTCCAGCGCTGGCCCGCCGTATCGGCTTGGATCGCACGGGTCCGCGCGCTACCTGGCATTGTGCCGCTGCGCTGAGGCCTGCCGGCGGCGCTGCGGCATCGGCAGGTCCCACGACCGGTGATCAGGCGCCCGGATTGAACCAAGCCCCGCGCCAATCAATGGCGCCAACGCCGAAGTCGAAGATCACGCTGACTTCGACACCATCCACGCCGGAGACTGGGCCAGTGGTCACCTGCGGTCCCTCGGCACCATTCAGGTAGCCATAGACATAGACCGGCGCGGTGGGCGGATCGGCAAACAGGTACCAGCGATTATTCGGGATCAGCGGTTCGACCAGCGGCTGGACAAAGCCAGCATAGATATTGGCGTGGCTGATCTGCGTGGCGCCAACACTCACCGTCAATTGCCGCGCAGGCAATTCAAGGCTCGGGCCCACCAGGAGCTTCATGGCATTGCCGACGGAAATCGGCAGGCCATCCAGCGTCTTTTGCCGCAGGATCGCAGCGCGACCATTGGCAAGGTTGTTGATGTCCAGCGCACTGCCCGCCGCCGCCTTATTCAACCGCGCGGCAGCCGTGCCGAACACCGCAGCAGGGCCATTGGTCAGTGTCGGGCCATCGCCATTGGCCTGATTGAGCAGCGCATAGGCGGTGGCATTCTCGAAATCCGCCACGCGCCGACCAATCGCGGCGGCGAAATCCGTGAAGGCACCCAGGTCATCATTCACCAGCATCGGGCGCGTGACGCGGATGCGCCGGGCGAAGGTTTGCAGCAGGACGATTTCCTGGCTTTCCGACATGGTCCCGGCCTGGATCTCGCCATTCTCCATCAGCGGCATCAGCGTTGGGAAATCCCCCACCCGCAGATGGCGATGCGGCTTGAAGTCGCGGAAATCGCGGCGGAGGAAGATCTGCCGATAGCTCGGCGCTGCCGGCTGATAGGCCGCGAGCAGCATCTTGTTTGCCGCAGCCGAGAGCAGCAGCGGAAAGTCGGAGGTGGTGTGGAAGGCGCGCTCGGCGAGCAGTGTGGGGTTGCGCGGCACATTGCGTTCGCCGCGGACGCGCAGCAATTCGCCGATCATGTCCGAGGGCCGCCAGCCCATGAATTCGGCATGGCGCCCAGCGCCCTGCGGCTGATAGCCGGGCATGCTGCGCGCCGCCAAGGCTTCCGCCATTGCATCCAGGATTTCCGAGGGCGAGTCATGCCCAGGCCCGGGTTCCGGTCTCGCCGGGTTGGAAGGCGGCGCGGCGCTTTTCACCATAGCGTCGAACAAGGAGCGGCGCGCCTGGTCCGGGTGCCAGCCGCGCTCGACAGCTTCGCGCCGGATATGCGCGGCGGTCTCGGTGCCGACCAGGGCGCGGGCGGCGTCAATGGCGCCATCAATGCCGGAGATGCGCTCACGCTCGGCGCGTTGTGCCTCGGCACGGAGCGCTTCAAGGTCAGGCGGTGTTTCCACCGTGTTGGTTGCAGGGGGCGACGCGGCGGGCGGCGCCGAAGGGGCTGCCGGGGTTTCCGGCGTCGTCTCGGTCATGGGGATTTCCTCATCAGGCAGGGAAGGTTCAATGGCGAAGGACGGCGCGCCCTGCGGCGCCGCGCCTCGCACTTGCGCATCCCGATCAACCGGGATGGGCACGATCGAAATCTCGAAGGGTTCCCAATCCACGGCGCGGTAGATCATCTCGCCGCTCACCGGATCGGGACGCTGGTCATAGCGATGCACGCGATAGCCGATGCTCACCGCGCGCAGCGTGCCATCGGCAATGCGCTGCCAGAGTGGTTCCACATCGGCGGCGGCGGAGAATTGCAGCCGCGCATGGCCGCGCCCGCCTTCAAGCCGGGCGGCAATTACACGACCCAGCACATCCCGCGCATCGCTGCTGCGATGGGTGTTCAGCACCGGCGCATTGCCAGAGCCGAGCTGCGCCATGCGCACCGCATTAGGCGACATGTCCAATTCCTCGGTAATGCCGCCGAGGGAGGGCACGAAGTTGCGCGCCCGCGCGCCGGTGGACCAGACGACCTCAACCGTGCGTGCGGCACGATCCACGGTGGCGGGTGCGGTGATGGCGCGGCG
The DNA here is from genome assembly GCA_020252485.1 of Methylocystis sp. GTDB lineage: Bacteria > Pseudomonadota > Alphaproteobacteria > Rhizobiales > Beijerinckiaceae > JADCCX01. Next base: position 3,434 of record JADCCX010000042.1, read on the forward strand.
CGCGGTAATCGATTGCCCATCGGGGGGAAGTCGATCGGGCAAAGCGGGATCAACAGGCGCGGGATCGCTCCCGGCCGGGTCGGTGGTTTCGGTCATGGTGAGCCCTATGCTGTTTGGGTATCTGCCGGCGTTGGCGCTGCTGCCCCAGCCGCCCCAGTTGCGGCGATTTCCACTGCCGCCATTTGCGCTGCGTCCTGCGCGCCGCCGGATTTGGCGACACGCCTTGGATCGGTATCGAGTGAGATGCCTGCGGCATCGAGCGCGGCATTGGCTTCGCGGATCATCTCGACCGCCGAGCGGAAATCATAGCCAAAGGCACCGGCGGCTTCGGGCTGCGGCACAAAGCCGGCACGTACCTGGGCGATCAGCGCTGTGGTGTCTTTCAGCGGATCAATCATCTCATGCGCCGGCGGCACATGCGCGACCCCCTTCGGCATGGCATCCGCCCAAAGCCCAACCAGTGCGCCTTGCGCATGAAAGCGCTCGGCAATCGGCCGCACCAGCATCGGGATCAGCATGCCGTATTGCACCTGTTCGCACAGCCTGCGGAATTCAATCTTGCCGGCGCGGAGACTGGAGTAATTCGCTTGCGTCAGATCGCCGGAGACCTGGTCGTAGGTCAGTCCCGCGCCGACAGCAGCGGCTTCCAGTGAGCGTCGCGCAAAGGCGGTATGCGATCCCCCGCCGGAGGGATTGACCACACTTACATCACCCTGGCCGCGCCGGTAGAGGATCATCCCAGGCTCGAAGCTTTCCACCGCGCGGCCTTGTGCATCGCGGAGCAGGCCAGGATTGGCGTCGCCCGGTTTGGTGAGGGTTTCCTCACCATCATCCGTCACCACGGCGGCAAGGCAGGCCTCGATCTTGGCCTTCATCAGCAGCGCGGCTTCGTAATCGCCAAGATCACGCAACCGGAGCAGTACGGGCGCAAGCCAGGAGACATCGCGCAATTGCCCAGGCCGCCGCTTGCGAAACACATGCAGCACATCGCGCGCGGGGATGAAATTGCTCGCCAGCCGCGCACCCGGCAGCATCCAGGCGCCGGGATGGGTTGGGAAAAGCCAATAGCCAATCGGCTCGCCAAAATCCCCAAGTGCGATGCCCTGAATGGTCGGCGCGCCATTCACCACGCCATTGCGCGCGGTATCCAGATGATCGCTTTCCAGCACCTGCAGACTGAGGCCGATCGGGTTCCGCGGCGATGTCGGCACGGCCAGCAGCCGGATGAAGCATTCGCCGCTTTCGACGACCGCACGCATGGCCAGCGCCTGCAGCCCATAGAGATCGAGCTTGTCCTCGGCGTCGCAGGCGGTACTATCCGCCCAGGACAGCCAGACCGCGCCATGCGCCGTCTCTGGCCAGCGCGTCGTGATGCCAGCACCGACCGCGTTGCCGGTCCAAAGATCCACGATGCGCGCGGCATAGGGGTCATTGCGCACAGCGTCGCGCGCGCGCCTTGCGACGCTGGCGGCGGCCATGCCGACCTCACCATTCGCACTGCCGCCCGAGGGCGACCAGGCCGAGGCACGGTTCTCCTGCGCGGCAGCGTAACCCCGGAGAGCGTTCCAGGCAGCGCGCAGGTGAAGCTTCATTCGGTGGGTGCCTCAGTCACGGCATCAAGCAGAGCGCCAGCAGCCTCGGCTATCGCGCCATGACAGGCCGCACGATCGGCCGCGACCCAGGCGAGCGCGAGGCTTGCTGCTTCGGCAGGCGAGAGTTCCTTCTCCCAGGCGATCTGGCGCAGCCGAGCAAAGGCGCGGAAGGCCTCATCCGGCACGCCAAGCGCTGCCGCCAGCGTGGCGGGCTGCCAATGCGTCTGTCCCATCATGCGTTCCTTGTGAAGCTGGCGAGTGTCACACCCGGCCGCCGCGCAGTGGCATTCTCCGCGCCGTAAAGCGCGGCGATGGCGCGGCCCAATTCATCCAGGCTGCGATATTCGACGGTGCGGCCTTCGAAGGTCACGCGCGTGACGCCGCCGGTATAGGCGGAGGCCAGGACAGCTGCGCGGCTGCCCGCAGGCTGCGCGAGCGCCCAGGCGAGGGTTGCGGGGTCCAAGGCGGATCACCCGCCCGCGCCGCGCGCCAGTGCGCGCAGGATTGGCAGGATCTGCGCACCACCCGCCCTAAGCGCGATCAGCACAGCGACGATGCCCCAGATCGCGCCCTCAATCCGGCGTGTCTGCTTGCGCAGGCCGCAGATTTCCGCACGCACCGCCGTGTAGCGCTCAGCACAGCGTTCGACATGCAGCGACAGATCCTCGCGCTCGCGCGCGTGGAGTTCCCCGTTACTCATGATTTCCTCCCGAAAGTAATCAGCGCAGCCAACCGCCACGCGGCGCCAGCCAACCGGGCCGGCGCATCATTGGCGGTGTTTTAGGGTTTGGCGCCGCAAGCGGCGCCGCAGTCTCCGCTACCTGACTTTCCACCGGCGCATTCGCGATGTCCTCACGCAGCCTGTGCCAAAACCGCTCGCCATACCGATCGGCGCCCAGCAACCACAGCGCCGCGCGCGCCAGGACCGCGCAATCCAGCGCCTCATTCCGATCCCGCAGCTTCGCCCATTCCTGGCGCACAAAGCCGCGCCTGTCCTTCACCTGATGCAGTTGCTCCGCCACCAACTGCTTGACCCATTCAACCTCGATCCCCTGGGGCAAATGCACCCAGCCGGGCGGGAATTCTGCCGCTTCGCCGCGCCCGAGCCAAAGCCGGCGATAAAGATCAACCTTCCAGGTCGAAACCGAGACCGTCCAAAGCTTCAAGCCACGCCGCAGCTTTCGTCCATCCACCAGCGCATCTACCGGCGTTGGGCCCTGCACCGGCTGCGCGCGGTTCCAACCATCAACCCCCTTGGTCGGCGCAATGCGCGGGTCGCGCAGGCGCCGCAGATGGCCATAAACCGCCGCCGTATCGCGACCGCCGGTATCAACGCAGGCCTTGGAGATGCGGATCGCGCCGCCATTGGCCCGCGGCCAATCGCGCGCCAGCAACTCCGCCAGCGCATCCCAGGGCGCGCGTTCACGCGGGCTGCCTGCAATGACAATGTGATCGACAAGCCAGGAGGAATAACCCTCAGCCCAGGCCCAGATATCGCATTCCAGGCGATCATCCTGCACATCCACGCCCGCCGTCAGCACCAGAGCGTCATGCGCTACAACGCCAAGCCGTAAATCCTCGCGCCGTTCCACCAGGCGTTCCCAATCCGGCGCCTCGCCGCGATCCTGCCAGGTCTCGCCGAGCACCGTGTTGCGGAAGGTTTTCAGATCCTCGGCCTTGCCCTGCGCTGCTTCCCAATCGCGGGCGATTTGCTCCCAGGACAACCAGCCAACGGGCGAGTACAGCGCCGAGATGTGAAAGCCGATCGTGTGCGGGTTTTCCGCTGCCGCAGTCGGTCGCCATTCGCCGGCAGCGAGCATGGCGGTCTTGTAATGTTCCTCGATGGGCGTGTCGCAATCCTCGCAATGGTAGCGCACGCTGCGTGGGTCGCCCTTTTCCCAGATCAGGCGCTCGAATTTCAGCCATTGCATTGCGCTGCAATGCGGACAGGGCAGGAAAAAGCGCCGCTGATC
>JADCCX010000043.1 GCA_020252485.1 Methylocystis sp.
GCGGTGCCTGACCCGCGAAGGCTGTCGCATGATGCGCGGCATAAGCGGGCTGGAGATGCAGCGGTTTGGGGTAATAGATGCCACTCCCAATCCGTTCCGCGGTCAATGCCGCCTGAACCTTGCTCCGCTGGTCGCTATCGCGAAGCCGAATCGTATAAAGCCCCCAGGCATTAACCGCACCGGCGGAGGCGGCCTGAATGCCCACCCTGGCGCCAAAGGCGGCGTTATAGACAGCGGCGATCTTGGCGCGCATGGCCAATTCCCCCGCCAGTAGTGGCAATTTCGCTGCCAGGATGGTGGCTTGGATGGTATCAATCCGGCCATTCATGCCGGTGCGCTCTACCTCATAGCGGGTCTTGCCTTCGCCATGGGTACGCAGGCTGCGATACAATTCCGCCCGCGCCGGATCATCCGTGATCAGCGCCCCGGCATCGCCGTAAGCGCCGAGCGTCTTGGTGGGGTAGAAGGACAGTGCCGTCGCATGCCCCCAACGGCCGAGCTTCTTGCCATTGATGCTGGCGCCAAAAGCCTGCGCGGCATCATCCAGCGCGAACATGTCTTCGCGCGCGCAAATCGCTTCAATGGCGGGCCAATCCGCGGGCAGGCCGAACAGATCAACGCCGACCACAGCGCGCGGGCGCAGCCAGCCGCGGCGCTTTACCTCGGCGATCCGCCGCTCAAGATCAGCGATGTCCATATTGTAGCTGTATTTGTCCACATCCACGAAAACCGGCGTGGCCCCCAGCACCAAAGGCACCTCGGCGGTCGCGGTATAGGTGAAGGCAGGCAGGAATACCGCATCTCCGCGCCCAATCCCCTCCGCCATCATGGCGATTTGCAGCGCATCCGTGCCTGAGGAAACGCCAACGCAATGCGCCGCCCCCGCAAAGGCCGCGAGCCCCGCTTCAAGCTCTGCCACTTCGGGGCCCATGATGAAACGGCCCGAATCGAGCACTGCGGCGATGCGCCGATCAAGCTCTGCGCGGATCAGCTTTTGCTGCGCCAGCACGTCAAACAATTGAATGGGGCGAGGTTCGCTCATCCGGCCCGGGACCTTTCAAAAAATCAGGGGCGAAACTGAACCCCAAACGCCCGCCTGCCAAGGCTTGAGCCATCACCAATCCTTTCCGCCTGTTTCAAGGCGAAATTATGCGCCCGGTTCCAGCGATTTGCGGCGTGCGGCACGCAGCGCCTCAAGGCATTCCTGCAGCGGTGCTTCCAGGGCGGCCAGGCTGGCGTCGTCCAAGGACCCGAGCCCTTTGCGCAGCGCCGCCAGCAAGGCTTCCGGCGCCAATTCCGGCGGGGCAGGGGCGGGCACTTCGCCATCATCCCAGATAATCCGAAGCTCTTCCCCCTGGCGACAGGCTTCGGGGCTGCCCGCTATTTCCTCGATCAGGCTGCGTCGGCAGCCAGGGTCGGATTCGATCTTGTCCCGATAATGGCGATAGCCGCCCTCATCCGGGCCGCGCAGCAGGATGCGGCGATAGAGCTGGACGATGAATTCATGGTCCGACCCTTGCATGAGATCCTGACCCTTGAGCACGCGCATGAAATCTGTCCTAAGGCGAACCCATCAGGTTCGCTGCCATATCCCGGTAAAGCTTGGCCGGCGTCAACGCCGTGCTTCAAAAAAACCGCGCAACAGGGCTGCGCATTCGCCTTCCCACACACCGCCCACCACTTCGGGGCGGTGATGGCAGGATGATGCCGCGAAAACCCGCGCCCCGTGATCCACTCCGCCGCCTTTCGGGTCATAGGCGCCAAAAACCACGCGCGCGACGCGAAAGAAGGAAGCCGCCTGGGCGCACATGGGGCAGGGTTCCAGGGTGACCGTCAGGGTGCAGTCACCAAGCCGCGTTTGGCCCAAATGCTGTGCCGCTGCACGCAAGGCGAGCATTTCGGCATGGGCAGAGGGGTCATGGCGTGCTTCAACCTCATTACCCGCCCGCGCCAGCACCTGGCCCGCCTTGTCGGTCACCACGGCGCCCACCGGCACCTCGCCACGTTCAGCGGCGGCGCGGGCTTCTTCCAGGGCGATTTCCATGGGGGTCATGGCGCTTACCTGCCTTGCCGGGCTTTACGGGTCCAGGGGGGCGCGATTCCCTTTTAGCCCAAAGCAGCCTAAAGCTGCGCCATGCGATCCCTTCCCCTGATTGGTGTGACCCTCGATTCCGAAGAGGCTGGCGGCTGGTCCAAGCTGCCTTGGTATGCGCTTCGGCGGAATCACTTCTCGGGTGCATGACGGCGGCTGGACACCTCGCCCGCAGACTACGTCGCCCTCGCGTCATTTCCCGCCAGCCCTAGCTGTTTCGTCGCATCACCACAGTACCACGCCGGATAGGTTGCTATATCCCCACGGCCCAGCCAGGGTCCATGGAGATGCTCATGCCGCGAAGCCGTTTCTGTCCGCTCCTTCTTGCGCTCGCCCTCGGCGTCACGTTGGTGCTCGGCTTCGCCTCCGCCGCCGCCGTCGCGCGGACCGGTGTCGCGCAGATCGAGGCCGATGGGATGCCGCTGCGCCTCGTCTATCCCACCGCTGCCCGCGCGCGGCCGATGGCGTCCGGCCCCTTCACCCTGTCCGTCGCGCCCGCCGCACCGCCCCTGCCGGGAGCCCGGCGCGTGGTTCTCATGTCGCATGGCACGGGCGGCAACCCGCTCGCCGAGCACGCCCTCGCCGCGCGCCTCGCGGCGGCGGGCTTCGTCGTGGCACAGCTTCTGCACCGCGGCGACAACAACGCCGATGTCACCGCCGCGGGACCGGAATCCTGGCGCCGCCGCCCGCGGGAGGCGAGCGCCGCGCTGGACGCCCTGGCCGCGCACCCCGACTGGGGCCCGCGGCTGCGGCTCGACCGGGTGGGCGTGCACGGCACGTCCGCCGGCGCCATCACCGCGATGACGCTCGTCGGCGCCGAGTGGAGCCTGCGCGACCTCATCCGCCACTGCCTCGCCGCGGGGGAGGCCGATCTCGGCTTCTGCTACAATGGCCTGCCGGACGAGGCCGCGCGCGCCGCCCGCCGCGCGCGCTTCGAATCCGCCCGCAACGTGCCGGACTTCATGCTGGGGCAGGAGAATAATGCCCGGCATGGCGGGCGCGATCCCCGTATCGCCGTCGTCGCCGTCTCCACCCCGGTCGGGGCGATCTTCCGCGCCGACAGCTTGGCGCAGATCGCGGTGCCCGTCGGCGTGGCGCGCGCGGAGGCTGATCGCCTCACGCCCAATGCCTTCCACGCCGACCGCCTGCTGCGGCATTGCGGCGCCTGCACGCCGCTCGCCGTGATGGCCGGCGCGGGGCATATGGACGCCATGTCGCCCTGGCCCAGCAGCGTCGCGAATGCGGTGGCGGAGCGGTACCCGGTGGGCGGCAGCCCCGAACCGGGCTTCGATCCCGCGGAGCGCGCGGCAGCGCAGGCGGCGATCGTTCAGCATTTCGTGCGTCACCTCGCGCCATGAGGCTGCGGACCTGGCTGCCGTCCGGCGCGGCGCGCGGCCTCGGGCGTCGGCTGCTGCTGGTGGTCGCGCTTGCCCCGCCCATCGCCTGGCTGGCGCAAGCGGTGCTACCGGGCACCGCGGGCTACGGCACGGCGCTGATGCGCAGCCTGGCGATCAGCCTCTGTACCTGGGCGGCGGTGGATCTCGGACGTTTCCTGCTGAGGGGGAAGCTCGGCGCAGCCCCGCCGCATTATTGGCCGCCGCCGCGCGGTGCGGCGCTGCTGCTCGGCCTCGGCCTGCCGGCCGGGGTACTCGCCGGCATTGCGCTCGGCGACATGCTGGCCGGCCCGTCCGCAGTGGCCGGAGGGGCGGGTGCCGTCGCCGTGTTCGGGCTGGCGGTGGGCGTTGCGATGACTGCCGCCTTCTACAGCCGCGGCCGGCAGGAGGCGCTGGCCCGGCAGGTCGAGGCGGCGCGGCTCGCCGCGCTTAAGGCGCAGCTCGATCCGCACATGCTGTTCAACACGCTCGCCACGCTGCGCGCGCTGATTGCAACCGACCCGCCGCGCGCGACGGCGATGCTCGACCGCCTGGTGGGCTTCCTGCGCGCGACCCTCGGCGCGAGCCGCGCGGAGACGCATAGCCTGGCTGCCGAGCGCGCCTGGATCGAGGACTACCTGGCCCTGATGCAGATCCGGCTTGGCGCACGCCTCACGGCGCGATGGGACATCCCCACCGCGCTGGAACCCGTGCAGCTGCCCGCCCTGCTGCTCCAACCAGCGGTGGAGAATGCGATCCGCCACGGCATCGAACCAAAGCCCGAGGGCGGTCGGATCGAGATCAGCGCCCGCAAGGAGGGCGACAAACTCCTGCTTCGGGTCCGCGACACGGGCGTCGGACTGCCAGCGGCTACGCAGGACCGATTCGGCCTCGTCCAGCTTCGCGAGCGGCTGCGCCTCCTCCATGGGGGCGCGGCGTCGGTCACCCTTGCGGCGGCCGGCGATGCTGAGGGCGGCGCGCTGGTCACGCTGCGCTTGCCAATAGCGCTGCCGGTGGAACCTTCCGCGCCATGAGCCCCGGCCCGCACGCCCTGATCGCTGAGGACGAACCACTGCTCGCCGCCGCGCTGGCGGCCGAGCTTGCCGCCTGCTGGCCCGGCCTTGCCCTGCTGCCCCCGGCGCCGGACGGCGCGGCTGCGCTGGCGGCCGCGCTCGCGCACCGGCCCGATATCTGCTTTCTCGACATCCGGATGCCGCGCCTCGATGGATTGGCCGCCGCGCACGCCATCATCGAGGACTGGCCGCATGACGTGCCGCCGCCACTCATGGTCTTCGTCACGGCGCATGACGAATATGCGTTGCGGGCCTTCGAGGCGCAGGCGCTGGACTACTTGCTGAAGCCGGTCGAGCAACGCCGCCTGGCCGCCTGTGTCGCGCGGCTGATGCGGCGGCTCGGCGACAGGCGCGAGCCCGCGGCCGCGCTCGACGACGCGGTGGCGCAGCTGCGCGCCGTGCCAGCGCCCGCAGGCGTCGGGGCGCCGCGGCTCCATGTGATCCGCGCCCAGGCCAGCGAGGTCGTGCATCTTGTGCCGGTCGAGGAGGTTCTCTACTTCGCAGCCGCCGACAAGTACGTCCGCGTGGTCACGGCGGAGCGGGAGCACCTGATCCGCCTCTCGCTCCGCGATCTGCTGCCGCGGCTGGATCCGCAGCGCTTCTGGCAGGTGCATCGCGGGCTCGTCGTGCAGGCGCGCCACATCCTCGCCGCGCGGCGCGAGGAAACGGGGCGCGTGCTGCTCACGCTGCGCGGCCGCCCGGAGACGCTGGTCGCGAGCCGGATGTTCGCGCATCTGTTCCGCGGGATGTGATCAGTAACCGCGCAAGCCGCAACACGCTGCTTGCCGTGAAGAAAGCCAGAGATTTTCGTTCGCTGGGTTCCACTGGTACGCCACTTCCAGGCTCCAAACACGCTTTCCGGCGGCTGATTATTTCCGTACTTATTGACTTGGCTGATTTACAGCCCGGACATTGTGAATTGCGCTTTGCGATGGGTGGTTAATTCCGCGCCCGCAGCCAGGTCGCGGAGTTGCCCTATTTGGTTTTGGTATCTGGCCCCCCGTCCAAACCTGCACCTTCGCGGAAAAAAGCCTTGCCCTTGTTGTGTAATCGGGTCCGAACGCAGCAAGCAAATGTCCGCGCGCGTTTTCCTTTACCCCCGAAATACCCTAAATCTGCGCCATGCGCTCCCTTCCCCTGATTGGTGTGACCCTCGATTCCGAAGAGGCCGGCGGCTGGTCCAAGCTGCCCTGGTATGCGCTTCGGCGGAATTACTTCTCGGCCATTGTCGCCGCCGGCGGCTTGCCCGTGGCGCTACCGCACCATCCTGAAATGGCGGAAGCCTATCTGGCCGAGGTGGATGGGCTGGTGGTGACCGGCGGCGCCTTTGATGTGGACCCGGCCCTTTGGGGTGGCGGCGCGCCGCACCCCAAGGTCACGCTGAAGCCCGGGCGGACGGATTTTGAGATGGCCGCAACCCGCGCGGCCTTGGCCCGCGACAAGCCCGTGCTTGGGATTTGCGGCGGGCAGCAATTGCTGGCGGTGGCGCTGGGCGGGCGCCTCATTCAGCACATCCCCGATGAGGTGCCGGGCGCTTTGGCCCATGAACAGCCCAATCCGCGCACGGAACCGGGGCATGAGGTTGCCATCACCGAAGGCAGCATGCTGTCGCGCATCATCGGCAAGCCGCGCATGGCGGTGAATTCCGCGCATCAACAGGCGGTGGCCAGCATTGGCGCGGGCGGCGTGGTCAATGCGCTGGCCC